>NZ_JANUFB010000004.1:0-495757 GCF_024809055.1 Citrobacter sp. JUb117
AGAGACTTGGTATTCATTTTTCGTCTTGCGACGTTAAGAATCCGTATCTTCGAGTGCCCACACAGATTGTCTGATAAATTGTTAAAGAGCAGTGCAACACGGCTTTCGCTCACTGTTGCGAGGTGGCGTATATTACGCTTTCCTCTTTCAGAGTCAACCGTTTATTTTCAGGTTTTTCTCTTCAACCGAACCGGCTGTTTGTGTGAAGTGATTCACATCCGCCGTATCGATGGAGGCGCATTATAGGGAGTCGACTCAGGAAGACAAGCGGAAAAATGCATTTTTGTTTCAACCGCTCACCTTTTATCCATAACGCTTACTTTTGCTGCTTTTTTATCGCCAATGGCAGGTCAGCCAGGCTATTTATCACTAAATCAGCCGCATTTTCTGCTTCTGGCGTGACAGGCTTACCCGTGCGCACCAATACTTTGGTCCCAACGTTAGCGGCGGCTGCTGCCTGCATATCTTCTATTTTGTCGCCCACCATATAGGAAACCGCCATATCTATGTGCAGGAACTCTTGCGCAGAGAGAAGCATTCCTGGATGCGGTTTACGACAGTCGCAAACCTGGCGGTACTCTTCTACCGTTCCCTGCGGGTGGTGAGGACAATAGTAGATGCCATCCAGATCAACATCACGATCGGCCAGCGACCAGTCCATCCACTCCGTCAGCGTTTCGAACTGCGCTTCAGTAAATTTACCGCGGGCAATACCCGACTGGTTAGTCACGACGATAAGTGCATAGCCCATCTGTTTAAGTTCACGCATGGCATCAATAACGCCGTCGATAAACTCGAACTCGTCGATCTCATGTACGTAACCGTGGTCCACATTAATGGTGCCGTCACGGTCGAGAAAAATTGCAGGTACAGACTTTGCCACCTTTTATAGCTCCTGAATAAGGCATGTTGCTCTAGTATCGCATGTTTCGGCAGGCAAGAAAGTGCTCATCGTGCAAAGCCAGATTGATTTAGACGTCTGGATGCCTTAACATCCATCTTATTAACGACGTCGACCGTACCAGACAGACGAAAATGCCACGGCTAACTTAATTACGATAATAAATAACCCATGATTAAACTTTCGAATATCACCAAAGTGTTCCAGCAGGGGACGCGCACCATTCAGGCACTGAACAATGTCAGCCTGCATGTTCCTGCCGGACAGATTTATGGCGTTATTGGCGCCTCAGGTGCCGGTAAAAGTACGCTCATCCGCTGCGTTAACTTACTTGAACGCCCAACGGAGGGCAGTGTACAGGTCGGCGGTCAGGAGCTCACTACGCTTTCTGAATCCGAGCTGACCAAAGCTCGCCGTCAAATCGGCATGATTTTCCAGCACTTTAACCTGCTTTCTTCCCGCACGGTATTTGGTAACGTCGCGCTTCCACTGGAGCTGGACAACACCCCAAAAGAAGAGATCAAACGTCGCGTTACCGAGCTACTGGATTTAGTGGGCCTTGGCGATAAGCACGACAGCTATGCCGCCAACCTTTCAGGCGGCCAGAAACAGCGTGTCGCCATTGCCCGTGCGCTGGCAAGCCAACCGAAGGTATTGCTGTGCGATGAGGCCACCAGCGCACTCGATCCGGCAACGACCCGTTCGATTCTGGAATTACTGAAAGACATTAACCGCCGTCTTGGGTTAACCATCCTGCTGATTACCCATGAGATGGACGTCGTAAAACGTATTTGTGACTGCGTGGCGGTTATCAGTAACGGTGAACTGATCGAGCAGGACACGGTGAGCGAAGTGTTTTCACATCCGAAAACGCCGCTGGCGCAGAAATTCATTCAATCCACGCTGCATCTGGATATTCCAGAAGATTATCAGGAACGCTTAAAAGCAGAACCAGAAGCCGATAGCGTCCCGATGCTGCGTATGGAGTTTACCGGCCACTCTGTCGATGCCCCACTGCTTTCCGAAATTGCTCGCCGCTTTAATGTGAACAACAACATTATCAGTGCGCAGATGGATTACGCCGGTGGCGTCAAGTTCGGCATCATGCTGACTGAAATGCACGGCGCACAAGAAGATACACAAGCGGCCATCAACTGGCTGCAGGAACACCATGTAAAAGTAGAGGTACTGGGTTATGTCTGAGCCAATGATGTGGCTGCTAGTTCGCGGCGTATGGGAAACGCTGGCAATGACCTTTGTGTCCGGTTTTTTTGGCTTTGTGATTGGCCTGCCCGTCGGCGTACTACTGTACGTCACGCGCCCGGGGCAAATCATCGAGAACGCGAAGCTCTATCGTACGCTGTCAGCGCTGGTCAATATTTTCCGCTCCATCCCATTCATTATACTGCTGGTATGGATGATTCCATTTACCCGCATGATTGTCGGCACCTCGATCGGTTTACAGGCCGCTATCGTCCCGCTGACCGTGGGTGCCGCACCGTTTATTGCCCGAATGGTAGAAAACGCGCTGCTGGAAATCCCGACCGGGCTGATTGAAGCCTCAAGAGCGATGGGCGCTACGCCGTTACAGATCGTGCGTAAAGTGTTACTACCAGAAGCGTTGCCAGGCCTGGTGAATGCGGCAACGATCACGCTGATTACCTTGGTCGGTTACTCAGCAATGGGCGGGGCCGTCGGTGCGGGCGGTCTTGGGCAGATTGGCTATCAATACGGTTACATTGGATACAACGCTACCGTGATGAATACAGTACTGGTATTACTTGTCGTTCTGGTTTATTTAATTCAGTTATCCGGCGATCGCATCGTCCGGGCGGTCACGCACAAGTAACGTTACACACAACACAGAAAAACTCATTAAGAAAAGGAAATAAGCATGGCGTTCAAATTCAAAACCTTTGCGGCAGTTGGAGCCCTGATCGGTTCTCTGGCACTTGTGGGTTGCGGTCAGGATGAAAAAGATCCAAACCACATCAAAGTGGGCGTTATTGTTGGCGCAGAGCAGCAGGTTGCCGAAGTCGCACAGAAAGTGGCGAAAGAAAAATACGGTCTGGACGTTGAACTGGTCACGTTCAACGATTACGTCCTGCCTAACGAAGCGCTGAGCAAAGGCGATATCGATGCCAATGCCTTCCAGCACAAACCATACCTGGATCAGCAGATCAAAGATCGCGGTTACAAACTGGTTGCTGCAGGCAATACGTTCGTCTACCCAATTGCTGGCTATTCCAAAAAAATCAAATCACTGGATGAACTGCAGGACGGTTCTCAGGTAGCGATTCCAAACGACCCGACTAACCTCGGTCGTTCCCTGCTGCTGCTGCAGAAAGTGGGCCTGATCAAACTGAAAGACGGCGTTGGCCTGCTGCCAACCGCGCTGGATGTGGTTGAAAACCCGAAAAACCTGAAACTGGTAGAGCTGGAAGCACCACAGCTGCCGCGTTCACTGGACGACGCACAGATCGCGCTGGCGGTTATCAATACCACCTACGCCAGCCAGATCGGCCTGACCCCGGCAAAAGACGGTATCTTTGTTGAAGATAAAGACTCCCCGTACGTAAACCTGATCGTAACTCGCGAAGACAATAAAGATGCTGAGAATGTGAAGAAATTCGTTGAGGCGTATCAGTCTGACGAAGTTTACGAAGCGGCAAACAAAGTCTTCAATGGCGGCGCTGTTAAGGGCTGGTAATTTTAGGCTGTTTCCAAAATCTGTAATATCATCAGGACGGGCGCTTGCCCGTCTTGTCATTTATGCAAGCACCTGATTCAATATCTGACGTTTAGATCATTCATTGAGGAAATATTATGCGTGCTTTACCGATCTGTTTAGTAGCACTCATGTTGAGCGGCTGTTCTATGTTAAGCAGATCCCCTGTTGAACCCGTTCAAAGCACTACGACCCCGCCGAAAGTGGAGCCAGAAAAACCAAAAGCACCGCGTGCCACACCGGTAAGAATTATCACCAACGCTGAAGATCTGGTTGGTAAACCATTCCGCGATCTGGGTGAAGTCAGCGGTGAATCCTGCCAGGCATCAAACCAGGATTCTCCTCCAAGTATTCCAACCGCACGCAAACGCATGCAGATAAATGCCTCTAAAATGAAAGCGAATGCGGTATTGCTGCACAGCTGCGAAGTGACCAGCGGAACACCGGGTTGCTACCGTCAGGCGGTTTGCATTGGTTCTGCACTGAATATTTCGACGAAATGAGCCACTTTCAGTTCGAGCAAATAGGCTTTATCCGCTCTCCCTATAAAGAAAAATTCGCCGTTCCACGCCAGCCAGGTCTGGTGAAAAGTGCCAACGGCGAACTGCATTTGCTCGCACCGTATAACCAGGCCGATGCCGTTCGCGGCCTGGAAGCGTTCAGCCATTTGTGGGTGATTTTTGTTTTTCACCAGACAATGGAAGGTGGATGGCGGCCAACCGTACGCCCGCCCCGACTTGGCGGCAACGCCAGAATGGGCGTCTTTGCTACACGTTCGACCTTTCGCCCTAACCCTGTCGGCATGTCGCTGGTCGAACTAAAAGGTATTGTCTGCCAGAAAGATAACGTCGTCCTACAACTGGGCAGTCTGGATCTGGTCGACGGAACTCCGGTGGTCGATATCAAGCCCTACCTGCCGTTTGCTGAAGCACTACCCAATGCCACCGCCAGCTATGCACAGCATGCGCCAGTCGCGGAAATGGCGGTCGGTTTCACCCCTGAGGTTGAGCAACAACTTCTGATGATGGAAAAACGTTATCCGCTGCTAAAAACATTTATTGGTGAAGTGCTGGCACAGGACCCGCGTCCTGCGTATCGTAAGGGTGAAGAGACAGGCAAAACGTACGCCGTCTGGCTACACGATTTCAACGTGCGCTGGCGCGTGACGGCAGAGGGTTTCGAAGTCTTTGCGCTCGAACCCCGGTAATTTCGCACCCTTCTCTTTTGACATCCCTTTCTCGCTGGTAAACTAAACCACTTTTTTTGTGTCAGGCTCGCGTTGAGCCTGTTCGATCGTTCAACTGGAACCGTAACAACATGCGTACTAGCCAATATCTGCTCTCCACTCTGAAGGAGACACCTGCCGACGCCGAGGTTATCAGCCACCAGCTGATGCTGCGCGCCGGGATGATTCGCAAGCTGGCCTCCGGGTTATATACCTGGCTGCCGACCGGCGTGCGCGTCCTGAAAAAAGTCGAAAACATCGTGCGTGAAGAGATGAACAACGCCGGTGCTATCGAGGTGTTAATGCCGGTAGTTCAGCCTTCTGAACTGTGGGAAGAGAGCGGCCGTTGGGAACAGTACGGCCCGGAACTGCTGCGTATTGCTGACCGCGGCGATCGTCCATTCGTACTCGGCCCAACGCATGAAGAAGTGATCACCGACCTGATCCGTAACGAGCTCAGCTCCTACAAACAGCTGCCGCTGAACTTCTACCAGATCCAGACTAAATTCCGTGACGAAGTGCGTCCGCGTTTCGGCGTCATGCGCTCCCGTGAATTCCTGATGAAAGATGCGTACTCTTTCCATACGACTCAGGAATCTTTGCAAGAAACCTACGACGCAATGTATGCCGCGTACAGCAAGATCTTCAGCCGTATGGGTCTGGATTTCCGTGCGGTACAGGCTGACACCGGTTCTATCGGCGGTAGCGCTTCTCACGAATTCCAGGTTCTGGCGCAGAGCGGCGAAGATGACGTGGTGTTCTCTGACAGCTCCGACTTTGCTGCCAACATCGAATTTGCAGAAGCCGTAGCGCCAAAAGAACCGCGCGGTGCCGCCACGCAGGAAATGACGCTGGTCGATACGCCAAACGCGAAAACCATCGCTGAGCTGGTTGAGCAGTTCAATCTGCCGATCGAAAAAACCGTTAAAACGCTGCTGGTGAAAGCGGTCGAAGGCAGCAGCTACCCGCTGGTTGCGCTGCTGGTTCGTGGCGATCACGAACTGAACGAAGTCAAAGCAGAAAAACTGCCGCAGGTTGCCAGCCCACTGACCTTCGCCACCGAAGAAGAAATTCGTGCCGTAGTCAAAGCAGGTCCTGGCTCGCTCGGTCCAGTGAACATGCCGATCCCGGTAGTTATCGATCGTACCGTTGCGGTCATGAGCGACTTCGCAGCAGGTGCTAACATCGACGGTAAACACTATTTCGGTATTAACTGGGATCGTGATGTCGCCACGCCAGAAGTGGCTGACATCCGTAACGTCGTTGCCGGCGACCCGAGCCCGGACGGCAAAGGCACACTACTGATTAAACGCGGTATCGAAGTCGGTCACATCTTCCAGCTGGGTACCAAGTACTCTGAAGCAATGAAAGCTTCCGTTCAGGGCGAAGATGGTCGTAACCAGATTCTGACCATGGGCTGCTACGGTATCGGGGTGACTCGCGTTGTTGCTGCCGCTATTGAACAGAACTTTGACGATCGCGGCATTGTATGGCCAGATGCTATCGCGCCGTTCCAGGTGGCGATTCTGCCGATGAACATGCACAAATCCTACCGCGTGCAGGAACTGGCTGAGAAGCTTTACGCAGAGCTGCGTGCGCAGGGTATCGAAGTGCTGATGGACGATCGTAAAGAACGTCCAGGCGTGATGTTTGCCGATATGGAACTGATCGGTATTCCGCACACCATCGTGCTGGGCGACCGTAACCTCGATAACGATGATATCGAATACAAATACCGTCGTCACGGCGAGAAACAGCTGATTAAAACCGGCGACATCGTCGACTATCTGATTAAAGCCATTAAAGGCTAATACAGCAAAAGGCCCTGATCATCAGGGCCTTTTTTTCAGAGATTAATTACACCCTTTACCGGGTATAAACTTCGCGTCTTTATCCGCCATCAGCGTTTTCACCTTCTCGCCCGTATCCGGGTTCGCCTCCTGCGTGAAATGCCCTTCAAGGGTCAACAAGACCGATTGGCCAGTTTCCGTGCGAGCAGTTAAATAGCCGCGTTCAAGCTGGGCATTATTTGCTACCGGCATACGCTTGCCCGTCGCACAGTCGGTAAAGACAGCCGCATCCGCCATGTAGAAATACATCCCACGCATCGGCATTGGCGTGACGGGCAAACTGGCTGACACCGGCTCAAGGGTATAGTTGAACTGCGATTCGATCGGATTACCTTCACGATCGAGCATTTCCAGCGCCTCGCCTTTTGCCCGGTAGTAAGACTTCTCACCTTTGCTGTCGGTCAACACCAGCTTATCCGCCGTGCGTGCCCAGGTGCCATAGGAGGCAAAGGAAGACGGTTCATCCCGTACGCCCTGATACCGTTCGTTCATCACCCAGGTCCCGTCTTTTTCCAGGAACAGCGAGGTTTCAATCCCTTCGCAGTCGGCGCAGGGCAAGATGCCACGCCAACTTTGCTGCATCGGTTTTAATTCTGCCGCCCGCGTCGACTGCAATGCTTCGACGTCAGTACGATTATTACAGCCGATCAAGGAAAAGAGCGTGCATACAGCGACCACTGACAATATTGCTGTTTTCACTATAAAATCCTTATGATTTTTTTATTCCTGTTCGTCAGTCCTGCGAACGACGAACTTTCCCGCGCAGCGCCTTCACGGTGGATTTTTGCGCCTTCGATGACAACCGGCGCTCTTTCGAGGCGCGCGTAGGACGCGTTGCCTGGCGGCTTTTTTGCACTGCGGTTAATTCTTTAATCAACGCCACCAGCCTGGCCAGAGCCGCTTCCCGGTTGAGTTCCTGACTGCGATATTCCTGCGCCTTAATGATGATGACGCCATCGGCAGTGATCAGATGATGACTGGCCGCCAGCAAGCGTTCCTTGTAATACTCTGGCAGGCCAGAGGCCCGAATGTCAAAGCGCAAATGGATGGCCGTCGAGGTCTTATTAACGTGCTGCCCACCCGCACCCTGTGCCCGGATAGCCGTGATTTCCAGCTCATTATCAGGGATAGAGACGTTTCGGGAGAGAACGATCATCAACGCTGCTGCCACGCGGTCAGATGAATTTCCAGATTGTTCTGAGAGTCTGACAACCAGATAGCCCCATCCTGGATGGTCGCCTGCAACGTCATAGTACGCCCGGCAAAGTCGCTCAGCTGCGCCAGCTGTTCGTCATCCAGATACCAGACAGTCAAATTTTTAAACTGTGCGCACTTATTCTGGTTTTGCTGCCACCAGATTTGCGCCGCCCGACTGTTATAGGTAAACAGAGCAACTTCCCCAGACTGAGTACAGGCCTTCTTAATCCGACGCTCATCCGGCAGGCCGAGTTCAATCCATAAATCAATGCCCAGATGATCGTTACGCAGCCATGCTTCTGGCTCATCTTCTGCGCTCAAGCCCCGCGTAAACTGTAACCGCTCATTGGCATATTTAATCCATGCCAACAGGCGCAGCATCATGCGTTCCTGGGTTTCAGAAGGGTGACGCGCCAGCGTCAATACCGCGTCAAGAAACTGGTTGCGGTCAAGATCCGCCACGTTGACAACGGCTTTATAAATTGTCGCTTTAAGCGCCATGAGAGAACTCCTTTCGAATCAGGCGCACATTGTAGCGAAAACTACGCCAAAAGGCTGCTAACAGCTCTTCTATCAAGGCGCTGATATTGCTTGAATGAGTATGGTATAGTCACCTTGCTAAACAGAGTTTATCTTCGTAGGCTTAGACTTGCATCCACGGTTAAGTCAGAGTACTGACAGGAGGGCATGTGGAAAAATATTGTGAGTTAATACGCAAGCGGTACGCGGAAATCGCCAGCGGAGACTTAGGGTATGTCCCGGATGCGCTGGGTTGCGTATTGAAAGTGCTGAATGAAGTGGCGGAAGACAGCGCCCTTTCAGAGTCGGTCAGAGAAAAAGCGGCCTATGCTGCCGCGAACTTACTGGTGAGCGATTATGTCAATGAATGAAACGTATCAACCCATTAACTGTGATGATTACGACAATCTTGAGCTCGCCTGCCAGCACCATTTATTACTGACGCTGGCGCTGAAAGATGGCGAAGTGCTGCAGGCGAAAGCCAATGACCTGGTTTCACGCAAAAATGTGGAATATCTGGTTGCAGACGTCTCTGGAGAATCACGTGAGCTTCGTCTCGACAAGATTGCCAGCTTCAGCCACCCGGAAATCGGTACCGTGGTGGTTAGCGAATCCTGATTATTTTGTTGCCGGATGGCGGTGCAAGCACCTTATCCGGCCTACTTTCCATGCGATACGTAGGCCTGATAAGCGCAGCGCCATCAGGCATGCCATACCAGATTCGCGCCTTCTTCCCCTTCCGCCAGTCCTTCCCGCGTAACAAAGACACCGGCTGCCGCAATCAGCGTTTCGCCGTAAAACAGTAACGGCGTGGTATCGCGTCGCCAGGGCGGAATTCCCTGCTCCTGCCATATTTTTTTGAGCTTACGCCCACCGTTACGCCCGACAATGTGTAATAACCCGGGCGCTTTAAAGCGAATACTGACCGGTTCACCCACGTGCGGCATACGTAATTTTCCCGTTGGGAGTAACTGTACGTCTCCCAGCCCGGCAGGCAGCGTCAGCGGTGTTTGCCAGCATGACCACGGGATGACAGTTTCACTTTGCCCGGTAACGGATTTCACCCACCACAGCTGTGACTGATAGCGGCGGATTTCATATTCGCCTACGCACAAGCACGGCGCAGCATCTTCCCGCGCCAGCACCACTTCCTGCCAGATTCGCGCCAGCGCATCCCGGGATGGCATCGGTGCATTCAGCCCTGCCAGCCAGCGACGAAGCAGCGCTGCACGTCGTACATCGCTCATCATCATTAATGGCTCAACTAAAAGGGTGTCCTGCTCGGTGACACACTCCGCTAAATCATTGGCAAGTAACTCATCCAACAAACGTTCCTGCTCGGCACACAGCACCGCACTGCGGGCCGCCGCTTCAGCAAAGTGCGGCCAGCGCTGTTGCAGTTGCGGGATTATACGTAGCCGCAGAAAATTGCGATCGTAGGCATCATCCTGATTACTTTCATCTTCAATCCAGCGTAGTCCATGCTCCAACGCCCAGCGTTCAAGCGCGTCACGCGTTTGCGCCAATAGCGGGCGAATAAGCTGGGTCCCAGCAAACGGTGAACTTTCCCCCATTGCAGAAAGTCCGGCCGGGCCGCTGCCGCGTTTGAGCGCCAGCAAAAAGGTTTCACACTGGTCATCAAGATGCTGGGCGGTCATCAGCACTTCACCCGGCAGCAGCGTCCGGGCAAAAGCCTGATAGCGCGCCCGCCGGGCCTGCGCCTCTATCCCCAGCCCGTCATCCTGAAGATGCACCCGTTCAACCACCAGCGGCACCTGCCATTGTGCACAAACCGATTCGCAGTGCGTCACCCATTCGTCTGCGTGCGGACTCAATCCATGGTGGATGTGGATAGCGCGTAGAACGATGTAGGGGTGTTGTTTTCGCCACAGCACCAGTTGGTGCAACAGCACGGTCGAGTCGAGGCCACCGCTAAAGGCCACCAGAATATGGGGAGATGTCAGAAGTGAAGTGTTTAGTGTGAGTGTCGTCATGATGAGTACTTACTAGGGTATTGCCCGGCACGTTACCGGGCTACCGTTACAATGACAAGCCTTACTGCTCGTATAATTCAAGCGGTAATCCATCCGGATCGTTGAAAAAAGTAAAGCGTTTGCCGGTAAAGGGGTCGACACGTACTGCCTCACATTTCACATTATGATTTTCCAGATGGGCTATCGCCTTTTCCACATCATCCACGCTGAACGCCAGATGGCGTAACCCGCAGGCTTCCGGTCGGCTGGGACGGCAAGGTGAAAATGGAAAAGAAAAAAGCTCAATCACGTACTGCCCGTTCAGCGCCAGATCGCCTTTCCAGGAGTCACGCTCTTCCCGGTAGACCTCGCTCATCAGCGTAAAGCCCAGCACGTCGCAGTAAAATGCCTTACACACCGCGTAGTCCGTCGCAATAATGGCAATATGGTGAACCTGTTTTAATCCCAGCATAGCGTCTTAGCCTCTTTAGTTTTCTTTTCGCACGTTACTCGTCCGCGGTCGGTTCAGGCAAGCTGCGATGCCATTTTTAGGACTCTCACACGGTACACGCCGTCCTCACCCAGTTTAGCGCCATGAATATCCGTGTCGAATCCGGGATAATGATGGCCGACAGAACACAGCATCAACAGGAAATCGAGCACCGCCCGGCTGTCTTCGGTGATCATTTCCCCCGGCATCAGCAACGGTACGCCGGGAGGATAAGGCAGGATCATATTTGCAGAAATGCGCCCCACCAGTTGGTCAAGCGTCACCGTCTCCACCTCGCCTTTGATCTGCCGCTGCCAGGCCTGATGCGGCGTCATTTTCATTTCCGGTAGGGTGTCAAATGCCCGTAGCATTAGCCCGGAGAGATCGTGTTGGCGGATCAGATTGTGGATCCCCTGTGCCAGATCCTGAATACGCATATTGCGATAGAAATCCGGATCTTCAGCATACAAATCTGGCAGCATATTCTTCACACGCAAATTCAGATCGTACGAACGTTTGAACTCTGTCAGCCCGCGCAGCAACCCCATCGCCCGGGTTTTATCAATGCCAATGCTGAACAAAAATAACAGATTATACGGACCCGTTTTCTCCACCACGACACCGCGTTCGTCGAGGAATTTCGCCACCAGCGCCGCCGGGATCCCTTCGTCACTCATGTTTCCCTGTTCATCCATCCCCGGTGTCAGAATAGTCACTTTCACCGGATCGAGGAACATGTGGTCGGCGTCGGCATCGGTAAACCCATGCCAGTCTTCACCCGGCGCAACGGGCCAGCATTCCGCTTCATCCACCTTTTCCGGCTGCCAGATATCAAAGAACCAGCCGTCCGATTCTTCCCGCAGTCGCTGTACTTCTTTGCGAAAATGCAGCGCACGCTCAACGGAGCGATTGATTAAGCGCTTGCCTGAGTTGCCGCGCAGCATTGCCGCCGCCGTTTCTATTGACGCGACAATCGGGTAGCTCGGCGACGTCGAGGTATGCATCATAAAGGCTTCATTAAAGGTCTCTTCATCGTAGTCACCTTTAATGTGGATGAGAGAAGCCTGCGACAGCGCCGCCAGCATCTTATGGGTCGACTGGGTTTCAAAGATAACCTTACCAGGTACTCGTTCGCCGCTCATGCCGCTTTTCCCCTGATAGATCGGGTGAAAATGAGTGTATGGCACCCAGGCCGAGTCAAAGTGAATAGACGGCACGTCCAACGTCTGTTTGATCCAGTTGGTGTTATACAGCAGACCGTCGTAGGTAGAGTTGGTGATCACCGCATGTACTGGCCACTGGGCCTGGACGGTCTCTCCGACTTTGCGCTCAATACTCTCACGGGTAAATTCACGTTTAGGTATGCCGCCAAGGATACCCAGCGCATTACGCGTGGGCTTCAGCCAGATGGGTACCACGTCGCTCATCATCAGCAAATGCGCCAGTGATTTATGACAGTTACGATCGATCAGTAGCGTACTTCCAGTCGGGGCTGCATACATACCGACAATTTTATTCGACGTCGAGGTGCCATTCGTCACCATATAGCTCTGCTCTGCCCCAAAGGTGCGGGCGATATATTCTTCGGCCTCCAGGTGCGGGCCAGTATGGTCCAGCAGCGAACCCAATTCGGTCACGGAAATGGAGACGTCGGCCTTGAGCGTATTGCCGCCAAAAAAGTCATAGAACAGGCAGCCCACTGGACTCTTTTGGTATGCCGTCCCCGCCATGTGCCCCGGCGTACAGAAGGTATACTTCCCTTCTTTCACGTAGGTGAACAACGCCCTGGTAAACGGCGGAGTGATGTTATCGAGGTATTCATTGGTGTACTGGCGAATACGGGTGGCAATATCGTCAGACTGGCCTAGAGCATACTCGAAAAACCACAGCGCCATGCGCAGGTCGTGGGCGCTGACATCCATCGTCGAATGGGTATTGATAAAGGCGTAAAGCGGCAGGTATTCGTTAAGCTGGTTGATATCGCTACACAGCTCCAGGCTGTACTCATCCCAGTCAAAAATGACGCCGCAAATTCGCGGGTTATGCTCAATAAATTTCAGCAGGTCGACGCTATTCTGCGGCCAGATAATCTGAAATCCCTGCTGCAGTAGTGCACGTTCAAGTTCCTTGATGGGCTCATCTTTATAAAAGACGCCATGCGGTCCCATGATGGCAATGATATTCATGCGTTCCTCCTGGAAAAACCTTAGTTAATCATAGCCTGGTCAAACCGCAGGTAAAAAAAAGGGCCACAGCGTTGTGGCCCTTTTCAGAATATATGCAGTTTACGCGTAACCGTAGCTCATCAGTCGCTGGTAACGGCGATTTTTCAGCTCTTCCGTACTTAACACATCGAGATCGGCCAGATCGGCCAGCAGCTGTGCTTTCAGCGACGCAGCCATGACTTCTGGATTACGATGCGCCCCGCCCAGCGGTTCCGGTACGATAGAATCGATCAGCTTCAGCTCTTTCAGACGCGGGGCAATAATGCCCATCGCTTCTGCCGCCAACGGCGCTTTGTCTGCGCTTTTCCACAGAATGGATGCACAGCCTTCCGGGGAGATAACAGAATAGGTGCTGTATTGCAGCATATTCACTTTATCGCCCACGCCGATCGCCAGCGCGCCACCGGAGCCACCTTCGCCGATAACGGTGCAGATAACCGGTACGCTCAGACGTGACATTTCACGCAGGTTACGCGCAATCGCTTCAGACTGACCGCGTTCTTCCGCGCCCACGCCCGGATAAGCCCCAGGGGTGTCAATGAAGGTAATGATCGGCATCTTGAAACGTTCGGCCATTTCCATCAGGCGCAGCGCTTTGCGATAGCCTTCCGGTGCTGGCATGCCGAAGTTACGACGAATTTTTTCTTTAGTCTCGCGGCCTTTCTGATGACCAATGATCATCACGGGACGACCATCAAGACGCGCGATGCCGCCGACGATAGCTTTATCATCCGCATAGGCACGATCGCCCGCCAGCTCATCAAATTCATCAAACGCCAGGCGGACGTAATCCAGGGTGTACGGACGCTGTGGATGGCGAGCCAGCTGGGCTACCTGCCATGCGCCAAGATCGGCAAAGATTTTGCGCGTCAGTTCTACGCTTTTTTCACGCAGGCGATGCACTTCTTCATCGATGTTAATATCCAGTTTCTCATCCTGACGGCTCACCGCAGTCAGAGAATCGATTTTTGCTTCCAGCTCTGCAATCGGCTGTTCAAAATCAAGGAAATTCAGACTCATAGTATTCCTGTATTAGTCAAACTCCAGTTCCACCTGCTCCGAACCAATAAGGCCACGGAGATCGTTCAGTAAACGATCGCTCGGAGAGACACGCCACGTTGCGCCAAAACGCAACCGCGCACGTGCATCCGCCCTCTGATAGTAGAGATGTACTGGAATTGTCCCCGAGCGGTGGGGTTCCAGAGACTGACGGAGTCGGTTTAAAAGCTGGTCATCAATTTGCCTGTCCGTCAGCGAGATAGCAAGCCCGCGAGCGTATTTTTCCCGGGCTTCGTCAATATCCATGACTTCACGGGCCATCATTTTAAGCCCACCGCTGAAGTCATCAAAGCTGACCTGTCCGCTGACGATAAGTATGCGGTCTTTTTCCAGCAAATGCTGGTATTTATCCAGGGCATCGGTAAATAACATCACTTCCAGACGCCCGGAACGGTCATCCAGCGTGCAGATGCCGATACGATTGCCGCGCTTGGTGACCATTACCCGCGCAGCAATGACGAGCCCCGCAGCCGTGGTAACTTTACCACGTTCTGTCGGATGCATGTCTTTCAGCCTGTGGCCTCCGACATAGCGCTCAATTTCTTTTAAATACTGGTTGATGGGGTGTCCCGTCAGGTAAAGCCCTAACGTTTCACGCTCACCATCTAATACCACCTGCTCCGGCCACGGCGTACAGTTGGCATAGGATTGTTCAATTTGTTCCGGCTCTTCGGCCAGAACGCCAAACATATCGGCCTGACCGATGGCTTCGGCTTTTGCGTGCTGATCGGCGGCTTTAAGCGCGTCGTTCAGCGAATTCATCAGTGCGGCGCGATGCGGGCCAAGGCGGTCAAACGCCCCGGACATGATCAGTTTTTCCAGCACCCGGCGGTTTAGCTTTTTGATATCCGTACGGGCACAGAGATCGAACAACTCGCGGAAATAGCCACCTTTGTTACGCGCTTCAATAATAGCTTCAATGGGGCCTTCACCCACGCCTTTTATCGCGCCGATGCCATACACAATCTCGCCATCATCATTTACGTGGAAATGATACAGCCCGGAGTTGATATCCGGCGGCAGGATTTTCAGCCCCATACGCCAGCATTCATCCACCAGCCCGACCACTTTCTCAGTGTTATCCATATCGGCGGTCATTACCGCGGCCATAAACTCGGCGGGGTAATGCGTTTTCAACCATAGCGTCTGGTAAGACACCAGCGCGTAGGCTGCGGAGTGCGATTTGTTAAACCCGTACCCGGCGAATTTCTCCACCAGGTCAAAGATTTTGATCGCCAGTTCACCGTCTACGCCGCGCTTTCTCGCCCCTTCTTCAAAGGTGCCGCGCTGCTTGGCCATTTCTTCCGGCTTTTTCTTACCCATCGCACGGCGCAGCATATCCGCGCCGCCAAGAGTATAACCAGACAGCTCCTGGGCAATCTGCATGACCTGTTCCTGATACAGGATAATGCCGTACGTCGGCTCCAGAACAGGTTTCAGGCACTCATGCTGCCATTGTACATCCGGGTAGGATATCTCTTCTCGCCCGTGCTTACGGTCGATAAAGTTATCTACCATTCCCGACTGCAGTGGGCCTGGGCGGAACAACGCCACCAGGGCTATCATATCTTCGAAGCAGTCAGGCTGCAGGCGTTTGATCAGATCCTTCATGCCGCGAGATTCAAGCTGGAAGACGGCGGTTGTCTCCGAGCGCTGCAGCATATCAAAACATTTTTTATCGTCGAGCGGGATGGCGGCGATGTCAATCGGCTCCAGTCCCTGCTTTGCCCGACGCGGGTTGATCATTTTCAGCGCCCAGTCAATGATCGTCAGCGTACGCAGACCCAGGAAGTCAAACTTAACCAACCCGGCGTATTCCACGTCGTTTTTATCAAACTGAGTGACCGGATGAAGACCTTCTTCATCACAATAGAGCGGAGCAAAGTCGGTAATTTTAGTGGGCGCAATAACCACGCCGCCCGCATGCTTACCGGCATTACGCGTGACGCCTTCCAGCTTACGCGCCATGTCGATCAGCGCCCTGACCTCTTCGTCCGCTTCGTAGATTTCTGGCAGCTGCGGCTCTGCCTCAAAGGCTTTTGCCAGCGTCATCCCCGGATCGGGTGGCACCAGTTTAGAAATCCTGTCGACAAACCCGTACGGATGCCCCAGTACGCGGCCCACGTCGCGGATAACCGCTTTTGCTGCCATCGTACCGAAGGTAATAATCTGTGATACCGCGTCACGACCATACATTTCCGCCACGTGTTCAATCACCTGGTCGCGTTTCTCCATACAGAAGTCAACGTCAAAGTCAGGCATCGAGACACGTTCCGGGTTAAGGAAACGTTCGAACAGCAGGTCAAATTCCAGCGGATCGAGATCGGTAATTTTTAGCGCATAGGCCACCAGTGAGCCGGCACCGGAACCACGGCCAGGTCCGACCGGCACGCCGTTGTCTTTCGACCACTGGATAAACTCCATGACGATCAGGAAGTAGCCCGGGAACCCCATCTGGTTGATAACCTGAAGTTCAATGTCCAGGCGTTCGTCGTAAGGTGGGCGCTTCTCTTTGCGTTCGGCTTCATCCGGGAACAAAAACGCCAGACGCTCTTCCAGACCTTCTTTCGATTTTTTAACCAGATAGTCTTCGGTGGTCATATCTCCGGTCGGGAACTGCGGCAGGAAGTATTCACCCAGACGCACCGTCACGTTACAGCGCTTGGCTATCTCGACGGTATTTTGCAGCGCTTCCGGAATGTCGGAAAACAGCTCGCACATCTCTTCTTCGCTGCGCATATACTGCTGCGGCGAATAGTTGCGCGGACGTTTCGGATCATCGAGTGTGAAACCATCATGGATCGCCACGCGGATCTCATGCGCGTCAAAATCTCCGGTTTCAAGGAAGCGAACATCGTTGGTCGCCACCACCGGCAGACCCCGCGTTTCGGCCAGCGCCACTGCGGCATGCAAATAATTCTCTTCGTCCTGCCTACCGGTACGGATCAGTTCCAGAAAATAACAATCGGGGAAATGTTCTTCATAAAACGTGACGCACTCATCAACCAGCGCGCTGTTACCGCGTAGCAAGCTCCGTCCGACGTCGCCCATGCGACCACCGGAAAGTAAAATTAAGCCTTCTTTTAAATCAAGCAACCAGTCTCTGTCAATGACCGGTCCTTCGGATCCATAGCCACGTTGATAGGCTTTTGATATCAACAACGTCAGATTCTGATAGCCCGTATTATTGGCCGCCAGCACCGTTAGTTGCGTCAACTCGTCGCCAAACTGCTCGCTACGGACATGAAAATCAGCACCAACAATCGGTTTAATGCCAGCACCGTGACCCGCCCCGTAAAACTTCACCAGACCACACAGGTTGGTAAAATCGGTGATCGCCAGTGCAGGCATGCCCAACGCGGCCGCCTTTTTCACCAGCGGCCCCGTTTTTGCCAACCCATCAATCATGGAGTAGTCGCTGTGCACCCGCAGGTGGACGAAACGTGGTTCAGACATCTTCAGATTCCGGTTTACTTATTCTTGCCACAAGAATCAGGACGTGAGTCCCAGTGCGCGTTTAACAGGGCCAAAGCTGCGACGGTGGTGTTCTGTCGCGCCATGCTCTATAAGCGCCGCCAGATGAAAAGCTGTTGGGTAGCCTTTGTGTTGCGCAAAGCCGTACTGCGGGAAAACCGTATCCAGCGTCGCCATCTCCGCATCGCGGGTGACTTTCGCCAAAATAGACGCTGCGCTGATTTCCGCCACGCGACTGTCCCCTTTCACCACCGCCATCGACGGCATCGGCAATACCGGGCAACGATTACCGTCAATCAGCACGTATTCAGGCGTAATGTGCAAACCGGCCACTGCGCGCTGCATGGCCAGCATGGTGGCATGTAGAATATTCAGCTCGTCGATTTCATGCGGTTCCGCCCGTCCCAGGCTCCAGCTTAACGCTTTTTCTTTGATTTCATCGTAAAGCGCCAGACGACGCTTTTCAGAGAGTTTTTTGGAGTCGTTCAGACCGACTATCGGACGCGCTGGATCAAGAATAACAGCAGCTGTCACCACAGCCCCGACCAAAGGGCCTCGCCCTACTTCATCCACACCCGCCACTAAATGCGTATGTGGATAAACAAATTCAATCATTGTGCTAACTCCAGGACTGCATCCGCCGCCTGCTCATCGGCATTACAACGGATCTGCTGGTGCAGGTCGCGGAACGTATCGTGCATCGCATGGCTGGTTTTGCCATTCGCCAGCAACGGCTGCAGCGCTTTCGCCAACGCCTGCGGTTCGCATTCATCCTGCAACAGCTCTTTGACTAATTCTCTTCCCGCCAGCAGGTTCGGCAACGAAACATAATCGGTTTTCACCAGACGTTTCGCCAGCCAGAACGTGAAGGGTTTCATACGGTAGCCGACAACCATCGGGCACTTCGCCAGCATACACTCCAGCGCTGCCGTGCCTGAAGCCAGCAGCGCTGCATCGCTGGCAACCATCGCTTCGCGTCCCATCCCATCAAGCAGATGTACGGAAAGTTCCGGTGCTACCTCAGCTTTAATGCGCTCAAACTGTTCTCGTCGTTTGGCATTCACCAGCGGCACGACCACTTCGAGATCGGGATACTGCTGGCGTAGCAACTGTGCTGTTTTCAGAAAATCAGCGCTAAGCATCTCCACTTCAGCGCCCCGGCTTCCTGGCAATAGTGCCAGGCAGTGCGCATCATGGGGAATACCCAGCACGTCGCGAGCCGCGTTTTTATCCGGATCCAACGGCATGGCGTCCGCCATGGTGTGGCCGATAAAGCGGCACGGGACATTAAATTTGTCATAAAACGCTTTTTCGAAAGGCAGAAAGGCCAGCACCATATTGGTGGATCTGCCTATTTTGAAAACACGTTTCTGTCGCCATGCCCACACGGAAGGGCTGACGTAATGAATGGTTTTAATGCCCTGTTTTTTCAAGTTCCCTTCAAGGGTAATATTAAAATCAGGTGCATCAATGCCAACGAAAACGTCCGGCTTGAGATCGGTAAAACGACGAGTCAGATCGGCGCGAATATGCAGTAAACGGCGCAGGCGTCCGAGCACTTCAACAATGCCCATCACCGCCAACTCTTCCATTTCGTACCAGGCTTCACAGCCTTCGGCCTGCATCAGCGGACCTGCCACGCCAACAAAACGGGCATTGGGTACACGCGCCTTGAGTGCGCGAATTAATCCTGCACCAAGAATATCGCCGGAGGTTTCTCCGGCGACGAGGGCAATCGTTAATGGACGCTGCTCAGTCATTAACGAATCAGGCCACGCGTTGAGCGTTCAAAGAAATCACTGAAAGCCTGAACATCCGGGTACTGCTTCGCCAGCTCGGCGATTTCCGGCTTCACTTCTTCCAGAGTTTTACCACTGCGATACAACGCTTTATAGGCGTTACGGATCGCGGTAATCGCTTCACGGGTGAACCCGCGACGCTTCAGACCTTCGATGTTGACGCCAAATGGCGTGGCATGATTACCTTGGGCGATAACGTACGGCGGAACGTCCTGAGCAACACCAGAACAACCACCAACCATCACATGTGCGCCGATGATGCAGAACTGATGCACCGCCGTCATCCCGCCGATGATAACGAAATCATCCAACGAAACGTGTCCGGCAAGCGTGGCGTTATTCGCCAGAATACAGCGATTACCAATCGTACAATCATGCGCAACGTGCGCGTTGATCATCAGTAAGTTATCGCTGCCCACCTTCGTCAACCCACCGCCTTGCACTGTGCCACGATGAATGGTGACGCTTTCGCGGATGCGGTTGCGATCGCCAATTTCCACGCGGGTCGGTTCGCCAGCATACTTCAGATCCTGGTTTACTTCGCCGATGGAGGCAAACTGATAGATCTCGTTATCGCGACCAATTTTAGTATGGCCATTCACGACAACGTGAGACTTCAGTACGGTACCCTCACCAATTTCAACGTGGGGTCCAACAATACAAAAAGGTCCAATGTGGGCATTGGCACCAATACTGGCGCCCTCTTCCACAATGGCGGTCGGGTGAATAAAGGCGGATTTATCAATCACGTATTAGGCCTCCCGGCTACGGGCACACATCATCGTTGCTTCGCACACAACTTTACCGTCAACCAGTGCAACCCCTTTAAAACGGGTCAGGCCACGGCGCGTTTTCTCGAAAGTGACTTCCATGATCATCTGATCGCCAGGTACGACAGGACGCTTGAAGCGTGCTTCATCGATACCAGCGAAATAATACAGCTCGCCTGGCTCCAGTTTTCCTACGCTTTTAAACGCCAGAATACCCGTTGCCTGGGCCATTGCTTCCAGAATCAGCACGCCAGGGAAAATCGGTTTACCCGGGAAGTGGCCCTGGAAGAAAGGCTCGTTAACGGATACATTTTTCACTGCGCGCAGAAAACGACCTTCTTCAAAATCCAGCACACGATCAACCAGCAAAAACGGAAAACGGTGCGGCAGAAGTTCTAAAATCTCTTCAATTTGCAGAGTATGAGTGTTAGTAGTCAAAATACTCTTCCTGTCAAAATATACTAAAAGGCAATAATAACACGGCCTGTCGCAATCGTATGAATGGGACAGGCCGAAAAGTCAGACGTGCAAAAAAGGTGCTTTAGTCTTGTTGATTAACCTTGCGCTCAATTGCTTTGAGGCGCTTGCTCATATCATCAATATTCATCACCAGTGCAGCTGTTTTACGCCATACCTTGTTGGGCTGTAGCGGAATGCCTGAGGAATAGACGCCTGGTTCGGTGATAGGACGCATCACCATACCCATACCAGTGACCGTGACTTTGTCGCATATTTCCATATGCCCATTGATCACACTGGCGCCGCCAATCATGCAGTAACGGCCAATCTTCAGGCTGCCCGCCATAATGACGCCACCGGCTACCGCCGTATTGTCGCCAATCACAACGTTATGCGCAATCTGGCACTGGTTATCAATGATAACACCATTGCCGATCACGGTATCGTCTAGAGCGCCACGATCGATGGTCGTGCAAGCGCCGATCTCGACACGATCGCCAATAATTACGCGACCAAGCTGTGGGATCTTCACCCAATTACCACGATCGTTCGCATAGCCAAAGCCGTCAGATCCGACAACGGTGCTGGACTGGATCAGGCAATGTTCACCGATCTGGATATCGTGATAAATCGTCACATTCGCCCACAAGCGTGAACCTGCGCCGATTTTTGTGTTTTTTCCGACGAAACAGCCTGCACCGATAACCACGTTATCGCCCAGTTCTACGCCAGACTCGATGACCGCATTTGCGCCAACAGAGACATTGCTACCCAGCTTTGCCGTCGCATCAATCACTGCACTGGGTGCAATGTTCTGTGCCGGCTGAGGCGTGGTATCTAAAATTTGCGCCATTCGCGCATAGGTCAGGTAGGGGTTCTTCACTACCAGCGCAGCACTCTTAGCAAAAGGAAGATCGTCCTGCGTCATCACAACGGCAGAAGCCTGGCACAGGCTTAAATGCTCACGGTACTTAGGATTCACCATGAACGTAATATTGCCAGTTTGCGCAGATTGCATGGACGCTACGCCGGTGATGACGATATCGCCATCACCGTGTAATTCTGCATCCAACTGCTCTGCTAAATCAGCCAGTCGAATTGAAGGCATTACTTATTTAACCTGTTTCAGTACGTCAGCGGTGATGTCTTTAACATCGCTGCTGTTGTAAGCAACGGTGTTTGCGTCAACGACCAGATCGATGCTCTGGCTGCTAGCGACAGATTTCACGGCTGTCTGGATACGCGTAACCAGTTTGCCACGTTCTTCGTTGGAACGACGTGCACGATCCTGCTCAAAAGCTTGCGCTTTCTGAGAGAAAGTCTGGCGCTGAGCCATAACGTCTTTTTCCAGCTTAGTACGATCGCTACCTGCTTTCATGGATTGCAGACGCTGCATTTTAGATTGCAGATCGGATTCCATGCGCTGCAGTTCGCTGGCGCGGCCTTTGAACTCGTTTTCCAGCGTATTAGAAACACCAGTCTTCTGTGCAACCTGTTGGAACAGGCTACCCATATTGACGATTGCAATTTTGTCAGCAGCCTGTGCGGACGTTGCCATCGCTAAACCGAGACCTGCAGCTAATAACCACTTTTTCACAATAAACTCCTTACCATCCCATTTGCACCCGAAGGTACAGTTCTTTGCGTGGCCAGGCGACCCCATTCAGGATCGCCTAAAGTCATCGCTACACTACCACTACATTCCTTTGCGCAGAACAATTACCAGGTTTTACCAATGTTAAACTGGAACTGTTCTGATTTGTCTCCATCGTACTTTTTGAACGGCTGGGCGTAGGAGAAGACCAACGGCCCTAATGGGGACATCCATTGTAACGCGATACCCGCAGACATACGGATATTGTTCGGATCGCTGTAGTCTGGATAGCCAGAATACTTCGCAGAATCCCAGTTGGTATCCCAGACGGTACCCATATCCCAGAAGAAGGAGGTACGGACCGAGTTAGCATACTTGTCGCTAATAAACGGCGTTGGGGTAATAAACTCCAGGCTGGCGACAGCCATGGCGTTACCGCCCACTGCATCGTCTGATTTACACGGTGACGTATTGGTGGTGTCACATTCGTTGTCATAATCGTCATCATCATTATAACGATTTGCTGGTAAATAGACGGCTTTTGGACCAATGGTGTTGGACTGGAAGCCACGCACGGTGCTGGAACCACCGGCATAGAAGTTCTCATAGAACGGCATTTCTTTGCCGCTTAATCCATCACCATAACCCCACTTAGTACGACCCAGAACAACCCATTTATGGTCGTCATCGATCGGTACGTAGGTCGCGGTATCCAACGTCGCTTTGTAGTATTCGTTATCAGAACCCGGAACGGTGACTTTACCGTTCAGGTTGATACGCGTACCTTCCGTTGGGAAATAGCCACGGTCCAGTTTGTTGTATGTCCAACCGTAGTTGAAGGTGAAATCGTCTGATTTGAAGCTATCCGCATCAGGGCTCTCACCCATGGAAACCAGATAACGTTGCATTGCAACCTGTGGATCCATGTTAGACAAGGAGTTATGCACGTAACCCAGACCCGCACGCAACGTGTTGTATTCGTTGATCGGGAAGCCCAGCGTGACGTCTGTACCATAACTTTTGTTGGTGTAGTCAGACAGGTCTGCGTCATCCGCTTCAAAGTCGTTATAGAAGACGCGGCCACCAAGGCTCACACCATCCACGGTGAAGTACGGGTTGGTCACAGACAATTCAGTATAGGTCTGGTAATCGTTTTTGGTGCCGTTAATGCCGACAGAATACCCGGTACCTAACCAGTTATCCTGCTGAACGCCCGCCTGGAAGCTCACGCCGCTTTCAGTACCGTACCCGACGCCGAAGTTAAAGCTACCGGTGTTACGTTCTTTCACCTTGTAGACCACATCAACCTGATCCGGACTGCCCGGAATACGCTGAGTATCGGTGTCGACTGTTTCGAAATAGCCCAGACGATTCAGACGCTCTTTACCCTGATCGACCAGATCGCTACCCAGCCAGGCACCTTCCATCTGGCGCATTTCACGACGCAGGACGGAGTCTTTAGAGGTATCGTTACCTTCAAAGCGGATCTTACGCACATAGAAACGGTTACCCGCATCCACGTTTACGCGCAATTTAACCGTCTTATCGGCATCGTTGATTTCAGGCTGCGACTGTACGCGCGGGTAGGCATAACCGTAGCGACCCAGAAGCTTCTTGATATCATCTTCCATTTTGGTCACTTTGGTGCCGTTATAGAGTTCACCCGGTTCGATTTTCGTCAGGCTCTCAATTTCGGCAGAGTGTCCAGCCAGGTTACCGCTCACCTGTACCCCAGAAAGCTTGTACTGCTCGCCTTCTGTAATGTTGACGGTGATGTAGATACCTTTCTTATCCGGCGTCAGGCTGACCTGCGTGGAGTCGATATTGAAACGAGCATAGCCGCGATCCAGATAGTAACTACGCAGGGTTTCAAGGTCGCCCGCCAGTTTCTGTTTCTGGTATTTACGATCGCCCACCACGTTCCACCACGGCACTTCATCGCGCAGTTGGAAGTGAGAGATCAATTCGTCGGTTGTAAAGGCATGGTTACCGACGATATTGATCTGTTGGATCTTCGCCGAGACACCTTCCTGGAACACCAGTTTGAGGTCAACGCGGTTACGCGGCAACGGCGTCACCACCGCTTTCACACTGGCGCTGTACTTACCGACGCTATAGTAAAAATCTTCCAGGCCTTTTTCGATATCGGCAAGCGTGGTGCGATCGAGAGACTCGCCAACACGCACACCAGACGCCTCGAGGTTTTGCTTCAGCATGTCATCTTTAACCGATTTGTTACCGGAGAAAGTGATGCTGGCAATCGTCGGGCGTTCTTTTACCTGAACCAGAAGGGTATCACCATCGCGCAGGACGCGGACATCCTCAAAGTTACCGGTGGCGAACAGAGCACGAATGGTATTACTGATATCTTCATCATTAACCGTGTCGCCTGTGCGCACCGGCATACTGAGGAGAGCCGCACCAACGGCGACTCGCTGTAGGCCTTCGAAATGAATGTCCTTCACGACGAACCCTTCAGCACCGTATACGGTGGCGCTGCTAAACAGCAGCGACGCTATGAGCAACTTTTTCATCGCCATCGTTATTATGCGTTCTTCCTAACACTCTCTTACAACCGAGAGAAATCATTGAAAAGTGCAAGCCCCATTAACAACACCAGCAAAATCGAGCCAATGCGATAACTAAAGTCTTGAACCCGCTCGGATACCGGACCGCCCTTCAGCTTTTCAATCGCCAGGAACAGCAGATGCCCCCCGTCAAGAACGGGCAACGGAAACAGGTTAATTATCCCTAAGTTCACGCTGATAAGCGCAAGGAACATCAGGTAATAAATCCCCCCGAACTCCGCTGACATCCCAGCCCCCTGGGCGATAGAAATCGGCCCACTGAGGTTGTTCAGTTTCACATCACCGGTAATCAATTTTCCCAGCATACTGACCGTCAACTTCATCAACTGCCACGTTTTATCCGAGGCTTCGAGGATGGCGCCGAATGGTCCATACTGGCGTACAGTCTTATACTCATCAGGCAGAGGAATAATTTTAGGCACGACACCCGCAAATCCCTCTTCCTGACCGTTACCCGGTTTTGAGTCCGGAGTTAACGTCAAAGACAAGGAACTCCCCTGCCTTTCAATTTCTAGCGCTAACGGCTTATTCGGATTATCACGCACCAGCGTCACGAACGTCATCCATTGCGTGAGCGGCTGACCATTGACTTTAACGATCCTGTCGCCAGCTTGCAAACCCGCCTTACTTGCTGCGGAGTTAATCTGTACTTCTGACAGCACCGGTTCAATCTGCGGACCGCGTGGACGAATCCCTAAACTCGTAACGGGATCCTGTTTGTCTGGCTCAAATGCCCATTGGCGCAAATCCAGCGTTTTGTCCTGTCGCTGGTTGCTGCCAAACGGCGCCACGCTAAGAATGGTCTGCTCATCGCCAATTTTAGCGACCAGCTGCAATCTCACGGTATCCCAATCAGGGGTTTCGATACCATCAACCGCTTTTAGTTCCGTACCTGGCTGAATTTGCGCCTGTGCGGCAATCGAGTTGGGTGTTATTTCACCCACAACCGGACGAACACCAGGGACGCCGATGATAAACACCAGCCAGTAAGCAAAAATAGCGAAAAGGAAGTTTGCAATCGGACCTGCGGCAATAATGGCCGCACGCTGCCCAACCGTTTTGTTGTTGAACGCGTGGTGGCGCAGTTCCGGCACCACCGGTTCTGCACGCTCATCCAGCATTTTGACGTAGCCGCCGAGAGGGATCAGGGCGATGACGTATTCGGTACCCAATCTATCAGTGCGCCGCCACAGCGCCTTTCCAAAACCAATGGAAAAACGCTCAACGCGAACACCACAGCGCCGGGCAACCCAGAAATGACCAAATTCATGCACGGTGATAAGCACACCGAGTGCGACGATGAATGCAGCCAGATTCCAGAGAATACTCAGCATAAGACCATCCGTTAAAGCGTCCTGAAAACCAGTAACAGCAAGCAAGCAAAGACCGGTACCGCAGCCGTCAGACTATCAATACGATCCAGAATGCCGCCGTGCCCTGGGATTAAGTGACCACTGTCCTTAATACCTGCTTCACGCTTAAACATACTCTCAGTCAAGTCACCCAGCACCGAGGCCAGGACCGCAACAATAGAGCAAATGAGCAAGGTGACAGGCGCGACATCAAGATTCGCCCACATACCATAACCCCATGAGATCACAGCCGCAGTGGCGAGTCCGCCAATAAAACCTTGCCAGGTTTTACCCGGAGAAACCTTCGGCGCCAGTTTATGTTTACCAAATAACTTGCCAAACATATACGCACCGGAATCCGCTCCCCAGACGAGGATCATGACATACAGCAGCCATACTGCGCCACTATAATGATTCTCATCATAATGCCAGGCACGTAGCGCCAGCATTCCCCAAAAGAAAGGGATAATGGTTAAGATGCCGAAAATGATGCGTAATATCTTTGAATTACGCCAGACAGTCGCCGAACCTGGGTAAAATAACACCAGCAATAGTGCAACGCCCCACCAGCCCAACGACGCCCAAAGCGACACTTCGACCAACGGTTGATGAATATTATGATGATATTCAGGCAGTAAAAACAGCATCAGTGCCAGCAAAAGCCCGCACAGAACCGCCAGCCAGACTCGCTGTGTGCGAGTGGTGAAACCGCTTAACTGTCCCCACTCCCACGCGGCCAACATACATACGACCAGCGTAACAATGGCGAACCCCACCGGCGGCAATAAAAACAGCGCCGCGATGACAACGGGTATTAAAACAAAAGCAGAAATCAGGCGATACTTCAGCAAAAGCGACCCCCATCAGGCTTTTTCATCACCGGGTTCGGTCCCGCCGAAACGACGCTCTCGATTAGCAAAGGCATGCAGCGCACCTTCAAAGTCTTGTTCATCGAAATCGGGCCAGAGAACATCCGTAAAGTAAAGTTCAGCATAGGCAATTTGCCACAGCAAAAAATTACTGATGCGATGCTCTCCCCCAGTCCTTATCACTAAATCCACAGGAGCCAGTTCATTCATACAAACTTGCTGACCAAGCATTTCTTCGTCAATTTGCTCAGGGCGCAGCAGACCGTCTTGCACCTGTTGCGCCAGTTGCCTGACTCCCTGGACAATGTCCCAACGTCCGCCGTAATTCGCAGCAATATTCAGCGTTAACCCCGTATTCTGGGCTGTAAGCGCTTCCGACTTGCGAATCCGTTCTTGCAAACGTGAGTTAAATCGACTGATATCCCCGATAATACGCAGACGAACGTTATGGCGATGCAGGTTTTTCACTTCACTATCAAGTGCCCACACGAATAATTCCATTAACGCGCTCACTTCCTGCGCAGGTCGGTTCCAGTTCTCACTGCTAAAGGCATACAGCGTTAACGCATCAATACCGTTATTGGCAGCAAAAGAGACAGCCCGGCGGACGGATTTTGCTCCGGCCTTATGCCCAAAGGCGCGAATCTTCCCTTGCTTTTTCGCCCAGCGGCCATTGCCATCCATAATAATGGCTACATGGCGACAGCCATGTGCTGGCAAATTTTCGCTTAATGGTTGAGTTGCAGACAACATAACGCGTTTTTAGTCCCTGAAAGGATTTAACGGTACTCAGGAATACTGAAGCCTCTACACAAAAAAGCCGTGTCAAACCACGGCTTACCCGACCGAAAAAATGCCAATACCTGCGATCGGGTGGCGCAGACTATATCACTGAAGCCCAACGCTAACAAATAGCACGAATCTCTGTAGAGGGATTATCATCAGCTTGAGAGTCGCATCACTTGTTTTCTGGCGACGTCCCGCGCAACGGCATCAACCCTCAACACGTCATCAACGTTCTGGGGTTCCTGCAAATCCATCTTATCCAGTACGGATAAATTGAGCTCGGCAATATCGGTAAATCGAATTTGTTGCGCCAGAAATGCGGCAACGGTAATTTCATTCGCAGCGTTCAGCGCGGTAGTCGCCGCTTGCCCTTGCTCAAACGCATCCATCGCCAGTTTCAGGCACGGATAGCGTTGGTAATCCGGCGCGGAAAACGTCAACGCGCTCAGTTTGCAAAAGTCGACAGGCTTCACGCCAGATGTGACGCGTTTCGGCCATGCCATAGTATGGGCAATAGGCGTGCGCATATCAGGCTCACCCAGTTGTGCCAGAACGCTACCATCCTGATACCGAACCATCGAATGAATCACCGACTGTGGATGAATCAGCACTTCCATCTGGCTTGCACTGGCATTAAACAACCAGCGCGCTTCAATGTATTCCAGACCTTTATTCATCATAGTGGCAGAGTCGACGGAGATTTTTCGTCCCATCGACCAGTTCGGGTGACGACATGCTTGATCGGGGGTCATTGACACCAGATCGTGCAATGGCGTTTCACGGAAAGGGCCACCAGACCCGGTAAGCAGAATGGACATGACGCCATTTTGCTCAAGGTCAGCGTATCCCAGATTGTGCTGAATAGGTTGGGGTAAACTCTGAAAAATCGCGTTATGTTCGCTATCTACCGGCAAAAGCTGCGCTTTGTGGCGCTTCACGTCATCCATAAACAAACGACCGCAGGTCACCAGCGACTCTTTATTCGCCAGTAAAATGCTTTTGCCTGCACGGATTGCCGCCAGCGTAGGCAGCAGCCCCGCCGCGCCGACAATCGCGGCCATCACCTGATCGACATCATCCAGCGCAGCCATATCACAGGCCGCCTGTTGTCCGCTCATCACCTCGGTACGACTTCCCTGCTCCAGCAGAGCCGCTTTCACCTGCGCAGCGCTTGTTTCATCATCCATTACTGCATAGCGGGGAGAGAACTCCAGGCACTGCTCGACCATACGGGCAACATTTTTACCCGCGACCAGCGCAGTAACACGAAACGTTTCCGGGTTATGGCGTACGACATCCAGCGTACTGCAACCAATAGAGCCGGTTGAGCCGAGAATGGTTAATTGCTTCATCAGACATCCTGAAGAATTTTACCCTTTAGGGGATAGACAGAAAAAAGCAAAACGCCGCCATCCAGCCTTTGCAGACCTTCTGAGCGGCGTTTTAAGCGTACAGGCGAATCAGAACTGCATCAGTTCCGCTTCTTTCTCTGCCAGCGCCGCATCCACTTTCTTGATAGCGGCGTCAGTCATTTTCTGCACGTCGTCCTGAGAACGGCGATCGTCATCTTCGCTGATCTCTTTATCTTTCAACAGCGCTTTCACTTTGTCGTTAGCATCACGACGAACGTTACGCACGGCAACACGCGCGCCTTCTGCTTCGCCACGCACGATCTTGGTCAGATCTTTACGACGTTCTTCGGTCAGCGGCGGCAGCGGAACGCGGATGTCAGAACCCGCAGAGCTTGGGTTCAAACCGAGGTCAGAAGCCATAATCGCTTTCTCAACGGCCGGGCCCATAGAACGGTCAAACACGTTGATTTTCAGAGTACGGGAATCTTCAACCGTTACGCTTGCCAGCTGACGCAGCGGAGTTGGCGTGCCGTAATATTCCACGATAATGCCATCCAGCAGGCTGGGAGAAGCACGACCCGTGCGAATTTTGCTGATTTGATTTTTGAATGCTTCGACGCATTTGTCCATGCGTACTTCAGCATCTTTTCTGATTTCGTTGATCACGTTACGAATCCTTGAAAGCTTGTTTCAGTCAGACCATATCCACCACGCAAGATGCGACAAGTATAGTCTTGATTAATTTTGAGGGACGTATCCCGCGACATTAAAGCAGAATATTACCTGCATTTAGCCGCAACGGGAATTATTCCGTGATTAACGTCCCTTCTTTTTCACCCATCACCACACGGCGCAGCGCACCCGGTTTGTTCATGTTGAAGACACGAATAGGCAATTTGTGGTCACGAGCCAGCGTGAACGCCGCCAGATCCATCACTTTCAGTTCTTTATCCAGAACTTCAGTATAGGTCAGTTGTTCGTACATGGTCGCGGTTGGATCTTGCGCCGGATCTGCGGTAAATACGCCGTCAACTTTGGTGGCTTTCAGCACTACATCAGCTTCAATTTCAATACCGCGCAGGCAGGCTGCAGAGTCTGTCGTGAAGAACGGGTTGCCGGTACCGGCCGCCAGGATAACAACACGGTTGTTGCGCAGCAGGCTGATAGCCTCCGCCCAGCTGTAGTTATCGCACACACCGTTCAAAGGAATTGCGGACATCAGGCGAGCGTTCACATAGGCGCGGTGAAGCGCATCGCGCATTGCCAGACCGTTCATTACGGTGGCCAACATGCCCATGTGGTCGCCCACAACGCGGTTCATTCCCGCTTTCGCCAGACCAGCACCACGGAACAGGTTACCGCCACCAATCACTACGCCAACCTGAATACCCAGCTCAACCAGTTCTTTGATTTCCTGAGCCATACGGTCAAGTATGCTTGCATCAATACCGAAGCCTTCTGAACCTTGCAGCGCTTCGCCACTTAACTTAAGCAGAATACGTTTGTAGACGGGTTTTGCATTGGTAGCCATGTTTCTTTCCTGAGACTGTCAACGAATGAGATGAGTTAATACCAGCGACATTGTATGTCGCTTTTCAACGTAGCCACTATAGCGGTTCGCTGAATTTACAAGCCAGACACAAAAAGAAGCCGCCCTCAGGCGGCTCCTTTAAAAAATTAAGACTGCTTGGACATCGCAGCAACTTCTGCTGCAAAGTCAGTCTCAACTTTCTCGATGCCTTCACCCACTTCAAAGCGGATGAAACCTGTTACGTCAGCGTTGTGCTCTTTCAGCAGCTGAGCAACAGATTTGCTCGGATCCATAACGAAAGGCTGACCCGTCAGAGAAACTTCGCCGGTGAATTTCTTCATGCGGCCTTCAACCATTTTCTCTGCGATTTCTTTCGGCTTACCAGACTGCATCGCGATATCCAGCTGAACCTGGTATTCTTTCTCTACCACTTCAGCAGATACGTCTTCTGGCTTAACGAATTCAGGCTTGCTTGCAGCAATGTGCATTGCCAGCTGTTTAACCAGCTCTTCGTCTGCGCCTTTAGCCGCAACCAGAACACCGATACGCGCACCGTGCTGGTATGAACCCAGTACGTCGCCTTCGATGGAAGCAACACGACGGATGTTGATGTTCTCACCGATTTTAGCAACCAGCGCAACACGTTCTTCTTCGAACTGTGCTTTCAGAACGTCAACGTCAGTGATTTTGCCCGCGATTGCAGCATCCAGAACTTTGTCTGCAAATGCCTGGAAACCACCATCTTTAGCAACGAAGTCAGTCTGGCAGTTAACTTCCAGAATGATGCCGTAGTTGCCGTCGATTTTGGTTTTGATCACGCCGTCAGCAGCAACGTTGCCTGCTTTTTTCGCCGCTTTGATCGCACCAGATTTACGCATGTTTTCGATTGCCAGCTCGATGTCGCCATTAGCTTCAGTCAGTGCTTTTTTGCAATCCATCATGCCTGCGCCGGTACGCTCACGCAGCTCTTTTACCAGGGATGCGGTAATTTCAGCCATTCTAAAATCCTCGGAAGATTTGATCTGCCCGGCGTCAAACCGCACAGATTTAAAAGTGAAAAAGGGGCCTAAAGGGCCCCTAACCAAACGTGATACAACCTGGTTTATAAGGGGGCTCTAACGAGCGTGCCTTATTATTCAGCTTCTACGAAGCTTTCTTCCGCCTGGGAAGCCAGATCCTGAGAACGGCCTTCACGAACGGTAGTAGCTACAGCGCCCAGGTACAGGGTCACAGCACGGATTGCGTCGTCGTTACCCGGGATAACGAAGTCAACACCGTCCGGATCAGAGTTGGTATCAACGATTGCAAATACCGGGATACCCAGGTTGTTTGCTTCTTTGATAGCAATGTGCTCGTGGTCAGCATCGATTACGAACAGAGCGTCCGGCAGACCGCCCATGTCTTTGATACCGCCCAGGCTGTTTTCCAGTTTCTCAAGCTCACGGGTGCGCATCAGCGCTTCTTTCTTGGTCAGCTTTTCGAAAGTACCGTCCTGAGACTGAGTTTCCAGATCTTTCAGACGTTTGATGGACTGACGAACGGTTTTCCAGTTAGTCAGCATGCCGCCCAACCAGCGATGGTTCACGAAGAACTGGTCGCAGTTGTTAGCAGCTTCTTTCACCGCTTCGCTTGCAGCGCGTTTAGTACCAACGAAAAGGATTTTACCTTTACGAGCAGAGATCTTGTTCAGTTCAGCCAGAGCTTCGTTGAACATCGGTACAGTTTTCTCAAGGTTGATGATGTGAACTTTGTTACGCGCACCGAAGATGAAAGGCTTCATTTTCGGGTTCCAGTAACGGGTCTGGTGACCGAAGTGAACACCAGCCTTGAGCATGTCGCGCATGGAAACAGTTGCCATGATTAAAACCTCTATATATAAAAGTTGGGGTTAAGCCTCCACGCATCCCATATTACCGACCCCAAAGGGCACCCCGGAATATGTGTCGATACGTGTGTGTTGTTACACAAAGTGAGATTTGTCGCTCCCGTCCATCGTGTGTAGTCTTCGAATGGATCGGAAGTCCGGCGCGCTTTATACCACAAATACGCCATAGACACCAATAATAGTTGGCGGTCTGTGCTGTTAATGATTCTCAATTTGGCAGGGTACACCCCTGACTGATACCATTAGCAGCACTTACACAATTATTGTCGAAATCATCGACACTGATGGACAGAATTTATGGCTATCTCAATCAAGACCCCTGAAGAAATCGAAAAAATGCGCGTCGCTGGTCGTCTGGCCGCCGAAGTGCTGGAAATGATCGAACCGTTTATCAAACCGGGCGTCAGCACCGGCGAATTGGATCGTATCTGCAATGACTACATCGTGAACGAGCAGCAGGCGATCTCCGCGTGCCTGGGTTATCACGGTTATCCGAAATCCGTCTGCATCTCCATCAATGAAGTGGTATGCCACGGGATCCCGGACGACGCCAAGCACCTGAAAGACGGCGATATCGTCAACATCGACGTTACCGTGATTAAAGACGAGTTCCACGGTGACACCTCCAAAATGTTTATCGTCGGCAAGCCGACGATTCTGGGCGAGCGTCTGTGCCGCGTCACGCAGGAAAGCCTGTATCTGGCGCTGCGTATGATAAAACCGGGTATTCGTCTGCGCACGCTGGGCGCAGCCATTCAGAAATATGCGGAAGGCGAAGGCTTCTCTGTGGTACGCGAATACTGCGGCCACGGCATCGGTCGCGGCTTCCATGAAGAACCTCAGGTTCTGCACTACGATGCAGACGATGGCGGCGTAGTGCTGCAACCGGGCATGACCTTCACCGTTGAACCGATGCTCAACGCCGGTGATTATCGTATCCGCACCATGAAAGACGGCTGGACGGTAAAAACCAAAGACCGTAGCTTGTCTGCACAGTACGAGCATACTATTGTGGTGACGGAAAACGGTTGTGAAATTCTGACGTTACGCAAGGATGACACTATCCCGGCGGTCATCACACACGACGAATAATGTTTTGCCTGATGGCGCTGTCGCTTATCAGGCCTACAAATGGCACTCTCCCGTAGGCCGGATAAGCGTAAGCGTCATCCGGCTTTTTTATGGGTGGCGCACAATGAATACTCTTCCTGAACAACACGCAAATACTGCCCTCCCCACCCTGCCGGGCCAACCGCAAAACCCGGGAACCTGGCCTCAGCACGATCTCAACTGTAGCGGCATTAAAACGCATATCGACTCGTTTCAGAACTGGTTAGGTGAAGCCTTTGACAGTGGTATTTCCGCAGAGCAGTTGATCGAAGCGCGCACCGAGTTTATTGACCAACTGCTGCAACGCCTGTGGATTGAAGCCGGTTTCGGTCAAATTGCCGATCTGGCGCTGGTCGCCGTCGGCGGCTATGGGCGTGGCGAACTGCACCCGCTTTCCGATATCGACCTGCTGATTCTGAGTCGTAAAAAACTGCCTGATGCGCAGGCCGAGAAGGTCGGCGAACTGCTAACGCTGTTGTGGGATGTGAGACTGGAGGTGGGGCACAGCGTGCGTACGCTGGAAGAGTGTCTGCTGGAAGGCCTGTCCGATTTAACCGTCGCCACTAACCTGATTGAAACACGCCTGCTGATTGGCGACGTGGCGCTGTTTCTTGAGCTACAAAAACATATTTTTAGCGAAGGCTTCTGGCCCTCCGATAAATTTTACGCCGCCAAAGTGGAAGAGCAGAACCTGCGCCACCAGCGCTATCACGGCACCAGCTACAATCTGGAACCGGATATCAAAAGTAGCCCCGGCGGCCTGCGCGATATCCACACCCTCCAGTGGGTAGCCCGCCGCCACTTTGGCGCCACGTCGCTGGATGAGATGGTTGGATTCGGCTTCTTGACGCTGGCGGAACGTGCTGAACTGAATGAGTGTCTGCACATCCTCTGGCGCATTCGCTTCGCACTGCATCTGGAAGTCACGCGTTACGATAACCGTCTACTGTTTGACCGTCAGCTTAGCGTCGCGCAACGGCTACACTACGGCGGTGAAGGCAACGAGCCTATCGAACGGATGATGAAAGACTATTTTCGCGTCACGCGCAGGGTCAGTGAGCTGAACCACATGCTGCTACAGCTGTTTGATGAGGCCATCCTCGCTCTATCCGCAGATGAAAAGCCGCGCCCGATCGATGACGACTTTCAGCTACGCGGCACGTTAATTGATTTGCGTAACGACGATCTGTTTATCCGCGAACCGGAAGCCATTCTGCGGATGTTTTACACCATGGTGCGCAATAGCGCGATCACCGGGATTTACTCCACTACGCTGCGCCATTTGCGCCATGCCCGCCGCCATCTGACACAACCGCTGTGCTACATCCCGGAGGCGCGTTCGCTGTTTCTCAGCATGTTACGCCATCCGGGGGCGGTGAGCCGTGGCCTGCTGCCGATGCATCGTCACAGTGTGCTGTGGGCCTATATGCCGCAGTGGTCGCACATTGTCGGCCAAATGCAGTTTGACCTGTTTCATGCCTATACGGTGGATGAACACACGATTCGCGTGATGCTAAAGCTGGAAAGCTTTGCCAAAGAAGAGACCCGTCAGCGTCACCCGCTGTGTGTCGATCTCTGGCCGCGTCTGCGCCAGCCGGAGCTGATTCTGATTGCCGCGCTGTTCCACGATATCGCCAAAGGTCGCGGCGGCGACCACTCGGTTCTCGGTGCTCAGGATGTCCTCAAGTTTGCCGAACTGCACGGGCTGAATTCCCGCGAAACACAGTTGGTCGCCTGGCTGGTGCGCCAGCATCTGCTGATGTCGGTTACCGCCCAGCGCCGCGATATTCAGGACCCCGAAGTCATCAAGCAGTTCGCCGAAGAAGTGCAAACGGAACACCGCCTGCGCTTCCTGGTGTGCCTGACGGTGGCGGACATTTGCGCCACCAACGAAACGCTGTGGAACAGCTGGAAACAAAGCCTGTTGCGCGAGCTGTACTTCGCTACCGAAAAACAGCTACGTCGCGGCATGCAAAACACGCCGGATATGCGCGAACGCGTGCGTCATCACCAGCTGCAGGCGCTGGCGCTGCTGCGCATGGACAACATTGATGAAGAAGCGCTGCACCATATCTGGTCGCGCTGCCGCGCCAACTATTTCGTGCGCCACAGCCCAAACCAGCTGGCCTGGCATGCGCGCCATCTACTGCAGCACGACATGAGCAAGCCGCTGATCTTACTCAGCCCACAGGCCACGCGCGGCGGAACGGAGATTTTCATCTGGAGTCCGGACCGTCCCTATCTGTTTGCCGCGGTTTGTGCTGAACTGGATCGGCGAAATCTTAGCGTCCACGATGCGCAAATTTTCACCACTCGCGATAACATGGCGATGGATACATTTATCGTGCTGGAGCCGGACGGCAGTCCGCTGTCGTCAGACCGCCACGACGCCATCCGTTCAGGGCTGGAGCAGGCGATCACCCAACGCAGTTGGCAGCCACCACAACCGCGCCGCCAACCAGCAAAACTACGTCACTTTACCGTCGAGACCGAGGTGACTTTTCTACCGACCCATACCGACCGAAAATCATTCCTCGAGCTTATCGCGCTCGACCAGCCCGGCCTGCTGGCGCGGGTCGGACAGATTTTTGCCGATCTGGGAATTTCGCTGCATGGCGCCCGAATTACAACCATTGGCGAGCGAGTAGAAGATTTATTCATAATCGCCACGGCCGACCGGCGCGCCCTTAATAATGCGCTGCAGCAGGAAGTACATCAACGGTTGACAGAGGCCCTCAATCCAAACGATAAAGGGTGATGTGTTTATTTATTATGGAAAGAGTTTAACAATGCAGCAGTTACAGAACGTTATTGAGTCCGCTTTCGAGCGCCGCGCCGAAATTACTCCGGCAAATGTAGATACCGTAACCCGTGAAGCGGTAAATCAGGTTATTTCTCTGCTGGATTCCGGTGCGCTGCGTGTTGCAGAAAAGATTGAGGGTCAGTGGGTCACACATCAGTGGCTGAAGAAAGCGGTACTGCTCTCTTTTCGTATTAACGACAACCAGGTTATCGATGGCGCAGAAAGCCGCTATTTCGATAAAGTCCCGATGAAATTCGCCAACTACGACGAAGCTCGCTTCCAGAAAGAAGGCTTCCGCGTAGTTCCCCCTGCTGCCGTGCGCCAGGGTGCCTATATCGCACGTAACACCGTCCTGATGCCGTCTTACGTCAACATCGGTGCATACGTTGATGAAGGTTCCATGGTGGATACCTGGGCAACCGTCGGCTCATGTGCGCAAATCGGTAAAAACGTTCACCTGTCCGGTGGCGTTGGCATCGGTGGCGTGCTGGAACCGTTACAGGCGAACCCAACCATCATCGAAGACAACTGCTTCATTGGTGCGCGTTCTGAAGTGGTAGAAGGCGTGATCGTCGAAGAAGGCTCCGTTATCTCCATGGGCGTATACCTGGGCCAGAGCACCAAAATCTACGACCGCGAAACCGGCGAAGTTTTCTATGGCCGCGTTCCGGCGGGTTCGGTTGTGGTATCGGGAAATCTGCCGTCGAAAGACGGTAAGTACAGCCTGTACTGCGCGGTAATCGTCAAGAAAGTCGACGCCAAAACGCGTGGCAAAGTCGGAATTAACGAGCTATTGCGTACCATCGACTAACGGCAATTTGAAAAAGCGGGCTTAGCCCGCTTTTTTTACATCTGCGAGTGGCATAAACAAGGCTTTTCGTTAATTATTCAATGGTTATAGTGAGCTTAAGGGTACCGCTATGTATGACAATCTGAAAAGTCTGGGCATTACCAATCCTGAAGAGATCGATCGTTACAGCCTGCGGCAAGAAGCCAACAACGATATCCTGAAAATCTATTTCCAGAAGGATAAAGGCGAGTTTTTTGCCAAGAGCGTTAAGTTTAAGTATCCCCGTCAGCGTAAAACCGTGGTTGCCGATGGTATCGGCCAGGGTTACAAAGAGGTGCAGGAGATCAGCCCGAACCTGCGCTATGTGATTGATGAACTGGATCAGATCTGCCAGCGCGATCGCAGTGAAGTCGATCTCAAACGCAAGATCCTCGATGACTTACGACATCTGGAAAGCGTCGTCACCAACAAGATCAGCGAAATTGAATCCGATCTGGAAAAACTGACGCGTAAATAACCGTGGGTGGATGTATTCGTAGGCCGGGTAAGGCGAAACCGCCACCCGGCATTTTGCCTGATAAGCGTAGCGCCATCAGGCAATCAATCAATGCTGTTCATCCAGCTGTAACGCCACATACAGCAATAACCTGTCGTCGAAATTTCCCAAATCCAACCCGGTAAGCTCAGAGATACGATTCAGACGATATTCCAGCGTATTGCGGTGGATAAACAACGCTTTTGACGTCGCCAGCGGCTGCACGTTATGGCGAAACCATGCCGCTAACGTCCGACGTAGTAACCCATTGTTATCCATTGCTTTTAGCCGTACCAGCGGACGCGCCAGCTCGTTGGCCTGCCAGCCGCCGCGCAGGCTGTCCAGTAACACCGGCAGCATCAAATCCTGATAGAAATAGCTGCGGTTTTCCGGCATACGCTGCTTACCGACCATCATCGTCGTCCGCGCCGTGCGGTAAGAACGGGCAATGCTGCCTGGTCCAGTAAAGAAGTTACCCAGCGACACGCGAAAACGCAGCTGTCCGTTCTCTTTCATGCGAGCGATAAGCTGCTCTACGCGCTTGCGGTGATCTTCCGCGTCCCAACGGCCAAACTGATTAAGAGCGGGTTTCAGCACCACCATCTCGGTCAGTGACACAATCGCAATCAGGTTGTTACGCTCTGGCGTGGTCAATGCATTCTGTAGCTGCTGCAGTTCTGCCATCGCGCTGTCAACGCCCAGTTGGCCGCTATCGACTTCCAGCACCGCTACCACGCGCGGCTGATTCAAATCAATGCCTAAACGCTGTGCCCATTCCATCAGCGCGGGCGTATTTTCCTCCGCCTGAATCAGGTTCATGACCAGCTCTTCACGCAGACGGCTGTCCTGCGCCAGCAGGTGCATCAGACGCGACTGCTCCAGCATCATTTCGGCGGTCATACACACCAGCTCGCCGTATTTGCGCAGATGCTCCGGCTCGCCGGTTAAGCCAATGACGCCAACAATTTCACCTTCGAGTCGTAGCGGCAGGTTTATCCCCTGTCGTACACCGTGCAAATGCTTCGCGACTGCATCGTCAATGTCTACCACCCGGCCCTGTGAAAGCACCAGCAGTGCACCTTCGTGCAATTCACCAATACGCTCGCGATCGCCGCTACCAATGATCCGCCCACGGGCATCCATTACGTTGATATTGGTATCGATGATGCGCATCGTGCGCGCCACAATATCCTGCGCCATTTTGGTATCAAGATGCCAGCCAGCCATAAACCCCTCCTGTGAGCAATGCTCAGCATAAGGAAGATAATAATCGGCAGCATTGTGCAGATGCACAAACTGAAGGAGAGAAGTATGGAGTTGTGGGAGGGTTCACAAAAAGAAACCCCTCCCCGCTGCCGGGAAGGGGTTTAGAGAGGCTTACTGCATCAACAGATAGATGGAGCTGTCACCACGCTGAATATTCAGCGCCAGAACAGCCGGTTTGCTGTCGAGGATTTTGCGCAGTTCGGCAATGTTTTTCACCGGCTGCTGGTTAGCTCCGATAATTACATCCCCTTTCTTCAGGCCAATCATCGCTGCCGGCGTTTTTGGTTTTACATCGCTGACCACGACACCTTTGTCCTGGCCTTTGTTGCTCATATCCGCCCCTTCAATACCTTTGAAGATGGAGCTGGAATCAACCTGAGTCTGGCTGCTCTGCTGCAGTTCCAGATTCACCGTCACAGGTTTACCGTCACGCAGCAGGCCAAGGCTGATTTTGCTGCCTACCGGCATCGTACCCACCTGCGCACGCAGCGCGGCGAAGCTGCTGATCGGCTTACCGTTCAGCGAGGTAATCACGTCACCGGCTTTAATACCCGCCTTCGCAGCGGAAGAGTTCGGCATCACCTGGCTGACGAATGCCCCACGCTGGGCATCCACTTTCATCGCTTTCGCCAGCTCAGAGCTCAGCTCTGTCCCCATAATTCCCAGCTCACCGCGTTTCACCTGACCGAACTCAACCATCTGCGAGGTCAGGTTTTTCACCATGTTGCTTGGGATAGCAAAACCGATACCGATATTGCCACCGTCCGGCGCGAGGATCGCGGTGTTAATACCGATCAGTTCACCGTTCAGGTTGACCAGTGCGCCACCGGAGTTACCACGGTTGATCGCCGCATCGGTCTGGATAAAGTTTTCATAGTTTTCTGCGTTCAGGCCGCTACGACCCAGTGCAGAAACAATACCGGAGGTCACCGTTTCACCGAGTCCAAACGGGTTACCAATCGCCACGGTATAATCCCCCACGCGCAGCGCATCGGAGTCTGCCAACTTGATTGCAGTCAGGTTCTTCGGATCCTGAATCTGAATCAGCGCAATGTCAGAACGCGGGTCTTTGCCGACCATCTTCGCGTCAAATTTACGTCCGTCGCTCAGTTGGACTTTAATCACTGTGGCGTTATCCACCACGTGGTTATTAGTCACAACATAACCTTTTGCAGCATCGATAATCACGCCGGAACCCAGCGCCATAAATTTCTGCTGCTGACCGCCGCCATTACCCGCGCCCGGTGCGCCTTCCTGACAGAATGGGGAACTCTGGAACGGAGAACCGTCCTGGCAGAACGGGGAGTTATCCCCAAAGAACTGCTGGAAATTACGCGGCATTCGCGGCGTATTCACCGTCGTGCTCCCCTCGACATTAATACTCACCACCGATGGCATCACTTTTTCGAGCATCGGGGCCAGACTTGGCATCTGTTGAGCCGTGGTTGCTGAAGACGCAGTCTCAGCCGCCGTTGCAGACAGAGGGGACAACGCCAAACCTAAACTCAGAGCCAGTGCACTCATTGCTAATGTGGTTTTTTTCATGTGTTTCATTCTCGATTAACTGATAACGCAAAATTGCTGTATACGTCAGAGTCGTTTTATCGCGCTAAGTTCCAGAATAAACTTTAAGGAAAAAGTAAAATTTTATTGTCCGTCTTTACAAATGGATATTTATTGTTCTACCGCCATCAACCGTCGATATTCATCCCAGGCATACAAATCGGTCATCCCGCTGATATAATCCTGGATCAGGCGGCAGCGATAATAATATTCCAGTACCGGGTACTCGGCAGACGTCGGAGATATTTTACTGACCACTTCGACATAAGCAAGTCGATGGCGCGTAGAGAGCTTTTGAAATAATCGTGACTCAATGGGGAACTGTTTTAATCTTTCGTTTTGAACAAGTGTAGAAAAATCGGCAAGCGCCATCTTTAATAACGGCTGATAAATCTCCAGCAGGCCACTGATCACCCGATACCCCTGTAATTCCAGTTGCTCGACATCAGGATGGCTAAATACATGTTTCATCGCCACATTTTTATAGACTCCCAGCAATTGGCTGAAGCTGCTGGCGTCTTCTAACAGGGCGTGATTAAAGCTACCCTCAAAAATCTGCGGTAAATTATCAATAAAACGCTGCGCGGCGTAGGGCACAAGTTTATTTAGCGTGTTGACCCGCAAATACATAAAGAACTGATCTTCTGTACTACGACTTAATGTATTTGAGCGCGATTTTTCCCACGCGTTCTCCACGACCTGACTAAACAGGGAGCCTTTTTCATGTTGTCCCCAGACCTCATACAGATGATGATACAGTTGCTCGACACTGAAGATTCTTTTCTCCACGGCATCTTCAAGATCGGCCACGCAATAAGAGATATCGTCAGCGGCTTCCATAATCCAGGTTAATGGAAAACGACTGTAAGGTGCTAATGATAACTCTTTACGTAACCGCTCAATATACGGTTCCTCGGAAAGGTAATAGCCCGGTTTCTTCATTAAATAGTTATGCGTTGCTGGCGTCTCTCCACGCCACCACGCCGGACGAGTATATTTTAAAATACCGCCGACCTGCGCCCACGTCAGATTCATTCGCATCAAAGTGTGCACAAGACGAATACCCTGCGCATTTCCTTCAAATTGGCACAGATCCTGACGCACCTTGCGGCGAATGTCATTGAGCGACTCTTCACCTTCACGCAAACGTAGCGCCGCGATCAGGCAGCGATCGTCGCTGAGAGGCTGGCTTTCCGCATCGGCGGGGAAAAGGCGCTGGCGAAACCAGTCGTTAATCGCCGCTTCACCAAAGTGACCAAACGGTGGATTACCGATGTCATGCATCAGGCAGGACATTTCGACCACGCTTTCAAAAGGACCGGTTAATTCATCCAGGCCGTACTGCTCTAACAGTTTTAGCTCTTTCAGTCGGCTGAGGATCTCTTTGGCGATGTAGCGCCCTACCTGCTGAACTTCCATCGAGTGCGTCAGACGTGTCCGCACTGCGGCGTTGCGCTCCAGCGGAAAGACCTGGGTTTTTTGCTGCAGTCGGCGGATAGCCGGAGAATTGATAATACGTCCACGATCGCTTTCGAAAATTCGCAGGATCTCATGCTCAGATTTTGCGCCCTGCGGCGAACGGTAACGACGATGCCAGTTTATTTTTTTTCGAAAATCGATCTGTGCCATGTCCTCTCCCGCCTGAGAAATGCGCTACCCCTTAAGCGCATGATAGACTATGCCCTCAAATCTGGCTTATCGCGAGTAAATCTATGAAAATCGGCATCATTGGTGCAATGGAAGAAGAAGTTACGCTGCTGCGTGACAAAATCGAAAACCGTCAGACTATCACCCTTGGCGGTTGTGAAATTTACACCGGCCAACTGAACGGGACTGAGGTTGCGCTACTGAAATCGGGCATCGGTAAAGTGGCTGCGGCGCTGGGCGCCACGCTGCTGCTGGAACGCTGCAAACCGGATGCCATCATTAATACGGGTTCTGCGGGCGGCCTGGCTTCTACGCTGAAAGTCGGCGATATCGTGGTCTCTGACGAAGCGCGTTATCACGACGCTGACGTCACTGCATTTGGCTATGAATTCGGTCAGTTACCGGGCTGCCCGGCAGGTTTTAAAGCCGACCCTGCGCTTATCGCCGCAGCGGAATCCTGCATTGCAGAACTGAACCTTAACGCCGTTCGTGGTCTTATCGTTAGCGGCGACGCCTTCATTAACGGCTCTGTTGGCCTGGCAAAAATTCAGCATAACTTCCCGCAGGCGATTGCCGTAGAAATGGAAGCCACCGCGATTGCGCATGTTTGCCATAACTTTAACGTTCCGTTCGTGGTGGTTCGTGCCATCTCCGACGTTGCCGATCAGCAGTCCCACCTGAGCTTTGACGAATTCCTGGTGGTTGCCGCGAAGCAGTCAAGCCTGATGGTCGAAGCGCTGGTACAGAAACTGGCGCATGGCTAAATTCATCTCCAGGGCGCTGGTCGCCCTGCTTTTTACGCTTCCGGCGTGGCTTTATGCCGCTCCGCGTGTGGTTTCCCTCTCCCCTGCTAACACCGAACTTGCCTTTGCCGCCGGCATTACGCCCGTTGGCGTCAGCAGCTACTCAAATTATCCGCCCGAGGCCGAAAATATTGAAGAGGTCTCCACCTGGCAAGGCATGAATCTGGAACGCATCGTGGCGCTCAAACCGGATCTGGTCATCGCCTGGCGCGGAGGCAATGCCGAGCGGCAGGTGAATCAGCTAACCGCATTGGGGATTAAGGTTATCTGGGTGGATGCCGTCACCATCGAGCAGGTTGCCGACGCACTGCGCCAGTTGGCACCGTGGAGCCCCAAGCCTGAGCAAGCAAAACAGGCCGCGCAAACATTGCTTGATGAGTATGCTTTACTAAAATCTCAGTATGCCAATAAACCGAAAAAACGGGTGTTTCTCCAGTTTGGTGCAAATCCTCTGTTTACCAGTGGAAAAGGCTCCCTTCAACACCAGGTTCTTGAGGTATGCGGGGGAGAAAACATCTTTGCTGGCAGCCGGGTTCCCTGGCCACAGGTCAGCCGTGAACAAGTACTGGCAAGAGCCCCCCAGGCAATCGTCGCCACCGGTGGTTCGGGCGAAAATCTTAAAATTGAGCAATACTGGGGAGAACAGTTAAAAATCCCGGTTATTATCCTTAATAGTGACTGGTTTGAACGCGCGAGCCCGCGTATTATCCTCGCCGCAAAACAACTCTGTAATGCGCTTTCACAGATAAATTAGCGTCGGCCCCCCACCAGGTGTGTTGTGAGGATTTAAGCATGCTCGTCTATTGGCTGGATATTGTCGGTACCGCGGTATTTGCTATCTCTGGCGTATTACTGGCCGGGAAATTACGTATGGATCCGTTCGGCGTGCTGGTCCTCGGGGTGGTTACCGCAGTCGGTGGCGGCACGATCCGCGATATGGCCCTGGATCATGGGCCGGTATTCTGGGTTAAAGATCCTACCGATCTGGTGGTTGCCATGATCACCAGTATGCTAACGATCGTATTGGTACGCCAGCCCAGACGTTTGCCTAAATGGATCCTTCCGGTGCTGGACGCCGTGGGTCTGGCGGTGTTCGTCGGCATTGGCGTCAATAAGGCGTTTCTCGCCGGAACCGGTCCGCTAGTGGCGATTTGTATGGGGGTCATTACCGGCGTCGGCGGTGGGATCATACGCGACGTGTTGGCCCGTGAAGTGCCGATGATATTACGTACAGAAATCTATGCTACGGCCTGCATTATCGGCGGCATTGTTCACGCAACCGCGTTTTATACTTTCGCAATACCGCTGGAAAACGCCAGTATGATGGGGATGGTTGTCACGCTGGTTATTCGACTGGCCGCTATTCGCTGGCACTTAAAGCTACCGACATTTGCGCTGGATGATAACGGACGTTGATGTAACGATGCAGAACATGTAGGCCGGATAAGGCGTTTACGCCGCCATCCGGCACATTGCCCGGTGGCGCTACGCTTACCGGGCCTACACCATCAGACCATCGGTATTGCAGACAGCAATCAGATGCTGAAAGAAGAACCACACCCGCAGGTGCTTTTAGCGTTAGGGTTAGTCACCACGAAGCGGGAACCTTCCAGACCTTCGGTATAGTCAACCGCGCCGCCCACCAGATACTGCAGGCTCATCGGGTCAACCACCAGGCCAACGCCCTGTTTCTCTATAGTCATATCGCCATCATTCACCTGATCATCAAAGGTGAAACCATACTGGAAACCGCTGCAACCACCGCCGGTGATATATACGCGCAGTTTCAGATTCGGGTTATCTTCGTCAGCGATCAGGCTTTTTACTTTATTGGCTGCTGCTTCAGTAAATTGCAGTGGCAGCGCTACATCATCACTCATATTTTGCTCCAAACGACATTGGCAATTGGGCAAATTATAACCCAATAGTTAAGGCCATTATCTAATACCCTGGTATTTCGTTCAAGTATTCTCGCCAGCGGCTGTACTCTGGCTTTTCGCCGCCTGCTCCGCTTCCTGTTTTGCCAGCGTACGGGCAAGGATAGTCGAGTATAGCGGCTTTCCGCCCATAAATTGGGCTAATAGTGTTGCGCCAAGACAGGTAATAATCATTGGCAAAATGAGCTGATAGTTATCGGTCATCTCCAGCACCAGCACGATGCCGGTGAGTGGCGCACGTACCGACGCCGCCAACAACGCCCCCATTCCGGCAATGGCAAACGTCCCAGCCTCCAGATGATACTGCGGAAATGAGGCCGCGGCCGCCATGCCGAACGCGGTACCGAGCAGTGTCCCCAGCGCCAGCATCGGGGCAAAAATCCCGCCCGGCGCACCGGATGAGAAGCACAGCAGCGTGGTGATAACCCGGGCAATAAAAATAAACAGCAGGATACCGACGCTGAAATTGCCCGCGGCGGCGATAGGAATCAGGTTGAACCCACCGCCTGCGGCTTCCGGTTTAATTAAGCCCAGGATCCCACACAGGCCGCCAATCGCCCCGCCCATCAGCACCCATTTTTTAATGTCACCACCGTGAAACCGCTGAAACATATCCTGGGTGCGTAACACCAGGGTATTGAACAACGGTCCGACACAGCCAAAAATAATCCCAAGGATCAGATACAGCCACAGGGTATTCACCGGCGCATTGGAGAGCTTCCCAACTTCAATAATCGGGGCCTCGCCGTTGAAAATACGAAACACAATGCTCGACATGATCACACCGGTAAACACGGCTTTGATCGATACAAGGTTATAGCGAAACTGCGGACGCATCTCTTCCAGAATGAACAGGATGCCGGCCAGCGGCGCATTAAACGCCGCCGAAAGACCGGCAGCCGCACCGGTTGCCAGCAGGGTATGCCGAGCTTCGGCGCTGCGCATACGAAAGACATCCAGCACCATGCGCCCGATGTTACCGCCAATTTGCACCGTCGGCCCTTCACGACCGAGCACCATACCGGCCCCCAACGTCCCCATGCCGCCGACAAATTTTACCGGCAATACGCGCCACCAACGCACCGGGCGCAGTTCTTCCAGCGCACCTTCAATTTCAGGGATCCCCGAACCACCAGCCTCGGGTGCGAATTTACGCACCAGAAAATAGCCCACCATGGCCAGCAGCGCCGAGAGAATAAAGGCCAGCGGCCATACCAGAATGGCATGATCGGCAACCTGTACCAGTGCGCCAATGCGCAGGTTCTGTACCCAGGTGACAGATTTCTCAAACGCCACGCCCACCAGCCCGGTCACGGTGCCAACCACGGCCGCCATAAAGAGGATCGCCAGCGGTGTCTTGTCCCGATCAAGGAGTCGACGGATCTGATCCCTGCGCCGTAAACGCACAATTTGCTGTGCTTCAAAAGAGGGAGAGTCTGTTTTCATCAGATGATCATTAATTGGTAATACAAATACGGAGTCGGCATTCTACTCGCTCATTTTGTGAAAATCCCCTGCAAATCGTATTGTTTCCAATGCACAAAACTTTCATAACCTTCACTGAATAACTAGAATAGCCCGCATTCACTTTTTCTACGAACCAGGACCCCATCCATGAGTAAGTCTGAGAACCTCTACAGCGCAGCACGCGAACTGATCCCCGGCGGCGTTAACTCCCCTGTTCGCGCCTTTACCGGCGTGGGTGGTACTCCGCTGTTTATCGAAAAAGCAGACGGCGCGTATCTGTATGACGTCGATGGTAAAGCCTACATCGATTACGTCGGATCCTGGGGCCCGATGGTGCTGGGTCATAACCACCCGGCGATCCGCAATGCGGTGATCGAAGCCGCCGAGCGCGGTCTGAGCTTTGGTGCACCGACCGAGATGGAAGTCAAAATGGCAGCGCTGGTTACCGAGCTTGTACCCAGCATGGACATGGTGCGCATGGTCAACTCCGGTACCGAAGCAACGATGAGCGCCATCCGTCTGGCGCGTGGCTTCACCGGGCGCGATAAAATCATCAAATTTGAAGGCTGCTATCACGGTCATGCCGACTGCTTGCTGGTAAAAGCAGGTTCCGGTGCGCTGACGCTGGGCCAGCCGAACTCACCGGGCGTTCCGGCAGATTTTGCCAAGCACACCCTGACCTGTACCTATAACGATCTCTCCTCGGTACGGGCAGCATTCGAGCAGTATCCGCAGGACATTGCCTGCATCATCGTCGAGCCGGTCGCGGGCAACATGAACTGCATCCCGCCGCTGCCGGAATTCCTGCCTGGCCTGCGCGCACTGTGCGACGAGTTCGGTGCGCTGTTTATCATCGACGAAGTGATGACCGGTTTCCGCGTCGCGCTGGCTGGCGCGCAGGATTACTACGGCGTAGTGCCTGACCTGACCTGTCTGGGCAAAATCATCGGTGGTGGCATGCCTGTTGGCGCATTCGGCGGTCGTCGTGATGTGATGGACGCACTGGCACCTACCGGCCCGGTTTACCAGGCGGGAACGCTGTCCGGTAACCCGATAGCCATGGCAGCAGGATTCGCCTGTCTGAACGAAGTTGCTCAGCCGGGAATTCATGAGACCTTAGATGACCTCACCACGCGTCTGGCAGAAGGTCTGCTGGAAGCCGCTCAGGAAGCCAATATTCCGCTGGTGGTGAACCATGTGGGCGGGATGTTCGGGATTTTCTTCACCGATGCCGAAACCGTGACCTGCTATCAGGACGTGATGGCATGTGACGTTGAGCGCTTCAAGCGCTTCTTCCACATGATGCTGGATGAAGGTGTTTATCTGGCACCGTCCGCGTTTGAAGCGGGCTTTATGTCCGTGGCGCACAGCATGGAAGATATCAATAACACAGTCGACGCCGCGCGCCGGGTGTTTGCGAAGCTGTAAAAGAGAACGTCCAGAAACAACGTAGGCCGGGTAAGGCGAAGCCGCCACCCGGCTTTTTTATTGCCGGATGGCGACGCAAAGCGTCTTATCCGGCCTACATGAAAGGGGTCCGTCCATAGGCCGCCATCCGGCAAACTCAGCGACTCTGCTTTCTCAACAAATAGATAAAGTACGGCGCACCAATAAACGTCGACAGTAATCCCGCCGGGATCTGATACGGAAACAGCACCATTCGCCCGCACCAGTCGGCAAACACCAGCAACACGCCTCCTGCCAGCGCCGAGATGACCATATGCGGCATCGTGCGCCGGAAACCTAACATCCGCGCAATATGCGGCGCCATAAGCCCAACAAAGCTCAGCGGCCCGATGGTCATGGTGGCTGTCGCCGTCAGACCCGCAGCCAACATCAGTAACGCCACGCGCGATGGCGTCAATGCGATACCCACCGCCCGCGCAGTTTCTCCGCCCAGCGGTAAAATCGTTAACCAGCGACGGCACAGCGGCGTAACCGCCAGCAGAATCACCATCACGATCCCGGTCCGTAGCACCTGTTCGCCAGTGGCGTTGTAGGTCGAGCCGGAGATCCAGGTCAGCACGCTTGCCATCCGCGGATCGCCGCTGGCCTGCAACATCATCAGCAGCATCGTGAACGCGGTGCTGAGCGCCATCCCCGCCAGCAGCATGCGTTGCGGCGAGAAGCCGCAACGCCCGGCGGCAATCATAATAATCAGCAGCGTTACCGCCGCCCCGAGACTTCCGGCGGGCAGCAGCCAGCCAAACGCATCACCCGGTACGAGGAACAGCATCAACACCACGCCAAACGCGGCACCGGAGCTAATCCCAAGGACTTCCGGACTGGCCATCGGGTTACCGGTCAGGCGCTGAATAATACAGCCCGCCACCGCCAGCATCACCCCGGCAATCATCGCCGCCAGAATACGCGGCCAGCGCCAGGGCATCAGTTCATCCAGCATTGCGCCGCTGGCCCAGGTCCAACCGTGGGCATCACGACCAAACGAGAGCGCCACGACGGCAGTCAGTAGCAATATCGCCCCACCCGCCAGCGCGAACATCAGCACGTTCTGACGTTCTGCTGCCACGTGGTTATTGGCATTCATATCCGGCGCGCTCATGCTGCGCAGGCGCGGCAGCAGCCACAGCAGTAGCGGCGCACCAATCAACGCGGTCACCGAACCAGTGGAGACTTCCATCCACACGCGGGTCAACCACAGAATAATTTGATCAGAAAGCCAGAGGATCAGGGCCCCAATCAGCGGGGCCAGCATCAGGCGCGCCAGCAAACGCCGTGCGCCGAGCATTTTCGCCAGCAGCGGGGCAAACAGGCCGATAAAGCCGATAATCCCCACCGCGTTAACCAGCAAGGCACTGAGCACAATCGCCAGCGTTAACGCCGCCAAACGCGCCAGCGACAGCGCCAGCCCGAGATTACGCGCTACCCCGTCATCCAGCCCCATCAGCGTCATTGGACGCAGTAACAGCAGGGTCAGCATCACGCCACCCAGCAGCTGTGGCCACAGACGCTGCACGCCGTTCCAGTCGGTTTGGGTGAGCGTTCCGCTGCTCCACATAAACATGCTTTGCAGCTGATCGTGGTGGAAGAGGACCATCAGCTGGTTAATCGCACCGCAGTACAGGCTGACCACCAGACCAGCAAGGATCAGCGTCACAGGTGACAAACGCTTGCCCCAGGCAACGCCAAACACCAGCGCCCCGACGATACACGCCCCGGCCAGCGCTGCGAATTGCGTGGTCAACGCGCCGGGAATGGCCCACAGCGTGGTGACCGTAATGCCCAGTTGCGCACCGGTTGCCACACCCAGCGTGGTCGGCTCCGCCAGCGGGTTACGTAACACCTGCTGAAACAGCACGCCAACCAGGCCCAATCCGGCACCGACCAGTAACGCAATCGCCAGTCGTGGCAGCAGGCTGTAATGGAAAACCATCTGTTCGATGGCGTCGATATTCGGTGACCAGATAGCCTGCTGCCACTGGTCACGCGGCAGGGCAATGGAGAAGTTAAACCAGGTCAGCCAGATCGCAACAATAAACAGCGCCACCAGCAGCAACGCCGGATGGCGGCTTCGTCTTATCCAGCCAACAACGCGCCCGAACCGTAGGCCGGATAAGGCGCTTTTAGCGTCGCCATCCGGCATTTCAAGTTTCCTGCTCACGCTTTGCCTCCCAGAGCAGTGTCCAGAATGCGGGCAAAATGCATCGCCGACAGCGTGGCGCCATAAAACCAGACCGCGGGTACCCGCTGAAAGCGACCGGCGCGAACAAACGGCATCGCCTGCCACAGCGGCGTGGACATCAGCGCGTCCATTTCTTTATCGTTACCATGATCGAAGCACAGCACATCAACATCTTTATACGCGGCAAGCCGGTCAATCCCCACGGCAGTGCTGCCCCAGAAGTTGGTTTCTCCCTGCCAGGCGTTAGGGATCCCGTATTCGTCCAGCACGTCCTGGAACAAACTGTTCGGGCCAAATACCAGCATATGCCGCGAATCAAGCAGGGATGCCAGGAGCACGGGACGCGCGCCGCGGTGAATAAAGCGCGGTTTCAGGCTGGCAATCACGGTATCGTATTGCGCCAGATGACGTTCAGCAGCCGTTTGCAGATTCAGCAGTTGCGCCATCTCCTGCAACGACTGGCGAGCGACCGCCAGCGGTTTTTTGCCGTCGCTGAAGCTAAATCCGCGACCCGGCGCAATGCGCGCCAGTTTTTCTGGCGCGGGGCCATAGCCTGCCGACCAGACCATAAACGAGGGTTTCATTTCGGTCAGCAGTTCGAGATTGGGTTCTGTGCGTAACCCGACGTCAATCACCGAGTCCGGCAACGGGGGTTGATTGACCCACAGCCTGTAGTTAGGAACATCGGCGACGCCATAGGGAGTGATTCCCAGCGCCAGCAACAGTTCTACCGGCAACCATTCCAGTGCCACAATACGTTTTGGATCAACCGCCGCCGCATGCGCCGAATTCATCTGCCAGAGCAGCGGTGACAACGCCATCGCCGTTAATAAACGTCGACGGGTGATATGATGTAATCCGACCATTAATAGACAAAACTCACGGGTGCGGCACCGCCCGGATGCGGCAAAATGCCCATCGGGATGCCATAAATCAGTTCCAGGGTTTCACTGCGCATCAGCTCCGCGGGCGTTCCCTGAGCAATCATTTCGCCACCGCGTAGCGCCACCAGATAATCGCAGTAACGGGCCGCCATATTGATATCATGCAGTACGGCGATCACCGTCAGTCCGCGCTGCTGGCTTAAGCGGTGCACCAGCGCCAGTACATCAACCTGATGCGCGATATCCAGCGCCGAAGTCGGTTCGTCAAGCAGCAGGCAGCGACTGTCCTGCGCCACCAGCATGGCGATCCACGCGCGCTGACGCTCGCCGCCTGACAGGCTATCAACCAGTCGATGCGCCAGCGGCTTTAACCCCACAAGCGTGATCGCCTCTTCCACTTTTTCTCTGTCAGCCACGCCAAAGCGTCCCAACGCGCCGTGCCACGGATAGCGACCAATCGCCACCAGTTCACGCACCGTCATCCCTTCCGCCTGCGGCAACTGTTGCGGCAAATAGGCGACCTTACGGGCAAATGCTTTACTGTTCCAGCTCTCCAGCGGCTGCTCGTCGAGCAGGATTTCGCCGTCTGACGGCGGCTGATGACGTCCGAGCATTTTCAATAAGGTTGATTTACCGGAGCCGTTATGACCGATAAGACCGGTCACTTTTCCCACGGGAAACGTTAACGAGAGGGGATGTAAAAGCGTGCGGCCAGGCACACGAAAGGAGACGTTACTTAACGCAAAAGTGGTGTCGGGATGGGATCTGTTTTCCTGCATAGCGGCCAACTTGTAAAACGGGCACGCAAAGCGTGCCCAAAGAGAAATTAGAAACGGAAGGTTGCAGTTGCAACGACCTGACGTTCCGCGCCCCAGTAGCACGCGTATTCGCTATAGCAACTGGAAACGTATTCACGATTAAACAGGTTATTGACGTTAACCGCAACGCTGGACCCCGCCATGCCGAAACGGGCCAGATCGTATTTGACCATGGCATCAGCAACGGTATAACCACCGACGTTAAACGCGTCATTTTTCTTCGCAGCGTCGTTTTTATAGTAGCTCACCGTTGAACCGGTGTAACGCACACCTGCGCCAACGGTCAGACCGCTCAGGGCAGTGTCATAGAACGTGTAGTCGGTCCACAACGATGCCTGATTACGCGGAACTTCTGCCGGGCGTTTACCTTTGAAGATAGTGTCCTCAGTATATTCCGCATCCGTGTAGCTATATGCCGCCGTGACGTTGATATTGGCATTGACTGCTGCTTTGGCTTCCAGCTCAATACCGCGTGAGCGAATTTCACCACTCTGAACGCTATACAACCCGGTTGGATCGTTCGGGTCTGATGTCAGGTTTTTATTTTTCGTCAGTTGATACACCGCTGCCGTCAGCACGACCGGCATATCCTTCGGTACATACTTCACACCGGCTTCGTACTGCTTACCGCGTGAAGGATCGAACGGTTTCCCTTCTTTCGTTGCACCGGAGGTCGGCTCGAAAGATTCGCTGTAACTGAAATACGGTGAAATACCGTTGTCAAACAGGTAGTTAATGCCACCACGCCAAGTAAACTGCTGATCGTTCACTTCTGCCAGAGAATTGCTGGAGCGGGTCAACGTAGAGGTTTTCGCAAAATCGTAGCGACCACCGAGCGTCAGCACCCACTTATCCCATTCCATCTGGTCCTGGGCATAAAGTCCGGTCTGCTCCATGCGGTTGAGCACAGCGTATTTCGCATACGGCCCACTCACATCGATATTCGGATTGCCATACTGCGGATCCTGCATATCCAGCGGATCGGCAGAACCATACAGAGCATTCACATCGTTACGCATACGTGAGTAATCAACGCCTGTCAGCAGGGTATGATCAACATCACCGGTCGCAAAAGCAGACTGCAATTGGGTATCAACGGTGAACGCGTTGAGATCTTCGTCAGAACGCACGTATTGGCGGTTAATCTTGCCCGGTGCACTGTAACCGTAGCCATAAACAGAACGATAAAGCGTTTTCACCTGGTCATAACGCAGATTCTGGCGCACGGTGAAGGTATCGTTGAACGCATGCGAGAAGTTATAGCCCACCATCTGCTGGCGGCGCGCCATCTTGTTATCTTCTTCACCTTCGTTGAAATCGGTCGGCAGTTTGTGCGGATTGCCATTCGCGTCGTAATACGGAACGAGTGTACCTTCACGCGGCAGCCAGCCATAGTATCCTGCGTACGGATCGTTCTGGAAGTTGCTCAGGAAAGTGAAATCGGTTTTGTCATCAGGACGCCAGCTAAACGCAGGTGCAATCGCGTAACGCGTTGATTTTGACATCTCTTGCTGAGAGTCCTGACTATTCCCTAACCCCGTCAGGCGGTATGACCACACGCCGTCATCATCGATAGCATCGCTAAAGTCGAACCCGGTTTGCCAGAGGTTGTTAGTCCCCATCTTAAACTGAACTTCTTTCAGTGGCTCCGTGGTCGGACGCTTGCTCACCATGCTGACAATACCGCCAGGGTTGCTATTGCCGTACAGCACTGATGTTGGCCCGCGCATCACTTCTACGCGTTCCAGGAAATATGGGTCCATCGACACTTCAGAATAGTTATTGCCCTGAAGTTTCATACCATCCAGATATTGGTTGGTATTGACGGTGGTAGGCGCGGTGAAACCACGAATCGTCACCACATCATAGGTGGTGGAACTACCACGCGTAGCAAAAACGCCGGGGGTGTAAGCAATCGCTTGTTTCACGGAAGCCGGCTGTTTGGTATCCATCTCTTCACGCGTCACGACCGAAACAGACTGTGGGGTCTTTTCGATAGGCGTATCAGTCTTGGTTGCCGTGGCGGAACGCTTGGCAGCGATGGTTGGAGCAGGTCCCCATGCGCTTTCTTGTGCGGCGGGTGCTGCGGTGACAGTGATGGTTTCTTCTTTTGGTTCAACCGCCGCCTGTGCATAGACAGACATGCCGCTAACCGCTGTGGCTACCAGCACTGCCATTTTACGCAGCGAGGAATTTGGCTGAGCAGTTTTATAACGCGCCATTGGTATATCTCTGATGAAAGTGAATGATAACGTAAACGAGAATTATTATTATAACGGCAGCATAATATTCGAAACGCTGGCGAGATAGCAAGCGATACACATCCCTACTAAAACTGAGGGGTCAAGAAATAACCAGATGAAAAGAAAGGGTTAATGAATTACGCTGAAATGTTGTTTGGTCGGAGTCTGAGATGAGAAAAGAAAAACCCGCCGAAGCGGGTTTTGGGAGAGATTAGTTACTGCCAAACATATCTTTGATCCAGCCTGCGACACCGTCGCCGTCTTTCTTTTCTTGCTGCGGCGGTTGTTGCTGCTGTTGAGGCTGCTGCGGCGGCGTTGACTGATCAAACGGATTGCCAGACTGTTGCAGCATCTCACCTTGCTGACACAGCGAATCCGGATCGCTGGTCCACACCGGGAGCGTACGCATCCCGCCGCTGCACACGAAGTTGCCGTCGTAATCCACGCCCATGTCGACAATATCTTCCGGCGGCGTCAGCGTTAACGGCGTTGGCGTCTGGTTTGCCAGATAGCGCTGGTAAATCGACATCGCCCCGCTCGCACCGTACAACTTGGTAGGCTGGTTGTTATCGCGACCCACCCAGGTAATGGTCACCTGACTGCCGTCAATACCGGCGAACCAGGTATCAACGTTGTTGTTGGTGGTCCCGGTTTTCCCCGCCAGATGCAGCCCCGGATACTTCGCGCCAAGCTGACGGCCGGTACCGCGTTGCACCACCTGCTGCATGGTCCACAGCGTCATGTACGCGGCCTGTGCTGGCACAGCGCGTTCGGCCTGCGGGAAGCTTTGATACAACACCGTACCGTCTTCGGCAATTACCGAGCGCAACGCTGATAACGGCGCGCGGTTACCGCCGCTGGCGATGGTCTGGAACGCCTGCGCCACTTCAATTGGCGTCAGGTTCAATGCCCCCAGCAGCATAGCTGGCACCGGGTGCAGCTGATCTTTCGGCGCGCCCAGTTTTTCCCAGGTCTCGGTGACCGCTGGCAGCCCCAGCGCCATGCCCAGATTGACGGTCGGCACGTTCATGGAACGGGTTAACGCATCCACTAGCATCACTTTACCGCTTTCGCTGTAGCGACGGTCATCGTTCTGCGGGGACCACACCTGACCGTTTGGCTGACGCAGCGCAATCGGCGCATCGGCAATCCAGGTATTGAGGCGGTACAGCTTCGGCTGGCTCAGGGCGGTCAGATAGGTCGCGGGCTTCGCCAGAGAACCAATTGAACGACGCGCCTGCATAGCACGGTTGTAGCCTGCGAACTGCGGCTCCGACCCACCGACCATGGCGCGAACCTCACCACTAAAGCGGTCCACTACCACAATCGCCGTTTCCAGATCGCTCAGCTTACGCTGTTTCTTCAGCACCGGAATGCCTTCCACCGCCGCTTTTTCTGCGGCGTCCTGCGCCACGGAATCAAAGGTGGTGAAAATCTTCACGCCGGAAAGATCTTTAACTTTGTCGCCCAGCTTCGCCTGTAGCTCCTGACGCACCATCTGCATAAACGCGGGCTGTGGAGAGATCACCCCACCGCGCGGCTGCACGCCTAGCGGACGTGCGCTCAGCATTTCATACAGTTCCTGGTCGATAATCTGCTGCTGTTGCAGAAGACGCAGCACTAGGTTACGTCGCTCCAGCGCCAGTTTCGGGTTACGCCACGGGTTGTAGATCGACGCCCCTTTCACCATCCCCACCAACAGCGCCTGCTGATCGAGGCTCAACTCTTCAACCGGACGGCCAAAGTAATACAGGCTCGCCAGCGGGAAGCCGCGGATCTCGTTGTCGCCGCTCTGGCCGAGATAGACTTCGTTCATGTACAGCTCAAGGATCCTGTCCTTGCTGTAACGGGCATCCATCAACACGGCCATGTACGCTTCGTTGGCTTTACGCCAGTAAGAACGTTCGCTGGAGAGGAACAGGTTTTTCACCAGCTGCTGGGTCAGCGTACTGGCGCCCTGCACCGTGCGACCTGCCGTCAGGTTCGCCAGCACCGCACGACCAATGGAATACAGGCTGATGCCGTCATGCTCGTAGAAATGACGGTCTTCGGTTGCCAGCAGCGTGTCCACCAGCAGATCCGGGAAACCGCTACGCGCCACGAACAGACGCTGCTCGCCATTTGCCGAAGAGAGCATGGTGATCAGGCGTGGATCGAGACGGAAGAAACCGAACTGACGGTTGTTATCCAGATTCTCGATGGTGTCCAGATGATCGCCGTCAAAGGTCAGACGCGCACGCACCTGCCCTTCTTTACTGTCCGGGAAGTCAAACGGACGACGGATCATCTCAATGCTGTTCGCCTGCACGGTAAACTCACCGGGCCGCGTCATCTTCGAGACCTGACGATACTGCGTAGCCTCCAGCAGCTTCACCATCTCTTTTTTGCCGATGGGCATTTCTGGCTCGAGGTTAACCATCCGGCCATACACGGCCGCAGGCAGCTGCCAGACTTTGCCATCAATACGGCTACGGATTTTTTGATCCAGATAGACGCCGTAAATGGCAATCAGCACCAAAAAGACAATCGACAGTTTTACCAGCAGCCAGAACCAGCCGCGTTTACCACGAGGCTTACGCCCTTTGCCTTTACCTTTACGCGGCATCGGTTCTTCATCCTCATAGTCATCATCATAATCGTCGTCATACTCATCATCTCTGAGCTGACGACGGCTCACCTTTTGTTTCGCCGGACGCGTCGGTTTCCCTTTACGTCCAATTGGCTCGCGGTCATTCCCCGCCATGCTTTTTCTCCGCAACATTCAGGCGCAAAGACCTGATTCTCTGTTCTTCCGTCAAGCGACAGAAGAAGAAATCTCTCAATTTTTTTGCCTGATGGCGCTTCGCTTATCAGGCCTACCACTACAACTCATGAATACTTTTTGGTGCGCCGCGTCGGCGCGGTATTCGCCGGGTCGTCTGGCCAGACATGTTTGGGATAACGCCCTTTCATCTCTTTTTGCACCTCACGGTACGCCCCCTGCCAGAACGCGCTCAAATCACGGGTGATTTGCAGCGGTCGCTGCGCCGGGGAGAGCAGTTCCAGCACCAGCGGGACGCGCCCCTGTGCGAGGGTCGGCGTATTGGCCTCGCCAAACATTTCCTGCATCCTGACCGCCAGCGCCGGTGGGTTATCCTCGTGATAGCGAATGGCTATCCGGCTTCCCGTCGGCACAGTGTAATGTGTGGGCAATTCACTATCCAGACGTTGCAGCATTGACCAGTCCAGTAATCCGCGCAATGCCTGGCCCACATTTACTGCTTTAAGCGCGCGTAAAGCGTGCACACCGCTCATATGCGGCAGCAGCCAACTCTCCAGCGTCGCCAGCAACGACGCGTCGTCCATGGCAGGCCAGTCGTATTCCGGTAGCCATTTTGCCGCACATTGCAGACGCAGTCGGAACTGCTCTGCTTCCGGCGTCCAGTTGAGCACACTTAGCCCTTTATCGCGAATACCATTCAGCATCGCCTGATGCAGTTCCTCTTCCGAGGGTTTGGCCAGCGGCTGCACTTTTAGCGTCAACTGACCTACCTGCGTGCGGCGCAATGCCTTTAGTGTCCCCTGATTTTCATCCCATTCGATAGTGTCGGACTGCTGCAGCAACTCAGGAGATGATTGTATCAGCGCATCGATATCCAGCGGCAGGGCCAGCAAAATACGCGCATCCGGCGAGGCGCTGCCTTGCAGCAATAAAGGCGCAATAATCCATTCATGACGCCCTGATGCGTCGTCGGCATCCAGCATCGCCCCCATCCCGTTAGCCAGCTGATACCGCCCCTCCTGACCACGACGTCGGGCAATGCGATCGGCGAAAGCCGAAGCCAGTAACGGGGCGATCAGCGCGCTATCAGACTGCCCACCTCGAATGTTCAGGCGCTTCAGCAATTGCTGGCTACGCTGCTGCCAATTCGGCTGATTGCGTGAAAACGCCACCGTCAGATCGGTACTGCCACCGCGCGGGGGCTCTTCGAGAATCGCCGCCAGTTTTGCTGCCGTTGCCGCTTCATTGTCATCTGTGGCACGAACCAGCATCGCCGCCAGACGCGGATCGTTGCCGAGCGCCGCCATTTTCTGCCCCGCCGCACTGAGCCTGTCGCCCTCAAGTGCGCCCAGCATGTGTAGCAGCCGTTTTGCCGCCTGCAAATTGACCGTCGGCGGCCTATCCAGCCAGCTTAACTGCGCTGGGTCAGTGCATCCCCATTGCAGCAACTCCATTAGCAAGCCGGACAAGTCGCTTTGCAGCATCTCCGGCTCGCCCTGCGCCGCCGCTCTTTCGGCCTGCTCTTTCGCCAGCAGATGCAGGCAAATACCGGGTTCCAGACGGCCTGCTCGCCCGGCTCGCTGGGTCATCGACGCCTGGCTAATACGCTGGGTAATCAGGCGCGTCAAACCGGTGCGCGGGTCGTAACGCGCCACGCGCTCCTGCGCACAGTCCACCACCAGCCGGATACCTTCGATAGTTAAACTGGTCTCGGCAATATTGGTGGACAGCACCACTTTGCGCGAGCCTGGCGGCGCGGGCAAAATCGCCTGACGCTGTTCGGTAAGCGATAACGCACCGTATAGCGGACAAAGCAGAACATCATTACCTACGCGCGAGGTCAGCTGTTCCTGCACTCGCTGAATCTCCCCCACGCCCGGTAAAAAAAGCAGCAACGAGCCGCTTTCCTGGCGTAATAGCTCCGCCGTTGCCACCGCCACAGCTTCATCAAAGCGCTGATGCGCCGCCAGCGGCTGATAGCGTCGTTCTACGGGAAAGGCGCGGCCTTCAGAGACAATCGTCGGCGCATCGGGCAACAGCTGCTGTAAACGCCCGTTATCCAGCGTTGCCGACATGATCAGCAGTTTTAAATCATCCCGCAGCCCTTGCTGTACATCCAGCAATAGCGCCAGCGCCAGGTCAGCCTGCAAGCTGCGCTCATGAAATTCGTCGAGGATCACAAGGCTAACGCCGTTTAGCTCGGGATCGCGTTGGATCATGCGCGTGAGCACACCTTCTGTTACCACTTCGAGCCGGGTATGCGGTCCAACGCAGTGTTGAGCACGCATGCGGTAGCCCACGGTCTCACCGGGCTTTTCGTTCAGCAACTCGGCCAGACGCTGCGCCACGTTGCGGGCCGCCAGACGACGCGGCTCCAGCAGAATAATCCGCCCCTGAATGCCATTGTGCGCAAGAAGCTGCAACGGCAGCCAGGTCGATTTCCCGGCGCCGGTCGGTGCGGTCAGCAGAACCTGCGGTGAGGTATCAAGGGCGGTAAGCAGTTCAGGCACTACGGCGGCAACGGGCAACGTCGTCACAAATGGCTCCAGAGGGTTAACATTCTTCGCGCTGCATTGTAGCATCGCGTTAATTCATAACCGAGTATCCATCATGTCTGAGCCAAAAAGGCTGTTCTTTGCCATTGAATTGCCAGCCGAGGTTCGGGAGCAGCTTATCCACTGGCGAGCCGCACAGTTCCCACCTGAAGCGGGTCGCCCCGTCGCGGCTGACAATCTGCACCTGACACTGGCCTTTTTAGGCGAGGTCAGCGCTGAGAAGCAGCAGGCGCTGTCACAACTTGCCGGGCGTATTCGCCAGCCGGGTTTTACGCTAACACTGGATGACGCCGGACAATGGCTGCGCTCACGCGTGGTCTGGCTAGGAATGCGCCAGCCGCCACGCGGGCTGTTGCAATTGGCGAGTATGCTGCGGGCGCAGGCCGCGCGCAGCGGGTGTTACCAAAGCCCACAGCCGTTTCATCCGCATATCACGCTGTTACGCGATGCCGGCCATGCGGTCACGATCCCGCCGCCGGGTTTTTGCTGGTCATTTCCGGTCACCGAGTTTGCGCTTTACGCCTCTTCATTTGCACGCGGTCGCACACGCTACACGCCACTACAGCGCTGGACGCTTGGCGAAAAATAAAAGGACATTTCCATGGAATTTTCTCCGCCACTTCAGCGCGCGACTTTAATTCAGCGCTACAAGCGTTTTTTAGCGGATGTGATCACACCCGACTGTACAACCTTAACGCTACACTGCCCGAATACCGGCGCGATGACCGGATGCGCTACACCGGGTGACACCGTCTGGTATTCAACATCAGAAAATACTAAACGGAAATACCCGCATACCTGGGAATTAACGCAAACCCAATCCGGTGCGTTTATTTGTGTTAACACCCTGTGGGCTAACAGATTAACGAAAGAAGCTATTCAGAATGCGTTAATTTCAGAACTTTCGAACTACAGCATATTGAAAAGTGAAGTAAAATACGGCGCCGAAGGCAGCCGCATTGATTTTTTGTTACAGGCGGATTCCCGCCCTGACTGCTATATTGAAGTGAAATCAGTCACGTTGGCGGAAAAAAATCAGGGTTATTTTCCCGATGCCATCACTGAACGAGGTCAGAAACACCTTCGGGAATTGATGAACGTAGCGGCCGAAGGCAAGCGAGCGGTGATATTTTTCGCAGTGCTGCATTCAGCCATTACACATTTTTCACCCGCGCGCCATATCGATGCAAAATATGCGCAATTATTAGTCGAAGCACGGCTTAAGGGGGTAGAAATTCTGGTATATAAAGCGGAACTTTCTGCCCACGGAATGACTCTTAAAGAGCCATTAGCCATTACGTTGTAATGGCATATACAAACGGGTTAATTAGTATTCTGGCCGCGTGCGCAAATACGCTTTTCCTCACAGGGTTGTCAAGTGTAACGTTTAGATAATTGCTATCCGGAAAAGCATCTGCTATTTATAGCGACCTGATTTTTCCCCCGAACATGGGGATCGATAGTGCGTGTTAAGGAGAAGCAACATGCAAGAAGGGCAAAACCGTAAAACATCGTCCCTGAGTATTCTCGCCATCGCTGGGGTGGAGCCGTACCAGGAGAAACCGGGCGAAGAGTATATGAACGAAGCCCAGCTGTCGCACTTCAGGCGTATTCTTGAAGCATGGCGTAATCAACTCAGGGATGAAGTCGATCGCACTGTGACTCATATGCAGGATGAAGCAGCTAACTTCCCCGATCCGGTTGACCGTGCCGCACAGGAAGAAGAGTTCAGCCTTGAGCTGCGTAACCGTGACCGTGAGCGCAAACTGATCAAAAAGATCGAGAAGACGCTGAAGAAAGTAGAAGACGAAGATTTCGGCTACTGCGAATCATGCGGCGTAGAAATTGGTATTCGCCGTCTGGAAGCGCGTCCGACAGCCGATCTGTGCATCGACTGCAAAACGCTGGCTGAGATTCGCGAAAAACAGATGGCAGGTTAATCCCGTCATTTGTACCACGTTGACTACAGGCGGGAGTTTCTCCCGCCTTCTTCTTTTATGCTATCCACCGACATGACTGACAAACGCTATATTGGCCGTTTCGCCCCATCCCCTTCCGGCGAACTGCATTTTGGTTCATTGATTGCCGCTCTCGGCAGCTACCTACAGGCTCGCGCACAGCACGGGATCTGGTGGGTGCGCATTGAAGATATCGATCCCCCTCGTGAAGTTCCCGGTGCTGCAGATACGATTCTGCGTCAGCTGGAACATTACGGACTGCACTGGGATGGCGAGGTACTGTGGCAATCTCAGCGCCATGACGCGTACCGTGAAGCGCTGGCCTGGTTACAAGAGCAGGATCTGAGCTATTACTGCACCTGCACCCGTGCCCGTATTCAGAGTATTGGCGGCATTTACGACGGTCACTGTCGCACATTACGCCACGGACCGGACCACGCGGCGGTGCGTATCAAGCAACGCCACCCGGTCATGCAGTTTAACGACCGACTGCGCGGCGAGATTCAGGCCAACCCTCAGCTTGCTCGGGAAGATTTTGTCATCCACCGACGCGATGGGCTGTTTGCCTATAACCTGGCGGTGGTGGTTGATGACCATTTTCAGGGCGTGACGGAAATCGTGCGTGGCGCGGATCTTATCGAGCCCACAGTGCGCCAAATTTCGCTGTATCAGCAGTTTGGCTGGCCGGTACCGGACTATATTCATCTCCCGCTGGCGCTGAATGAACACGGGGCTAAACTTTCTAAGCAGAATCATGCGCCTGCCCTGCCGCAAGGCGATCCGCGCCCTGTTCTCATCGACGCGTTGCGCTTCCTCGGACAAGACATAGCAATACCGTGGCAAGCGCTAAGCGTGGAAGAATTACTGCAAACTGCGGTGCAAAATTGGGTGCTTACGACGGTGCCGGGTTCAGTGAATGTAAATCCGGCATTCTCAAATGCCTCTTGCTGAGCTATGATTAGCCGCTATTTTTACACAGCAACACTTGTTCTGACTGAAGTTTGACACTACCGAGGTGTACTATTTTTACCCGAGTCGCTAATTTTTGCCGCAAGGTGCTAAGCCGCGAGGAGCGCGAGGCCGAGCTTGCCGTCGCCCGTCCACATATGACGGTAATCCCGCGTGAGCAGCACTCTATCTCCCGCAAAGATATCAGTGAAAATGCCCTGAAGGTAATGTACAGGCTTAATAAGGCTGGATACGAGGCATGGCTGGTCGGCGGGGGCGTACGCGATCTTTTGCTGGGCAAAAAGCCGAAAGACTTTGATGTCACGACCAACGCGACCCCCGATCAGGTTCGGAAACTGTTCCGTAACTGCCGTCTGGTAGGACGTCGTTTCCGTCTGGCCCATGTGATGTTTGGCCCGGAAATTATCGAAGTGGCAACCTTTCGCGGACACCATGAAGGCAGCGAAGCCGACCGTGCAACCTCACAGCGCGGTCAAAATGGTATGCTGCTGCGTGACAACATCTTCGGTTCCATCGAAGAAGATGCGCAACGCCGCGATTTCACCATTAACAGCCTTTACTATAGCGTAGCGGATTTTACCGTTCGCGATTACGTCGGCGGGATGCAGGATCTGGAAGACGGCGTCATTCGCCTGATCGGTAATCCTGAAACTCGCTATCGTGAAGATCCCGTGCGTATGCTACGCGCTGTCCGCTTTGCAGCAAAACTCGACATGCGCATCAGCCCGGAAACCGCCGAGCCGATCCCGCGTCTGGCAACCTTGCTGAACGATATTCCGCCGGCACGCCTGTTTGAAGAAGCCCTCAAATTGTTACAGGCGGGCTACGGCTACGAAACTTATAAGAAACTGCGTGAGTACAGCCTGTTCCAGCCGCTGTTCCCGACCATTACCCGCTATTTCACCGAAGAAGGTGACAGCGCAATGGAACGCATTATTGCCCAGGTACTGAAGAACACCGATACCCGTATCCACAACGATATGCGTGTCAATCCGGCGTTCCTGTTTGCCGCCATGTTCTGGTACCCGCTGCTGGAAGCCGCGCAGAAAATTGCTCAGGAAAGCGGTCTGGCCTACTACGACGCTTTCGCGCTGGCGATGAACGACGTGCTGGACGAAGCGTGCCGCTCGCTGGCGATTCCTAAACGCCTGACATCGCTCACCCGCGATATCTGGCAGCTTCAGTTACGCATGTCCCGTCGTCAGGGAAAACGCGCCTGGAAGCTGATGGAGCATCCGAAATTCCGCGCCGCCTACGATTTACTGGCGCTGCGTGCCGAAGTGGAAAACAACGCCGAACTGCAGCGTCTGGCGCAGTGGTGGGGCGAATTCCAGGTTTCCGCGCCACCAGAACAAAAAGGCATGCTGAACGAACTGGATGAAGAGCCAGACGCACGCCGTCGCCATCGTCGTCCGCGTAAACGTGCGCCGCGCCGCGAGGGAAGTGCGTGACCCATCGCGTATACCCAACGGATTTCGGGTTGCATCAAGACGGCGACACAGCGAATGCCCAGGAGCGTACATCAGTACGTGACAGGGATGAGCGAGGAAAGCCAACACAGATGCAGCCAGAAAGACGACGGGTATATATCGCACTCGGCAGCAATTTAGCCTCTCCGCTGGAACAGGTTAATGCTGCCGTACAGGCACTGGGAGAAATCCCGGACAGCCGGATCGTCGCCGTATCCTCCTTCTACCGCACGCCACCATTGGGTCCTCAGGATCAACCTGATTACCTGAACGCTGCCGTTGCGCTGGAAACCACGCTCGCGCCTGAAGAGTTGCTCAACCACACGCAGCGTATCGAGTTGCAGCAAGGGCGAGTACGGAAAGCCGAACGCTGGGGTCCGCGCACGTTGGATCTCGACATCATGTTGTTTGGCAACGACGTGATTAATACCGACCGTCTGACCGTTCCGCATTACGATATGAAAAACCGGGGCTTTATGCTGTGGCCGCTGTTTGAAATCGCGCCGGAACTGACTTTCCCGGACGGTACCCGTCTGCATCAGCACCTCACCCTCCTTGGCGCAGAAAAACCTGCCCACTGGTAAATTTTCCCCTCCCCTTTAGCGTTTACTGCTTTCGCGCCAAACGGTTGCTTAAAACCATTGCCCCCCTGAATGTGACTGCTAGAATGCCGGTAAATATGACTTTCACACTCAGGAAATGTTATGAAACCGACGACCATTTCCTTGCTGCAAAAATGCAAGCAAGAGAAAAAGCGCTTCGCGACGATTACGGCCTACGACTACAGCTTCGCTAAACTCTTTGCCGACGAAGGCATCAATGTGATGCTGGTCGGCGACTCACTGGGAATGACAATACAAGGGCACGATTCCACCCTGCCAGTCACCGTTGAAGACATCGCCTATCACACCCGGGCAGTGCGTCGCGGTGCACCAAACTGCCTGCTGCTTGCCGATCTACCGTTCATGGCCTACGCCACGCCGGAGCAAGCCTTTGCTAACGCGGCGGTGGTGATGCGCGCTGGCGCAAACATGGTCAAGATTGAAGGTGGCGCGTGGCTGGTTGATACGGTGAAAATGCTGACCGAACGTGCGGTCCCGGTGTGCGGTCATCTGGGCTTAACACCCCAGTCGGTGAATATCTTTGGCGGTTATAAAGTGCAGGGCCGTGGCGATGCGGGCCAAACGCTGCTCGACGATGCGCTGGCATTAGAAGCCGCAGGTGCGCAGCTGCTGGTGCTGGAGTGTGTTCCGGTTGAGCTGGCAAAACGCGTAACCGAAGCGCTGTCCATCCCGGTCATCGGCATCGGCGCAGGCAATGTCACCGACGGTCAGATCCTGGTGATGCATGATGCGTTTGGTATTACCGGCGGTCATATTCCGAAATTTGCCAAAAATTTCCTCAATGAAGCGGGCGACATGCGCGCCGCGGTGCGGCAGTATATTACCGAGGTTGAATCCGGCGTTTACCCGGGTGAAGAACACAGTTTCCATTAAGGAGTCAAGGTGTGCTAATTATTGAAACCCTACCGCTGCTGCGCCAGCACGTTCGTCGTCTGCGTCAGGAAGGTAAGCGCGTCGCGTTAGTTCCCACCATGGGCAACCTGCACGATGGTCATATGAAGCTGGTCGATGAAGCCCGGGCTCGAGCGGATGTAGTGATCGCCAGCATTTTCGTTAACCCGATGCAGTTTGACCGCCCGGACGATCTGGTGCGCTACCCGCGTACGCTGCAAGAAGATTGCGAAAAGCTGAACAAACGTAAAGTCGATTACGTCTTTGCTCCAGCCGTAGAAGAAATCTACCCTCAGGGTCTGGAAGGCCACACTTTCGTTGATGTTCCCGGCCTCTCCACCATGCTGGAAGGTGCAAGTCGTCCAGGTCACTTCCGCGGTGTTGCCACCATCGTTAGCAAGCTGTTCAACCTGATCCAGCCTGATATCGCCTGCTTTGGCGAGAAAGACTTTCAGCAGCTGGCGCTAATTCGCAAAATGGTGGCCGATCTGGGTTACGACATTGAGATCGTCGGTGTGCCGATTATTCGCGCCAAAGACGGTTTAGCCCTCAGCTCACGCAACGGCTACCTGACGGCTGAGCAGCGTAAAATCGCCCCAGGCTTGTACAAAGTGATGAGCCGCATTGGGGAAAAATTACAGGCCGGTGAGCGCGATCAGGAAGAGATCATTGCCATTGCAGAGCAGGAGCTGAACGAAAAAGGCTTCCGTGCCGATGACATTCAGATTCGCGATGCCGATACTTTGCTGGCGCTAAGCGAAACCAGTAAACGTGCAGTAATTCTGGTCGCTGCATGGCTGGGCCAGGCGCGTCTCATCGACAATCAAAGCGTTACATTAGCCCAGTAGACAGGGGCTAAAAATCGGGCAATACTGCCTAAAAATTTCTCAAAGCAGGTCGTTTTTGCCTGCTTTGCCAAGGTAAACGACAGGGTATAGACGTTATGATTCGCACCATGCTGCAAGGCAAGCTTCACCGCGTGAAGGTCACTCAGGCGGACCTGCATTACGAAGGCTCCTGCGCTATTGACCAGGACTTCCTCGATGCTTCCGGTATTCTGGAAAACGAAGCGATTGATATCTGGAACGTGACCAACGGTAAACGTTTCTCTACGTATGCCATTGCGGCTGAACGCGGCTCGAAGATCATCTCCGTGAACGGTGCTGCGGCGCATTGCGCTGAAGTTGGCGACATCGTGATTATCGCCAGCTTCGTGACGATGTCTGATGAAGAAGCGCGAACCTGGCGCCCGAAAGTTGCCTACTTCGAAGGCGATAACGAAATGAAACGTACTGCGAAAGCGATTCCGGTACAGGTTGCCTGATAATATAATAGCCTTGAAATATTTTTCAGGGCTATTATTCATAAAATATATAAAAAGCGCAGAATAATAAATATCACAAAATATATTATATTTTATTAATTAATCCTGTAAAACTTATTTTCGATTTTAACATATTCACCTAAGCCATTCAAACGCTCAATTCTACATTCATTATCAACAATTCTTAATTCCCCCTACAGTCCTTTCAAGAATAAAATGCCCAAACCTAAAATTCTTTAGGCTCCCTCCATTTATTGCCGGGAATATTTAATTTTATATGGATGTTAACAAATGAATAAGTTGAGCATTGCTGCGGCAGCAATTGTTTGCGCACTGGGTTCAGCATCTGCATTCGCAGATGATGTAGGTCTGATCACTTTTGATGGTGCCGTTACTGACACCACCTGCACTATCACCACTAACAACGGTGTTGACGCCAACAACGTCACCATCACCATGCCAGTGGTAAAAGTCAGCGAAGTTGAAGGGGCGACCACTGATACTGGCGGCGTTGGTTCCAAAGAATTCGAACTGCATCTGAGCGGTTGCCCGACAACGCTGACCAAAGCGTCAGCCACCTTCACCTCTCAGCAGTTCGCTGAACTGTCTAACGGTACCCTGAAAACCGATCCGAGCGTTGCTGGGCATGCCGATAACGTAAGCCTGGCGCTGTATAACAACGGTTCCAGCAACACTGACCGCATCGAGGTTGGCCTGCCGGCGAACAACACTCAGACAGCAACGCTGGACGAAGGTGTTGGCGTACTGGCTTACCGCGTGGCTTATGTTCCAAGCGCAGACTGGGTGAAAGGGACGGCTGATATCACCGCCGGTAAAGTCAGCAGCAACGCTACCTTTACTATGTCCTACGAGTAATCACGCCGTAGTTGGATTATGCGCCTGCCTTTTCCGCAGGCGCATCGCAGGGAGCATATATGCATCGTTACACCCAATTGACCCTCACTGCTCTGGTATGCGCCAGCGCTGCGTTAAGCACATTTAGCGCCAGTGCTGACATCGTTATCTCCGGCACTCGCGTGGTGTATCCACAGTCATCCAAAGACGTTACCGTCAAGATGGAAAACCGTGGCAACAAACCGCTGCTGGTGCAGTCCTGGCTGGACGACGGTCGTGATACGGTTAATCCACAAGAGCTGAAATTACCGTTTATCGTCACGCCACCGGTTTCGCGCGTTGATCCATCAAAAGGCCAGACCGTCCGTATTACGTGGACCGGACAGGCCCTGCCTCAGGATCGGGAATCTCTGTTCTGGTTTAACGTGCTGGAAGTTCCACCAAAGGCAAAAGACGCCAATGCCCAGAACGTCCTGCAGCTCGCGTTCCGCACCCGTATTAAGATGTTTTTTCGCCCGGACGGTTTACAGGGTGATCCGGCCACCGCGGCGGGAAATCTGAAATGGTCACAGCAGGGCGGAACACTAGTTGCCAATAATAGCAGTCCTTATTACGTATCGATGGCAAGCGCCACTATTACGGCAAGCGGTAAGAAAATAAATGTCGATTCCCATACGATCTCACCGCTATCAAGTGAAGTTATTCCGCTAAAAAACACGCCTAATATATCAGGTGGAAAAATAGAATATGCCGCAATTAATGATTTCGGTGGGATAGAGAAGCACCAGGCCAGCATTAATTAATTACCGCGCTGAAGGATATCAGCATCCAGAAGAGATAAGGGAACTATGCTTTTTCGTCGATCATTATTGTGTACAGCTATTTATATTGCACTCCAGTCTCCAGTAATGGCAGAAGAAGCATCTCCAGTTTTAGCGGATGATGTTGAATTTAACGATCAATTTCTCTTCAATACTGGCTCAAACATCGACGTAAGTCGTTATTCAAAAGGCAACCCAGTCCCACCGGGTACCTATAAAACGCAGATCCTGCTGAATGGTCAGCGTAAATTGCTGGGCGATTTTACCTTCAACGATAATGGCACGCCACGCGCTACGCCCTGCTTCACTAGCAAGTTATTGACGCAAATTGGCGTCAAAACAGCAGGGATGGATCTCGAGTCTGCTGAATGTGTCGATCTTGCCAAACAGTTCCCGCAGTCCTCATGGAATTATGATATCGGCACTCAGGAACTGTCACTCTCCATGCCGCAGATTTACGTCCTCAAAAACCCTAACGGATACGTCGATCCTTCGTTATGGCAGGATGGTATTCCGGTGGCAATGTTTTCTTATGATCTCAACAGCTGGCATTCGGAAAACAGCGGTAGCAGCTCTGACTCGGCCTATGCCGGATTAAAATACGGTGCCAATTTTGGCGCATGGCATCTGCGTGCCAGAGGTAACGCGAACTGGGACAAAGACAACGGCAGCGAATACTCTAGCCAGGATATTTATCTACAGCGTGATATCACGGCATTGCGCTCGCAGTTTCTGGTTGGCGACTCCTTTACCCGCGGTGATGCCTTTGATTCCTTCAGCCTGCGCGGCGTTCGTTTTTATAACGATGACCGTATGCTCCCCGGCGGGGCGTCAACCTTCGCCCCGGAAATTCGCGGCGTGGCAAAAAGCAACGCCAAGGTCACGATTAAGCAAAGCGGCAGTAAAATTTATGAAACCACGGTGCCGCCCGGCCCCTTCGCTATCAACGATCTCAGTACCACCGGCTATGGCAGCAACCTGGATGTTTCTATTGAAGAAGCCGACGGCAGCGTGCGCACCTTCTCGGTGCCCTACTCCTCCGTCACACAGATGCTGCGTCCTGGCTATGGTCGCTGGGACGTTGGCGCAGGCGAACTGCACGACAATGGCTTAAAAGAGAAGCCTCGACTGGGCTACGCCAGCGGCTACTACGGCCTGAATAATACCTTCACCGTTTACACCGGTGCTCAGTACATGGACGTCGGCTATTACGCTGGCTTGCTGGGTATCGCCACCAATACGCCAGTGGGTGCCTTCGCTTTTGACGTTACGCACTCAAATACATCGGTCGACGATCTGGACACCCTCACCGGGCAGAGCTATCGCATCACCTGGAGTAAGCTGATTGAAGATTCGCAAACGTCTTTCAACATTGCCGCCTACCGTTTCTCGACTGAAAACTACATGTCGCTGCGCGATGCCGCCACGCTAAACGATAACGTGAAGCACAACGGATCGGATGCAAACAATGAGTTCAGCAATTTCCAGCGCATGAAAAACCAGTTCCAAATCAATATCAGCCAGCCGGTCTCTCTGTGGGATTCCAGCAACGGGAACCTGTATGTGAACGGGAGTTGGGAGGACTACTGGAACAAGTCGTCATCGACCTCGCAATACAGCATCGGCTACAGCGATTCCTTCTCGTGGGCCAGCTACAGCCTTTCCGTACAGCGCACCTATAACGAATACGGTGATAAAGACGACAGCGTTTACTTAAGTCTGAGTATTCCGCTGGAAAACCTGTTCGGTCGTAACAAAAGGCCGCTCGGTTTTTCCACCGTCAACATGAGCGTCAACAGTGATCTGAAGTCGAACAATAACTTCGCCACCAGCGCCAACGGTAACACTGACGACTATCGCTTTAACTATAGCGTTAACACCAGCGCCAGCCGTAGTGACAGCGGCTCAATTAACCAGGTTGGCGGCTACGGTAGCTACAACAGCTCACTGGGGCCACTCAGCGTGTCGGCTTCCGCATCCGACGATAACAGCCGTCAATATTCATTAAGTTACAGCGGCGGCATGTTGCTGCACTCCGGCGGCCTGACGCTGGCGCCGAACAGCATCGGCGATACCGACACGCTGGCACTGGTTCACGCTTCGGGTGCCAAAGGTGCGCGCTTAACCAATGGCGACGGCGAAATTAACCGCTTTGGCTATGCCATCCAGCCTTATCTGTCCGCTTACCGGGAAAATAATGTAGGCATCAATATCGACAAAATGGAACACGACGTCGAGGTGAAAAATACCAGCTCCGTGGTAATTCCGCGCAGCGGCGCCGTGGTACGAGTGGATTTCGAAACCGATGAAGGACGTTCACTGCTGCTGGAGTTGCAACGTACCGATAACGGTTTTATCCCGCTCGGCGCGGACGTGCAAAACGAGAAGGGTGAATCTATCGGGACCGTCGGGCAGGCCGGTATGGCGTACGTTCGCGGTGTCGTTGATAGCGGAAAACTGCTTGTCATCTGGGGCAGCGGCAGCGACGGACGCTGCACCGTCAACTATCAGCTCGATAGCGAGAAAGCTGAACAGAAAGTTGGCCTTACCCGTCTACTGAGTAACCAACGTTGCCAGATGTAATGGCATTATTTTTACAGGGATTATGAAGATAATGAGACTGAAAAAACTCTACCTACTGGGCTGTAGCGGACTGCTGTTCGCAACCGCATACCCAACCCAGGCGACATCGCTGGATGTCACCTTTACCGCAACGCTACGCGAAACCACCTGTGATATGGCTATCGAAGGCGGCAGTGGTACTGGTCAAAATAACACCATTCCCATTGGCTCGGGCGGAACCGTTAGCCTCGATAAGATTGCCAACGGCGACAGTTCAGCCCAAGCGACTTTTAAGCTGAAAATCACCGAATGCCCGGACAGCTTACAAGGGCTAAAAACCACCATCACGGGTACGCCGTCTAGCTATGCTAACTACATTATTGTCAACGGTTCGGGGAAGGCGGATGCCGCAAGCTTCCTCGGTCTCACTATCGCCAGGGTTTCTGCAACCGATGCGCCTTTCACCATTAACGCCACTGCCGATACAGGCCGGATAGTCTGGAGCAGCGCGGAAATCAGTGCGAAAGAGGTGCCGTTAGTCGCCACATTAGCGGAAACCCGCACGGGTCAAGGTACCACCGGTGACTTTAGCGCCGTGGCGACCTTCAACTTCACCTACGAATAATCATCAGAAAAGGGATCTCTTGATGAAAAAATTATCATTTCTGGGCGGCGTTGCCGGTGCAGTGCTTTTCTCCGCTCACTCTTTTGCCGCAATAACCGGTACCAGCAGCGTTTCGGCAACCTTTACCACGACCGTCTCAGCAGGTACCTGTACGGCACAAATTCAGAACAGCGGTGGTCAGGCTATCAGTACGTTGGATTTCGGCGAGGTCTTTAAGTCAGATCTGGTCGCACAAAGCCGCAGCGAGCCGTTCAAAGTGGCCTTTACCGACTGCGCGGGCGTCAAAACCGCCAGCTATCAGGTCGTCTCCGGTACCGGGGGCGGGTGTTCAGGGCCAAGCACTAATGGAGATTCATTCTCTGCTGGTAACGCCACCGGTTTTGAAGTCTGGCAAGGCATAGCCGGAACAGGAACGCTGCTAAGCTGCAATACCAAACCCGCGCAAAAGCTCACCATAAGCGGCAGTACGCTCGATGTTGCTTTCGCCTCCCGTATTGTTATCGCCAAGGATAGAACGATTTCTAACGTCACGACAGGCAGCGTCAGCGCGCCGGTCACGTTTGTTGTCACCTATCAGTAAACCTAGAGGAGTAGAGCCGTCATGCCATTAAACATCCAAATACTCTCTTCACTAGGGAGAGCACTACTGATAATGGGAGTGACTGGCGGACTCTACACTGCCCCCTGCTTTGCGGATGAGGACGCGGGAGGTCTGGACGTCACCCTCACGGCTAACGTCGTGGAGAACACTTGCCAGATCTCCCTCTCCGATAACGGATTGGTACATTTACCTATCGTTTCAAGGAGTTGGTTTTACAACGGCGACGGCACAACACGCCTGCAACCGGGCGATGCCGACAGCGGCACGCAGTTTAGCGTCAACGTCGAAAGCTGCGCTGATGATACGACAACGGTTAACGCAATGGTGTTCCGCTTTCAGCCGCAAAACGGCACCTGGCCTGCCGAGAGCCAGCAGGTATTTATCAACGACACCCCCGCGGCCACTGGCGGAGCGGAAAACGTCGGTATCGTGATTTTCTCCAGCAGCGATAACCGTAACGTCGTCAATAGCGACGGCAGTTCATCCGTCGCCATTGATGTTTCAACATCAGCCAACTATCTGACCCGTTACGACTTTTACGCCCGCTACCAGAATACCGGCATCGTGAGCGCCGGAAAGATCACCAGCCATGTGCTGGTTGATGCTATTTATCAATAATCAAGGAAGATGACATGATTAAATATCTACTACTCCCGGTAACGCTATTGGCCCTGAATTTTAATGCCAGCGCAAGCACAGAATGCCGCCTCTCACAGAGTGGCAAAAGTGGCACTATGGCGCTGAATGGCGGAGGGACAAACCCAATTTCATTTCACTATGTGAGCGACGACGTCCCAAGCTCCACCTATGAACTCACCTATTTTGATCCCTCGCTTGACCGTGATCTCTGGACCTATTGCAATAACGGAAAGGACGGCGTGGCATTTTATATGAATACCACCGAAGCCTCGAGGGTCAGTATGGCCGATGGCAGAGCGCTTTATCCTACCAATGTCGACGGTATTTACTATGCGGTAAAAATGTACAGCACCGGCGGAGGCGGCGGTTATTTTCCGTCGTCTAATGGAGGCTCGTGGGTCATGGTCGACAGCGGCAGCATAAGCTACTGGGACAGCAAGCAAATGAAAGCTACCGTAACGCTATACCAGGGTAGCGGGTTTGCTGGAAACCTTAACAACGTCAGCGCAATTACGCCAAAAGATTCACGCACGCTGGGGCAAATTCGCATCGGCACCGCAGATTCTGATGATAACAACCCGTGGACCATCAACGTTACGCCGACCAGCTTTAGCGTGCCGGTTTACGCAGCAACCTGCACCGCGGTATCGGCTAATAACGGCACCAACAACGTTGATTTTGGCGAGATCATGATGTCATCACTCAGAGATCTCTACTGGCCTTCTCAGAACTTTACGTTACAGATGAAGTACTGTACCAACACCGTGTGGATGCGTTTTAAACTGACTTCAACGGCCAGTACCACCACTGATATGGGCTATATGCTCCTCAAAAATACGCTGAGTGGCAGCACTGCGGCGAAAGGGATTGGCGTTTACGTGCAAACCAATGCACTAACTCGCGACGGTGAAAATACCTTTAAACCTGGCGCTGAAATCTGGAGCCCAATGACGAGCGTCGCGAATAACGCCTCCTACAACCTGCCCTTTTACGCTAGTATTTACCCACTCAATGACGGTAGCACAATAACCACCGGCGAATTTAAAGCCATCGGCACCTTCACCATCGACTACTTTTGATTACCCCTGCGGCTGGTTACTGACCAGCCGCGACATCGTCTCTAGCGAATCCGTTCTTAAAATATAAAGCCTTTTCAATAAGAACGGATTATCCCCCGGTTTCACCTTCCCTTTCACCGTCGTCACCGCTAAGTGAAACCCCGCCTCTCCTGCCGCTGTCACCGCCGTAGCGTTATAACTGCCAAAGGGGTATGAGAGGTACAGCACATGCGGATTAAACTGCGCCAGCGCGCGCCGCGAACGGGCAAAATCAAACAGGATATTATGATGGCTACGACTCAGCAGGATCGGCCGACGGTAACCATCTACCCGATGTAAAAAATGGGTATGTGACTGAAAGTCAAACACATCCCTGATGCCATTCAATTCGGAGACGCTCATAAACTGCAGCGATTTTGGATCCCACTTTTGCGGATGCCGCTTAATACGCGATGAGATAATAAACGCCGTTGCTTTCATCCCATACTGCTTCAGCACCGGATACGCATAGCGGCTGACCGACTTCAGGCCATCGTCAAAGGTTACTACCACCGCGCGCGCGGGCAGATTAGCGCGGTTACGCACGTAGTCTTCTAACTGGTACATCGTCAGCGTGGTGTAGCCCATATCACGCAGCCAGGTCATCTGGTTGCTGAAAGCACGTACGGAAGTGGTCGTCGAGGTATGGCGAAAACGGGTGTTCTCTTCATCACGCAGAATGTGATGGTAAGTCAGCACCGGGATCCCATTATCGGTCTGAGCATCTAAGGCGCTGATATAAGCCAGCCGGTCGCCAATACGGATTTGAAACCACGTCTGGTTCAGCCTGTCTTTCAGCTTGTTTATTATGGGATAGCGCAGATTGTCCGCCAGCACGCCAAACGGCGCACTCCCGGCGTCGGGGGCGTTATAAACCGGCGTATCTTTCCAGGTGATCAGGTTCTGATTGCTCAGGGGCTTATTGAGATCGCCCAGTCCATCTTCGACCTTCTGTCGCCCCTGAACGCGCTCCAGATGGCCTTTATCGATAAATCCCTTACCGAAGCCAAAGGTAAACGCGTAATAGTCTTCGCCACCGGGAATGACCGAGAGGATCTGGCCCGCACGAATATTCCCTACCGTCACCATTTTATTGCCAACCTGTGCCCAGACAGCAGCATCTTCAGTGGTTTGCATATAGCGCGCAGGCAACGCCGCAACCGCAAAACCAGAAAACAGGAACATCAGAATAAGCAGAGCACGCATAACCATATGGAATAACCGAGGCGAAAAACCTCGGTTATTGTAGCAAAAGCATCATCAATACCAATGCTTAATACTCATACAAATCATGCTTCAACACAAAGGGGGGATTTTTCTGTTGCTGATGCCACAGGCTGGTGACATCAGGACCGCCGAGGGAAACAATTTGATTGCGAAACGCCGCGCTGCTCATCGATTCTCGCGACAAAAGCATTCGCTCAAGCAATGGATACGTCACGCCTGAGATCACTTCACACTGGGAATGTTTATGGCTCATCAATGCCGCCGCGCGATAAGGCGCAGCACCTGGAATATCCGTCAGGAATATCACACCCTCGCCAGAATCGGTGTCATGCAGGGCATCGCACATCATCCGACTTAACATATTTGAACTCAGTCCACGCCAAAACCCTACCGCCCGGCATTGCGCCTGCGGGCCGAACTTTTTTTCCAGACGATGCAGCATATCCTGTGCCGTATCGTCATGACAGGTAATCACCCAACCTAACATTGCCTACCTCCTTAGCAGACAAGTAGTTTATCAGGGTGATAAATACATAACGGTGATAAACATCAAAAGTCTTCCTCTCCCGGTCCGGGAGAGGAAGAAAGAATCAGCTACGTAACCCACGTCCGCGTTGAATCAGATACCAGCAGAGTAAATAAAAGGCGGCAATAAACACCACCAGCACGCCAAAGGTCGTGACCAGCGGTACATCATGAATGCCGAGGAAACCGTAGCGGAAACCACTGATCATGTAGACAATCGGGTTCAGGTGCGACAGTCCCTGCCAGAACGGTGGCAGCAGCGTTAGCGAGTAGAACACGCCGCCCAGATAGGTCAGCGGTGTCAGCACAAAGGTCGGGATCAGGCTGATATCGTCAAAGGTTTTGGCAAAAACCGCATTCAGCAATCCGGCCAGCGAGAACAGGACCGCCGTCAGCACCAGCGTAAGCGCCACAAAGACCCACGAATGTACCTGAAACGGCACAAAGAACAGGGAGATAGCGGTCACCAGAATACCTACGCACAGCCCGCGCGCCACGCCACCACCGACAAAACCGGTAATAATGACGTGCGTCGGTACCGGCGCGACCAGCAGTTCTTCAATGTTGCGTTGAAACTTGGCGCTGAAAAATGACGACGCGACGTTGGCGTACGAATTGGTAATGACAGCCATCATAATCAGCCCCGGTACGATGAACTGCATATAGCTAAAGCCGTGCATTTCGCCGATGCGTGAGCCAATCAAATTACCGAAGATAATAAAATACAGCGTCATGGTAATGACCGGTGGGACCAGCGTCTGGATCCAGATCCGCATAAAACGGTGGATCTCTTTCGCCCAGATGCTTTTCAGTGCGACCCAGTAAAGCTGCATCATGTGCGATCTCCTTGTTTGTCATGCACCAGAGAAACAAACAGCTCCTCCAGTCGGTTCGCCTTGTTACGCATACTCAATACCTGAACGCCCTGGGCGCTCAGCTGGGAAAACACGCTGTTTACCCCCTGCTCTCTCAGCACTTCGACTTCCAGCGTGGAAGTATCAACCAGACGGTATTGATAGCCCTCCAGTTTGGGCAACGGGCTTTTCGCTGCTAAATCGAGAATAAAGGTCTCGGATTTCAGTTTGGAAAGCAGGTTTTTCATCGACGTATTCTCCACCAGCTCACCATGCTGAATAATACCGATATTACGGCACAGCATTTCCGCCTCTTCGAGGTAGTGGGTGGTCAGAATAATCGTCGTGCCTTTGTCGTTTAAATCTTTTAAAAATCCCCACATTGAACGACGCAGTTCGATATCAACGCCCGCCGTCGGTTCATCGAGGATCAGCAGCTTCGGCTCATGCATCAAGGCACGGGCGATCATCAAACGTCGCTTCATACCGCCGGACAGCATACGCGCCCGTTCGTTACGCTTTTCCCACAGATCGAGCTGTTTTAGATAAATTTCGCTGCGTTTTACCGCCTCTTTATACTCAACGCCGTAATAGCCCGCCTGGTTCACCACGATCTGCTGCACGGTTTCAAACGGGTTAAAGTTAAACTCCTGCGGCACGAGCCCAAGCTGGCGTTTAGCGTTAACCGTATCTTTTTCAAGATCGTAGCCAAAGACGCTCACCCGCCCTGAGGATTTGTTCACCAGCGAGCTGATAATCCCGATGGTGGTGGACTTTCCTGCGCCGTTAGGACCTAAAAGCGCATAAAAATCACCCGCTTCGACTTGCAAATCTATGCCGCGTAGCGCCTGAACGCCACCGGGATAAGTCTTTTTAAGTTGTTGAAGTTCCAGAGCAATGGTCATGGTTTTTTACTTACCTTACATTCTAATACTTGATATTTGGTTTTAATAAATCAGGAGTTACCCTATATTAGCGCAACGCAATTTACTGGGTTACAGCCTCCATGAAAGACATAGATACACTTATCAGCAACAATGCACTATGGTCAAAGATGCTGATAGAAGAGGACCCCGGATTTTTTGAAACGCTGACGCATGCGCAGAATCCGCGCTTTCTATGGATTGGATGCTCCGATAGCCGCGTTCCCGCGGAACGTTTAACCGGTCTTGAACCGGGCGAATTATTTGTTCACCGTAATGTTGCCAATCTGGTAATTCATACCGATCTGAACTGCCTCTCAGTGGTTCAGTATGCGGTTGATGTGCTGGAAGTGGAACACATTATTATTTGTGGGCACTACGGTTGCGGTGGCGTACAGGCCGCCATTGAAAACACAGAATTGGGACTGATTGATAACTGGTTGCTGCATATCCGCGATATCTGGTTTAAACACAGCTCACTGCTCGGGGAAATGCCGCCGGAGCGTCGTATTGATACACTGTGCGAGTTGAATGTCATGGAGCAGGTCTACAACCTGGGCCACTCCACCATCATGCGTTCAGCCTGGAAGCGTGGTCAGAAGGTCACTATTCACGGATGGGCCTACGGTATTCATGATGGCCTACTTCGCGATCTGGACGTGACCGCCACCAGCCGTGAATCCCTAGAACAGCGCTACCGACAGGGGCTGTCGAACCTCAGCCAAAAGCACAGTAACCATAAGTAACTCAACATTGCCGGGGGGCGGCTACGCCTTACCCGGCCTACAAAACGCTCACCATCAGGCACGTTCGCAGTTTTACTCGTCCAGCAGTACCACTTTGCCAACATACGGCAGATGGCGATAACGCTGGGCGTAGTCAATGCCATAACCGACAACAAACTCATCCGGAATGGAAAAGCCGATAAATTCGACTGGAACATTCACTTCACGACGGGAGGGTTTGTCCAGCAGCGTACAAATAGCCAGAGATTTCGGCTCGCGCAGGCTGAGGATTTCACGCACTTTTGACAGCGTGTTACCGGAGTCGATGATATCTTCGACAATCAGTACATCTTTACCACGAATGTCTTCATCCAGGTCTTTGAGGATTTTAACATCACGGGTAGTCGACATGCCGCTGCCGTAGCTTGAGGCAGTCATGAAGTCGACTTCGTGGGAGACATGCACTTCACGGCACAGGTCTGCCATAAACATAAATGAGCCGCGTAACAGACCAACCAGCACCATGTCACTGCCGCTGTCCTTGTAACGTTCGTTAATCTGACGCCCGAGTTCAGCAATGCGCGCTTTGATCTCCGCTTCCGGGATCATGACTTCTACAGTATGTTTCATATCTCTAACCATATGATTTAAAAACAAATCACTCAATGCTCACTCTTAATAAGACAGCATCTAAGCGCAAGGTACGAAGTATACCAGTAAAAGCCTTTATTCGCGGCATCTGTTGTCCTATGACGGTATCTTTACCCCACACCAGAACAGAGAACATGGGTCTTCCCTGGCCGCCCTGGGCAAGACTCAATAAAAATACCCGCTATTTACTGCGGGTACTTTATTGCTCTCAGATTTTTGACAACAATCACTTATCAAATTTAAGCGACATTAACGATGCTTTCGCCACATCCTGATATTGTTCAACCAAATCTTTGGTCATATTAAAAGCGACCTGCACGGCTTTATCTTTTTCCGACGTTACCAGCATCATATTCAGGATTTCGGTATCCGGCGCCTGGGAGCGGAAGGTAATCAGCCAGGCTTTATGCCCATCCACGGTCACGGCTTCCGCCTGCGGTTTGAAGTTAGTCAGCATTTTTAGCATCGCATCTTTCGCTTGATCCAACTGTGATGCGGGCAACGCGCTGCGCCCGGCGGTCATCCCTAAAGAGGCCTTGCCACGCTCGTCGCCATAAATAACCTGCGGACGATTTTCCGAAGGGTATTTAATTTTCGCCATTTCGTCGGACATTGGCGTCAGCGTTTGCGGAATTTCGATACTCAAATTGAGCTGCGGGATATTCTGGCGTTGCATTTTCATTTCGGCATGCGCTGAAATCGCCACCATCATGACAAAAGATGCGGTGAGTACCTTGCGGAAAAGATCCATTCTAACCTCATGATTTATTATTAATCATATCAGTATATCCGCCGCGCTAATGAATGAAACGGTAAATGCCTATTTTAAGAACATCCTGTTTTACCGGATGGCAAAAATGCCATCCGGTCATTTTGTTACACGGTAAAGCCGAGCATCATGCCGGTGTCTTCATGCTCTAACAGATGGCAGTGCGCCATATAGGCATGCTCTTTCGGTGCATCGTGATCAAACTTCACTAATACTTCGCTGACGCCGCCTTCAACACGAACAGTATCCTTCCAGCCCGCACGATGCGCGGCCGGTGCTTTACCGTTCTCAGACAGAATGCGGAATTGGGTGCCGTGAATATGGAACGGATGCAGCATCATGTCGCCCTGCCCGGAAATCACCCAGCGTTCGTGCTGACCTTTCGTCGCGGCAAACATCGGTTTATTCATATCAAATGCCTGGCCATTAATGCGGTTGGCATTATGGAAATCGAACGTCCCGCCGTGGTCCATGCTGCCCATATTGCCGTGATTCATATTACCGTGATTCATGTTGCCATGATTCATTTTACCGTGGCCCATCTCGCCATTATTCATATGCCCCATCATCTGCCCATGCCCCATGCCTGCCATGGCCTGGTCGCCATATTTCTGCATCAGCATCTGCATGCCCATCATGTCGAGCATCGGGTCCATAGACAGCTGCAGCCTGCGCACCGTCAGTCCTTCCAGTGAAGGCAAGGCTGGCAGGGTGGTCAACGTGTCCGGCAGCGTACCGGAAGCGGTGATACGCAACGGCTGAATGCGCATCACCGGATGCGGCTTATCAAAGGGCGCAATCGCCATCCCCATCTGACTCACCGGCAGCGTGACCAGATCAAAGGCTTTGCCATCGCTGATATCCACCAGCACTTCAAACCGTTCGCCCATCAGCATGGGCAGCTCGGAGACTTTCACCGGCTCTGCCAACAGTCCGCCGTCGCTGGCAATGACGTAAAGTGGACGGTTGTCGCTGGCCGCCACGTTAAGTGAGCGGGCGTTACAGCCATTCAGCAAACGCAGACGCAGCCAACCGCGCGGCGCGGCATGCTGCGGATACATCGCCCCGTTAGTCAGCAGCGTATCGCCAAACCACCCGACGGCGGCTGTCATCGTATCCAGCTGATAGTTAATTTGTCCGTCTGCGGAGAACTGTTTGTCCTGAATAATCACCGGAACATCATCAATGCCCCACTGTTTCGGCAACAGCAGTTTGTGGATGTCCTCATCTTCAATCAGCACCAGTCCGGCCAGCCCCATCGCCACCTGACGACCGGTTTTGCCGTGCTGATGTGGGTGGAACCAGCAGGTCGCTGCCCGTTGTTCGGGCGTGAAGGTCACAGAACGTTTCCCGCCCGCCTGAATAACCCCTTGCGGTCCGCCATCGACGTCGCCGGGAATTTCCAGGCCGTGCCAGTGCAGCGTCGTCTCTTCGGCCAGCTGATTATGGATATCAACGGTGACCGCTTTACCTTTCTGCAGTTTCAGCGCCGGTCCCAGTAAATTACCGTTATATCCCCAGGTGGTCGCGGTTTTACCTGCAAAGGTCGACTGCCCGGCTTGAACGATCAACTGTATACGATCGGCAGCATCTGTCGTTAACAGGTCAGGGATAGGTAACGCAGGACGCTCAGCAGCGAAAACCGAACGGCTCCAGAGAGGTAACGCTGACGCGACGCCCAGCGCCACGGAGTACTTTAAAAAGTCACGACGTTGCATAATCACTTCCTTATATTCAGCAGCTTAAGCAGGCTATCTTTTAAGCATAAGCCTTCCCCTTACGGGAAGGTCAAGTGAACCGCTGATAATAAAGGTCGTCGCTTCGCTCGCAGTGTGCTAACGTTTAAATTCCGTGATGCAGTGGTAGAAGCAATGAAGACGTTTTTCAGAACAATTTTGTTCGGTAGCCTGATGGCCGTATGCGCAAATAGCTACGCGCTCAGCGAGTCCGAAGCCGAAGATATGGCCGATTTAACGGCAGTGTTTGTCTTTCTGAAAAATGACTGTGGATACCAGAATTTGCCCAATGGGCAGATCCGTCGCGCACTGGTCTTTTTTGCCCAGCAGAACCAGTGGGACCTCAGTAATTACGACACCTTCGACATGAAATCACTCGGTGAAGACAGCTATCGCGATTTAAGCGGTATCGGGATCCCGGTTGCCAAAAAGTGCAAAGCGCTGGCGCGTGACTCCCTGAGCCTGTTGGCCTACGTTAAATAATGTGATGCCGGATGGCGCTTGCGCTTATCCGGCCTACAAAATACATCCGACGGCAATCATTATTTCTGCTGAACAAACTCGCGGTATGCCGCCACCACCTGCAGGAAATCTTCGACGCCGCACAGAGACAAACTCTCTTCGTCGTAGTAGTTCATCCCTTCTTCCATTTCGTCGCCCGTAAACTCCAGTTGATTGGCACGCACCATCACTTCTTCGCCATCCAGCCAGAGCGTGTACTCATGCCCTGCCCGCTGCCAGGAACGCTCACTGCCTTTTACCGCACGCGCTGCCTGTTCCACTTCATCCAGTAAGGCCAGGTTCTCTTTCACTTCTTCATTAAACCAGTGCCCTACCACTTCGTGGCCCATGGACATTCGCACTTTTACCACTCCGGTAATATCGCGCAGAAATTCGTAATCCATAATGTGTTCCTCTGCTCCCGGCAGTGCGCCAATACCGCACTGCACCTTGCTGTAATTATCGCAGCAGCGCGGCAGAAAAAAAGCGTAACGGGTATAAGGAATAGAAATAAAAATGCCCGAAGAAGCTGACCTCTCCGGGCATTGATGCGTTTTTGTGCAAAATCCGCTAGCGAATTATACCGCCGTCTGGAAAATCACGCTGTCCGCTTTCTCGGTGTACTGAGAGAGCTGGTCAAAGTTCAGATAACGGTAGGTATCCACGGCGGTTTTATCCACCTGGGCAACATAGGTCTGATACTCTTCCGCCGTTGGCAGCTTGCCAATCAGCGCCGCCACGGCCGCCAGTTCCGCAGACGCCAGATAAACGTTCGCGCCGGTACCTAAACGGTTCGGGAAGTTACGCGTTGACGTTGACACCACGGTCGCACCGTCGGCCACACGCGCCTGGTTACCCATGCACAGTGAACAGCCCGGGATCTCAATACGCGCCCCGCTCTTACCAAAGACGCTGTAATAGCCCTCTTCGGTCAGCTGTGCGGCATCCATACGGGTTGGCGGTGCCACCCACAGACGGGTCGGCAGCTGGCCTTTATGCGCATCCAGCAGCTTACCTGCGGCACGGAAGTGACCAATGTTGGTCATGCAGGAACCGATGAACACTTCGTCGATCTTCTCACCCTGCACGTCAGACAGCAGACGCGCGTCGTCAGGATCGTTCGGCGCACACAGGATTGGCTCCTTGATATCCGCCAGATCGATGTCGATCACTGCCGCATAGTCTGCGTCAGCGTCGGCTTCCAGCAGCTGTGGATCTGCCAACCATTTTTCCATGCCCTGGATACGACGTTCCAGCGTACGACGGTCACCGTAACCTTCGGCGATCATCCATTTGAGCAGGACGATGTTAGATGTCAGGTACTCAACGATCGGCTCTTTGTTCAGCTTAATGGTACAGCCAGCAGCAGAACGCTCAGCGGACGCATCGGTCAGTTCAAATGCCTGCTCGACTTTCAGATCCGGCAGGCCTTCGATTTCCAGGATGCGGCCGGAGAAGATGTTTTTCTTACCTTTCTTCTCAACGGTCAGCAGGCCCTGCTTGATCGCGTACAGCGGGATCGCATGGACCAGATCGCGCAGGGTGATACCCGGCTGCATTTTGCCTTTGAAGCGCACCAGCACTGACTCCGGCATGTCCAGTGGCATCACGCCGGTTGCAGCGGCAAACGCTACCAGACCAGAACCCGCCGGGAAGGAAATACCGATCGGGAAACGGGTATGCGAGTCACCACCGGTACCGACGGTATCCGGCAGCAGCATGCGGTTCAGCCACGAGTGAATAACACCATCGCCCGGACGCAGCGAGACGCCGCCACGGTTCATGATGAAGTCAGGCAGCGTGTGGTGCGTGGTCACGTCAACCGGCTTCGGATAGGCAGCGGTATGACAGAACGACTGCATCACCAGATCTGCGGAGAAGCCCAGGCACGCCAGGTCTTTCAGTTCATCACGGGTCATGGGACCGGTGGTGTCCTGAGAGCCTACAGAGGTCATTTTCGGTTCGCAGTAAGCACCCGGACGAATACCGGTAACGCCGCAGGCACGCCCGACCATTTTCTGTGCCAGCGAGTAGCCGCGGTTGCTTTCCGCCACGTCTTTCGCCTGACGGAATACGTCGCTGTGCGGCAGACCCAGCGCTTCACGCGCTTTGGTGGTCAGGCCGCGACCGATGATCAGCGGAATACGGCCACCGGCGCGTACCTCGTCAATCAGCACATCGGTTTTCAGCTCAAAGGTCGCCAGCAGTTCATTGGTTTCATGGTTACGCACTTCACCTTTGAGTGGGTAAACGTCAATCACGTCGCCCATGTTCAGGTTGTTTACGTCCACTTCAATCGGCAGCGCGCCTGCATCTTCCATGGTGTTGAAGAAGATTGGCGCAATTTTACCACCGAGGCACAGACCACCGCCGCGCTTGTTCGGCACGTTCGGGATGTCATCGCCCATGAACCACAGTACGGAGTTGGTCGCAGATTTACGTGAAGAACCGGTGCCGACAACGTCGCCAACGTAGGCCAGTGGGTAGCCTTTCTTCTGCAGTTCTTCAATCTGTTTGATCGGACCAACGGCACCCGGTTGATCCGGCTCAATGCCTTCGCGGGCGTTTTTCAACATCGCCAGCGCGTGCAGCGGGATATCCGGACGCGACCATGCATCCGGAGCCGGAGACAGGTCGTCGGTATTGGTTTCGCCGGTCACTTTGAACACGGTAACGGTCATTTTCTCAGCGAGTGCTGGACGGTTCAGGAACCATTCGGCATCGGCCCAGGACTGCATTACCTGCTTCGCGTAGGCGTTGCCCGCTTTGGCTTTTTCTTCTACGTCATAGAAGTTATCGAACATCAGCAGCGTTGAAGAGAGCGCTTTGGCAGCAATCGGCGCCAGTTTCGCATCGTCCAGCGCGTCAATCAGCGGATGAATGTTGTATCCGCCTTGCATGGTGCCCAGCAGTTCAATGGCTTTCTCGGGTGTCACCAGCGGAGACATAGTGTCGCCTTTCGCGACGGCAGCAAGAAAACCCGCTTTAACATAAGCGGCTTCATCTACGCCAGGAGGAACGCGGTTGATCAACAGGTCTAACAGGAATTCTTCTTCGCCCACAGGCGGGGTCTTCAGCAGCTCGACAAGTGCGGCCATTTGGGTTGCGTCTAACGGTTTTGGCACAATCCCTAAGGCGGCACGCTCAGCTACGTGCTTACGGTATTCTTCTAGCACGACGGTATCTCCTCGCTCTCATTGTCATATGCGGTAGGCGATTCTCTTCACGCTCCTGTGAGACAGCAGTTTGTAGGGTAAATGCCCGGTACCGCATAAGGCACAATAACAGGATTTTCACTAAGTGTTAATCCGTTTACAAAAAAGCAACATAAAAAATTGGCTGAATCGTTAAGAATGGTATAGCAAGGAGGCGAGGCAAATTTGTGTCCCCTCCCACTCTCTTAAAGCGATTGATTTAAAACGGCGGCATCAGAATATTTCTACGCGTTTTCAGGCATCAGATATAATTGTGTAATAAATGTTCACACTCTTTTTCCGGACATACCGGGGGGTTACCCAATAAAAGTCAAAACTGTAAAACACGGGTGAATAATACTCGCGGCAACAGAAACGCCTTACGGCACAGCGCTTGTCTCGTTGGAGTCATTTTATGAAGTTGCCCTTTAAGCCACATCTGCTCGTCCTTCTGTGCAGTGCCGGGCTGTTTGCCGCCTCTGGCGTGATGTTCGTCAAAAGTCGCGCAACGGAACCCGTTGCACCGGCCCCTGTCGCACAACAACCTTCAGCACCTGCTCCAGCACCCGTAGCTGCACCTGCCGTGCAATCCGCGCCTGCTGTCGCACCAACATACACTGCCGCACAAATCGATCAGTGGGTTGCGCCAGTCGCGCTGTACCCGGATGCATTGCTGTCGCAAATTTTGATGGCGGCGACCTACCCGGCCAACGTTATCCAGGCCGCGCAGTGGTCTAAAGACAATCCTAAAATGCAGGGTGACGCCGCTATTCAGGCCGTTGCCGGACAGCCCTGGGACCCTAGCGTAAAATCACTGGTCGCGTTTCCTCAGTTGATGTCACTGTTAGGTGAAAATCCGCCGTGGGTACAAAGCCTGGGTGATGCTTTCCTCGCGCAGCCGCAAGACGTGATGGATTCGGTTCAACGCCTGCGCGCACTGGCGCAGCAAACCGGGGCATTACAATCAACGCCTCAGCAGACGGTTACCACCGTAACAAAGCCTGCACCGACGAAAACCGACACCAGTCAGTCGACAACCCATACCACGACCACCACCACAACAAGCCCAACGGTTATCAAAATTGAATCCGCCGATCCACAGGTGGTTTACGTTCCGACCTATAACCCAAATACGGTGTACGGCACCTGGCCAAACACCGCCTATCCGCCCACCTATCTGCCGCCATCGCCCGGTGAGCAATTTGGCAGCAGCTTCGTTAACGGTTTAGGCTTCAGTCTGGGGGTAGCGACAACCTATGCCATCTTCAGCAACATCGACTGGGATGACGACGACGACTGGGACCACCACCATAATAATGATGACTGGGATAATCATGGCGGTTATAACCGCAACGGCGATAACAACATCAATATCAACGTTGATAACTTCAATAAAATCAGTGGTCAACGGCTGACTGACGCCAACCGTACCTGGCAGCATAACCCGGCCTATCGTGAGGGCGTGCCCTATGCGAATAACCAGCTCAATAACCGCTTCCACGCCACAAACACGGCAACCGGGCTCAGTGCGACCCAGCAAAACCCGCAAAGAGCGGTCAACCGCGATAGCCAGCGTCAGGCAGCCATGAGTCAGATGGAGAAATCGACGGGTAAAACGCTTTCTCAGACCGCGCGCCCGGGAACGAAAGATGCTCAGCGCCAGGCATCAAATCAACAGTTGAAGCAGATTTCTCAGCGCAACAACTACCGTGGCTACGACACCAAACCACAAACCGCGAAACGGACAAGCACGCAACAACGAGAGACTCGCCAGACGACCGTGCAGAGACAGGAGAAACGGGTTTCGCAACCTGCACAGCAACGCAACGTGCAACAGCGGAATACTCAACAGCGCACTAGTCAGCCGCGCGCCAATGCGCTGAGCGGTAACGATAGTCGCTCAGGCAGCTGGCAAGCACAGCAACAGCGAGGCGCTCAGAGCAGGGAAATATCCCGCAACCAACCATCGCGCCAGGCATCCGGCGGGCGCACTGAACACCGTGAACTCCGTCATCGTTAAGGGAACCGACATGAAAATGAAATTACTCAGTGGAATGGTGTTGTTCATGGTTTCGGCCACCGCGATGGCACAGCAATCTTTCAGTACACCAGACCAGGCAACCGACGCACTGGCCAGCGCGATAGGTGAACAAAATGAAAGTGCGATGAACAACCTGCTTGGAGAAGACTGGCGCGATTTTCTGCCGCCAGAAGGTGTCGATCCTGATGCCGTTGATCGCTTCTTGCGTGACTGGAAGGTCCATCATAATACCGTCGTCGAGGGCAATACCGCGCACCTTGTTGTCGGGGACAGCGGCTGGCAGTTGCCAATCCCGGTGATCAAAACCACATCCGGCTGGCAATTTGATATGCAGCAAGCCGCCGAAGAGATCCAGACTCGCGAAATTGGCCGCAACGAACTCGCCGCCATCGAGGCATTACACGCCTATGTAGATGCTCAGCAGAGCTATTTTGCGATGAACCAGAAGTATGCGCAGAAGGTTGTCAGCACGGAAGGGAAAAAGGATGGCCTGTACTGGCCCGTTGCACCAGGCGAAGCGCCAAGCCCTCTGGGACCGGCCTTCAGCCCGCAAGAGCCTGGCACGGGTTATCACGGTTATCGTTTCCGCATCCTTCCCGACAAAACCAGTGGCTTTGCGATGGTGGCCTGGCCCGTCAGCTACGGTCATACGGGCGTGATGAGCTTTATGATTAACGGCGATGACACCGTCTACCAGGCAGATCTTGGTGAAGCATCACAAGAAAAAGCGCAGGCGCTGACCACCTACGCCCCGGATAAAAACTGGCAACCCGTCACGCAGTAAAACGGGGAAAAACCTAAGGCCGGGTCAGCGCGAGTGCTACCCAGCAGGTTATCTGAGATTACAGGTCGTTACAGGCAAAAAAAACGCCTCCGAAGAGGCGTTTCTTACAAAGTCAGAAGATTACTTCTTCTTCGCTTTCGGGTTCGGCAGGTCAGTAATGCTACCTTCAAAGATTTCAGCTGCCAGGCCCACGGACTCGTGCAGAGTCGGGTGTGCGTGGATGGTCAGCGCGATGTCTTCCGCATCACAACCCATTTCGATCGCTAGACCGATTTCGCCCAGCAGCTCGCCGCCGTTGGTACCGACAATCGCACCACCGATAACACGGTGAGATTCTTTGTCGAAAATCAGTTTAGTCATACCGTCTGCACAGTCAGAAGCGATAGCACGGCCAGAAGCAGCCCACGGGAAGGTGGCGGTTTCGTAGCTGATGCCTTTTTCTTTCGCTTCTTTCTCGGTCAGACCGACCCAGGCAACTTCTGGTTCGGTGTAGGCAATGGACGGAATCACTTTCGGATCGAAGTAGTGTTTCTTACCAGCGATAACTTCAGCGGCAACGTGGCCTTCATGAACACCTTTGTGCGCCAGCATCGGCTGACCGACGATATCGCCGATAGCAAAGATGTGCGGTACGTTGGTACGCAGCTGTTTGTCCACGCGGATAAAGCCACGATCATCAACTTCAACGCCCGCTTTGCCTGCATCGAGGTTTTTACCGTTCGGTACACGACCAATAGCAACCAGTACGGCATCGTAACGCTGTGCTTCAGCAGGTGCTTTTTTGCCTTCCATGGAAACGTAAATACCGTCTTCTTTCGCTTCAACGGCAGTCACTTTGGTTTCCAGCATCAGGTTGAATTTCTTGCTGATACGTTTGGTGAAGACTTTTACCACGTCTTTATCGGCAGCAGGGATAACCTGGTCGAACATTTCAACCACGTCAATCTCTGAACCCAGCGCATGGTAAACGGTCCCCATTTCCAGACCGATGATACCGCCACCCATAACCAGCAGGCGTTTTGGTACGGTTTTCAGTTCCAGTGCGTCGGTGGAATCCCACACACGCGGGTCTTCGTGCGGAATAAATGGCAGTTCAATCGGACGGGAACCCGCCGCGATGATAGCGTTGTCGAAGTTGATCACGGTTTTACCGTTTTCGCCTTCAACTTCCAGGGTGTTAGCCCCAGTAAATTTACCCAGACCGTTTACCACTTTCACTTTACGGCCTTTAGCCATACCAGCCAGACCGCCGGTCAGTTGGGTGATAACTTTTTCTTTCCAGGTACGAATCTTGTCGATATCGGTTTTCGGCTCACCGAAGACGATACCGTGATCGGCCAGTGCTTTCGCTTCTTCGATAACTTTTGCTACGTGCAACAGCGCTTTAGAAGGGATACAGCCGACGTTCAGACAAACACCACCAAGGGTGCTGTAACGTTCTACGATGACGGTCTCCAGACCTAAATCTGCGCAACGGAAGGCAGCAGAGTAACCTGCCGGGCCTGCCCCAAGTACCACGACTTGAGTTTTGATTTCAGTGCTCATCATGACCTCTTAATTTATACCCGTCGTCCACCGGGTCGTTCTATCCGCCGGTATTTTACAAAATTGTTAACAATTTTGAAACAACAAACGGCAACCGATTTGTCTTTCGCACAATAACCTCACTGACTTCATGAGATTACCAGAAAAAAGCCGGCCGTCGGGCCGGCTTTTTTGCTTACATCACCAGACGGCGAATGTCAGACAGCGTGTTGTTGATGATGGTAATGAAACGAGCACCATCAGCACCGTCAATCACGCGGTGGTCAAAGGAGAGAGAAATCGGCATCATCAGACGCGGAGTAAACTCTTTACCATTCCACACCGGTTCAATAGCCGACTTGGACACGCCAAGGATAGCCACTTCAGGCGCGTTCACAATCGGTGCGAAGTGGGTAGTCCCCAGGCCGCCGATGCTGGAGATAGTGAAGCAACCGCCCTGCATTTCGCCAGCCGTCAGCTTACCATCACGCGCTTTCTTAGAGATCACCGTCAGTTCACGAGACAGCTCGGTAATGCTCTTCTTGTTCACATCTTTAAAGACCGGAACAACCAGACCATTTGGCGTATCGACCGCAACACCGATGTTGATGTATTTCTTCAGCGTCAGCTTCTGGCCATCTTCGGACAGGGAGCTGTTGAAGCGTGGCATCTGCTCGAGAGCCGCTGCGACCGCTTTCATGATGAAGACTACTGGGGTGAATTTCACATCCAGTTTACGTTTTTCAGCTTCGGCGTTCTGCTGCTTACGGAACGCTTCCAGATCGGTGATATCGGTTTTGTCGAAGTGGGTAACGTGCGGGATCATCACCCAGTTACGGCTCAGGTTAGCGCCAGAGATTTTCTGGATGCGACCCAGTTCCACTTCTTCGATTTCACCAAACTTGCTGAAGTCCACTTTCGGCCAAGGCAGCATGCCCGGGATACCGCCGCCAGCCGCAGCTGCCGGTGCAGATTCAGCGCGTTTAACCGCGTCTTTCACGTAAGCCTGAACGTCTTCGCGCAGGATACGACCTTTACGGCCAGACCCTTTCACTTTCGCCAGATTCACACCGAATTCGCGCGCCAGGCGACGAATCAGCGGCGTTGCATGGACGTAAGCGTCGTTTTCTGCGAAGTCAGATTTGCCTTCAGCTTTTGCGGCCTGAGCCGGAGCTGCGGCAGGTGCAGGTGCTGCGGCCTGAGCCGGAGCAGCCGCTTGCGCAGGGGCAGCAGCCGGTGCCGCGCCTTCAACTTCGAAGACCATAATCAGAGAACCGGTTTTCACTTTATCGCCGGTGCTGATTTTGATTTCTTTCACGGTACCCGCGAACGGTGCCGGCACTTCCATCGACGCTTTGTCACCTTCAACGGTGATCAGTGACTGCTCAGCGGCAATTTTATCGCCCACTTTGACCATCACTTCAGTGACTTCAACTTCGTCACCACCGATGTCCGGTACGTTAACTTCTTTAGAGCCAGACGCTGCCGGAGCCGCTGCGGCTGCCGGTGCAGCAGCCTGAGCTGGTGCCGCGGCTGGCGCGCTACCAGCGACTTCGAAGACCATAATCAGGGAGCCAGTAGACACTTTGTCGCCGGTGTTGATTTTGATCTCTTTCACGGTACCCGCGAACGGTGCCGGGACTTCCATAGAGGCTTTGTCGCCTTCTACGGTGATCAGAGACTGCTCAGCCGCAACGGTGTCGCCGACTTTGACCATAATCTCGGTGACTTCAACTTCGTCGCCGCCGATGTCCGGTACGTGTACGTCTTTCGCTGCTGCCGCAGCAGGTGCAGCTGCCGGAGCGGCTGCTTGCTTCTCTTCTGCCGGAGCAGGTGCAGCAGCTGCTGCACCGTCGGCGGAATCGAAAATCATGATCAGTTTGCCGGTCTCAGTTTTGTCGCCAACAGAGACTTTGATCTCTTTAACGATACCCGCCTGAGGGGACGGAACTTCCATAGAGGCTTTATCGCCTTCTACGGTGATCAGCGACTGTTCAGCTTCAACTTTGTCGCCTACTTTGACCAGGATCTCGGTGATTTCAACTTCATCAGCCCCGATGTCCGGTACATTGATTTCGATAGCCATGTTTCTTTTACCTCTTACGCCAGACGCGGGTTAACTTTATCTGCATCGATATTGAATTTGGTGATAGCGTCAGCAACCACTTTCTTATCGATTTCGCCACGTTTAGCCAGTTCGCCCAGTGCCGCTACAACCACATAGGAAGCATCAACTTCGAAGTGGTGACGCAGGTTTTCACGGCTGTCAGAGCGACCGAAGCCGTCAGTACCCAGTACGCGATAATCATCAGCCGGTACATAAGTACGAACCTGTTCGGCAAACAGTTTCATATAGTCAGTAGATGCTACAGCCGGTGCGTCGTTCATCACCTGAGCGATGTACGGAACGCGCGGAGTTTCCAGCGGATGCAGCATGTTCCAGCGCTCACAATCCTGGCCATCACGCGCCAGTTCAGTGAAGGACGTGACGCTATACACGTCAGAACCTACGCCGTAGTCGTTCGCCAGGATCTGCGCTGCTTCACGGACGTGACGCAGGATAGAACCAGAGCCCAACAGCTGAACTTTACCTTTCTTACCTTCGAGGGTTTCGAGTTTGTAGATACCTTTACGGATACCTTCCTCAGCACCTTCCGGCATTGCCGGCATGTGGTAGTTTTCGTTCAGCGTGGTGATGTAGTAGTAAACGTTCTCTTGTTTCTCACCGTACATACGCTCCAGACCATCGTGCATGATGACCGCAACTTCGTACGCGTAAGACGGATCGTAAGAGATACAGTTCGGAATAGTCAGAGACTGAATATGGCTGTGACCATCTTCGTGCTGCAGACCCTCACCGTTCAGCGTCGTACGACCAGAAGTCCCGCCGATCAGGAAGCCGCGCGCCTGCTGGTCACCCGCCTGCCAGCACAGGTCACCGATACGCTGGAACCCGAACATGGAGTAGTAGATGTAGAACGGGATCATCGGCAGATCGTTGGTGCTGTAAGAGGTCGCAGCCGCCAGCCAGGATGCACCAGCACCCAGTTCGTTGATACCTTCCTGCAGGATCTGACCTTTTTCGTCTTCTTTGTAGTAAGCAACCTGCTCACGGTCCTGCGGGGTGTACTGCTGGCCGTTCGGGCTGTAGATACCAATCTGACGGAACAGACCTTCCATACCGAAAGTACGTGCTTCATCGGCGATGATCGGCACCAGACGATCTTTGATCGACTTGTTCTTCAGCATCACGTTCAGGGCACGAACGAAAGCGATAGTGGTGGAGATTTCTTTGTTCTGCTCTTCCAGCAGTGCACCGAAGTCTTCCAGCGCCGGCAGCTCCAGCTTCTCAGTGAAGTTAGGCTGACGAGCCGGCAGGTAGCCGTGCAGTTTCTGACGCTGAGCGTGCAGATAGGTATGCTCTTCAGAACCTTCCGGGAAGGTAATGTAAGACAGGTTTTCAACCTGCTCATCGGTAACTGGAACGTTGAAACGGTCGCGGATGTAACGCACGCCGTCCATGTTCATTTTCTTAACCTGGTGAGCGATGTTTTTACCTTCGGCGGTGTCACCCATGCCGTAACCTTTGATGGTATGGGCGAGGATTACAGTTGCTTTGCCTTTGGTTTCCTGCGCTTTTTTCAGTGCAGCGTAAACTTTCTTCGGATCGTGACCGCCACGGTTCAGCGCCCAAATCTGCTCGTCAGTCCAGTCAGCAACCAGTGCTGCGGTTTCCGGGTATTTACCGAAGAAGTGCTCACGAACATACGCGCCGTCTTTGGATTTGAAGGTCTGGTAGTCGCCGTCAACGGTTTCGTTCATCAGCTGGATCAGTTTACCGCTGGTGTCTTTACGCAGCAGCTCATCCCAACGACCGCCCCACATGACTTTGATAACGTTCCAGCCAGCACCTGCGAAGATGCCTTCCAGTTCGTTAACAATCTTGCCGTTACCGGTGACCGGGCCGTCAAGACGCTGCAGGTTACAGTTGATAACAAAGACCAGGTTGTCCAGTTTTTCACGGGTCGCGATGGTGATAGCGCCTTTAGATTCTGGCTCATCCATCTCGCCATCGCCCAGGAAGGCATAAACGGTCTGCTTAGAGGTATCTTTCAGGCCACGGTGTTCCAGATACTTCAGGAATTTAGCCTGGTAGATAGCACCGATTGGACCCAGACCCATGGATACGGTCGGGAACTGCCAGAATTCCGGCATCAGTTTCGGGTGCGGATAGGAAGACAGGCCTTTGCCATGAACTTCCTGACGGAAGTTGTTCATCTGCTCTTCAGTCAGACGACCTTCCAGGAATGCACGTGCATAGATGCCCGGAGAGATGTGGCCCTGGAAGTAAATCAGGTCGCCGCCATCCTGCTCGTTGCGTGCACGGAAGAAATGGTTGAAGCACACATCATATACCGTTGCGGAGGACTGGAAGGATGCCATGTGGCCACCCAGCTCGAGGTCCTTTTTAGACGCACGCAGTACGGTCATGATGGCGTTCCAGCGGATAGCAGAACGAATACGACGTTCCAGCTCCAGATTGCCCGGGTATTCCGGCTCATCTTCAACGGCAATAGTGTTTACATAATTGCTGGCCCCTGTACCTGCCGCTACTTTCACGCCGCCTTTGCGGGCTTCTGAAAGCAGTTGGTCGATCAGATACTGAGCACGCTCAACACCTTCTTCACGGATGACCGATTCGATCGCCTGTAGCCAGTCGCGAGTTTCGATCGGATCCACGTCATTTGGGAAACGTTCTGACATGGGGGTATTCCTTATCTATCTAATACGTTGAGTTATCTGGAACCTGTCCCATTACGTTCTCGCCAGAGAGCGTAATAAGACAGGTTCTGCGTTTAGTTGCCGCGCATTTTAAATGGCGCTTGATTTACAACATCTTCTGGTTAACTTGCTGCCAGAAAAATCACTAATTCTTTCGTTGCTCCAGGCGGCGTAAGGCGCGTTCACGACGGCTTTCCTCACGGCTTCTGTCCAGGAGAATTTCTTCGATAAACGCCAGGTGACGGTGGGACGCTTCGCGTGCCTCTTCCGGCTTCCCGGCGATAATCGCTTCAAAAATACGCGTACGGTGACTGCTTACCAACGGCAGCATATCCCGACGCGAATACAGCAATTCAAAGTTTTGACGAACGTTCTGGGCCAGCATCGGCTCCATACAACGGAGCAAATGGAGCAGTACCACATTGTGCGCCGCTTCGGTGACAGCAATTTGATACTGGAGAACGGCATCAGATTCGCCGTCAAGATCGCCGGACTGTTGAGCAAGCTCGATCGCATGGTGGAGTTCACGGATACGCGTTTTATCTTCATCCGTGCTGCGTAGTGCGGCGTAATAAGCAGCAATACCTTCCAGCGCATGGCGCGTCTCAAGCAGGTCAAACTGGGATTCAGGATGGTCGGAGAGCAACTCTACCAGTGGGTCGCTAAAGCTCTGCCACAGGCTGCTCTGAACAAAAGTGCCACCGCCCTGACGACGAAGCAGCAAACCCTTCGCTTCGAGACGTTGGATCGCCTCGCGCAAGGAGGGACGGGAGACGTCGAACTGTTTTGCCAGTTCACGTTCCGGTGGGAGTTTTTCTCCGGGGCGAAGTGTCCCCTCAAGAATTAAAAACTCCAGCTGCTGCTCAATCACATCGGAGAGTTTTGGTTGGCGGATTTTGCTGTAGGCCATGATTTCCTGTCTTAAGCCATTTGCCCGGAGTCAATTGGTCTTACCAATTTCATGTTCTTGACGCTAAAGTAACAAAGTATTCACCTTCTGTCCATACAGGTTTTGATTGAAATCAGTAAAGGAGGCATATTTTAACAACATTACAGAAATAACGTTTCAAACATGTAACTATGCACAAATGTTAAATTTACCCACCACGAGGTAGTTTTAACGTAATTGAAACGAAAAATTATCCCATCTGAACCGATTCACCTGCTTAAATATCGATTTAAAAAGCAAAATTAACGAATAAAAATTCAAAATGGAAATTTTGTGGTAGATAAACTCGCGCTTACAAATGGTTTCTTTTTATTCAACTCGTCATCCTCCCTTCATAAAGCAGGTGCATTCGCGCTCGCATAACATTATTCTGATCAAGACAAAAGTATTTAGGCAACATTTTACTAAGCATCACCGTAAACAAATTAATACAACAAACGGAATTGCAAACTTACACACGCGTCACTGCGTGGTTCAAAATATAAGTACTCGAAAGATGAAGAGTAAAACCACACACGAGGTTTCATGATGGAAAGTCAACAGCATGGCGATCAGCTAAAGCGCGGTCTTAAAAACCGCCATATACAGCTTATCGCGCTGGGTGGCGCGATAGGCACCGGGTTATTCCTCGGTAGCGCGTCCGTTATCCAGTCTGCAGGGCCAGGGATTATCCTGGGTTACGCTATCGCCGGTTTTATCGCCTTTTTAATTATGCGCCAGCTAGGTGAAATGGTGGTTGAAGAGCCGGTAGCCGGTTCCTTCAGCCACTTTGCCTATAAGTACTGGGGCGGTTTCGCTGGATTCTCCTCCGGCTGGAACTACTGGGTGCTGTACGTTCTGGTTGCCATGGCTGAGCTGACTGCCGTCGGAAAATACATCCAGTTCTGGTACCCGGAGATCCCTACCTGGGCCTCTGCCGCCGTCTTTTTCGTGGCCATCAACGCTATCAACCTGACCAACGTAAAAGTATTCGGTGAGATGGAGTTCTGGTTTGCCATTATTAAGGTTATTGCGGTCGTGGCGATGATCCTGTTCGGTGGCTGGCTGCTATTTAGCGGCAACGGTGGCCCGCAGGCCAGCGTCAGCAACCTGTGGGATCAAGGTGGCTTCCTGCCACATGGCTTCACCGGTCTGGTGATGATGATGGCCATTATCATGTTCTCCTTCGGCGGGCTGGAGCTGGTCGGAATCACTGCGGCAGAAGCGGATAACCCGGAGCAAAGCATTCCGAAAGCGACCAACCAGGTTATTTACCGTATCCTGATTTTCTATGTAGGTTCACTGGCCGTCCTGCTCTCCCTGATGCCGTGGACGCGCGTAACGGCAGATACCAGCCCATTTGTCCTTATCTTCCACGAACTGGGCGACACGTTTGTGGCTAACGCACTGAACGTCGTGGTGCTGACCGCCGCCCTGTCTGTCTATAACAGCTGTGTGTATTGCAACAGTCGTATGCTGTTCGGTCTGGCTCAACAGGGCAACGCGCCAAAAGCGCTGATGAACGTGGATAAACGTGGCGTTCCGGTGAATACCATCCTCGTCTCCGCGCTGGTCACCGCCCTGTGCGTCCTGATCAACTACCTGGCACCGGAATCCGCCTTTGGCTTACTGATGGCACTGGTGGTCTCTGCGCTGGTGATCAACTGGGCGATGATCAGCCTTGCACACATCAAGTTCCGCAAAGCGAAACAACAGCAGGGCGTCGCCAGTCGCTTTCCGGCGCTGTTCTATCCGCTGGGTAACTGGGTTTGCCTGATTTTCATGGCGGCAGTGCTGGTGATTATGCTGATGACGCCGGGCATGGCAATCTCCGTTTACCTGATCCCGGTGTGGATTGCTATTCTTGGCGTCGGTTATCTGTGTAAGCAGAAAACAGCCAGAGCGGTTAAAGCACATTAATTCCCCCCCCCTGCCTGCAAAGGCAGGGGGTGTTACCTGCCTCACACTTTCCCACAGACGACTATTTCATCCATATCAGCGGCGCTATCCTGCAACGCAAAAACACGCTCACCAGACAATAATTCTCTCCATATCTTATTTATGGAGCGCAGTTGATGGAAACCAGTAAACTGTCGGTGAAAGAAAAAATCGGCTATGGTATGGGCGATGCCGGATGCAACATCATATTTGGCGCTATCATGCTGTTTGTTAACTATTTTTATACTGACATATTTGGCCTCGCCCCTGCATTGGTCGGCGTTTTATTACTCTCAGTTCGCGTTATTGATGCCGTAACTGACCCTATAATGGGCGCAATGGCCGATCGCACACGCAGTAAATATGGTCGGTTTCGTCCATGGCTTTTATGGATGGCTTTCCCCTACGCATTATTCAGCGTACTGATGTTTACCACCCCAGAGTGGACGTACAACAGCAAAGTTATCTATGCGTTTGTCACTTACTTCCTGCTGTCTATCACCTACACGGCGATCAATATTCCCTACTGCTCACTCGGCAGCGTCATCACCAACGACCCGAAAGAGCGTGTCGCCTGCCAATCTTATCGCTTTGTGCTGGTGGGCATTGCCACTCTGCTACTTTCTCTCACTTTGCTGCCGATGGCTGACTGGTTCGGTGGAGAAGACAAAGCGAAGGGCTATCAGATGGCGATGGCCGTGCTGGCCTTTATTGGCATGTGCATGTTCCTGTTTTGCTTTGCGACAGTACGCGAGCGCGTGCGTCCTGCCGTCCAGACCAACGACGATTTAAAAGCCGATCTGAAAGATGTCTGGAAGAACGATCAGTGGGTAAAAATCCTGTTGTTAACCCTGTGCAACGTCTGCCCGGGCTTTATTCGCATGGCTGCCACCATGTACTACGTCACCTGGGTTATGCAACAAAGCACGCACTTTGCCACCTTGTTTATTAGCCTCGGCGTTGTCGGCATGATGATCGGCAGTATCCTGGCGAAGGTGTTAACCGACCGCTGGTGCAAACTGAAAGTGTTCTTCTGGACCAATATCGTACTGGCGATTTTCTCTGGCGCGTTTTACTTCTTCGATCCAAAAGCTACCGTGATGATTATGGTGCTCTACTTCCTGCTCAACATCCTGCATCAGATCCCTTCTCCGCTGCACTGGTCGTTGATGGCCGATGTCGATGACTACGGCGAGTGGAAGACCGGAAAACGCATCACCGGTATCAGCTTCTCCGGCAACCTGTTCTTCCTGAAACTGGGTCTGGCGATTGCCGGGGCAATGGTCGGATTCCTGCTCTCCTGGTACGGTTACGACGCAGGTGCTAAAGCACAAAGCGAGTCCGCCATTAACGGTATCATGCTGCTGTTCACCCTTATTCCGGGCGTGGGCTATCTGATTACTGCTGGCGTAGTTCGTCTGCTGAAAGTTGACCGCGAGTTTATGCAGCAAATCCAGTCAGACCTGGAAAAGCGTCGCGCCAACTACCGTGAATTGAATGAGTATCACGACATTAAATCTCCTGAAAATGCAAGGAAAGCCTGATGAATCAGTGGCCTAACCCCTTTATCGAACAGCGTGCCGATCCGTTTATTCTCCGTGACGGCAGCCACTATTATTTCATTGCTTCTGTACCGGAATACGATCGTCTGGAGATCCGGCGGGCTGACTCCCTGGAAGGACTACGCACCGCCGCTGCGGTGGTTGTCTGGCGCAAACCAGACAGCGGCCCGATGAGCGAACTGATCTGGGCACCGGAGATCCATCATATTGCTGGCAAGTGGTACATCTATTTTGCCGCTACGCACACTCAGGCACTCGACAAGCTGGGAATGTTCCAGCACCGCATGTTCGCCCTCGAGTGTGCAGATGCCGACCCGCTAACCGGCACCTGGACAGAGAAAGGCCAGATTAAAACGCAGTTTGATACCTTCGCTCTGGACGCCACCACTTTTAACCACCAGGGAAAGCAGTGGTATCTGTGGGCGCAAAAATCCCCCGATATTGCCGGGAATTCCAATATTTATCTCGCGGAGCTGGAAAATCCGTGGACGATTAAAGGCGAGCCGGTAATGCTCAGTCATCCAGAGTACGACTGGGAGTGCCGTGGCTTTTGGGTCAACGAAGGCCCTGCCGTGATGGTGCACGGCGACAAACTGTTCATCAGCTATTCCGCCAGCGCCACCGACGAAAACTACTGCATGGGGTTACTGTGGATTGATCTCAGTGCCGATCCACTGAACCCGGATAACTGGCACAAATCTCCGCGTCCTGTCTTTACCACCAGCTACGAGAATCGTCAGTTCGGACCGGGACATAATAGCTTTACGCAAACGTCGGAAGGGGAAGATGTGCTGGTGTACCATGCGAGGAACTACACCGAGATTGAGGGCGACCCGCTATACGATCCCAACCGCCATACACGTTTGAAACTCGTACGCTGGGACGAAAACGGCATGCCGGATTTTGGCATCCCGCCTGCTGATACATTCTAAAACCATTGCCCGGTGGCGCTGCGCTTACCGGGCCTACATATGGTGTAGGCCGGATAAGCGTTAGCGCCATCCGGCATAACGCTATACTAATGTCCCATAAATGGTCAGTAACGCAATAATCACCACCACCACAAACGATGTCTTTTTCGCCAGCGCCACGGCGGCTTTTGGCGTTTCGACTTTATCGGTGTGCGGTTCGCGCGCCAACGAGAACTGCGCCAGACGTGTTAACACCTGATACTGCGAAGTATGCAAATCCGCCAGAGAAGCAAACCACGCAGGCAGCGCCTTCTCACCATGCCCCAACAGCGCATAAACCACACCCGCCAACCGCACGGGGATCCAGTCCAGCACATGCAGGATCGCATCAATTCCTGACTGCAAACGCTGATGCGGTGTCTGATAGCGTGCCAGCCAGGACTGCCATGCACGTAAAAAGGCATAACCGACCAGCGTCACCGGTCCCCACGCACCGCCGACAATCAGCCAGAATAGCGGTGCCAGATAAAAGCGAAAGTTATTCCACAACAGCGCATTTTGCAGCTCGCGCAAATACTCCCGCTCATTGCACTCCGGCGGGACGCCATGGATAAGCGTTAACTCGCTGGCCATCGCCTCACGAGCGTGGGCATCATTGCGCGACGCCGCATTCAGGTACGCATGATAATGCAGGCGTATCTTGCCCGCACCAATGCACAACACGCCAATTAAGATCCACACCACCAGCAGCGGAACGTTAAACAGCAGCCCGTACAGCGCACGCAGCAGCAGGAATGTCACCCCCATCGCTATCATTGTCATGCCAAGGGTTCGGGCCATAGAAAAATGCTTAATCCGGCGAAAAAAGGCTTCCGTTCGGTGATCGAGCTGCCAGTGTTCACCCAGCTTAAACAAGCGCTCAACGATCAGCACCAGTAATGTTGTAAACAGCGTCATGTCATCTCCTTGCGTGACGAGGGGGTGACCAGAGCGCGAAACCTTTCCCAGTCAAAAGACGCGCCAGGATCGGTCTTACGCTCGGGCGCAATATTGCAATGCCCGGTTATGTTATTGGCAATCGCCGGATAACGCTGAATCAGGACATGCGTTACAGCCGCCAACTGCTGGTACTGCGCATCGGTATAGGCCAGCGTATCCGTCCCTTCCAGCTCAATACCGATCGAAAAATCATTACAACGCTCACGTCCCTGATAGTTCGACACGCCTGCATGCCAGGCACGTTTATCAAAAGGGACATACTGGACGATTTCACCATCGCGGCGAATCAGACAATGGGCCGAAACGCGCAAATGGGCGATTTCAGCAAAAAAAGGATGGGCGTTAGGATCAATTGTTCCCGTGAATAACGCGTCGATCCACGGACCACCAAATTCACCCGGCGGCAGGCTGATATTATGTACCACCAGCAAAGAAGGGTTTTCGTCATCCGGGCGGCAATCATAATGAGGAGAAGGAACGCGTCGCGCCTCCGCCAGCCAACCCTTATCGAACAACATGCAGAATCTCCTTATTGGTGGTGCTCATATCGGGTTCAGGGTAGCATGTTTCTCTCTTATGATTCGTTAGCTATTTGGAGTTTTATCATGCCGCCTCGCCGCTATAACCCTGACTCCCGACGTGACGCGCTGTTGGAACGCATCAACCTGGATATCCCTGCCGCTGTCGCTCAGGCGCTGCGTGAAGATTTAGGCGGCGACGTTGATGCCAGGAACGATATCACTGCACAACTTTTACCAGAGGATATGCGCTCCCACGCCACCGTGATTACCCGCGAAGAGGGCGTTTTTTGTGGAAAACGTTGGGTGGAAGAGGTCTTTATTCAACTTGCTGGCGATGATGTAAAAATCAGCTGGCACGTTGAAGATGGCGACAGCATTAAAGCGAATCAGCCATTGTTTGAACTGGACGGTCCCTCCCGCGTATTGCTGACCGGCGAACGCACCGCCCTTAACTTTGTGCAGACGTTGTCCGGCGTCGCCAGTGAAGTACGCCGCTACGTCGACCTGCTGACAGGGACAAAGACGCAGCTGCTGGATACGCGTAAAACTCTGCCGGGGCTACGTACCGCGCTAAAATATGCCGTGCTGTGCGGCGGTGGCGCGAATCACCGTCTGGGACTTTCTGACGCTTTCCTGATTAAAGAAAATCACATTATTGCCTCTGGCTCGGTGCGTCAGGCCGTAGAGAAAGCCTTCTGGCTGCATCCGGACGTTCCTGTTGAAGTGGAAGTGGAAAGTCTGGATGAACTGGACGACGCGCTGAAAGCCGGGGCGGACATCATCATGCTCGACAATTTCGAGACCGACCAAATGCGCGAAGCGGTAAAACGGACCAACGGCCAGGCGCGTCTGGAGGTTTCAGGAAACGTCACCTATGAAACGCTGCGTGAATTTGCCGAAACCGGCGTGGATTTCATCTCCGTCGGTGCTCTGACCAAGCATGTGCGCGCGCTCGATCTCTCCATGCGTTTTCGTTAATTGCTCATGGTAATGCCCGATGGCGCTTCGCTTATCGGGCCTACAACCCCAGCCGGATAAAGCATTTACGCTGCCATCCGGCAGTTTCTTCGCATTCCCTCGCAAATACGTTGTCTGCTTGTGTAATTTCGTAAAAACCCTCTGAACCTGCCTTCCCATTCTATTTTTTGCCCCTCGCCTAAGTACCTTCCGGTTTGCCACAGTAGCGTCAGCTAACTCAAGGAGCGAACTATGGACAAGCAACGAGGCTTCACGCTTATCGAACTGATGGTGGTCATTGACATCATTGCCATTCTCAGCGCCATCGGTATTCCGGCTTATCAGAACTATCTACGTAAGGCGGCACTGACCGACATGCTGCAAACCTTTGTCCCCTATCGCACTGCTGTCGAGCTCTGCGCGCTGGAGCATGGTGGTACAGATACCTGTGATGCCGGGGCCAATGGTATTCCCTCTCCTGCCACCACGCGCTATGTCTCCGGCATGAGCGTCGAAAAAGGCGTCGTCAGCCTCACCGGGCAGGAAAGCCTCAACGGTCTGAGCGTCACCCTGACGCCCAACTGGGACAATGCCAACGGTATCAAGGAATATTACTGGATGCAGACAATGACGTGGTTCACATCGCCGTCGTGGATGCGCCTTCCCACGAACTGCTGGATGCACTGCATTTTGCCACGACCAGACGCATCGACATCGTGTGCTGGACGCGCCAGCAAATGGAAGGTCACGCGCACAAACCGCGGCAAATGCTGCCAGCGGTCATCCCTGAAAGCAGCGCGACGGCAGCAGAATTACTTACACAGACGCTACAATCCGCGCTGGTAAAACGGGCATCTGATATTCACATTGAGCCCGCAAAACATCACTATCGGATACGGCTACGCGTAGATGGCGTGCTACACACGTTACCGGAGGTGTTGACGGAGAGGGGTATTGCGCTCACCGCAAGGTTAAAAGTGCTGGCCAGTCTGGACATTGCCGAGCACCGACTACCGCAGGATGGGCAATTTACCGTTGAGATTTCAGGTGCCCCCATCTCATTTCGCATTGCGACACTCCCCTGTCGCTACGGAGAAAAAGTGGTGTTACGCCTGCTGCATCAGGTTGAGCAGGCGTTGGAAATTAACGCGCTGGGTATGCAGGACGCGCAGATGGTCGCCTTTGCGCAAGCCTTACAGCAGCCTCAAGGGTTGATTCTGGTCACCGGTCCGACCGGAAGTGGCAAAACAGTCACGCTTTACAGCGCGCTACAAACCCGAAATACCCCGGAGGTGAATCTGTGTAGTGTAGAAGATCCGGTAGAGATCCCGATTGACGGGGTAACTCAGACGCAAATTCACCCGCGCGCAGGCCTGACGTTTCAGGGTGTATTACGTGCACTGCTGCGCCAGGATCCCGACATTATTATGGTGGGTGAAATCCGCGACGGTGAAACAGCAGAGATCGCCCTTAAAGCCGCGCAAACCGGTCATCTGGTTCTTTCAACGCTGCATACTAACTCCACCAGTGAAACACTGGTACGCCTGCAGCAAATGGGCGTCGCCCGATGGATGATCGCCTCCGCGCTGACGCTGGTTATCGCCCAGCGATTAGTCAGAAAGCTGTGCCCCCATTGTCGGCAGCGCCTTGATGTCCCGGTCACGCTGCCAGCATCGCTCTGGCCCACGCCGCTTCCGCGCTGGCAGGCTCCAGGCTGCGAACACTGCTATCAGGGATTTTATGGCCGCACGGCGCTGTTTGAAGTTCTGCCCATCACACCCACAGTGCGCCAGCTCATCGCTAACGGTACCACTGCTGACATAGTGGAATCCGGCGCCCATCAGGCGGGAATGAATTCACTTTTCGAGAACGGATGTCAGGCGGTTGAAAGAGGGTTAACGACGTTTGAAGAGCTCATCCGTGTACTGGGCATGCCCCATGCCCGTTAAGCAACTCTGGCGATGGCAAGGCATAAACGCTCAGGGTCAGCCAGCAGAAGGGGCGCTATGGTCGGACGATCGCCCCTCGCTGGTCTATGCGCTGCAACAACTGCACATTACGCCAACTCGTATTAAGAGTATGCGTGTTAAAACCTCGCACTGGCGTAGAGAACAAAGCACGGAAGTCATACACCAGTTAGCCACATTACTGAAAGCAGGGTTGACGCTTTGCGACGGATTAACACTGCTTGCCGACCAGCATCCCAGCAATCAGTGGCAGGCACTACTGCGCTCGCTGGCTTACGACATGGAACAAGGTATGTCACTGTCCGCCTCGCTGTCGCGTTGGCAACACGTTTTTCCGCCACTTTACCAGGCGATGATTCGCACCGGAGAGCTTACCGGCAAACTGGACGTCTGCTGTTTTGAACTGGCCCGCCAGCAGACACAACAGCAGCAGCTGACCGATAAAGTTAAAAAAGCACTGCGTTACCCAGTCATCATTCTCACCATGGCGGTAATGGTCGTCATCGCGATGCTGCACTTTGTACTACCTGAATTTGCCGCCATCTATCGTACGTTCAACACCCCGCTACCGGCGTTAACGCAGGGGATTATGACCCTTGCCCATTACAGCAGTCGATGGGGATGGATGATCGGATTACTCGGCCTGGTGCTGGGGGTGACATATAGCCTGATACAGCAAAAACCGTCCTGGCTTATTCTGCGTCAGCGTTTTTTGCTGCGCTGTCCGGTTATGGGACCGCTGGTCAGGGGCCAAAAACTCACGCAGATCTTCACCGTTCTGGCGTTGACGCAAAACGCGGGAATTCCCTTTCTACAAGGTCTGGAGAGCGTAGCGGAAACCCTCGCCTGCCCTTTCTGGTCACAACGATTAGCGCAGGTACACCGAGACATCAGTGCCGGAAAACCGGTCTGGCAAGGGCTGAAAAATGCTGGAGAATTTAGTCCACTGTGTTTACAGCTGGTGAGAACCGGTGAAGCTTCCGGCTCGCTGGATGCGATGCTGCATAATTTGGCCCGGCATCATAGCGAAAACACAATGTCTCAGGCCGAGAATCTGGCTGCGCTGCTTGAGCCTGCATTGCTTGTGATTACGGGATTAATTATCGGCACGCTGGTAGTGGCGATGTATTTACCGATTTTTCATCTGGGAGATGCGATGAGCGGAATGGGGTAAATTCAGATGCCGGATGGCGGCGTAAACGCCTTATCCGGCCTACGAAAATCATGAACGTAGGCCTGATAAGCTGAGCGCCATCAGGCATTTTACAGCGTGCTATGTGTTCTTACAGGCTATTGAAAATACGGTTTTCTTGTTCCTGCACACGAATAAAGGTTGTACGTTTGGTCAACTCTTTTAGACGAGACGCACCGACGTAAGTGCAGGCAGAACGCAGACCGCCGAGGATATCACGGGCGGTATTCTCAACCGGACCTCGCAGTGGCAGCTTAACGGTTTTACCTTCAGCTGCACGGTACTGGGCAACACCACCCACGTGACGCGTCATGGCGGACTCAGAGCTCATACCGTAGAACAGCATAAATTTCTCACCGTTCTCTTCCACCACTTTACCGCCGCTTTCTTCGTGACCGGCCAGCATACCACCCAGCATGACGAAGTCTGCACCGCCGCCAAACGCTTTTGCCACGTCACCCGGCATCGTGCAACCGCCATCGCTGACAATCATACCGCCCAGACCGTGTGCAGCATCCGCACATTCAATAACCGCTGACAGCTGAGGATAGCCCACGCCGGTTTTTACTCGTGTGGTACAAACAGAACCTGGACCAATGCCGACTTTGACGATATCCGCGCCAGAAAGCACCAGCTCTTCACACATTTCACCGGTCACCACATTACCGGCACAGATTGTTTTCGTCGGCCATGCTTCGCGTGCTTTCGACACAAACTGAACGAAATGCTCTGAGTAGCCATTTGCCACATCAATGCAAATGAAGTTCAGCGCAGGATTCAGCGCCAGAATTTGTTTGGTTTTTTCGAAATCGGTGTCAGATGTCCCAGTCGAAACCATCACGTGTTTGATGACATCAGCAGATGCATTCGCAACGAAAGCAGACCAGTCTTCTACGGAATAGTGTTTATGTACAGCAGTCAGAATGTCGAAAGAGGCAAGCGCGGTTGCCATGGCAAACGTTCCGACAGTGTCCATATTTGCGGCGATGATTGGCACGCCGGACCATTTCTGACCTGAATGTTTAAAGGTAAATTGACGTTCCAGCTCAACATCGGAACGGCTTTTGAGAGTAGAACGCTTAGGGCGGATAAGAACGTCTTTGAAACCTAACTTCAGATCTTCTTCGATACGCATGTGCGGATTCCTGGGGTTAATGGCGAAAAATCGAAACTCACAACTCCAGTGACGCTATCATACGCACTAATCAATACCGCGCAAGACTGCGAAATTCTCTTTTTTTACGCTACAATCCCATAAATTTACCTGGCGCAGAGTAGGTCAATCCTGCAGCAGCCTCGCCTTCGCATGCTTAACTTTTAACTGTTTGATAATCAAACTTAAACTCCAGGATCCGGATCTATGAGGTATACGGTAGCCTTAACTGGCGGTATTGGCAGTGGTAAAAGTACCGTTGCCAATGCGTTCGCTGACCTCGGAATAAACGTGATTGACGCCGATATTATTGCGCGTCAAGTTGTTGAGCCTGGTACGCCTGCCCTTAACGCGATTGCTGAACATTTTGGCAGTGAACTCATCGCCGCAGATGGCACGTTGCAACGGCGAATTTTACGCGAACGTATTTTTTCCGATCCTGATGAAAAATCCTGGCTGAACGCCCTGCTCCATCCACTGATTCAACAGGAAACTCAGCGCCAGTTTCAGCAAGCGACATCTCCTTATCTGTTATGGGTTGTCCCCCTGCTGGTTGAAAACTCACTGTACAAAAAGGCCAATCGCGTACTCGTGGTGGATGTTACTCCCGAGACCCAGCTCAGACGAACCATGCAGCGTGATGATGTGACACGCGAACATGTTGAACAAATTTTGGCAGCCCAGGCAACACGTGAAGCTCGTCTTGCCGTGGCTGACGATGTTATTGATAATAATGGCGCACCGGATGCCATCACCTCGGATGTCGCCCGCCTGCACGCGCGCTATTTGCACTGCGCGTCGCAGTTTGTCTCACAGGAAAAACCGTAATGCACACCCAGGTCCTTTTTGAACACCCTCTCAATGAGAAGATGCGTACATGGCTGCGCATTGAGTTTCTGACCCAGCAACTCTCCGTTAACTTACCCATTGCCGATTATGCAGGCGCACTGCATTTTTTTAGAAATATTGGGGATTTACTGGATGTATTTGAACGCGGCGAAGTCCGTACCGAACTCCTCAAGGAACTGGAACGACAACAGCGTAAACTTCAGGCCTGGGTTGAAGTTCCCGGCGTCGATCAAAGCAGAATAGATGCCCTGCGCCAGCAGTTAAAAAGCGCAGGCAGCGTTTTGATTTCAGCACCGCGTATTGGACAAACGCTACGTGAAGATCGCCTGATTGGTCTTGTACGCCAGCGTTTAAGTATTCCTGGTGGATGCTGCAGTTTTGATTTGCCAACTCTGCATATCTGGCTGCATCTGCCTCAGTCACAGCGAGATGCGCAGGTTGAAAACTGGCTTGCCAGCCTGAATCCACTGACTCAGGCGCTGACGCTGGTTCTGGATCTAATCCGTAATTCGGCACCGTTCCGTAAGCAAACTAGCCTGAACGGTTTTTACCAGGATAACGGTGACGATGCGGATTTGCTACGTTTGCATCTGCCGCTTGATTCACAGCTCTACCCGCAGATATCCGGTCATAAGAGCCGTTTTGCCATTCGTTTTATGCCGCTGGATAGCGAAAATGGCCAGGTACCAGAACGCCTCGATTTTGACCTGGCGTGCTGTTAAGGAGTAAACATGTCTGAACAAACCATCGTCAACTGCCCAACCTGTGGTAAACCCGTCGTCTGGGGGGAAGTGAGTCCGTTTCGCCCATTTTGCTGTAAACGCTGTCAGTTAATCGATTTGGGCGAATGGGCCGCAGAAGAGAAGCGTATTCCCAGCTCCGGCGACTTATCAGAAAGCGATGACTGGAGTGAAGAGCAGAAGTAATTCTGCTAAAGCGTAGGCCGGATAAGGCAACGCCGCATCCGGCATTTTTATGCCATTCTGCCGGATGACGCTGCGCTTATCAGGCCTACGAATACCGTTCATTATCCCGCAATCAGCTTGTTAATCACCGGTTCATTGGCCGGCGGAAAATCCTCTGCATTCAGTGCAGACTGCGCAACCCACTGCGCCGGTTGCCCCTCTTTACCCCATGGCTCACCTTCCCAGCTGTCGACCAGCCAGAACCACAGCGTGATGTGTCGGTCCGGGAACGCGTACTCCAGCTTTTCGAACAGCATACTATGAACGGGTGTAATCCCGACTTCTTCCTGTAGCTCTCGAATCAGCGCCTGCTCAGGGGTTTCGCCTGCTTCAATTTTGCCACCGGGGAATTCCAGCTTATTCGCCATGTGGGCATCCGCGGCACGCTGAGTAATAAAAATCTCTTTTTGCTGATTACGAATAATCCCAACGGCAATTTGCAGTATTTTCATTTTGTTTATCCATAAAAAAGGCGCAGAATTCTGCGCCTTTTCAGTGAGTTATTTGCTTAGCTCAATCGACCATGGCACTGCTTGAATTTTTTACCAGAACCGCAAGGGCACGGATCGTTACGACCGACTTTACGATCGCCGGTCTGCGCAGCAAGTTCTTCTGCTACAGCAGATTCATCATCTTTGTGGCTCAGTTGCTGCATCTGCGCTAAACGCTCAGCATCTTCGCGACGCTGCTGCTCCATTGCTTCGACTTCTTCAGGCATACGCACCTGAACTTTGCTCAGAGTACTGATCACTTCATATTTCAGCGACTCCAGCATCGATGCAAACATAGAGAAGGATTCACGCTTGTATTCCTGCTTCGGATCTTTCTGCGCATAACCACGCAGGTGAATACCCTGACGCAGGTAGTCCATTGCTGCCAGGTGCTCTTTCCACAGGGAATCGAGGGTTTGCAGCATCACGCCTTTTTCGAAGTGGCGCATCATTTCTGCACCCACAACCTCTTCTTTACGCTGATACACTTCAATGGCGTTAGCCAGAATACGTTCACGCAGCGTCTCTTCATGCAGCTCAGGTTCTTTATCCAGCCACTCTGAAATCGGCATCTCGAGGTCGAAATCGTTTTTCAAACGTTCTTGCAGGCCCGGAATATCCCACATTTCTTCCAGCGACTGAGGCGGAATATAGGCATCAATAGTGACTTTGAAGACGTCTTCACGGATGCTATTAATCGTTTCGCTAACGTCAGTCACATCCAGCAGTTCGTTACGCTGGGTGTAGATGGCGCGACGCTGATCGTTGGCAACGTCATCGTATTCCAGCAGCTGTTTACGAATATCGAAGTTGCGGCTTTCTACTTTACGCTGCGCGTTGGCGATGGCTTTGGTTACCCACGGGTGCTCGATCGCTTCGCCCGGCTTCATACCCAGTTTACGCATCATTCCTGACACACGGTCAGAGGCAAAAATACGCATCAACGCATCTTCCATCGACAGGTAGAAACGAGAAGAACCCGCATCCCCCTGACGGCCAGAACGACCACGCAGCTGGTTATCGATACGACGAGATTCGTGACGTTCGGTACCAATGATGTGTAAACCACCGGAGGCTAATACCGCGTCGTGACGCACCTGCCAGTCGGCTTTAATCTGCGCGATTTGCTCTTCGGTCGGGTTCTCCAGCTCGGCAACTTCTGCCTGCCAGCTCCCGCCCAGCACGATATCCGTACCACGACCCGCCATGTTGGTGGCGATGGTCACGGCTGACGGATAACCCGCCTGTGCAACGATCGCCGCTTCGTTGGCGTGGAACTTGGCATTCAGCACGTTGTGCTTAATACCGGCTTTGGTTAGCTCGTTAGAAACCACTTCAGATTTTTCGATGGAGATAGTCCCCACCAGTACCGGCTGACCGTTAGCGGTACGCTCTTTAATATCTTCAATAATAGCCTGAATTTTTTCCGCTTCAGTCATGTACACCAGATCCGGTAAATCCTTACGGATCATCGGACGGTTGGTCGGCACGACAACGGTATCCAGTTTGTAGATAGAGCTGAACTCAAACGCTTCGGTATCCGCTGTACCGGTCATACCGGCCAGTTTCTCGTACAAACGGAAGTAGTTCTGGAAGGTGATGGATGCCAGCGTCTGGTTTTCATTCTGGATATCCACGCCTTCTTTCGCTTCAACGGCCTGGTGCAGACCATCGGACCAGCGACGGCCCTGCATGGTACGTCCGGTGTGTTCGTCGACAATGATAACTTCGCCGTCTTTCACAATGTAATCAACATCGCGAGTAAACAGGACGTGCGCGCGCAGCGCGGCGGTTACGTGATGCATCAGCATAATGTTGCCCGGAGAGTACAGTGACTCGCCTTCATCCATGATGCCTTCATTCACCAGCAGTTCTTCGATCAGTACCAGACCTCGTTCGGTCAGGTTCACCTGACGCGCCTTCTCATCAACAGAGAAGTGGCCTTCGCCCTGGAAGGTGTCAGAATCGTCTTTCTCCTGACGCACCAGATGCGGGATGATTTTGTTCACTTTTTTATACATTTCCGAGCTGTCTTCAGCCGGGCCGGAAATGATCAGCGGCGTACGCGCTTCATCGATCAGGATGGAGTCAACTTCATCCACCAGCGCATAGTGCAGTTTACGTTGAACGCGCTCTTCCGGGCTAAACGCCATGTTGTCGCGCAGGTAGTCAAAACCGTATTCGTTGTTGGTACCGTAGGTGATATCGGCGGCATAAGCTTCACGCTTAGCAGGCGCGGGCAGGCCAGACATGTTGATCCCTACGGTCATACCGAGGAATTCGAACAGTGGGCGGTTATTCTCGGCATCACGCTGTGCCAGATAGTCGTTGACGGTCACCACGTGTACGCCTTTACCGCTTAACGCGTTCAGGTATGCCGGCAGCGTCGCGGTCAGCGTTTTACCTTCACCGGTACGCATCTCAGCGATGCAGCGCTCGTTGAGTACCATGCCGCCCAGCAGCTGCACGTCGAAGTGGCGCATACCAAATACGCGTTTACTCGCTTCACGTACCACCGCGAATGCTTCAGGGATCAGGCTCTCAACGGTCGCGCCTTTTTCCAGACGCGCGCGGAACTCAGCGGTCTTCGCTTTCAGTTCATCATCGGAGAGTTTTTCCATCTCCGGTTCCATGGCATTGATGACGTTGACCACTTTGCGCATACGACGCAGTGTACGTTCGTTACGACTACCGAATACTTTCGTTAATAATTTGATTAGCATAATAAAATCTCAAACGCCCCGCAGCGCGGAGTCAAAAATTATAGTTGGAAGGTTCTTTTTTTAGCTGAGGCGTTGAGGACCGGCGCGGATCCCCTGCAGCTGGCTTATCCAGACAGGAACGCTAAACGCGGCTTGAGAAGTAAAATGGGCATACGTCACGCGACTTACGGTCGCCGGCGGATTGCCTTCCTGCGTCAGCATCGCGCTGAGCGTATTCAGTAAAGCAAGATGATGCGCCTGATTCGGCAATGGATCTTCGGCAACGGGTAACGCCTGAGGAGCCATGGCAAAAGAAAGGTGGCGGATAACCGTACGAATAGCATGCTGATGCCAGTAATCGACGGTAAAATTCGGGCGACGATTGCTCGCCTCCAGCAACGCCAATTGGCTAAAGTTGACCTTAGCTGATTGATCGTGATTACGGGTGGTCGCCTTGGAGGGGGTATTCGGTTCAGCGGCATTACCGATCGCGGGCAGGCCAAAACTCGCCGCGACCATCCCCAATAAGAGATGCGGCCAGAAGTACCGTCTGCCTAACTGTCGCCAGCGCGTCAGTATTCCACTCACGTTTTTGCCACCTGATATACCCTGCATTTGGGGTTATAAATTCAAAACGATTTTTGCGCACGGATCTTATCATTAAAGCGACCGCTCCACAGCAGTAATGACAACCCGCCATGGGAAAATATGCTCAACAAAGCAGCGATCGCACACTATTTTAACGTTACGGCAGGGAAAAGTTTGCGTTGAGAAAGGCTACGTTAGTGAGTATATAAAAAAAACGACTGGCTTACCTGGCCGGAGAGAGTACCAGATTTACCAGTCGAATTTTGCGACAACGGGTGTCGTTACGCCAGTACGGTCGAAGGTGCTTTGAACGCCAGCGGCAGTTCTGCATCGTCCTGGAAGGTCACAAATTCCCAAGCTTCCTGTTTTGCCAGGACAGCCTGCAACAATTTATTATTCAATGCATGACCGGATTTATACGCGGTGAATGCACCAATAATGTTGTGACCACACATGAACAAGTCACCAATCGCGTCGAGCATTTTGTGACGAACGAATTCATCTTCAAAACGCAGGCCGTCTTCGTTCAATACGCGATAATCGTCAACAACGATGGCACAATCGAAGCTACCGCCCAGGCACAGGCCACGGGACTGCAGATATTCGATATCACGCATGAAGCCGAAAGTACGCGCACGGCTAATCTGGCGCATAAACGCATCCGCAGAGAAGTTCATCGCATAGCGCTGGGTGCTGGAATCAATCGCCGGATGGTTAAAGTCGATGGTAAAGTCCAACGAGAAACCATTGTACGGTTTGAATTCAGCCCACTTGTCGCCATCTTCGACACGAACGGTCTCTTTGATGCGTACAAATTTTTTGGCGCAGTTCAGTTCTTCAATACCTGCGTCAAGCAGCAGGTAAACGAACGGAGCAGCACTGCCATCCATGATCGGGATTTCCGGGGCATTAACCTCAATAACGATGTTATCGATGCCTAAGCCCGCCAGAGCAGCGTTGAGGTGCTCAACGGTTGAAATCCGTACATCATGCTCATTGACCAGACACGTACAGAGCATGGTATCACGCACAGATTTGGCATCGGCCGGGAAATCTACCGGAGGATTCAAGTCGGTGCGACGATAGATGACCCCGGTGTTGGCCGGCGCAGGGCGTAATGTCAGGGTGACTTTTTTGCCGGTATGCAAACCGACGCCAGTCGCCTGAACGATACGTTTAAGAGTCCTTTGTTTGATCATCGTATAATCTCGCCAAATTACCTATCCAACCGAAGTGTACTATACATTCGGTGGGCCAGTTTAGCACAAAGAGGCACAATTCCCAAATTCCAGCTAATTCTTAATCAGCTTGCTTACGCAGGAATGCGGGGATATCCAGATAATCCGGCTCTTTGGTGGTCTGCGGCGTATTGTCGTTGACCACTTTTGCTACCGGTTTCTGCTCTTGCGTCAACGGCGCCATACCGTGCTGCTGGTAACGATCCATTACCGGCTGCTGTACCTGCTTGTTGGTCACCAGAGTGATTTCCGGACGCTTGTCCATACCAATTCCAGTGGCCACCACGGTGACGCGCAGTTCGTCGTTCATATCCGGGTCCAGAGAGGTACCGATAACCACGGTCGCGTTATCCGAAGCAAATGCACGGATGGTGTTGCCGACGGTTTCGAACTCATCCAGACGCAGGTCGAAGCCCGCAGTGATGTTGACCAGCACGCCGCGTGCGCCAGACAGATCGATGTCTTCCAGCAGCGGAGAAGAGATCGCCATTTCAGCGGCTTCTTCTGCACGGTCTTCACCGCTCGCCACGCCAGAGCCCATCATCGCGTAGCCCATTTCGGACATCACGGTGCGTACGTCTGCAAAGTCAACGTTCATCAGACCCGGACGGGTGATCAGCTCAGCGATACCCTGAACCGCGCCTTTCAGCACGTCGTTCGCCGCGCCAAACGCGTCCAGCAGTGAAATACCGCGACCCAATACTTTCAGCAGTTTGTCGTTCGGGATAGTGATCAGAGAGTCCACATGTTTGGACAGCTCGGTGATACCCTGCTCCGCGAATGCCATACGCTTCTTGCCTTCAAAGTTGAAAGGCTTAGTCACGACAGCAACGGTCAGAATACCTAAATCTTTTGCTACTTCAGCAACCACTGGCGCAGCACCGGTACCGGTACCGCCGCCCATACCTGCTGCGATGAACACCATGTCTGCGCCGTCAAGCGCTGCACGCAGAGCTTCACGATCTTCATCAGCCGCATTGCGACCGACTTCCGGGTTTGCACCCGCGCCCAGACCTTTGGTAATACCGCTACCAATCTGAATGGTCTGTCCAACCGCAGTCTTACGCAACGCCTGAGCGTCGGTATTCACCGCGAAGAATTCAACACCTTCGATGCGCTCGCGCACCATGTGTTCAACGGCATTACCGCCGCCGCCACCGACGCCGATGACTTTAATCACCGCGTCGTTGGTTAGTTCCATAGGTTCAAACATAGTTTCTCTCTCCGTTTTACACTTCATCCTTCAAGCCGCCTCTTTGTTGGCTGCCTTCACTCACTCCCGTCACATAGTAAACTATGCTCCAGGTGATTCGCTCAGTTGCCGCCGCGATGCAACTTGAATGATGTTGTGTATGTGCCTGTCGCCTGAGACCGTAATTGTTGCCGGTCTCATAAAAATTAAAACTCTTTTCGCAGCCAACTGTTGAGTCGTTTGATCCACGATCCAACCGATGCTGTTACACGTTTTTCAACTTCAGCCTCACCACTCAAATGGGATTCTTTCCCGTAGTGAAGCAACCCCACTGCCGTTGAATAATACGGCTCTTGGGCATAATCTGTCAGACCGGTAATGTTCAGCGGTGCACCAATTCGCACCTGCGTGTGGAACACGCGTTGAGCGCAGGCCGCAAGGCCTTCAATTTGTGCCGCACCACCGGTTAATACAATCCCCGCCGCCAGATGATGTTTCACACCCTGCTGGCGAAGCTGTTCCTGTAATTGCAAAATCTCTTCGTTGACCAGGTTGAGCAGCTCGGTATAACGCGGCTCAATCACCTCTGCCAGGGTCTGACGCTGCAGACTGCGCGGCGGACGACCGCCCACGCTTGGCACCTCAACGCTTTCATCTTTACCGACGATAGATCCCAGCGCGCAGCCATGGCGCACTTTGATGGCTTCGGCATCGCTCGGCGGCGTACCAAAGGCATACGCGATATCGCTGGTTACCACATTCCCTGCGTAAGGGATCACTTTGGTGTGGCGCAACGCGCCGCCAGTATAAACGGCGATATCCATTGTACCACCACCAATATCGACTACGCAGACACCCAGCTCACGTTCGTCTTCCGTCAAGACAGAATAACTGGCTGCCAACCCGGCAAATATGAGTTGGTCAACTTTCAGGCCACAACGTTCAACAGCTTTAACAATATTCTTCGCCATGTCGTTGTGGCAGGTAATCAGATGCACTTTAGCCTGCATGCGTACGCCGGAAAGCCCTACCGGATTTTTAATGCCTTCCTGGTAGTCAATGGCGTATTCCTGCGGAATGACATGCAGAACACGATGCTCATCGCGTACGCGTACGGATTTCGCCGTATGCACCACGTTCTCTACGTCTTCCTGTGTCACTTCCTCTTCGGAAATGGGCACCATACCAATTTCATTCTGACAGCTAATATGTTTACCAGAAAGCGCCAGATACACCGAGGAAATCTGGCAATCCGCCATCAGTTCAGCCTGGTCAATGGCGCGCTGTACGCATTTCACCACTGACTCAAGGTCATTCACCCCGCCTTTATCCATACCTCGCGATGGGCAACTGCCCACGCCAATGATATTGACCATACCGTCGGGCAGAACTTCCCCTACTAAAGCGGCTACCTTCGCGGTGCCTATCTCCAGTCCAACTACCAGTTTTCTGTCCGTCGCCTTGATCATTGTTGTTCTGCCTGTGCCTGATTCTGTTGCTGATTAGATTCCTCAGGAGGCAAGGGAACCCAGCCTACTGCCGCTCCTGAGTCATAACGCAAATCAACGTAGCTAATCCTTTTGCCATCGGTTTGCGCCTGCTGCTGTAAAACCGGGTAGAGTTCCACAAAGCGAGCCAAACGTTTTATCGTGTCGCCCCTGCCCAGATTCAGCTTAATATCGTTATTCAGCGTCAACTGCCAGGAACGACGCGCGGTCATTGCCGCTTCCTTCAGGGTGAATCTGTCCTTAGCCAGCACCTGCCCCATATCGCGGAACCCTTGCAGCACTTCACTTGCGCTACCTTCCGGGCCATACAACATCGGTAATACCTGCTTGTTGGAGCGCCCCGTCGGTATGCTGAACGTATTTCCGTCTGCATCGACCATATGCTGATCATTCCAACGCGCTATTGGCACATATTCAACCAGATGAATCTTCAATTCATCAGGCCATTGCTTCCTGACGCTCGCCTGTTTAATCCATGGCAGGCGTTCAATCTGGCTCTGGATGATGTTGACATCCTGAGTCATAAAGGTTCCTGGTGCGCCCAGCGCCAGGATGGACTGACGAATATCATCGTTGCGCGTGTAGTGACGCTCGCCGGTCAAAACCAGTTTTGACAACGGCAAACGCTGCGCATCTTCCATCCATCCCAACACTACCCAGCCGCTGACAAACACGGTGCACAGCACTGTCAGCAGGAAAATAATTCCTGCAAGACGCGTTCCATTGTTGCGGCGTGAGGAGAGAGCTTCTTCTTCATCATCACCGTTTCGCGTGTTCAGCGCAGCCTGCGACATATCAGTCCGCCAACTCCAAAATTCGTACCACCAACTGCGAGAAGCTCAGGCCCGCCTGACGTGCCGCCATCGGCACCAGGCTGTGGCTGGTCATACCCGGAGAGGTATTCGCTTCCAGCAGATAAAACTGGTCATCATTGTCCAGCATGACGTCAATGCGACCCCACCCCTTACAGCCCAGCGCGGTCCATGCTTTCAGGACTAACGCCTGTAAAGCAGCCTCTTGTTCAACTTCCAGACCAGCAGGGCAGAAATATTGTGTCTCATCAGACAGATACTTCGCCTCATAATCATAGAAGGTTCCGGCCGGTTGGATACGTATTGACGGTAAAATTTCTTCACCAAGTATTGCAACGGTAAATTCCGGGCCACTCAACCATTTTTCAATCAGTACTTCTTCATCATGCTGAAAAGCCAATGCTAATGCAGCCTGCAAAGCATTTTCTTCTTCAACTTTTGACATCCCAACGCTGGAGCCTTCGCGGCTTGGCTTCACAATTAGCGGCAAGCCTAACGCAGAAATCTGCGTAACCACTTCATCGCTAAGCCCTTTTTCAAACTCAGCGCGGGTCAACGCCACCCATGGTGCAACGGGTAACCCTGCCCCCTGCCACAGCAGCTTGCTGCGCAGTTTATCCATTGAGATAGCAGAAGCCATCACACCACTACCGGTATAGGGCAAGCCTATCAACTCCAGCATGCCCTGCAAGGTACCATCTTCCCCACCACGGCCGTGCAGCGCAATAAACACCTTCTGAAAACCCATTGATTTCAGAAGCGTGACATCGACCTCTTTCGGGTCAACCGGGTGCGCATCCACGCCGCCTTCGCGTAAACCGGCCAGCACCGCTGCGCCTGAATTCAACGACACTTCTCGTTCTGCAGAGGTTCCGCCCAACAGGACCGCGATTTTATCAGCCATGTTGCTCTTCCTCCGGGTTTTGCGGCTTCAGTTTGATTTCAGCTAAGGAACGCGCGATTTTGCCGATATTTCCAGCGCCCTGCACCAAAATCAGATCGTTACCCGTTAACACCGATGCCAGCATTTCAGCCACCTGTGCCGGATCGGACACTAGGATCGGGTCAACCTTGCCACGGCCACGAATGGTACGGCACAGCGAACGGCTGTCAGCCCCCGGGATCGGCGTTTCACCTGCGGCATACACGTCCAGCATCAACAGCGCGTCAACCTGTGTCAGGACGTTAGCAAAGTCATCGTACAGATCGCGGGTACGCGTATAGCGGTGCGGCTGGAACAGCATCACCAGATTTTTGTCCGGCCAGCCCGCACGTGCGGCTTTGATCGTGGCATCCACTTCCGTCGGGTGATGCCCGTAGTCATCCACCAACATTGCGCTACCGGCTTTACCGTTGACGGGCTCCAGCGGGAATTCACCAAGGAAGTCAAAACGACGCCCAGTACCCTGGAAACTTTCCAGCGCGCGCAGAATAGCGTCGTCCTCAATACCCTCTTCGGTCGCTACCGCAACCGCGGCTGCCGCGTTCAGCGCATTGTGACGGCCTGGCGCATTTAACGTAACGCGCAGATCGGCCATCCCCTGACGCAACAGCGTAAAGTGACCCTGCGGGCCAATCTGCTGGTAATCTTCTATGCGTACGTCAGCATCATCGCTGAAACCATAGGTTGTAGTCTGACGACCGACGCGCGGTAACAATTCACGGATCACCGGATCGTCAACGCACATCACTGCACGACCATAAAACGGCAGGTTATGCAGGAAATTAATAAACGTCTGCTTTAAATTTTCGAAGTCGCCCTGGTAGGTATCCATGTGGTCAGCTTCGATATTGGTGACAATCGCCACCATCGGCTGCAAATGCAGGAACGACGCATCGCTCTCATCCGCTTCCGCTATTAAATAACGGCTATGGCCTAAGCGCGCATGTACGCCCGCCGCCTTCACCAGCCCACCGTTGACAAACGTCGGATCCAGCCCTGCTTCTGCGTAAATGCTGGAGACCATCGCGGTGGTTGTGGTTTTACCGTGCGTCCCGGCAATGGCGATACCATGACGAAAACGCATTAACTCAGCCAGCATCTCTGCGCGACGAATCACCGGAATACGCGCTTCATGCGCCGCCACAATTTCCGGGTTATCCGCAGAAATGGCGCTGGACACCACCACCACGCTCGCATCACGCACGTTTTCCGGGCGATGGTTGAAGAAAATCGTCGCGCCCAGATTACTCAGCTGTTGCGTGACCGGATTCGGCGCTAAGTCAGAACCGCTGATCTGATACCCTTCATTGGCCAAAACTTCGGCAATACCACCCATACCAGCACCACCGATGCCGACAAAGTGAATGTGCCGAACACGACGCATTTCGGGCACGATGGAACGCAGTTTTGCCAATTGTTGTGTATTCATTCTTTAGCCATTAACTTCTCAGTTCATGCGATGCAAAAGGCATCGCCACAATTACGCCCGGACAGCCCGGCTCACTGCATTTGCAACCCATTCGGTGGAATTCGGTATGGATGCATTGCGAGCACGTTCTGCCATGGTTAATAAGGTTTCTCGCGACCACCCTTCAAGGGTGCTGGCGACGGCATCCACAGTAAACTGCGGCTGCTCTAAAATTTTGGCGGCGCCCGCTTTTTCCAGCGGCAACGCATTCCAGTACTGCTGTCGGTCTTTATGCTGGAACGGCACAAAAATCGCTGGCAGGCCCGCTGCTGCGATCTCGCTCACCGTTAGCGCGCCGGAGCGACAAACCACCACATCTGCCCACGCATAGGCTGCGGCCATATCATCAATAAATTCGGTGACCTTATGCTGCGGCTGTCCGGCATCAACATAGGCCTGTTCCACGGTCTGCTGTGCGCCTTTACCGCTCTGATGCCAGATAGTCAACGCGTCGCCAAGCTTTGCAGCAACCTGCGGCAGCGTTTGGTTCAGCACGCGCGCGCCCTGAGACCCCCCGACCACCAGCACGCGAACCGGACCTTCACGTCCAGCCAGGCGTTCTTCAGGTAATGGCAGCGCCAGCACATCGGTACGTACCGGGTTGCCCACCACTTCCGCATCCGGGAAGGCGCCGGGAAACGCCTGCATCACCGTCGTGGCAATCTTTGACAGCCATTTATTGGTTAAGCCTGCGATGCCGTTCTGCTCGTGCAGCACGACCGGAATGCCTAACGACCAGGCCGCCAGACCACCGGGGCCCGAGACATAACCGCCCATCCCCAGCACCACGTCAGGTTTAAACTGCTTCATGATGGCGCGAGCCTGGCGCCAGGCGTTAAAAATACGCACGGGTGCGGCCAGCAGTGCGTTGAGGCCCTTGCCACGCAAACCGGAGATACGAATAAAATCAATGTCAATGCCATGCTTCGGCACTAAGTCCGCTTCCATACGATCGGCGGTGCCCAGCCAACGAACCTGCCAGCCCTGGGCCATTAAATGGTGCGCAACCGCCAGTCCCGGGAACACATGCCCACCGGTACCGCCTGCCATCACCATTAACCGCTTCGGTTGACCACTCATCGTGCACCTCGTGTAAACGCCTGTGCTTTTTCCAGACGCGTTTCATAATCAATACGTAACAAAAACATGATGGCCGTCGACATGATCAACAGACTTGAACCACCATAACTAATCAGCGGCAGCGTCAGACCTTTCGTGGGCAGCATACCTGCCGCAGCCCCAACGTTAACCAGCGCCTGAAAACTAAACCAAACCCCAATCGAGCAGGCTAAAAAGCCTGAAAAACGGTGGTCAATTTCCAGCGCTTTACGGCCAATCGACATCGCGCGAAAAGCGACGAAGAATACCATTAAAAGTGCCAGTACCACACCGATATAACCCAGTTCTTCCCCAATAATGGCGAAGATAAAGTCAGTGTGTGCTTCCGGCAAATACTCCAGTTTTTGTACCGAATTCCCCAGCCCCTGCCCCCAAATCTCACCACGACCAAAGGCCATCAGGGATTGCGTCAGCTGGTAGCCGCTACCAAACGGATCCTCCCAGGGGTTCCAGAAAGAGGTTACGCGACGGATACGATACGGTTCGGCGAGGATCAGCAGCACCACCGCCGAGATCCCCATGCCGATGATGGCGATGAACTGCCACAATTTTGCACCAGCCAGAAACAGCATCGCCAGCGTGGTAACAAACAGCACCACCACCGTACCGAGGTCAGGCTGCGCCAGCAGTAGCACCGCCAGCACCAGGATCACGCCCATCGGTTTTAAGAAGCCGCGCAGGTTGTTACGCACCTCATCCACCTTACGTACCAGGTAGTTGGCGAGATAACAGAACAGCGACAGCTTGGTAAATTCCGCCGGCTGAATACGCAGCGGACCCAGTGCAATCCAACGCGATGCCCCGTTAACCGAGCTGCCTACCACCAGTACGATCAGCAACATGATGATCGAGGCGATCAACATGGTGGTGCTGTACTTTTGCCAGAATTCCATCGGCAGACGTAGCGTGACCATCGCCAGACAGAACGCCAGGAAGATATACAGCGCATCACGTTTGGCGAACAGGAAAGGATCGCCCGCCAGACGTTGCCCAACGGGCATTGACGCCGATGTCACCATCACAAAACCAATCGCTGCCAGACCAAACGTCAGCCACAGCAACATGCGGTCATACATGATCAGGCTGTCCGCGTCTTTATCACGCGACGCCATCACCCAGCCTTTAAGCGCCGCGAAGATCCACGCCAGGACACCCCATCCCGGTATGCGCGGCATTCTCAGACGAGGGAGAGATAAACGCATCAACCCAACTCCTTCGCCAGGCGGGTAAAGACATCGCCACGCTGCTCAAAGTTTTTAAACTGGTCGAGGCTGGCGCAGGCCGGCGACAGCAACACCATATCGCCCGGTTTAACGCGCGGTGCGAGCAGACGCATCGCCTGCTCCATGGTTTCAGTTTGCTCGGCAACGTCTGGTCGCAGAGCGGCAAGCTGCGCCCCATCGCGACCAAAACAGTACAGACGAATACGATCGCCAACCAGATAACGACTGAGCGGAGAAAAATCAGCGGATTTCCCGTCCCCGCCCAGCAGCAGATGCAGCGTGCCGTCAACGTGCAGGCCATTCAGCGCCGCTTCAGTACTGCCGACGTTGGTGGCTTTAGAATCGTTAATCCAGCGTACGCCGTTATGTTCCAGCACAACCTGAAAACGATGCGCCAGTCCGGTAAAGGTGGTTAGCGCTTTCAGACTGGATGCCCGCGGCAGGCCCGCAGCATCCGCCAGCGCCAGCGCTGCCAGAGCGTTGGTATAGTTATGCTGACCGGAAAGCGTCATCTCTTTCACGTTCAGCACTTTTTCACCCTTCACGCGCAGCCAGGTTTCGCCCTGCTGACGATTCAGGTGATAGTCACCCATATTGATGCCAAAGCTCACGCAGCGTTCATCAGCTCCGCGAACCGGCATCGTCAGCGCATCGTCGGCGTTAACCACACACACTTTCGCGTTCTCATAGACGCGCAGTTTCGCTGCACGGTACTGCTGCAACCCAAACGGGTAGCGATCCATATGATCTTCAGTCACGTTCAGAATAGTGGCCGCCACAGCCTGCAGGCTGGAGGTGGTTTCCAGCTGGAAGCTGGAGAGCTCCAGAACGTACAGCTCACGTTCAGCATCCAGCAGCATCAACGCAGGCAAACCAATATTACCGCCGACGCCGACATTCACCCCGGCCGCTTTCGCCATTTCACCGACCAGCGTGGTGACGGTGCTTTTACCGTTAGAACCGGTAATCGCCACGATCGGCGCCTGCGCTTCGCGACAGAACAGCTCAATGTCACCCACAATTTCAATACCAGCATCAGCGGCCGCGCTCAGCGCTGGATGCGCCAGGGCAATACCTGGGCTGGCGACGATCAGATCGGCGGCCAGCAGCCAGTCATCATTCAGGCTGCCAACATGGCGCTCAACCGCTTCCGGTAATTTATCCAGCCCCGGTGGCGTCGTGCGGGTATCCATCACCCGCGGCGTAACGCCACGCGCGAGGAAAAAATCCACACAGGACAGCCCAGTCAGCCCCAGACCGATAATGACGATTTTTTTACCCTGGTAATCAGCCATGATTAACGTACCTTCAGCGTTGCCAGGCCAATCAGCACCAGCATCAGCGAAATAATCCAGAAGCGCACGATCACGCGCGGCTCCGGCCAGCCTTTCAATTCATAGTGGTGGTGGATCGGCGCCATACGGAAGATGCGCTGTCCGCGCAGCTTGAAGGAGCCAACCTGCAGAATCACCGACAGGGTTTCCACCACAAACACACCGCCCATAATCACCAGCAGGAATTCCTGGCGCAACAGCACGGCAATAATGCCCAGTGCGCCACCCAGTGCCAGCGAACCGACGTCGCCCATAAAGACCTGCGCCGGATAAGTGTTAAACCACAGGAAGCCTAATCCTGCCCCGACAATCGCCGTGCAGACGATCACCAACTCCCCCGCATGGCGTAAATACGGAATATGCAGATAGTTGGCAAAGTTCATGTTCCCGGTCGCCCACGCCACCAGCGCAAAGCCAGCAGCAACAAACACGGTCGGCATAATAGCCAGGCCATCAAGGCCGTCGGTCAGGTTGACCGCATTGCCGGTACCGACGATCACGAAGTAGGCCAGCAGAACGTAGAACAGGCCCAACTGCGGCATGACGTCTTTAAAGAACGGCACGACCAGCTGCGTGGCGGGCGTATCTTTGCCCACCAGATACAGCGCGAAGGCCACGCCTAATGCAATCACCGACATCCAGAAGTACTTCCAGCGGGCGATCAGGCCTTTGGTGTCTTTACGCACCACTTTGCGGTAATCATCGACAAAACCGATAATGCCGTAACCCACCAGCACCACCAGTACGCACCAGACGTAAGGGTTAGACGGGTAGGCCCACAGCAGAACGGAGATAACAATCGCGGTGAGGATCATAATGCCGCCCATGGTCGGCGTACCGCGCTTGCTGAAATGCGATTCTGGGCCGTCGTTACGCACAACCTGACCAAAAGACATTTTTTGCAGGCGGGCGATCATGCGCGGGCCCATCCACAACGAGATGAACAGCGCGGTCAGCAGGCTGACGATGGCGCGAAACGTCAGATAAGAGAAGACGTTAAAGCCGGAATAATATTTGACCAAATGTTCGGCCAGCCAAACTAACATGTTGCATTCTCCTGTAATGCGCGTACTACCTCTTCCATAGCGGCACTACGTGAACCTTTCACTAAAATCGTCATCACCTGATGCTCGGCAATCAATGTCTTAAGATGCGCGGCCAGCGCGGATTTATCCGCAAAATGTTCGCCAACGCCACTGGCATCGCTGATTGCCTGACTCAGTTTCCCTGTACTCAATACGCGGTCGATACCCGCCGCCTTCGCAGCCTCTCCTACCTGTATGTGACAGGCTTCGCTTTCCGCGCCAAGTTCTGCCATATCGCCCACCACCAGCACGCGATAGCCCGGCATTTCAGACAACACCTGTACCGCGGCGGTCATCGAACCGACGTTGGCGTTATAGGAGTCATCCAGCAGCAGCTGATTTTCGGCGAGCGGGATAGGGAACAGGCGTCCCGGCACTGCGTGTAAATCTTTCAGGCCGGTTTTAACCGCCTCATGCGTCGCGCCAACCGCCATGGAGAGCGCGGTGGCAGCCAGGGCATTGGCAATGTTGTGACGCCCCGGTAACGGCAGCAAAACATCAATGCTGCCCGTCGGCGTGTGCAGCGTAAACTCGGTGCCGTGTGACGTAACATGAATGTTGGTAGCAGAAAAGTCGCTGTTGGCCGCATTCGGCGAGAAGCGCCAGACGGTACGATCGCCAATAATGCTCTGCCAGTTCAGCCAGTCGTTGTTATCGGCATTCATAATGGCGATACCGTTTTCCGCCAGGCCGGTAAAGATTTCGCCTTTTGCTTTGGCGACACCAGCCAGAGAACCAAACCCTTCCAGGTGAGCCGCCGCCAGGTTATTCACCAGCGCCGCTTCCGGTCGAGTTAATCCGACGGTCCAGGCAATCTCGCCCTGGTGGTTGGCACCAAGCTCAATCACCGCATAGTCATAATCGTTGTTCAGTCGCAGCAGCGTCATGGGTACGCCAATGTCGTTGTTCAGATTGCCCGCAGTGTATAACGTGTTCCCACACTGGCTGAGAATCGCGGCTGTCATCTCTTTGACAGAGGTTTTACCGGATGAACCGGTCAGTGCCACCACGCGGGCCGGAACCTGAGCGCGCACCCACGCCGCCAGCTCGCCAAACGCCAGGCGTGTGTCCTTCACAATCACCTGCGGCAGAGAAACATCCAGCGGACGACTGACCAGCAGCGCTCCCGCCCCGTTCTCTTTCGCCGTTTCGGCAAAATCATGGGCATCAAAGCGTTCGCCTTTCAGTGCCACAAACAGGCAACCCGGCGTGACTTTACGCGTATCGGTGGTCACCGCATCAAGGGTCAGATCGCCCCCTTTCAGTTCGCCACCGAGGATCTCCGCCAACTGGCTGAGCGTTACGCTAATCATGCGATCACCCCCAGCAAACGAGCGGCCGTCACGCGGTCAGAATAGTCGAGGCGATGCGCGCCGACGATCTGGTAATCTTCGTGGCCTTTACCGGCCACCAGCACAACGTCGTTTTCTTTCGCCTGCATAATGGCGTTGGTGACCGCTTCAGCACGACCTTCCATCACCTTCGCGTGCCCGGCATCCAGCATACCTGCCAGAATGTCGTTAATGATGGCGCGCGGCTCTTCAGTGCGCGGGTTGTCATCAGTGACCACCACAATATCAGCGAACTCTTCCGCGATGGCGCCCATCAGCGGACGCTTGCCTTTGTCACGATCGCCGCCGCAGCCAAAGACGCACCACAGCTTACCGGTGCAGTGCAGACGTGCCGCCTGCAGCGCTTTTTCCAGCGCATCCGGCGTGTGGGCATAATCCACCACCACCGTTGTTTTGCCCGGCGCACTGAACACCTCCATACGCCCGCAAACTGGCTGCAGACGTGCCGCCGTTTTCAGTAAATCCGCTAACGGGTACCCTAATGCCAGCAGCGTTGCCAGTGCCAGCAGCAGATTACTGACGTTGAAGGCGCCCATCAGGCGGCTTTCAATTTCACCGTCACCCCAGGACGAGGTAAAGCGGATCGTCGCGCCGCTGTCGTGATAATTCACCTCAACCGCTTTCAGCCAACGACCGTGGCAGTTCGGGTTAATATGGTCTTCCATCGAAACGGCGACCGCATCCGGCAATTTTGCCAGCCAGCGACGGCCGACTTCATCATCTGCATTGACGATGGCCTGACCGCAATGGTGCGTGGAGTACAGCAGCCACTTCGCGGCTTCGTAATGTTCCATATCACCGTGATAGTCGAGATGGTCACGGCTTAAGTTGGTAAATACCGACGCCGCAAACTTCAACGCTGCCACGCGATGCTGAACCAGACCGTGGGATGACACTTCCATCGCGCCTAACGTGGCGCCCTGCTCAACCAGCCCCGCCAGCACATGCTGGACGTCAACGGCTGAACCGGTGGTATTTTCGGTCGGGATCACTTTGCCCAGCAGGCCATTGCCAACGGTCCCCATTACGGCGCTGGTTTCGCCCAACAGCTGGCTCCACTGCGCCAGCAGTTGGGTGGTCGTGGTTTTCCCGTTGGTGCCGGTGACCCCCACCAGACGCATAGTGTCAGAAGGCTCGTGGTAAAAACGGCCCGCCAGTGCTGATAAACGTTCGTTAAGCTGGCTCAGATAGATAACCGGTACGCCGTGCATTTCACGGATTTCACCGTCGGTTGCCTCATCTTTTGCCTCTGCAATAATGGCAGCCACACCTTGCGCTATCGCCTGCGGGATATATCGACGCCCGTCCGCCTGATGACCTACCACTGCCACAAAGAGATCGCCCGATGCAGCCACACGGCTGTCGAGCGTCATCTCCCGCAGTGCTCGCTCCGGTGCACCCGGCACCCATGGAGCAAGAAGGTCGCGCAAATTACGATCTGCCACCTGTCGCCTCGCCTTGATTATTCACAAAATCACTTTTATCGCTCGTTGTCAGCGCATCCGGCTCGATGTTCATGGTGCGCAGTACGCCGCCCATGATGGCACCGAAGACCGGCGCGGAAACGGCGCCACCGTAGTATTTACCCGCCTGCGGATCGTTGATAACAACCACCAGCGCGAAGCGCGGCTGACTCGCAGGCGCAACGCCTGCGGTATAAGCAATGTATTTGTTGATGTAGCGACCATCCGGCCCTACTTTTTTCGCCGTACCGGTTTTAATGGCGATGCGATAGCCTTTAATCGCCGCCTTCACGCCGCCGCCGCCGGGCAGCGCCACGCTTTCCATCATATGAACGACGGTACGTACGGTAGATTCCGGGAAGATACGCTCGCCCGGAACAGGAGGATCAACTTTGGTAATCGACAGCGGGCGATAAACGCCATAGCTGCCGATCGTTGCGTAGACTCGCGCTAACTGTAACGGGGTTACCATTAGCCCATAGCCGAAAGAGAAGGTGGCCCTCTCTATGTCAGACCACCGTTGTTTTTGAGGATATAAGCCACTGCGTTCTCCGACCAACCCCAAATTGGTCGCTTTTCCCAGCCCAAAACGTGAGTAAGTATCTACTAACGCTGAGGACGGCATCGCTAACGCCAGTTTGGAAACACCGACGTTACTCGACTTCTGTAGTACCCCGGTCAGGGTCAATTCGCTATAACGCGCCACGTCTTTGATTTCGTGGCCATTAATTCGATAGGGAATGGTGTTCAGCACGGTGTTTTCACGCACCACGCCGCGCTGCAGTGCCGTCATCACCACCATCGGTTTAACCGTTGAGCCCGGTTCAAATACGTCAGTGATGGTACGGTTACGCATGACATCTTTTTGCGTACCGGAGAGATTGTTTGGGTTGTAGGATGGGCTATTCGCCATCGCCAGCACTTCGCCGGTGTTGACGTCTACCAACACGGCGCTACCTGATTCCGCTTTGTTAAACGCGACGGCGTTGTTCAGTTCGCGATAGACCAGTGCCTGCAAGCGCTCATCAATACTCAGCGCCAGGTTATGTGCCGCCTGACTGTCTGTTGAAGAAATATCTTCAATCACGCGGCCATAGCGGTCTTTACGCACCACGCGCTCGCCCGGCTGACCGGTGAGCCATTTATCAAAACTCTTCTCAACGCCTTCAATGCCCTGGCTGTCGACGTTGGTAAAACCGATGAGGTGAGCGGTCACTTCCCCGGAAGGATAGTAACGGCGGGATTCTTCGCGCAGATGAATCCCCGGCAGCTTGAGTTTTTTGATGTAGTCGGCCATGTCAGGGTTGACCTGGCGTGCGAGGTAGATAAAACGCCCTTTCGGGTTGGCATTGATGCGAGAAGCCAGTTGGTCGAGCGGGATGTTCAGCGCAGTCGACAGCGCTCGCCAGCGTTCGCCAACGCTTACGCCACCCGCATCATGCACTTCTTTCGGATCGGCCCAGATGGCCTTCACCGGCACGCTCACCGCCAGCGGACGGCCGGAACGGTCGGTAATCATGCCACGTGACGTGGAGACTTCCTGGACGCGCAAGGAGCGCATGTCGCCCTGACGCACCAGCATGTCAGGCGCAATAATTTGCAGCCACGCAACGCGTCCCAGCAGGAAGCACAGCGCCAGCAAAATACAGCCGCACAGTAACGCAAAACGCCAACTGATAAAGTTGGCTTGTTCTTCCTGGCGTTTTGGTTTGAGCGTCTTTGCCGCTGCTTTCATGCGTCGCGTTTATCCTTATTTTTGTACAACGATATTTTCTTGTGAGGGATCGACATGCTGCAACTGCAGCTTTTCCGTTGCGATCCGTTCAACACGGCTATGGTCACCGAGAGCGTTCTCTTCGAGGATCAGGTTACGCCATTCGATATCCAGTGCATCGCGTTCCAGAACTAACTGTTCACGCTGCGCGGTCAGTAACCGCGTATGGTGCGCGGTCGTCACGACGGTGACCGCCGTCAAAATAATGCAAATGAACAGGCAGAGTGGCAGCTTCCCGAACCGCAAAAGATCGTCACCGATCACGCCAGGCAAAGCATGGCGCTCGTTACTTCCTATCGATCCTTTAACTTTGCTGAGGGCTTCTGTCACTCTGCTGATCATGCGTTCGTCCTCTCTGCAATGCGCAGAACTGAACTACGGGCACGAGGATTTTCTGCGACCTCTTCTTCACCCGGCATCAACTTGCCTAATGCTCTCAACTCACGGCCGCCCAGCTTTTGGATCTGCGCTTCAGTCATCGGGATCCCCGCCGGAACCTGAGGACCGCGACTTTGTTCGCGCATAAAGCGCTTCACAATACGGTCTTCAAGCGAGTGGAAACTGATGACAGAAAGGCGACCACCTGGAGCCAGCACGCTGAGCGAGCTTTTTAGCGCCTGCTCTATCTCCTCCAGTTCACTGTTCACCCAAATGCGCACCGCCTGGAAGGTACGGGTCGCGGGATGTTTGAATTTGTCTTTTACCGGCATGGCCGCCGCAATGACTTCCGCCAGTTGTTTGGTGCGGGTCATCGGTTCAACGCGGTTACGCTCGACAATGGCGCGAGCAATGCGTTTGCCAAAGCGTTCTTCGCCAAAGGTTTTAATCACCCAGGCAATATCCGCTTCATCTGCCGTTTGCAGCCACTCGGCGGCTGACTGGCCGCGCGTTGGGTCCATACGCATGTCCAACGGACCGTCACGCATAAACGAAAAGCCGCGCTCCGCATCGTCTAATTGCGGAGAAGAGACGCCAAGATCGAGAAGGATGCCATCGATCTTACCGGTTAGCCCGCGCTCACTCACGTACTCAGCCAGCGCGGAGAAAGGTCCATGAATGATGGAGAAGCGGGGGTCGTTAATGCTCTGAGCCACCGCAATGGCCTGCGGATCGCGATCGATAGCCAGCAAACGCCCCTCTTCGCCAAGCTGCGAGAGGATCAGTCGTGAGTGACCGCCGCGACCAAATGTCCCGTCAATGTAGATGCCGTCCGGACGAATATTCAGACCGTTTACGGCCTCATCCAGCAACACCGTTGTATGTTTAAAATTTTCCATCATCTTATAGAGACAAATCCTGCAATCGTTCCGACAGCGCGCCGGTAACAGATTGCTCAGCGTCGATATCTTCCTTGACCTGTTGATACCAGGTCGTTTCATCCCACAGCTCAAATTTGTTGAACTGCCCAACCAGCATCACTTCTTTTGTTAACCCTGCATGTTGCCGCAAAATGGGTGCTATCAGTAATCGACCGGCGCTATCCATCTGACATTCACTGGCATGCCCCAACAGCAGGCGCTGTACGCGGCGCTCGACCGGATTCATGCTGGACAGACGAGATAGCTTCTGCTCGATAATTTCCCATTCAGGCAGGGGGTAAAGCAGCAGGCACGGGTGATGGATGTCAATGGTGCAAACCATTTGACCGGTAGCACTCTCGAGCAGTTGATCCCGATACCGGGTAGGCACTGATAAGCGCCCTTTACTGTCGAGATTAACTAACGTCGCTCCCCGGAACATGCCCGTCTCACCCCCGATTACCACTTTGTCCCACAAAATCCCACTTATAAGGAGTTTACGGAGCGGAGGAAAACCTTGTCAAGCAAGTCACGGCGCTTAGCGGAGCAAAAAACCCAATGTTTACGGCTAATATCAGCGTTGAACAAATTCCGTACAGCGAACGAAGCAAATTAACGTCATGAATATTTGTAAGAAAAAAATCCAACAACTCATCATTGTTTAAAACAACTCAATATCATCTCGAGAAAATATAAAGTGTCAGTTTGCGACGCGAGCGGCATTTTAGGACAATATGCAGCGAGATAACAGTACCAGTTAATCGGTCTGTACGCCTTGTACGACCAAGGCAGGTGAGAAAAATCTGCAATACAGAAGCAAAGTGTTTGTTAATTCGGCAATTCCCTACAACGATGTAACAAATTAATACAATCGTAACGCGTCGTTACGTATCAATAACGTAAAAATGGTGGGTTGCGTTTTTAATCACGATATATAGAAATTGAATTTCAGACAATTCTAAAGAATATTCTTAAATATAATGAGGTTATTTCTGATAATTGAATAAATGACCGCGCCAGAAGGTTATCGCCTTCCAGCGCGTCCAGCAGAACACCTTAACTCCGACTGAGAATACCGCGGCGATACAGGTTACGCTTGATGCGCGTTAAGCCTGGTTTTGGCTTACGCGGCTCATCCAGACTGGCCAACACGATTTCCAGTACGCGCTCTGCAACGTCGCGATGACGTTGCGCCACCGCCAGTACCGGGCACTGTAGGAAGTCGAGCAATTCATGATCGCCAAAGGTAGCAATCGCTAAATCAGACGGTAGCTGCCCGTCACGACGTAATGTCACATCCATCACGCCCTGTAAAAGCGCAAAGGAAGTGGTAAACAACGCCTGTGGCATCGGGTGCGTTTCCAGCCATTTATCAAACAGCTGCGCGGCGGCTTCCCGCTCATAACTGTTGGCATACAGGAAATTCACTTCACGCGGATCGTCCTTCCACGCGGTACGAAAACCCTGCTCGCGCAGGAAACTCACAGATAATTCCGGCAACGCACCGAGATAAAGGACGGTATCAGCCGGGAACTTACGCAATTCTTCCGCCAGCATTTCTGCATCGTCCTGATCGGCCCCGACAACGCTGGTGAAATGTTCACGATCCAGCGCGCGGTCTAACGCCACAATCGGGAATGCGCTGTTAGCCCAGCGCTGGTAAAACGGATGCTCTGGCGGCAAAGAGGTCGACACAATAATGGCATCAACCTGGCGTTGTAATAGATGTTCAATACAACGCATTTCGTTATCTGGCTGATCTTCAGAGCAGGCAATCAGCAGCTGATAGCCACGCTGACGCGCCTGGCGCTCCAGATAGTTGGCTATCCGGGTATAACTTGTATTCTCCAGATCCGGGATCACCAGCCCGATAGAACGTGTGCGTCCAGCACGTAGCCCGGCTGCCACAGCATTTGGGTGGTAATTATGCTCGCGCACCACCGCCATGACTTTTTCAACCGTTTTGTCGCTTACGCGATATTGCTTTGCTTTGCCATTAATAACGTAGCTTGCAGTCGTTCGCGAAACGCCGGCCAGCCGAGCGATTTCATCCAGTTTCACAATTGCCCCTTGCGTAAAATGTACCAACCATAACCTTTGAGATGGCATGGGTTAAACTATTAACATCTAAGCGCAGAATAATGACCGCGGCAACCGCTTTTGTCTCTGGTTACCGCTGATTTCTCAAAAAAAAGCCCAACCGGTAGCATTGGGCTCACGAATTAATAACTGGGCCATGATTAGCGCATGATTTTATCACCGCGAGAAAGCCCCACCACGCCGGAGCGCGCAACCTCGACGATTTTCGCCACTTCACGCAATGTAGCCAGGAAAGCATCGAGCTTATCGCTGGTACCTGCCAGTTGTACGGTGTAGATGGACGGCGTGACGTCAATGATTTGCCCGCGGAATATTTCCGTATTGCGCACCACTTCTTCACGACCGTAACCGCTGGCCTGAATTTTCACCAGCATGATCTCTCGTTCAACATGAGCCCCCTGTCCCAACTCGCTTACGCGCAGGACATCCACCAGTTTGTGCAGCTGCTTTTCGATCTGCTCAAGGACCTTTTCATCACCCACTGTCTGGATCGTCATTCGCGATAACGTCGGATCGTCCGTCGGTGCGACGGTCAGGCTTTCAATGTTGTAACCGCGCTGAGCGAAGAGACCAATCACTCGTGACAATGCACCCGACTCGTTTTCCAGTAATACTGATAATATCCGGCGCATAATCAGGTCCTCTCCGTTTTGCTTAACCACATTTCATCCATACCGCCTCCGCGAATCTGCATCGGGTAGACATGTTCACTGCCATCAACGGTGACATCGACAAACACCAGACGATGGTTACGCACGTGTTCCAGCGCCTCACCCAATTTGCTCTCGAGTTCATCCGGATGGTTTATCTGGATACCAATATGACCATATGCCTCGGCAAGACGTACAAAGTCGGGCAGTGACTGCATGTAAGACTGCGAGTGACGCCCGGAGTAAATCATGTCCTGCCACTGTTTAACCATGCCGAGGTAACGGTTGTTAAGATTGAGTACCAGCACCGGCAGCTCATATTGCAACGCCGTCGACAGCTCCTGGATATTCATCTGAATACTGCCATCGCCGGTGACGCACACCACCGTTTCATTCGGTAGCGCCATCTTTACGCCTAACGCTGCAGGTAAACCGAATCCCATGGTGCCGAGGCCACCGGAGTTAATCCAACGGCGCGGCTTATCAAACGGGTAGTACAGCGCGGCAAACATCTGGTGCTGACCAACGTCCGAGGTTACATACGCATCCCCTTTCGTCAGACGCCAGAGGGTTTCAATGACAGCCTGCGGCTTAATGCTCTCACTTTGCGTGTCATATTTCAGACACTGGCGCGCACGCCACTGTTCTATCTGCTGCCACCAGTCGCGGTTATCATCAAGCGGTTGCTGCGATTTCTCCTGCGGTAGCAGTTCCAGCATCTGATCCAGCACCAGTCGGGCGTCGCCGACAATCGGAATATCCGCAGTGACGGTTTTCGAAATAGAGGTCGGATCGATGTCGATATGCAGTACGGTCGCATTTGGGCAATATTTTGCCAGGTTATTGGTTGTGCGATCGTCAAAGCGAACACCAACGGCAAAGATCACGTCGGAATGATGCATGGTCATATTGGCTTCGTAGGTGCCATGCATCCCAAGCATGCCCAGCGCCTGACGATGCGTGGCCGGAAACGCGCCCAATCCCATCAACGAAGAAACAACCGGCAGGTTAAGCGCTTGTGCAATCTGGCCAAGTTGTTCATGACAGACCGCATTGACCGCACCGCCGCCAACATATACCACCGGTTTTTTAGCCGCGACCAGCGTTTGTAGCGCGCGCTTTATTTGCCCCTTATGTCCGGTTGTCGTCGGATTATACGAGCGCATACTGACCGACTCCGGCCAGCTATACGGCAGTTTCTTTGCCGGATTCAAAATATCCTTTGGCAAATCCACGACCACAGGGCCTGGGCGACCGCTTGCCGCCAGCCAGAAGGCCTTTTTCAGGACCTGAGGAATATCTTCCGTTTGCTTAACGAGGAAGCTGTGCTTCACCACCGGACGAGAGATACCGACCATGTCGCACTCCTGAAAGGCATCGTAGCCAATCAGCGACGTCGCCACCTGCCCGGAGAGGATCACCAGCGGAATGGAATCCATATACGCCGTAGCAATACCGGTTATCGCATTGGTTGCGCCCGGCCCGGAGGTCACCAGAACTACGCCGACGTCACCCGTGGCACGCGCCAGACCATCGGCCATATGTACGGCGGCTTGTTCATGACGGACCAACACATGATCGATTCCCCCGACCGTATGCAGCGCATCATAAATATCGAGGACCGCGCCCCCAGGATAACCAAATACCTGCTTCACACCCTGATCGATGAGCGATCGCACGACCATCTCGGCTCCAGACAACATCTCCATGGCTTGCCTCCACTCTTATAATGAATAACGGTTTAACAACACATTAACCGCTGAGGATGACGCATGGCAATTGACACCTAAGAGGGGGAATTCGCATGAATAAGAATAAAAAGGAGGTAAGCGCAGAATAAATGGAGATTTAAACCAGCATCCGCTAATGAAATGAGAAATAATCGCTTAAAAATGGAGACTTACAGCGATTAGTCTATTTTTTTACACTTTTGGACAGATGCAGAAAGACAAGTTCAGCACAAAATCTTAGATAAAAAGCCAAAAGCAGAATAAACCAGACGTCTTGCCCGATTTATTCTGTCGAATACTACTGCTTACAGACGGAGACTAATAATTCTTCCATCCATTGGTGGCCTTTATCCCTGCCCGCAGCTTCATGCCAGGAAAGATAGCATGTACGGCTATTCAATTTTAACGGTAAAGGCAATATCTGTAGATCTAACTGCTCAGAGAATTCTTCCGCTAACCAACGTGGTGCAATAGACACCAGATGCGTTTGCGAAACAATATTCAACACGCTGATTAACGCCATACCTTGATAAGCGACACAAGATTGTTTATCCGCAGTGTCATACCAGGGTTGGCTAAATGATGCAAAGCGATCGAGAGATACCACCGCATGCTGTTCATTATAAACATCGTTTTCCAATAATGGACCACTAATACGGGGGTGTTTTCTGCTCGCAACTAACACCATCTCGTCATTGAACAAGGGAATACTGGTGAATTCAGGGCGACGGAACTCTTCATAACTAATAACGAACTCCGTTTCCTGATAACGTAATTGATGTTCGGTATTTTGATTGAGTGAAGATTTAAATGCGACATGAATGTTTGGCGCAACTTGCTCAACCCGATTATAAATCAAGGAGGTCAGAATATTATCCAATGGGCTGCATACGCAGAGGTTGAATACGCGCTCGCTGCTGGCAGGCTCAAACCCCGAACCCGGCAGTTCATTCTGTACCAGTTGCAATGCCTGACGGACGGAGCCAAAGAGTTGGAAGGCCCGTGCTGTCGGCTGGATCCCACGGCCATAACGAACAAAAAGTTCATCATTGAACATAATTTTCAAACGCGCCACAGCATTACTGACTGCAGGTTGCGACATCCCCAGAGTATGCGCAGCGCGGGTAATATTTTGTTCCTGCATTACCGCGTCAAAGACGGTTAATAAATTAAGATCAACCATGCGAAGCTGCGGCTTTCCCATTGTTATAGGATTTGGTTTATCTATTATTTTCACTTCTGGCATATTTAACTCCACTGTCACTCTAAACTCCCTTTTCCCAGACGGAGTGAAGAAATAACCTCCGTTAATATGATTTACCATGCATATAAAATAAGAAAAAGGAAAAACATTAAAATTAGGAAAACATAAAGGTACGAACCTAAATGAACAGAAACCCAATGCGAGCGCAGTGTGGCGGATGTCACTGCACGATGATTCATATGTTTAAATTTCACGAACAATATAACCATAAGCACGACGAATACACAATCATACGCACGGTGAATATATATTTAAGATTTGATTAAATGTTTATATTATTAATACATTAAAAGTTAACATTAATTTATCAATCATTGAGAAGCGTGCCCCCTGCATTCATTCATGGACACTATAAAAACTGATAAATCATAAAGATAAAAAGTGTATCTACACCCCATCTCATCAGCATGCTGTCACAATAGTTGCAAACAAATATGCTCAAATATGTCAAAGCATGAAAAGTATGTACGAACGCACACTGATTTATTTTATGCTTCTCTAAAAATTCAGCACAATTCGCTTAGATTGCAGAGGTGTTTTTCTTCTGAATACGGACGTTTACGGGGAGCGGGGTTGACATCAGCTTTCATATCCAGTACCACTAAAAGCATATCGCATTCGCCTGGAGCCTGATTGATGACTTACATTGTTCGTTTTAACGGTCTACTACTACTAAACGCATCTTCGTTGCGCGGTAGACTGGTGAACGACATTTAGCATTACGTCAGCTCCAGTTAAGACAAAAACCCGCGCCGCTGCGCGGGTTTTTTTATGCTCGAAGCAAGGCGCCAAAAAAGACAAAGGACCTAAACCATGAGCCAGCAAGTCATTATTTTCGATACCACCTTACGCGATGGTGAACAGGCGTTACAGGCAAGCCTGAGTGTGAAAGAAAAACTGCAGATTGCTCTGGCTCTCGAGCGTATGGGCGTTGACGTGATGGAAGTCGGTTTCCCTGTGTCTTCGCCAGGTGATTTTGAGTCGGTACAGACCATTGCCCGACAGGTTAAAAACAGCCGCGTCTGCGCCTTAGCCCGCTGTGTGGAAAAAGATATCGATGTGGCCGCTGAATCCCTGAAGGTGGCTGAGGCTTTCCGCATTCATACGTTTATCGCCACCTCGCCGATGCATATCGCCACCAAATTACGTAGTACGCTGGATGAGGTTATCGAGCGGGCTGTCTATATGGTTAAGCGTGCGCGTAATTACACGGATGACGTGGAATTCTCATGCGAAGACGCCGGCCGTACCCCTATTGCCGATCTGGCTCGCGTGGTAGAAGCAGCGATTAATGCCGGTGCCAAAACCATTAATATCCCCGATACCGTCGGGTACACCATGCCCTTCGAATTTGGCGCAATCATTTCCGGCCTGTATGAACGAGTGCCGAATATCGACAAAGCGATCATTTCCGTGCACACCCACGACGATTTAGGTCTGGGCGTCGGTAACGCGCTGGCCGCTGTTCATGCCGGTGCGCGTCAGGTCGAAGGGGCGATGAACGGGATCGGTGAACGCGCCGGTAACTGCTCGCTGGAAGAAGTGATCATGGCGATCAAAGTCCGCAAAGATATTCTGAACGTACAGACCCGCATTAATCATCAGGAAATCTGGCGTACCAGCCAGTTAGTCAGCCAAATCTGCAATATGCCGATTCCGGCCAACAAAGCGATTGTCGGTAGCGGCGCCTTTGCCCACTCTTCCGGTATTCATCAGGACGGCGTACTGAAAAACCGTGAAAACTACGAAATCATGACCCCGGAGTCCATCGGTCTGAACCAGGTGCAACTGAACCTGACGTCCCGTTCCGGACGTGCTGCGGTCAAACACCGTATGGATGAGATGGGCTATAAAGAGAGTGAATACAGCCTGGACAACCTGTACGACGCCTTCCTGAAGCTGGCGGATAAAAAAGGTCAGGTATTTGATTACGATCTGGAAGCGCTGGCCTTTATTAACAAACAACAAGAAGAACCCGAACATTTCCGCCTGGATTACTTCAGCGTGCAGTCTGGCTCCAATGATATTGCCACCGCCTCCGTCAAGCTGGCCTGTGGCGAGAATGTGAAAGCCGAAGCTGCAAACGGTAACGGCCCGGTCGATGCTATTTATCAGGCCATCAACCGTATTACCGACTACGACATCGAACTGGTGAAATACAGCCTGACCGCAAAAGGCCACGGTAAAGATGCGCTGGGTCAGGTGGATATCGTCGCCAACTTTAACGGCCGTCGCTTCCACGGCGTAGGCCTGGCAACGGATATTGTCGAGTCCTCCGCGAAAGCCATGGTGCATGTACTGAACAACATCTGGCGCGCCGAAGAAGTCGAAAAAGAATTGCAACGCAAAGCTCAAAACAACGAGAACAACAAGGAAACCGTGTGATGTCGAATAATTATCATATTGCTGTTTTGCCGGGTGATGGTATTGGCCCGGAAGTGATGGCGCAGGCCCTGAAAGTACTGGACGCAATTCGTACCCGTTTCGCTATGCGCATTACCACCAGCCACTACGACGTGGGCGGCGTTGCCATCGACAACCACGGTCAACCGCTGCCACCCGCAACGGTTGAAGGTTGTGAACAGGCCGATGCCATTTTGTTTGGCTCCGTGGGCGGCCCGAAATGGGAAAACCTGCCGCCAAACCAGCAGCCGGAGCGTGGTGCCCTGCTGCCGTTGCGTAAACACTTTAAATTATTCAGCAACCTGCGCCCAGCTAAGCTGTATCAGGGGCTGGAAGATTTTTGTCCGCTGCGCGCCGACATTGCCGCCAACGGTTTCGACATCCTGTGCGTACGCGAACTGACGGGCGGGATCTACTTCGGTCAGCCAAAAGGTCGCGAAGGTAGCGGTCAACATGAAAAAGCCTTTGATACCGAGGTCTATCACCGTTTCGAGATCGAACGTATTGCACGCATTGCGTTTGAGTCTGCCCGCAAGCGTCGCTGTAAAGTGACATCGATTGATAAAGCCAACGTACTGCAAACCTCTATTCTGTGGCGTGAAGTCGTCAATGAAATTGCCAATGAATACCCGGACGTTGTCCTGACGCATATGTACATTGACAACGCCACCATGCAGTTGATTAAAGATCCGTCACAGTTCGACGTGTTGCTGTGCTCCAACCTGTTTGGCGACATCCTGTCCGATGAATGTGCGATGATCACCGGCTCTATGGGCATGCTGCCCTCCGCCAGCCTGAATGAGCAGGACTTTGGCCTGTACGAGCCAGCCGGCGGCTCAGCGCCGGATATCGCCGGGAAAAACATTGCCAACCCGATTGCCCAGATTTTGTCACTGGCGCTGTTGCTGCGCTACAGCCTGGACGCTAACAATGCGGCCATCGCCATTGAAAGCGCCGTCAACCGCGCATTAGCAGAAGGTATTCGCACCGGTGATTTAGCCCGTGGCGCTGCCGCAGTCAGTACCGATGAGATGGGCGATATCATTGCTCGTTACGTCGCAGAAGGGGTGTAACCATGGCTAAAACGTTGTATGAAAAGTTGTTCGATGCGCACGTCGTGTATGAAGCGCAGAACGAAACGCCGCTGCTGTATATCGACCGCCATCTGGTGCACGAAGTGACCTCCCCGCAGGCGTTTGACGGTCTGCGGGCGCATAACCGCCCGGTGCGCCAGCCGGGTAAAACCTTCGCCACTATGGATCATAACGTCTCAACGCAAACTAAAGACATTAACGCCTCTGGTGAAATGGCGCGCATCCAGATGCAGGAGCTGATCAAAAACTGCAACGAGTTTGGCGTCGAACTGTACGATTTGAATCACCCTTTTCAGGGCATCGTCCACGTAATGGGACCCGAGCAAGGTGTGACCTTACCGGGTATGACCATCGTCTGCGGTGACTCTCACACCGCCACACACGGTGCGTTCGGCGCGCTGGCGTTTGGTATCGGGACCTCAGAAGTCGAACACGTGCTGGCCACGCAAACCCTGAAGCAAGGGCGCGCCAAAACCATGAAGATCGAAGTCAATGGCACGGCAGCACCAGGGATTACCGCCAAAGACATCGTACTGGCGATTATTGGTAAAACCGGTAGCGCAGGCGGTACCGGCCACGTGGTTGAGTTTTGCGGCGACGCTATCCGTGCGTTGAGCATGGAAGGCCGTATGACCCTGTGCAATATGGCTATCGAAATGGGGGCCAAAGCAGGCCTGGTCGCACCGGACGAAACCACCTTTAACTATGTGCAGGGGCGTTTGCATGCACCGAAGGGCGAGGAATTTGCCCACGCGGTTAATTACTGGAAAACGCTGAAAACCGACGACGGGGCGACGTTTGATACCACCGTCACCCTGCAGGCAGAAGATATTGCGCCACAGGTCACCTGGGGCACTAACCCCGGCCAGGTAATCGCCGTGAACGATAATATTCCCGACCCGGCGTCGTTTAGCGATCCGGTTGAGCGCATGTCGGCGGAAAAAGCGCTGGCCTATATGGGGCTGAAGCCGGGTATTCCGTTGACGGAAGTGGCTATTGATAAAGTGTTTATCGGCTCCTGCACCAACTCGCGTATTGAAGATTTACGCGCCGCGGCTGAAATCGCCAAGGGCCGCAAGGTCGCGCCGGGCGTGCAGGCACTGGTGGTGCCGGGTTCGGGTCCGGTTAAAGCCCAGGCAGAAGCAGAAGGTCTGGATAAGATTTTCATTGAAGCCGGTTTTGAATGGCGCTTGCCAGGCTGCTCAATGTGCCTGGCGATGAACAACGATCGCCTGAATCCGGGCGAGCGCTGTGCTTCCACCAGCAACCGTAACTTTGAAGGTCGTCAGGGTCGCGGGGGGCGTACGCACTTAGTCAGCCCAGCCATGGCTGCTGCCGCCGCCGTAACCGGTCATTTTGCCGACATTCGCCGCATCAAATAAGGAAACTACCATGGCAGAGAAATTTACCCAGCATACCGGCCTGGTTGTCCCCCTGGATGCCGCCAACGTCGATACGGATGCCATTATTCCCAAACAGTTTTTGCAGAAAGTGACGCGTACCGGTTTTGGCGCACACCTGTTTAACGACTGGCGCTTTCTCGATGAGAACGGCCAGCAGCCTAACCCAGAATTCGTGCTGAATTTCCCGGAATATAAAGGGGCGTCTATTCTGCTGGCGCGGGAAAACTTTGGCTGCGGATCCTCGCGCGAACATGCGCCGTGGGCGCTGACCGATTACGGTTTCAAAGTGGTGATCGCCCCAAGCTTCGCCGACATTTTCTACGGCAACAGCTTTAATAACCAACTGCTGCCGGTGAAATTAAGCGACGACGAAGTGGATGACCTGTTCACGTTGGTACAGGACAATCCGGGGATCCGTTTTGAGGTGGATCTGCAGGCACAGGTGGTGAAGGCTGGCGATAAAGCGTATCCGTTTGAAATCGACGCCTTCCGCCGCCACTGCATGCTGAACGGTCTCGACAGTATTGGGCTGACGTTGCAGCACGAAGACGCGATCTCGACTTACGAGAACAAACAGCCCGCGTTTATGCGCTAGTGCTTGTTGTTGCCGGATAAGCGCAGCGTATCCGGCACACCCACTACACATCCTTCACTCGTCCGGTCATCACCAGCGTAACCACCGAAATTCCCGCAATCACCCAGTAGACGGCATAATGCCCATAACTTTGCGCCACCGCCCCCTGAATTACCCCCGCCAGAATCACCCCCGTGGAGATACTATTGGTAAATAAGGTGGTAGCTGAACCCGCCCTGCCCGGCATCAGATCCTGAAACCACAGCATGCCTATTCCGGCAACAATCCCGATGAATACCGCATTAAACAGCTGCAGGACCAGTAGCGCCGTATGGCTATGGAAGAAGATAAGCCCAAGGTAAAACAGCACGCCTGCCGCCACGGCGGTTATCATCATCCGCCGCTTACCAAAACGCTTCACGTAGTAACCCGCCAGAATCATTGCCGGAATTTCCAACCCGGCGGCGGTGCCCATCAGGATCCCGGCCAGTTTGTCCGGTAGTCCCAGTTCAAGGCTAATCCACAGCGGCATATCGATAATGTACATGGTGTTGCAGGTCCACATCAGCGTGGAGGCAATAAACAACATGCGCACATTTTTGTCCTGCCAGCCGCCGGTCTGCTCAAGCGGGACATCGACAGGCTGCTCGACCCGCGCCACCGACGGCAGTATCAGCGCGATCAGCACCAGGCTAACGGCAAATATCCCGGCAGCAATCGAAAACATCATCGTGAAGCCGTAATTTAACGCCAGCATAAACGCCAGCGGCGGCCCAATCACCCACGCCAGCGAAAGCTGCGCACGCATCACCGAGCTGAACATCACCACTTCTCGCGCCGAATTATCCGCATACTCCCGCGCCAGCGCAAACAGCTGCGGCATGGCGGTATTTGCCAGCGAAGCCAGCAGCACCCCGCAGGTGATCAGCGTTAAATAGTGGCGGTTAAAGGCAAACAGCAACGCGTTGCCAATCGCCATCAGACAGCAGAACATGATCAGCTTACGCCGATCGCCCCGACTGTCGGATCGTTTCGCCAAACCAAGGCTGACCGCGATCCCGGCGATCGCATTGACGGTGTAAAACAGCCCAACCCAAAATGGCTGTGCCCCCACCTCGCGACTCAGAAACAGGCTCAGCGTGGGTGCCTGTAACGCGCCCGCTACGCCCATCATAAAGGCAACCAGCATAAACGCCGCATACACGCCGTTAAGGCGCCGTCCCATGGTCATAATCCAGAGCATATCTTTCCTTTTAAGCGCAGCGGAAACGAAAAAAGCCAGCAGATAATACCTGCTGGCGCGGCGATTAACACCAATACTCAGTCACACATGATGTCTGCAATTCCCAATTCAGAGGTCAGTCTTGCAACTCCCACTGCATCAGTTCATCAAGCATCTTTAAGCGCTGCGGCGCACTCAGGCAAGCCAACCAGGACAAACGCGCTGTCGAGGTAAAGTACTTTAAATAGAACTGACGCATAGATGACCCCTTCGTTGTCTCATCGCTTCATCGGAATTCATTATTGGCTTAATATGGGGATAATAAAATTGCTGAGTTTTCCGTGGGAGTTCCCCTTTTATGTCTTCTGGTCGTTTGCAACAACAGTTTATCCGCCTGTGGCAATGCTGCGACGGCAAAACGCAAGACACCACGCTGAACGAGTTGGCAGAGTTACTCAGTTGCTCGCGCCGCCATATGCGTACCCTGCTCAACACCATGCAGGAACGCGGCTGGCTAACGTGGGAAGCCGAGGTCGGTCGCGGCAAACGTTCACGCCTGACCTTTCTCTACACCGGGCTGGCGCTCCAGCAGCAGCGGGCGGAAGACCTGCTGGAACAGGATCGCATTGATCAACTGGTGCAACTGGTCGGCGATAAAACAGCCGTGCGACAAATGCTGGTTTCCCATCTGGGCCGCAGCTTTCGCCAGGGGCGGCACATCATGCGCGTCCTTTACTATCGCCCGATGCGCAATCTGCTCCCCGGTACGGCGCTACGCCGTTCCGAAACCCATATCGCCAGGCAAATCTTCAGCGCCTTAACCCGCGTAAATGAGGAAAATGGGGAACTGGAAGCCGACATTGCCCACCACTGGCAACAAATTTCGCCGCTGCACTGGCGGTTCTTCCTGCGTCCTGGGATCCATTTTCATCATGGTCGCGAGCTGGAAATGGAGGATGTGATCGCCTCACTGAGGCGGATCAACAGCCTGCCGCTGTACTCGCACATTACGCAAATTGCCTCCCCCACGGCCTGGACGCTGGATATCCATCTGGCGCAACCTGATCGCTGGCTGCCGTGGCTACTGGGACAGGTCCCCGCCATGGTCCTGCCGCGCGAATGGGAAACGCTGAATAACTTTTCCAGCCACCCGATTGGCACCGGTCCCTATGCGGTCGTCCGCAATACGAGTAACCAGCTAAAAATTCACGCTTTTGATGATTACTTTGGTTACCGGGCGCTGATTGACGAAGTGAACGTGTGGGTGTTACCGGACATCGCCGAAGAGCCCGGCGGCGGACTCACGCTCAAAGGCCCGACGGAAGATGAAAAGGCTATCGAAAGCCGGCTGGAGGAAGGGTGTTATTACATGCTGTTTGATTCCCGCGCCCATCGCGGAGCCAATCAGGAGGTGCGCGAATGGGTAAGCCGCATACTCTCGCCGACGAATTTAATTTTTCAGGCTGACGAGCAGTATCAACGGCACTGGTTCCCCGCGTACGGATTACTGCCTCGCTGGCATCATGCCAGGCCAGGACTCGGTGAAAAACCGGCGGGACTGGAAACACTGACGCTCACCTACTATCGCGATCATATCGAGCATCGGGTGATTGCGCAGATCATGAAAACATTGCTGGCGGTGCATCAGGTACAGCTGAATATTCAGGAGATCGACTACGATCAATGGCACGCAGGCGAGACCGTCAGCGATATCTGGCTCAACAGCGCCAACTTTACCTTACCGCTGGACTTCTCGCTGTTCGCCCATTTGTGCGAAGTCCCGCTGCTGCAAAACTGTCTTTCTCTGGACTGGGAAAGCGACGCTGCCCGCTGGCGCACCGGCGAGATGAGCCTCGCAGCATGGTGTCAGCAACTGCTTGCCAGTAAAGCCATTGTACCGCTGATCCATCACTGGCTGATCATTCAGGGGCAGCGCAGTATGCGCGGATTACGCATGAATACGCTTGGCTGGTTTGATTTTAAATCAGCATGGTTTGCACCGCCGGACCCGTAGATCCGGCTCTTGATTGCCGCATAGCAACAAAATCATTACACTAACGCCGTTCTCAACGGGGTGCCAATAAAAAACATACACAAAATCATTCATGATGCATCAAGGCGGCAAGCAAACGCAGCCAACGCAGAGGCAGCTTGAAGGATGAAGTGTATGAGGCTGAGAGATACCCGTCGAACCTGATCCGGATAATGCCGGCGAAGGGATTTGAGGCTGTAGCTCAAGTCCTTTGCCACCTAACTCGTCATACTTCAAGCTGCAGATGCGTTGGCTTTCCTCGCTCACCCCAGTCACGTACTACCTGTACGCTCCCGGGGATGCGCTACGTCGCCGCCTTCCTGCAACTCGAATTATTTAGAGTTTTACTTTATGAGGTGCAAAGTGTTTAAAAAATGTCTTCCGCTTTTACTGCTGTGCGCAGCGCCTGCCTTCGCCAAACCCGTTCTGACCGTCTATACCTACGACTCGTTCGCCGCCGACTGGGGCCCCGGTCCAACCATCAAAAAAGCCTTTGAAGCCGACTGCAACTGCGAACTAAAGCTGGTGGCGCTGGAAGATGGCGTCTCGCTACTTAACCGCCTGCGTATGGAAGGAAAAAACAGTAAAGCCGACGTCGTGCTCGGACTGGATAACAACCTGCTCGACGCGGCAATGCAGACCAAACTGTTTGCCAAAAGCGGCGTGGCGAGCGATGCCATCAACGTCCCTGGCGGCTGGAAAAACGACACCTTTGTACCGTTTGATTACGGTTATTTCGCCTTTGTGTATGACAAAAACAAGCTGAAAAACCCACCGAAGAGCCTGAAAGAACTGGTCGAAAGCGACCAGAAATGGCGCGTAATTTATCAGGACCCACGTACCAGCACGCCGGGTCTGGGACTGCTGCTGTGGATGCAGAAAGTGTACGGCGATAAAGCGCCGGAAGCCTGGCAGAAACTGGCGGCTAAAACCGTCACCGTCACCAAGGGCTGGAGTGAAGCCTACGGTCTGTTCCTGAAAGGTGAAAGCGATCTGGTGCTGAGCTATACCACCTCTCCGGCGTATCACATCATCGAAGAGAAGAAAGATAACTACGCCGCCGCCAATTTTAGCGAGGGACACTATTTGCAGGTGGAGGTCGCCGCACGTACCGCCGCCAGCAAACAACCCGAACTGGCGGAAAAATTCCTGACATTTATGGTTTCTCCGGCGTTCCAGAACGCGATCCCCACTGGCAACTGGATGTATCCGGTAACCCAGGTCACGCTTCCTCCTGGCATTGCACAACTGGAAAAACCGTCCACCGCGCTGGAATTCACCCCACAACAGGTAGCAACTCAACGTCAGACATGGATTAACGCATGGCAACGCGCCGTCAGCCGTTAATTCCCGGCTGGCTGCTCCCAGGGCTTTCGGCCGCTACGTTGATAGTGGCCGTCGCCCTGGCGGCGTTTCTGGCGCTGTGGCTGAACGCCCCTCAGGGAGACTGGCTCACACTGTGGCAGGACAGCTACCTGTGGCACGTGGTGCGTTTTTCCTTCTGGCAGGCATTTTTATCCGCTGCGCTGTCGGTGATCCCGGCAATCTTCCTCGCCCGGGCGCTTTATCGTCGCCGTTTCCCTGGGCGTATAGCGCTGCTGCGCCTGTGCGCAATGACGCTGATCCTGCCGGTGCTGGTCGCCGTCTTTGGCATCCTTAGCGTCTACGGTCGTCAGGGCTGGCTGTCCTCACTTTGGCAGGCTCTCGGCCTGGAGTGGACGTTTTCACCGTACGGTCTGCAGGGCATTCTGCTGGCACACGTCTTTTTCAACCTGCCGATGGCCAGCCGTTTACTGCTGCAGTCGCTGGAGAATATTCCCGGCGAACAGCGGCAGCTCGCCGCGCAGCTAGGTATGCGCGGCTGGCATTTCTTCCGCTTCGTTGAATGGCCGTGGCTACGCCGCCAAATCCCTCCGGTAGCGGCGCTCATCTTTATGCTGTGCTTCGCCAGTTTTGCTACCGTGCTGTCGCTCGGCGGCGGGCCGCAGGCGACCACCATCGAGCTGGCTATCTATCAGGCGCTGAGCTTCGACTACGATCCCGCCCGCGCCGCCATGCTGGCACTGATCCAGATGATTTGCTGCTTAGGACTGGTGCTGCTCAGCCAGCGCATGAGTCGAGCGATAGCCCCCGGCACCACGCTGGTACAAGGCTGGCGCGATCCCGACGACCGCCTGCACAGCCGAGTGACCGACACCCTGCTGATTATTCTGGCGCTGCTGCTGTTACTCCCGCCGCTGCTGGCGGTGATTGTCGATGGTGTTAACCGTCATATTCTGGACGTTCTCGCGCAGCCTGTATTGTGGCAAGCCCTGTGGACTTCGCTGCGTATTGCGCTGGCGGCAGGCCTGCTGTGCGTCATTCTCACCATGATGCTGTTGTGGAGCAGCCGCGAGCTGCGGGCACGGCAGCAAGTTTTAGCCGGTCAGGCGCTGGAACTGAGCGGCATGCTGATCCTCGCAATGCCGGGCATCGTGCTGGCAACCGGGTTCTTCCTGCTGCTCAATAACAGTATTGGACTGCCGGACTCTGCCGACGGCATTGTGATTTTTACCAATGCACTAATGGCCATCCCTTATGCGCTGAAAGTGCTGGAAAACCCGATGCGTGACGTAACGGCGCGCTACAGCATGTTGTGCCAGTCTTTAGGCATTGAAGGATGGTCGCGGTTGAAAGTGATTGAGCTGCGTGCGTTGAAACGCCCGCTGGCGCAAGCCATGGCCTTCGCCTGCGTCCTGTCGATTGGCGATTTTGGCGTGGTAGCCCTGTTTGGCAACGAGGACTTCCGCACGTTACCGTTTTACCTCTATCAGCAGATTGGCTCCTATCGCAGTCAGGATGGTGCAGTCACCGCATTATTGCTGCTGATCCTGTGCTTTACGCTGTTTACTGTTATTGAGAAATTACCGGGTCGACATGTTAAAACTGATTGATATCACATGGCTGTATCACCATTTACCCATGCGCTTTACGCTGTCGGTCGCGCGCGGTGAACAGATCGCCGTGCTGGGACCCAGCGGCGCCGGGAAAAGTACGCTATTAAACCTGATTGCCGGTTTTCTGGCACCAGCCAGCGGCACAATGATGATTGGTGGTGAGGATCATACCCGCACGCCGCCTTCTCGCCGCCCTGTCTCCATGCTGTTTCAGGAAAACAATCTGTTCAGCCACCTGAGTGTGCAACAGAATATCGCCCTCGGCCTTAACCCTGGGTTGAAACTGAACGCGCAGCAGCAGGAGAAAATGCGCCACATTGCTCAACAAATGGGACTCGACATGTTGCTGGAAAGGCTTCCTGGCGAGCTTTCCGGCGGGCAACGCCAGCGTGTAGCCCTGGCGCGCTGCCTGGTGCGGGAACAGCCCGTGTTGCTGCTTGATGAACCGTTCTCCGCGCTCGACCCCGCCCTGCGTCAGGAAATGCTCACACTGGTGGCCGACGTGTGTCGTGAGAAGCAGCTGACGCTGCTGATGGTGTCCCACAGCGTAGAAGACGCCGCGCGCATTGCGCCACGTTCAATCGTAGTCGCCGACGGGCGCATTGCGTGGCAAGGTAAAACAGATGAGCTGTTGAGCGGTCACGCCAGCGCCTCGGCGCTGTTGGGTATTAAAGCATAGTGGCGCAATTTGCGGCCCGTTGGCCGGATTAGCGCCAGCGCCATCCGGCAAAATAAGCCCTAATAGCCCACCACTTTGCGCAGGATATCGATATACACCGGCATCAGCGGATGGCGGATCAGTGCGACCAGCGCCACCACGCCGATCCCGAGAACAAGCGGCGCCAGATACAGCAGTCGACCTCGCGGCAAATAAACGGTTAAGCGATCAACAGCCGCTTTGCCGCTACGCCATAGCCGCCAGCACAGCCATCCCCCGACCCACAGCAATAGTGCGGTCGCCAGCAATAGCCATTTGAAATCGCCGCTCTGTACATCTGAGGGAATATCAATTGCCGCGCCCGCCAGGATACCCGGCAGAAAATAAAACGGCGGCCACAGTACACAGCCAATGATATTAGGCACTATAAATTTGGCGACAGGCAGATCAAGCATCCCCGCCACCATTGGCACCAGCGGACGCGTCGGACCAACAAAACGACCTACCAGAATAGTAAACATGCTGTGCTGATGAAGCGCATGTTCAGTTTTATCCAGTAACGCCTTGTTCTTTTTCATAAAAGACCAGCGATGCAGCGGCTTTTTAAAACGCCAGCCCAGCCAGAAGGAGATCCAGTCCCCCATCAGGCAGCCGACAATGCCCGCAAGCCAGGCATGCCAGAAGTTCAGTTCACCGCTACCAATCAGCGCACCCAGTCCGGCCATCAGCACGGTACCGGGTAAAATTAAGCCCACCAGCGCCAGCGACTCCAGAAAAGCCACCAGCAGTACGGCTATCAAAGAGTATACGGCGGACTGGAGAATAAAATGTTCCAGCAATGCTTGCATAATGTGTCCGTCAGATTTACGAAGCAAGGATTCTGATAACCCTTCTCAACTTCGTCAAGCCATCATTCGTATGAATAGTTTGCGAGATATGACAACTTTTCGGACACATCATTCACTTTTTATTCACAGCCAGCGCGAAACTCGCTCGGGCTGGCGCCGGTACATTTTTTGAAAACGCGGGAGAAATAGAGCTGATCGTCAAACCCGACGTTGCGCCCGACGGTGGCGATCGGCATGCGCGTGGTGCTCAACAGGAGCTTCGCCTGGCTGATTCGCTGATCCTCACGCCAGCTGAGTACGCTGATGCCGAGCTGCTGGCGGAACAGGTGCGACAAACGAGACGGCGACAGGCAGACATGCTGCGCGACGCTGGCAATATCAAAATTGCTGTCCGCCAGGTGATCGCTGATGTACTGACAGGCATCACGCACGCGGTTATCCATGGGGGGATGCAGCGATTCATTAATTGCTTCCATACGTCTGAGCAGCAGTTGTTCCAGCAAATTGATCGCCAACAGCTCAGAGTAACGACCCTCCCGTTGCCCGGCGCTGATTATCTGGCCGAACAGTTCGTTGAAGTGTGGCTGATGCGCTTCATCCGGGCGGAAAAAACCAGTCTGTGCAAAAATCGCCGGCCAGGTAAGCCACTCCTGCCAGTAGGCGCGAGGTCGAAAGTAGACCCACTGGTGGTACCATTCACTGGCATCGGGATGGCGGCCGTAATGGTGAACTTCACCCGGCGGAAACAGCAAAATATCACCCGGTCGGCAAACAAACTGCTTACCTTGATTGTTGATGACCCCTTCCCCGCGAATGGTCAGGTTCAAGATATAGCCCTTCATTCCCAGCGGTCTGTCGATAAAAAAATCCAGGTACCCGTTCGCCTCAATAGGGGTTAATCCCGCCACTAAATGCGCGTTAAACGAGTAGCCCGGCAACAGGGGATCGTTTTGCGGTTCAGCCATAATTTCAATACTCCCGGTGTTCTGATAAGAAACAAATCGTCCATATTATGCAAGATATCGTCACCGTCGCCCCTGTAGACCGTTATGGTTTCAGTGATGGACCATCAACCCCGCATGCGAAAAGCATTTTGTAAAAAACATGTCCTGCGCCAACGATAAAAACGGCTAACAAAAGTGTCTATAACTACGGCAGAAATGTCCACATTGAATATTTGCACGGCGTCACACTTTGTGATGCCACAGCATTTTAGTCCATAAGATTAGCGGATCCTGCCTGACGGTTTTTACCCCCATTATCTACTGTTTATCCATACCCGTATTTTTGGATGGAGTAAGACGATGGCGATTGCAATTGGCCTCGATTTTGGAAGTGATTCAGTACGCGCTTTGGCGGTGGAATGTGCCACCGGCGAGGAGATTGCCACCAGCGTAGAGTGGTACCCACGTTGGCAGGAAGGGCAATATTGCGATGGCCCAAACAACCAGTTTCGCCATCACCCGCGTGACTACATTGAATCCATGGAAGCCGCACTGAAAACGGTCCTCGGCGAACTGAGCGCAGAACAGCGTGCGGCAGTGGTCGGGATTGGCGTTGACAGCACCGGTTCAACCCCTGCGCCTATTGATGCCAACGGCAACGTCCTCGCACTCAGAGAAGAGTTCGCCGAGAACCCGAACGCGATGTTCGTCCTGTGGAAAGACCACACGTCAGTCGAAGAAGCCGAAGAAATCACCCGCCTGTGTCATACGCCGGGCAAGGTCGATTATTCCCGCTATATCGGCGGCATTTATTCCAGTGAATGGTTCTGGGCAAAAATCCTGCACGTTACCCGCCAGGACAACGCAGTCGCGCAGGCTGCCGTGTCCTGGATTGAGCTGTGCGACTGGATCCCCGCCCTGCTCTCTGACACCACGCGCCCACAGGATATTCGTCGCGGACGCTGCAGCGCCGGTCACAAATCCCTGTGGCATGAAAGCTGGGGTGGCCTGCCGCCAGCCAGTTTCTTTGATGAACTCGACCCCCTCATCAACCAACATCTGCAATACCCGATGTTTACCGATACTTTCACCGCAGACCTGCCAGTGGGCACGCTCTGTGCGGAATGGGCACAGCGCCTGGGTCTGCCGGAAAGCGTGGTCATTTCCGGCGGTGCATTCGACTGCCATATGGGCGCTGTCGGCGCGGGCGCACAGCCAAATACCCTGGTGAAAGTCATTGGCACCTCGACCTGCGATATTCTGATTGCCGACAAAGCCAGCGTCGGCGAACGCGCAGTAAAAGGCATATGCGGCCAGGTTGATGGCAGCGTGGTGCCGCACTTTATTGGCCTGGAAGCCGGTCAATCCGCCTTCGGCGATATCTATGCCTGGTTTAGCCGCGTGCTGAGCTGGCCGCTGGAGCAGCTTGCTGCGCAGCACCCGGAACTCAAAACGCAGATTAAAGCCAGCCAAAAACAGCTGCTGCCTGCGCTAACCGAAGCATGGGCAAAAAATCCGTCTCTGGACCATCTGCCGGTAGTACTCGACTGGTTCAACGGGCGTCGTACACCCAATGCCAACCAACGTCTGAAAGGGGTCATTACCGACCTTAACCTCGCGACCGACGCACCAGCGCTGTTTGGTGGATTGATTGCCGCAACGGCGTTTGGCGCACGCGCCATTATGGAATGCTTTACCGAACAAGGCATCGCAGTGAATAACGTGATGGCGCTCGGCGGCATCGCACGTAAAAACCCGGTCATCATGCAGGCCTGTTGTGACGTCCTTAATCGTCCGCTGCAGATTGTCGCCTCAGACCAGTGCTGCGCGCTTGGTGCGGCAATTTTTGCCGCCGTTGCCGCAAACGTGCATGCCGATATCCCCGCCGCCCAGCAAAAAATGGCGAGTGCCGTGGAAAACACACTGCACCCTCGTCCTGAGCAGGCTCAACGTTTTGAACAACTGTATCGCCGCTACCAGCAGTGGGCGGTAAGCGCCGAACAACAATACCTTCCGACTGCCGCACCGGCGCACAAAGCCCCGGTAGATCTGGCAACCCTGACACATTAAGGACACGACAATGACGATTTTTGATAACTATGAAGTGTGGTTTGTGATTGGTAGCCAGCACCTGTATGGCCCAGAAACCCTGCGTCAGGTAACCCAGCACGCCGAGCACGTTGTTAACGCACTGAATACTGAAGCTAAACTGCCCTGCAAACTGGTGTTAAAACCGCTGGGAACATCGCCTGACGAAATCACGTCTATTTGCCGCGATGCCAACTATGACGATCGTTGTGCGGGCCTGGTGGTCTGGCTGCATACCTTCTCACCGGCCAAAATGTGGATCAACGGCCTGACCATTCTCAACAAACCGCTGATGCAGTTCCATACCCAGTTCAACGCCGCCCTGCCGTGGGACAGCATTGATATGGACTTTATGAACCTGAACCAAACTGCACACGGCGGCCGTGAGTTTGGCTTCATCGGCGCGCGTATGCGCCAGCAGCATGCCGTGGTCACCGGTCACTGGCAGGATAAGCAAGCGCACGAGCGTATCGGTTCCTGGATGCGCCAGGCCGTGTCCAAACAGGATACCCGCCATCTGAAAGTATGCCGTTTTGGCGACAACATGCGTGAAGTTGCAGTCACTGACGGCGATAAAGTGGCTGCTCAGATCAAATTTGGTTTCTCGGTGAACACCTGGGCCGTGGGCGATCTGGTACAGGTAGTGAACGCGATTAGCGATGGTGAGATCAACGCGCTAATCGACGAATATGAAAGCACCTACACCATGACGGCTGCAACGCAAATCCACGGTGACAAGCGACAGAACGTGCTGGAAGCCGCCCGTATTGAACTGGGCATGAAGCGTTTCCTCGAACAGGGTGGATTCAATGCCTTTACCACCACGTTTGAAGATTTGCACGGCCTGAAACAACTTCCGGGTCTGGCCGTACAGCGTCTGATGCAGCAGGGCTACGGCTTTGCAGGCGAAGGTGACTGGAAAACTGCCGCGCTGCTTCGCATCATGAAGGTGATGTCAACCGGCCTGCAGGGCGGCACCTCATTTATGGAGGATTACACCTACCACTTCGAGAAGGGCAACGATCTGGTGCTCGGCTCGCACATGCTGGAAGTGTGCCCGTCGATTGCCGTAGAAGAAAAACCGATCCTCGACGTGCAGCACCTGGGCATTGGCGGTAAAGACGACCCTGCTCGTCTGATCTTCAACACCAAAACCGGCCCGGCCGTGGTTGCCAGCCTGATCGATCTCGGCGATCGCTATCGTCTGCTGGTCAACTGCATTGATACAGTACAAACCCCGCACGACCTGCCGAAACTGCCGGTGGCGAACGCGCTGTGGAAAGCCCAGCCGGATCTGCCTACCGCGTCTGAAGCCTGGATCCTGGCTGGTGGCGCACACCACACCGTCTTCAGCCATGCGCTGGATCTGAATGACATGCGTCAGTTCGCTGAAATGCACGATATCGAGATCGCGGTGATCGACAACGATACCCGCCTGCCGGCCTTTAAGGACGCGCTGCGCTGGAACGAAGTGTACTACGGGTTCAAACGTTAATTATCGAAACGGATTGCCCGGTGGCATTTCATTTACCGGCCTACAAATCACCGTAGGCCGGATAAGCGTAACGCCATCCAGCATTCAGGAGTTAACATGCTAGAAGATCTTAAACGTCAGGTCCTGGAAGCGAATCTGGCGCTGCCAAAGCACAACCTGGTGACCCTCACCTGGGGGAATGTCAGCGCCGTCGACCGTGAACATGGCGTGTTCGTGATCAAACCTTCCGGTGTTGATTACAGCGTAATGACCGCGGACGATATGGTAGTGGTCAGTATTGCCACCGGTGAAGTGGTGGAGGGGCAGAAAAAACCGTCTTCCGATACGCCCACTCACCGTCTGCTGTATCAGGCTTTCCCGAGCATTGGCGGTATTGTCCACACCCATTCACGTCACGCGACGATCTGGGCACAGGCGGGTCAGTCGATTCCAGCCACAGGAACGACCCACGCAGACTATTTCTACGGCGCTATTCCCTGCACGCGAAAAATGACCGATGCAGAAATTAACGGTGAATACGAGTGGGAAACCGGGAATGTGATCGTTGAATCCTTTGAAAAACAAGGTATTGATGCGACACTAATGCCAGGCGTACTGGTACATTCTCACGGCCCGTTTGCATGGGGTAAAAACGCCGAAGATGCCGTTCATAACGCGATTGTGCTGGAAGAGGTTGCCTATATGGGGATCTTCTGCCGCCAGCTCGCACCGCAGCTACCGGATATGCAGCAAACGCTGCTGGACAAGCATTATCTGCGTAAGCACGGTGCTAAAGCCTACTACGGACAATAATCTTCTTTTATAAGCGCGTAGATAAACTACGCGCTCCAGTATCATTATTCGCTGAAGTATTCAGCAAAGGAAGCTTGATATACGCAATCATTTGAGCAGAGATAGTCAATTACAGTATCACAATGCCCATTATCTTGATCGCCCTCCACACAATGGAAAAAGACATAATCTGAAATTGTAGTCTGCCACTTCTGACCATTCACCACGTAATTAATAACCGTATCACGATGACCGTTGCTTTTATCACTACCCTGCCAATGGAAAAAAGCATTGCCATCATCAATAACTTCAGCATTCCACAGTTGACCGTTCCATGTTTTATATAAAATAAATTTACTCACGGTCTTTACAGCAGGGTTAGCCAGCAATGTATTAACAAACATATAGTTACTGTACTTGACGCTAAGTTGCTGTTTAGAGAAAATATTCATAAAGACTCCATTCTCATATTAATTACATGAAATATAATAAACATTTGAAGTATCCCAGTTAGCGCTAGAAATAAAATTATATTAAAATAAAAATCAAATAACACAGAGAGATAACCCGACGAAATCGAACTGAAATCCGTTTTTATTCAACAATAGAATCCCAGTTAAATATATTATATTTAACCTACTAGCCCGAACACTTCGAATAAAATTCTTACACTAACCTGTAATAAACACAAATAGAAAAAACATAATTTTCCATTTCCGAGAAATTAGTTGCATAATTAAATAAGCACATTTCCTAAAAATCGACAAAAATCCGGAAATGGACTTGAATTCAACTCGCAATATATAAATCAGATAAGTAATAAAAAATTAAAAAAGTAAGCCTACGAATAAAATAATTCATCCACCCAAATCTTCATCCTCGTATTCATGAATCAAATTCGTCATAAGCTGTATAAAAAAACAGTACAACCAGATAAACCAGGCTATAATCATGCCGGGTTTTTTGATGGGTACGCAGCGTGGCGCAGGCAGGTTTTATTTTAACCCGGCACTGGCGGGATACCCCACAGGGGACAGAGGTTTCATTCTGGCTGGCAACGGACGACGGGCCATTGCTGGTCACGCTTGCGCCGCAGGAGTCAGTTGCCTTCATCCCAACCAGCCAGGTTTCCCGCGTTACTTCACTATTACGCGCAGAAAACGGCTTTCGGCTGGCTCCGCTTAACCTGCAGGATTTTCATCGCCAGCCCGTTTCGGGGCTGTACTGTCGATCCCATCGCCAGTTGATGCGTCTTGAGAAGCTGCTACGCGAAAATAGCGTCACGGTCTATGAGGCCGACGTGCGTCCGCCGGAACGTTATCTGATGGAGCGCTTTATCACCTCCCCCGTTTGGGTGGATGGCGATCGGTATAACAACACGCTGATCAACGCGCGGCTGAAGCCAAACCCGGACTATCGCCCCCCCTTAAAATGGCTATCGCTGGATATCGAAACCACGCGGCACGGCGAGCTTTACTGCATTGGTCTCGAAGGCTGCGGACAGCGTATTGTCTATATGCTCGGCCCGGCCAACGGTGATGCCTCACAGCTTGATTTTGAACTTGAATATGTGGCGAGCCGTCCGCAGTTGCTGGAAAAGCTCAACGCGTGGATAGCCCACCACGATCCTGATGTCATCATCGGCTGGAACGTCGTGCAGTTCGATTTACGTGTCCTGCAAAATCATGCCGAGCGTTACCGAATTCCCCTGCGTTTTGGCCGTGACAACAGCGAACTGGAATGGCGCGAGCACGGTTTCAAAAACGGCGTTTTTTTCGCCCAGGCCAAAGGCCGCCTGATCATTGACGGCATTGAGGCCCTCAAATCCGCGTTCTGGAACTTTTCCTCGTTTTCGCTGGAAACGGTGTCGCAGGAGCTACTGGGTGAAGGGAAATCAATTGATAATCCCTGGGACCGCATGGACGAAATTGACCGCCGATTCGCTCAGGATAAGCCCGCGCTTGCCACTTATAATCTCAAAGACTGTGAACTGGTCACGCGCATCTTTCATAAAACCGAGATCATGCCGTTTCTGCTGGAGCGCTCAACGGTCAACGGTCTGCCGGTCGACAGGCACGGTGGCTCGGTTGCGGCATTTGGTCATCTCTATCTTCCGCGCATGCACCGTGCCGGTTACGTTGCGCCAAATCTCGGGGAAGTCCCCCCCCATGCCAGCCCCGGCGGCTATGTGATGGACTCGCGTCCTGGTTTGTACGACTCGGTGCTGGTTCTGGATTACAAAAGCCTGTACCCGTCTATCATCCGCACCTTTCTGATCGATCCGGTGGGACTTATCGAAGGTATGGCGCATCCGGATCCTGAACACAGCACTGAAGGATTCCTTGGTGCCTGGTTTTCGCGCGAAAAACACTGCCTACCGGAAATAGTGACCCAGATCTGGCACGGGCGTGACGAAGCAAAACGCCAGGGAAATAAGCCGCTCTCGCAGGCGCTCAAAATCATTATGAACGCCTTTTACGGCGTGCTCGGCACCACGGCATGTCGATTTTTCGATCCCAGACTGGCCTCGTCGATCACCATGCGCGGGCATGCGATCATGCGCCAGACCAAAGCGCTGATTGAAGCGCAGGGTTATGACGTTATCTATGGCGATACCGACTCAACGTTTGTCTGGCTCAAAGGCGCACACGCGGAAGAGGATGCGGCAAGGATTGGTCGGGAGTTGGTCCATCATGTCAACACCTGGTGGGCGCAGTCGCTGCAACAACAAAACCTGACCAGCGCGCTCGAACTGGAGTTTGAAACCCATTTTCGCCGCTTTTTGATGCCGACCATTCGCGGCGCGGATACGGGCAGCAAGAAGCGCTACGCCGGACTCATTCAGGACGGGGACCAGCAGCGCATGGTCTTCAAAGGATTGGAAACCGTACGCACTGACTGGACACCGCTGGCACAACGGTTCCAGCAGGAACTCTATTTGCGGGTCTTTCGCCAGGAGCCGTATCAGGATTTTGTCAGGGAAACCATCGACCGCCTGATGGCCGGTGAACTGGACGATCAGCTGGTTTACCGTAAGCGCCTGCGCCGCCCGTTAAGTGAATACCAGCGTAATGTCCCACCCCACGTTCGCGCCGCGCGGCTTGCCGATGAACAGAACATCAAGCGAGGCCGTCCGCCGCAATATCAAAACCGTGGCACCATAAAATATGTCTGGACGATAAACGGCCCGGAACCTGTGGATTATCAGCTCTCTGCGCTGGATTATGAGCATTATCTTACGCGCCAGATACAGCCGGTTGCCGAGGGAATTCTTCCCTTTGTTGATGATAACTTTGCTACACTACTCACAGGGCAACTGGGGTTATTTTGACGCGTGACGAAACCGTCGCCATCCAGTACCATAGCGCCCTTTCCATTCCTGGACCCATTTAACACCACTACCACTGATTCACTAGCCTGGTAGCGGGGTCGTATGCTCTGAAAACTCGGGTTACCCGATACATGACGAGTATTGCCTGCAATTAAAGATATAGAGCCGAACACATATGCCTTTTACACTTGGTCAACGCTGGATCAGCGATACAGAAAGCGAATTGGGACTTGGTACCGTTGTCGCCATGGATGCGCGAACCGTCACCTTACTTTTCTCATCGACGGGTGAAAACCGTCTGTATGCGCGCAGTGACTGCCCTGTGACCCGCGTGATGTTCAATCCTGGTGATACGATCACTAGCCATGAAGGCTGGCAATTGCATGTCGATGAAGTAAAAGAAGAAAACGGACTGCTTGCCTATATCGGAACCCGCCTTGATACCGAAGAAACCGGCGTCGTGCTGCGCGAAGTCCTGCTCGACAGCAAGCTGGTGTTCAGCAAACCTCAGGATCGTCTGTTTGCTGGCCAAATCGACCGTATGGACCGCTTTGCGCTGCGCTATCGTGCGCGTAAATTTCAGAGCGAACAGTATCGTATGCCGTGGAGTGGTCTGCGCGGTCAACGTACCAGCCTGATCCCCCACCAGCTTAATATTGCCCATGATGTCGGTCGTCGCCATGCCCCTCGCGTTTTGCTGGCAGATGAAGTGGGCCTGGGAAAAACCATTGAAGCCGGGATGATCCTGCATCAGCAACTGCTGTCCGGTGCCGCCGAACGCGTGCTGATCATCGTCCCTGAGACGTTACAGCACCAATGGCTGGTCGAAATGCTGCGCCGTTTCAACCTGCGCTTTGCGCTGTTTGATGATGAGCGCTATGCCGAAGCGCAGCACGATGCCTACAATCCGTTTGAAACCGAGCAGCTTGTCATCTGCTCTCTGGATTTTGCGCGTCGTAGCAAGCAGCGTCTGGAGCATTTGTGTGAAGCAGAATGGGATCTGTTGGTGGTCGATGAAGCTCATCACCTGGTGTGGAGCGAAGATGCGCCAAGCCGCGAGTATATGGCGATCGAACAACTGGCCGAGCGCGTACCGGGCATCTTGCTGCTGACCGCAACGCCGGAACAGCTGGGTATGGAAAGTCACTTTGCGCGTTTACGCCTGCTGGACCCAAGCCGTTTCCACGATTTCGAGCAGTTTGTTGAAGAGCAAAAAAATTACCGTCCGGTAGCCGATGCCGTCGCCATGCTGCTGGCAGGCAACAAACTGAGCAACAATGAGCTGAACATGCTCGGCGATCTGATTGGCGAGCAGGACATCGAGCCGCTGCTGCAAGCTGCTAACAGCGATCGTGAAGATGCCCAGAGCGCGCGCCAGGAGCTGGTTTCCATGCTAATGGACCGCCATGGCACCAGCCGCGTACTGTTCCGTAACACCCGTAATGGGGTGAAAGGTTTCCCGAAACGCGAACTGCATACTATTAAGCTGCCGCTGCCGACCCAATACCAGACAGCCATTAAAGTCTCCGGCATTATGGGCGCACGTAAAAGCGCAGAAGAGCGCGCCCGCGACATGCTCTATCCGGAGCAGATTTATCAGGAGTTCGAAGGCGATACCGGCACCTGGTGGAACTTCGACCCACGCGTTGAATGGTTGATGGGCTACCTGACCAGTCATCGTTCGCAGAAAGTACTGGTTATCTGTGCGAAAGCGACCACCGCGTTGCAGCTGGAGCAGGTGCTGCGCGAGCGTGAAGGCATTCGCGCTGCCGTATTCCATGAGGGTATGTCGATCATCGAACGTGACCGTGCTGCCGCCTGGTTTAGCGAAGAGGACAGCGGTGCGCAGGTGATGCTGTGCTCGGAGATCGGTTCTGAAGGCCGTAACTTCCAGTTCGCCAGCAACCTGGTGATGTTTGACCTGCCGTTTAACCCGGATCTGCTGGAACAACGTATTGGACGTCTGGACCGTATTGGTCAGGCGCACGATATTCAGATCCACGTCCCGTACCTGGAAAAAACCGCCCAGTCCGTGCTGGTGCGCTGGTACCACGAAGGTCTGGATGCGTTTGAGCACACCTGTCCGACCGGGCGTACGATTTATGATACTGTCTATAACAACCTGATTGGTTATCTGGCGGAGCCGGAAAACAACGAAGGATTTGATGATCTGATCAAAGCCTGCCGTGAACAGCATGACGCACTGAAAGCGCAGCTGGAACAAGGGCGCGACCGTCTACTCGAGATTCACTCCAACGGCGGCGAAAAAGCGCTGGCGCTGGCTGAGAGCATTGAGGAGCAGGATGACGACACCAGTCTGATCGCCTTCGCCATGAACCTGTTTGATATCGTCGGTATTAATCAGGACGATCGCGGGGACAACTTAATTGTGCTGACGCCGTCCGATCATATGCTGGTCCCGGATTTTCCGGGGTTGCCTGAAGACGGTTGCACCATTACCTTTGAGCGAGATATTGCACTGTCGCGTGAAGACGCCCAGTTTATCACCTGGGAGCATCCGCTGATCCGTAACGGTCTGGATCTTATCCTGTCTGGTGATACCGGCAGCAGCACCATATCTCTGTTGAAAAACAAAGCTTTGCCGGTTGGTACCCTGCTGGTTGAACTGGTGTACGTGGTCGAAGCGCAGGCACCGAAGCAACTGCAGCTCAACCGCTTCCTGCCACCGACGCCGGTGCGCATGTTGCTGGATAAAAACGGTAACAACCTCGCCGCTCAGGTGGAGTTTGAAACCTTTAACCGCCAGCTCAGTGCCGTTAATCGCCATACCGGTAGCAAGCTGGTCAACGCCGTGCAGCAAGATGTCCATGCGATTCTGCAGTTGGGTGAAGCGCAGGTTGAGCAATCTGCCCGCGCGCTGATCGACGCCGCACGTAAAGAAGCGGATGAGAAGCTGTCTGCAGAACTGTCGCGTCTTGAAGCGCTGCGCGCCGTTAACCCGAACATCCGTGATGACGAACTTGCCGCGATTGAAAGCAACCGTCAACAGGTGATGGAAAGCCTGGATCAGGCCGGCTGGCGTCTGGATGCCTTACGCCTGATCGTCGTGACGCATCAGTAACGGAGCCATACATGGGGATGGAAAACTACAATCCGCCGCAGGAACCCTGGCTGGTTATCCTGTATCAGGATGAACACATTATGGTGGTCAACAAGCCGAGCGGCTTGTTGTCCGTGCCGGGTCGCCTTGAAGAGCACAAAGACAGCGTGATGACGCGTATTCAACGCGACTATCCACTGGCAGAATCAGTGCATCGCCTGGACATGGCCACCAGCGGCGTGATTGTAGTGGCGCTGACCAAAGCGGCAGAGCGCGAGCTAAAGCGTCAATTTCGCGAACGCGAACCGAAGAAGCAGTATGTCGCACGCGTGTGGGGGCATCCCTCACCCGCCGAGGGACTGGTGGATTTACCGCTGATTTGCGACTGGCCGAACCGACCAAAACAGAAAGTCTGTTATGAGACGGGCAAAGCCGCGCAGACTGAGTATGAAGTCGTGGAATTCGCGACGGATAATACCGCGCGGGTGGTGCTGAAACCCATTACCGGGCGTTCTCATCAGCTACGCGTGCATATGCTGGCGTTAGGGCATCCGATTCTGGGTGACCGCTTCTATGCCCCGCCGGAAGCCCTGGCGTTAGCGCCACGCCTGCTGCTGCATGCCGAGATGCTCACCATTACTCATCCCGAGTATGGCAATAGTATGACCTTTAAAGTCCCGGCAGATTTTTAAATTTTGTGCTGCTCTGTGCCGGGGGCGCTACGCTTGCCCGGCCTACATTCTTCAACGTAGGCCGGATAAGGCGCTAGCTGCCATCCGGCAACTTATTCTGCCGCTTACTTGAAGCCTTTCTGTTCTTTAATTAACTCATAGGCCTTTTGAATTTCCTGCGCTTTCTGCTTGGCCATTTCCATCATCTCCGGCGGTAGTCCTTTCGCGACCAGCTTGTCGGGATGGTGCTCGCTCATCAGTTTACGATAAGCGCGCTTAATAGTAGTGGCATCGTCGGTCGCTTTAACACCCAGCACATTACACGCATCTTCCAGCGTCGGGCCACGCTGTGCCTGCTGCCAGCCACCGCCAGACTGTTGCTGATATCCACCACCAAACTGCGCACCACCCTGCATCATGCGCAGATACTGATCAAATTGCGCGCGCGAGATCCCCAGCTCTTCAGCAATCACATACAGCACTTCACGTTCGTTAGGATGCAGCGACCCGTCCGCAAACGCCGCCTGGATCTGGATCTCCAGAAACATACGGATCAGGTCGAAGCGGCCAAAACAGACGCTGCGAAACTGGCGCATTTTTTCACGTAATGGGTAATTGTCTGATTTTCCCACCCGGAAGGCATGCTGCGCAGCGGTTCGTGAGTCACCGTGTAAATTCATCCGGTCCATCAGTTGGCTGGCGATATGAATATCGGCTTCCGTGACACGTCCTTTTGATTTGGTCAGGTGTCCCATCACCTCAAAGGTGGTGGCAAAAAACAGCGCCTGACGTTCACGTTGATTGGCAAACCACGCCATTTTGCGCATGCGGGCTTTGTCGAACATATGACCCACAAGCAGGCCTAAAACCACGCCCCAGAAGCCGCCGCCCATCATTAAGGCCACGGCGACACCAATAATCTTTCCCCAATACTGCATAGACTCCCCAAATCTTTACGCTGCCAGCCGGGCTATGTACCACAATATAAGGTGCTTTTACCGTTTTACGGCAGCGGTCAATTGTGGGACATCGCCTATAATTTGCATTATCATACCTGTCATTCAATGCCGTGCCTAACACCACGGATGCCTAAATGGGCAGGATTAACACTAGCGCAGTGAAGATGAGATAAGTTAGGCTGTGACCGTTTGTCACGCGCGACGCTACTGATGATGGAACAATAAATACAACGTATGAAAAAACGTATTCCCACTCTTCTGGCCACCATGATTGCCAGTGCCCTTTATAGTCAACAGGGTCTGGCAGCCGATCTCGCCTCACAGTGCATGTTGGGCGTGCCAAGCTATAACCGTCCTCTGGTGCAGGGCGAGACCAATGAATTACCTGTTACCATCAATGCCGATCACGCGAAAGGGAATTACCCGGATGACGCCGTGTTTACTGGCAACGTGGATATCGCACAGGGTAACAGCCGCCTGCAGGCTGACGAAGTGCAGTTGCACCAGAAGCAGGCCGAGGGTCTGCCGGAGCCGGTCCGTACCGTCGATGCGCTGGGTAACGTTCACTATGATGACAATCAGGTCATTCTGAAGGGGCCGAAGGGTTGGTCAAATCTGAATACCAAAGATACCAACATCTGGGAAGGTGACTATCAGATGGTCGGTCGTCAGGGACGCGGTAAAGCCGACCTGATGAAACAGCGGGGTGAAAACCGCTACACCATTCTGGAAAACGGGAGCTTTACTTCCTGTCTACCGGGTTCCAATACCTGGAGCGTTGTCGGTAGCGAAGTGATCCACGATCGCGAAGAACAGGTTGCGGAAATCTGGAACGCCCGCTTTAAACTGGGTCCGGTTCCGGTCTTTTACAGCCCGTATATGCAGCTGCCCGTCGGCGACAAACGCCGCTCCGGTTTCTTGATCCCGAACGCAAAATACACTAGCAATAACTATTTTGAGTTCTACCTGCCGTATTACTGGAACATCGCGCCCAATATGGACGCCACCATCACCCCGCATTACATGCACCGTCGTGGCGGCGTGATGTGGGAGAACGAATTCCGTTACCTCAGCCAGGCGGGTGCCGGTTTGATGGAATTCGACTATTTGAACTCCGATAAAGTCTACGAGGATGAAAACTCGAAGGATGACAACTCACGCCGCTGGTTGTTCTACTGGCAACACGCTGGCGTGATGGACCAGGTGTGGCGCTTCAATGTCGACTACACCAAGGTTAGCGACACCAGCTACTTTAATGATTTTGATAATAAATACGGGTCCAGCACCGACGGCTACGCCACGCAGAAATTCAGCGTCGGCTATGCGGTGCAAAACTTTGATGCGACAATATCGACTAAGCAGTTCCAGGTCTTTGATGCGGCAAACAGCAACAGTTACTCTGCGCAACCACAGTTAGACGTCAACTACTATCAGAATGACGTCGGACCGTTCGATACCCGAATTTATGGGCAGGCAGTACATTTCGTCAATACGAATGACAACATGCCGGAAGCGACGCGCGTTCACCTTGAGCCGACCATCAATCTGCCGCTATCGAACAATTGGGGAAGCATCAACACTGAAGCGAAGCTGCTGGCGACGCACTACCAGCAGACAAATGTGGATTGGTACAATAATAATCCTGCAAATGTGAACAAGCTGGATGAGTCAGCCGATCGCGTGATGCCGCAGTTCAAAATCGACGGCAAGATGGTCTTTGAACGCGATATGCAAATGCTGGCACCTGGCTATACCCAGACACTGGAGCCGCGTGCGCAGTATTTGTACGTGCCGTATCGCGACCAAAGCCATATCTATAACTATGACTCCTCTCTGCTGCAAGCTGACTACAGCGGCCTGTTCCGCGACCGCACCTATGGTGGTCTTGACCGTATTGCCTCTGCCAACCAGGTGACGACCGGGGTCACATCTCGCGTATATGATGACGCTGCCGTTGAACGTTTTAACATTTCTGTGGGTCAAATCTACTATTTCACCGAGTCTCGCACCGGCGATGACAACATTAAATGGGAGAATGATGACCAAACCGGCTCACTGGTATGGGCAGGCGATACCTACTGGCGTATCTCCGAGCGCTGGGGTTTACGCAGCGGGATCCAGTACGATACCCGTCTGGATAGTGTCGCCACCAGCAGCAGCAGCATCGAATACCGTCGCGACGAAAACCGTATGCTGCAGTTGAACTACCGTTATGCCAGCTCGGAATATATTCAAGCTACCCTGCCGTCGTACTACTCTACGGCAGATCAGTATAAGAACGGGATTTCTCAGGTAGGTGCAGTGGCCAGCCTGCCGATTGCTGACCGTTGGTCAATTGTCGGGGCGTACTACTTCGATACCAATGTGAACAAAGCAGCAGACTCCATGCTGGGCGTACAGTACAACTCCTGCTGTTATGCCATTCGCTTTGGCTACGAGCGTAAGCTGAACGGTTGGGATGATACGCAAAAACACGCGATTTATGACAACACGATCGGCTTTAACATCGAACTGCGCGGTCTGAGCTCTAACTATGGTCTCGGCACCAACCAAATGTTGCGTTCGAACATTTTGCCGTATCAAAGCGCTTTATGATCTGATTGATTTAAAACGTAATCCGCATTGCGGTTAATTAATAATGGAAAAAGTATGAAGAACTGGAAAACGCTGCTTCTCGGTATCGCCATGGTCGCGAATACCAGTTTCGCTGCCCCACAGGTAGTCGATAAAGTCGCAGCCGTCGTCAATAACGGCGTCGTTCTGGAAAGCGACGTTGATGGCTTAATGCAGTCAGTAAAACTTAATGCGGGTCAGGCGGGTCAGCAATTACCCGACGACGCAACGCTGCGCCATCAGATCCTCGAACGTTTGATCATGGATCAAATCGTTCTGCAGATGGGTCAGAAGATGGGGGTGAAAATCACTGATGAGCAGTTGGATCAGGCCATCGCCAACATCGCTAAGCAGAACAATATGACGCTGGACCAGATGCGCAGTCGTCTGGCCCACGATGGTCTGAGCTATTCGACCTATCGTAACCAGATCCGTAAAGAGATGACCATCTCTGAAGTGCGTAACAATGAAGTTCGCCGTCGCGTCACCATTCTGCCGCAGGAAGTGGATGCTCTGGCTCAGCAGGTTGGCAATCAAAATGATGCCAGCACTGAGCTGAACCTGAGCCACATTCTGATTCCGTTACCAGAAAACCCATCCTCCGACCAGGTTAATGAAGCAGAAAGCCAGGCGCGTGCTGTCGTCGAAGAAGCACGTAACGGTAGCGATTTCGGTAAACTGGCGATCACCTATTCCGCAGACCAGCAGGCGCTGAAAGGCGGCCAGATGGGATGGGGACGTATTCAGGAACTGCCAGGCATCTTTGCACAGGCACTAAGCACTGCGAAAAAAGGCGATATCATCGGCCCGATTCGTTCAGGTGTCGGCTTCCACATTCTGAAAGTCAACGATATGCGTGGCCAGAGCCAGAGCATCTCCGTAACGGAAGTTCATGCCCGCCATATCCTGCTGAAACCGTCTCCGATCATGACCGATCAGCAGGCGCGTCTGAAACTGGAGCAAATCGCGGCTGATATTAAGAGCGGTAAAACGACCTTTGCCGCCGCGGCTAAAGAGTTCTCTCAGGATCCGGGTTCTGCAAACCAGGGCGGCGATCTGGGTTGGGCGGCAGCGGATATTTTCGATCCAGCCTTCCGCGATGCGCTGACCCGACTGAACAAAGGTCAGATGAGCGCTCCGGTGCACTCCTCTTTTGGCTGGCACCTGATCGAACTGCTGGACACGCGTAACGTTGATAAAACTGACGCCGCGCAGAAAGACAGAGCCTACCGCATGCTGATGAACCGTAAGTTCTCTGAAGAAGCCGCGACCTGGATGCAAGAACAGCGTGCCAGCGCGTACGTTAAAATTCTGAGCAACTAATGGTCCGTACTCAACGCGTTGTCATCACTCCCGGCGAACCCGCCGGGATTGGTCCGGACCTGGTGGTCCAGCTTGCGCAGCGTGAGTGGCCGGTTGAACTCGTCGTCTGCGCCGATGCCGCATTACTTTCGAACCGAGCAGCTATGCTCGGTTTACCGCTTTCGCTCCTCCCCTACTCTCCTGATATCCCAGCCAAACCACAAGCAGCGGGCACATTGACGCTGTTACCGATTGCGCTGCGGGCCCCTGTCATTGCGGGGCAACTGGCGGTAGAGAATGGACCGTATGTGGTTGATACGCTGGCTCGCGCATGCGACGGTTGCTTACACGGTGAATTCGCCGCGCTGATTACTGGCCCGGTTCACAAGGGCGTGATCAACGATGCCGGCGTGCCGTTTACCGGACACACTGAGTACTTTGAAGAACGCTCGCAGGCGAAAAAAGTCGTGATGATGCTGGCGACCGAGGAGCTGCGCGTTGCCCTAGCAACCACGCACCTGCCGCTCAGAGACGTTGCCGATGCCATTACGCCCACACTACTGCGGGAAGTGATCGGCATTCTGCACCATGATTTACGCACCAAGTTTGGCCTGAACGATCCGCAGATTTTGGTCTGCGGCCTGAACCCACATGCGGGGGAAGGCGGTCATATGGGGACGGAAGAGATCGATACGCTCATTCCAGTACTGGATGAAATGCGTGGTCAGGGAATGAAATTACGCGGTCCACTGCCCGCAGATACCCTGTTTCAACCTAAATATCTCGATAGCGCGGATGCCGTGCTGGCAATGTACCACGATCAGGGTCTCCCCGTGCTAAAATACCAGGGATTTGGTCGCGGTGTGAATATCACACTGGGCCTGCCCTTTATTCGCACATCCGTTGATCACGGCACCGCACTCGAACTTGCGGGTCGTGGGCAAGCAGATGTCGGCAGTTTTATTACGGCGCTTAACCTCGCCATCAAAATGATTGTTAATACTAATGAATAATCGAGTCCATCAGGGCCATTTAGCCCGTAAACGTTTCGGGCAAAACTTCCTCAACGATCAGTTTGTGATCGAAAGTATTGTCTCTGCGATCAACCCGCAAAAGGGTCAGGCCATGGTCGAAATCGGCCCGGGCCTTGCGGCATTAACCGAGCCGGTAGGTGAACGTCTGGACAAGCTCACGGTCATTGAACTGGACCGCGATCTGGCCGCACGCCTGCAAACGCACCCGTTTTTAGGGCCGAAGCTGACTATCTATCAGCAAGATGCTATGACCATGGACTTCGGCGAGTTGTCGCAAACCCTGGGTCAGCCGCTGCGCGTATTTGGTAACCTGCCATACAACATCTCCACGCCGCTGATGTTCCATCTTTTTACCTATACTGATGCCATTGCCGACATGCATTTCATGTTGCAAAAAGAAGTGGTCAACCGTCTGGTTGCAGGGCCAAACAGTAAAGCGTATGGTCGACTAACCGTTATGGCACAATATTACTGCCAGGTGATCCCGGTACTTGAAGTACCGCCATCCGCGTTCACGCCTGCGCCTAAAGTTGATTCCGCCGTTGTACGCCTGGTCCCTCACGCGACGATGCCGTACCCGGTCAAAGACGTTCGCGTCCTGAGCCGCATTACGACCGAAGCGTTTAACCAGCGCCGTAAAACGGTACGTAACAGCCTCGGTAATCTGTTCAGCGTTGAAGTGCTGACGGAACTGGGTGTTGATCCGGCGCTGCGAGCGGAAAATATCTCTGTCGCCCAATACTGCCGGATGGCTAACTATCTGTCAGAAAAAGCGTCATCGAAGGAGAGTTAAGCATGATCAATTCGCCCCGAGTGTGTATTCAGGTACAAAGCGTCTATATTGAGGCGCAATCCTCACCTGATGATGAACGTTACGTTTTTGCCTATACCGTAACCATCCGCAATTTGGGGCGAGCGCCGGTGCAACTGTTGGGACGTTACTGGTTGATTACCAATGGTCATGGCCGTGAAACCGAAGTTCAGGGTGAAGGTGTGGTTGGCGTTCAGCCCCACATTGATCCCGGTGAAGAGTACCAATATACCAGCGGCGCGGTGATTGAAACCCCGCTGGGCACCATGCAGGGTCATTACGAAATGATCGATGAGAAAGGCGTTGCCTTTACCATCGATATTCCCGTATTCAGGCTCGCCGTTCCAACGCTCATCCACTAAAACAATAGCTATGGCAACATACCTCATTGGCGACGTTCACGGTTGTTACGACGAACTGATCGCATTGCTGCATCAAGTCAATTTTGCCCCTGGGAAAGATACCTTGTGGCTCACAGGCGACCTGGTCGCGCGTGGCCCCGGCTCGCTTGACGTACTGCGTTATGTCAAATCGCTTGGCGACAGCGTAAGGTTAGTCTTAGGTAATCACGATTTGCACCTGCTGGCCGTATTTGCAGGCATCAGCCGGAATAAACCCAAAGACCGGCTCACGCCGCTACTCGATGCCCCGGATGCGGATTCGCTGCTGAACTGGCTACGTCGCCAACCGCTGTTACAGGTTGATGAAGAGAAGAAGCTGGTGATGGCGCATGCCGGGATTACACCACAGTGGGATCTCCAAACCGCGAAAGACTGCGCCCGCGATGTCGAAGCCGTGCTGTCGAGCGACTCGTACCCGTTCTTTCTTGATGCCATGTATGGCGACATGCCAAATAACTGGACGCCGGAACTGACCGGATTGGCACGCCTACGTTTTATTACTAACGCCTTTACCCGCATGCGTTACTGTTTCCCGAATGGCCAGCTGGATATGTACAGCAAAGAGTCGCCGGAAGACGCACCCGCTCCACTGAAACCGTGGTTTGCCATCCCAGGACCGGTCAGTGACGCCTATAGCATTGCCTTTGGGCACTGGGCCTCACTGGAGGGTAAAGGGACGCCGGAAGGGGTTTACGCGCTGGATACAGGCTGCTGTTGGGGCGGGGATCTCACCTGTCTGCGCTGGGAAGACAAACAGTACTTTACTCAGCCGTCAAATCGCCATCTGAAGCTGGATCCCGGTGAGGCGGTAAACGCCTGAAATGTTTATGCCTGATGGCGCTACGCTTATCAGGCCTACTCCAGTGCCGGATGTAGGCCTGATAAGGCGTTTCGCCGCCATCCGGCAATTACATGATTAACGACGTTCCAGAACTTCGAAGCAATAGCTGTGTGAGTTTTGCGCGTCGGCATCGTGGAATTCGCTAAAGACCGATTCCCAGTCATCCGGCTCGTAGTCCGGAAAATGCGTATCCCCTTCGACTTCTGCATCGATATGCGTCAGATACAGCTTCTGTGCTTTAGGCAGGAACTGCTCATACACGCGCCCACCGCCAATCACCATAATCTCGGGTTCATCGCCACAGGCAGCAATCGCCTCATCAATAGACTTCACCCACTGCACGCGATCGTCGGTGCCCGGCTTGCTGCTGATGACGATATTTTTACGCCCTGGCAACGGTCGGCCGATGGATTCCCACGTATGGCGCCCCATAATAACCGGCTTATTTAAGGTGTTACGTTTAAACCAGGCGAGATCGGCAGGGAGGTTCCACGGCATGGCGTTTTCCATACCGATGACGCGATCTACCGCTAACGCCGCAATCAGACTGATCATTGAATAATTCCCGGATACAAAAAAATTGTCGCCACTATACGGAAAGCGCATTCTTTCGTCGACTAGCCAAAGGAAGATGTGCAGGAAAATTTTCTGTTCTGCTGGCGAGCCCGTGACTTCTTAGTGGGCTGCCAGCATTACAGTAGTTCAAAAACAGTCAATTAGCAGTAAAGTTTGCAGAACATCACATTTTTTACCCTATGTTGACGGTTTCACTTCCGGCTCATCTGCGACGTCTCCCGTATGTTTACCTTCATCCGTGCCTTGCCAGCCATGGCGTTGAATCAGAGACAAATGCTGACGATCCTCGGTAATAATTTCACTCAACATGGCGCTGGTACGCTTATATACCGCCGCGCGTGAAATCGCGTCGTTTTCACCTTTCACCATTTCCTCAACCATCAGCGTATTGAAACGACGGAATAAATCGGCCCGCTCACGTGCTTCATAGCGCCCAAGCCCCAGACCCTCCAGCGCCAGGCGCCCGGTTTTCAACGCGCCTTCAAAGGTTTCACGCTCAGGCATCTCAACCCCCGCCTGACGCAAGCGAATGTAATGATCAACATCGCGCGCCCGGGCAATAATTTGCAAGTGCGGGAAATGTGCTTTCACCATTTCGGTCAGTTGCAGACTGGTTTGCGGATCGTCAATGGCATTAATGATCACCTCCGCTTTCGCGGCCCCCGCAGACTCCAGTAGATCCATCCGTGTGGCATCGCCATAAAAAACCTTCATCCCAAATTTGCGCAGCGTTTCGATATGGTCCGGGTCATGATCAAGTACCACCATCTTCACCCCGCTCGACAGCAGCAAGCGACCGGTTATCTGGCCGAATCGACCAAACCCGGCGATAATCACCCGGGGTTGCTCCTCATCGATTTCATCCGCCTCACGCACTTCACCGATGGACGATTTTTCCAGCCGCGTCAGGACAACCAGCAAAATAGGCGTGGCCGCCATCGACAGCGCCACTGCAAGCGTCAGCGCTTTTGCCCATTCAGGATCAAGCACATTGGCCATTTGCGCCGCACCAAACACCACGAAGGCAAACTCACTCCCTTGTCCTAATAATACGGCAAACCAGCGACGTTGCTTGTTCGGCACCTGCAACGGCTTAGCAATCACCCACAGCATGATGGTTTTGATTGCCAGGAAACCCGCCAGCAGAATAATAATACGTAGCGGATTATCAATTAGCGTGCCGAAGTCGATAGACATCCCGACGCCGATGAAAAACAGCCCCAGCAACAACCCTTTAAACGGTTCGATATCACTTTCCAGCGCATGACGATACTCCGAGCTTGCCAGCAAAACGCCCGCCAGGAATGCGCCCATCGCCATCGACAGGCCCACCTCTTCCAGCAATAAACCGAATCCAAAAACCAGGAACAGGGCGACGGCGCTGAACACCTCCCGCAGTCCGGAGCGCGCGACAAAACGCAGGGCCGGTCGTGTGACATAACGACCCAGTACCACCACCAACGCCAGTGCACCGGCCACTTTCAGCGCCGACAGCGCAAACGCTCCGAGCGTGGTTGACGCCCCGCTCGCCGCCAGCAGCGGGATCATGGCAACCAGCGGAATGGCGGCAATATCCTGGAACAACAGTACGGCAAACGCACTGCGGCCCATTTGCGACACCATCAGGTTGCGTTCATTCATCGCCTGCATGGCGATAGCCGTCGAGGAGAGAGCCAGCGTCATGCCAATCAGTACAGCCACCTGCCAGCGCAGGCCTAGGAACATACAGAACAAACCAATTAATCCGCCGCAGACCACCATTTGCAGCGCACCGCCGCCAAACACCGAGGCCCGCAGCTTCCACAAACGTTGTGGGTCGAGTTCCAGACCGATGACAAACAGCATCAGCACCACACCGATTTCCGCAAAGTGCAGGATAGATTCGGCGTCCGTCACCAGCCTTAAGCCCCACGGGCCGATGATGCACCCTGCAATGAGATACCCCAGCACCGAGCCTAACCCCAGCCGGACCGCAATCGGCACAATCAACGCCGCTGAGCCAAGATATATCAGCGCCTGTATCAGCGTGTGGCTATCCATGATGTGCCTCCTGCCACTCCATTAAGCGCTGCTTGTAATGCCGCGCCTGAGCCTGTAGCGTTTCGTCGTCACAGATGAACGTACAGTGCATCGCAAACGGCGGTAACCACTTCAGGCCGCAATATAACGCCGTGGCCTGCAACGGTTGAGAAAGCACGTCAAAACCTGGGTGTGAGCCGATATCAAAATGATTTTCACCGCCGCCGGTGGTGACCGCCCACAACAAATGTTTACCGCGCAGCGCAGTGCCACCATGACCATACGCCCAGCCGTGGGCGAGGACTTTGTCCATCCACAGTTTGAGGAGAGGCGGTGTGCTGTACCACTGCATGGGATGCTGCCAGACGATGAGACTCGCGCGTGAAAGCGCGTCCTGCTCCGCGGCGATGTCGATATTGAAGTCGGGATAAAGCTGGTAGAGCGAACGAACCTCTACGCCCTCCAGCGTCCTTGCCTGCTCAAGCATCCGCTTATTCGCATGCGAGTGCTGCGGATAGGGATGTGCATAAATGATGAGAATCATGATTAGCCTGCTATCACTGCATTATTGTAATACCAGTGAGTTTAGTCAGTTAATCAGCAGGCTAAAAGTCAATATTATTGAGTAGCTGAATGGAGAAAACTGAATTAGTTGTCGAGTTCGCTCATATCTTTCACTTGATCGCGGTTAATTTGTTCCGTTTTACCGGTTTCCGCATTTTCATACGACACCAGGCCTGTATCATCATCCACCTGCGGCTTGCCGTTGGTGACAATGGTTTTACCGTCGGTTGTTTTAACCGCCTGGTTGGAGGAACAACCGACGACGGTGAACAGCGCTGCTGCGGTAAAAATGGAGGTGATCAGAATATGTTTTTGCATGGTGTTCTCCCTGCTTTTCAGTCATTTTCAGTGATATACCGTTTAAGTTTAGGCTAACTAACTGAGTAACAGGGAAAATACAGAACACTCCTAATGGCTGACTCTCGACGCTGGCTTACTGCGGATCGTCATTTGGCTGGTCTGAGCCAGCGTCAGCCCCCGCGTTTCTGGCGCAAAGGCAATGGAAACCAGCAGGCCAATCAGCGAAATCCCGGCCCCCATCAGCATCACATGGCTGATCCCGTATTTGGTGATGAATACTGGCAGCGCCCAGGTAGACACAATGGTTCCTACCCGGCTTAGCGACATGATCACTCCGACGGCGGACGCGCGAATATCGGTGGGGAACAGCTCGTTGGGGTACAACCACTGAAGGTTCCCCGGTCCTCCCGAGAAAAACGCATATACGGCAAACGCCAGCACCACCAGCCAGACACCCATATCAGGAATCAGCCCTAACACGGCCAGCGCCAGCGTCATCATAATAAAGCTGCCGATTAACAGCGGCCTACGACCAGCACTATTGAGCCAGAACATCGGTGGAATACAGCCCAGCATAAAGCACAGGCTAATCACCACGTTGCCCAGTGCGGCGCTTTTCCCAACGCCGAGGCCGAGCAATCCGACAATCTGTGGACCAAAGGTATAAATAGCGAACATCGGGATCACCTGGCAGGTCCAGATGGCGGCGACGAATAAGACAAACGGGAAATGGCGGCGATTAAACAACTGAAGAAAGCGTGTTTCCTGCGGTGCTTCTTCGTCGAACACCACCGGCTCGCCGAACAGCTTGATCATCATCGCGTCACACTCTTTTACCCGCCCTTTACGCAGTAGCCATCGCGGTGACTCGGGAAGATCGAAACGACCAATGAGGATCAATATACAGGGGATCACCGCACTCCCCAACATCCAGCGCCATCCCCCCTCGACATCATACAGCCAGTAGCCGACCAGATCGGCGCAGGTCGCACCGACATACCACATGGCAGCGATAAAACCGATGGAAAAGGCGCGCTGTCGGGTATTGGAGAACTCGGTGATCATGGAAGTGGCTATCGGATAATCTGCGCCGATGACCACCCCGATCAACACCCGCATCACCAGCAGCTCTACGGGAGAAGAAACAAACATCGTCGCCGCCGATATCACGCCAATGGCGATGATATCGATGATGAACATTTTGCGCCGCCCGACTTTATCGGAGATGTAGCCAAACAGCGACGTGCCGACAAACAGCCCGGCCAGCGTCCCGGCACCTAACAGACCAATCCACTCCGCATCCAGCTTCAATGCCGGCGTGAGCTGCTCCAGCGCAACGCCAATCATCACCAGCACATAGCCATCCAGAAACGGTCCACCGCTTCCCCACAGCATTATTCGCCGGTGAATGGAGGTGAATTTGATGTCATCAAAGTTCCTGGGCTGCTGCATGGTGATGTCCTGTTTTATTTAACTTAATGCCTGATGGCGCTGCGCTTATCAGGCCTACGTACTGTGCCTGTAGGCCGGATAAGGCGAAGCCGCCATCCGGCACCAGGTTTAGCCGTAGCGGAACTCCACACCAAAGGTGCCGCGTGGGTATTCCCATTTCTCCAGCGCCGTATCGAGTCCGAGAATTCGACAAGTGCCGCATTCCAGGCAACCGGCGTAATCAAAGCGCACGCTGCCGTCATCCTGTTTTTTGTACAAGCCGGCCGGGCAGGCTTTGATCAGCACCTCCAGCACCTGTTTATCGGGCTGAGTTTTCAGAATGATGTGCGGGCTTTCTTCATCGACATTGAATTTATTGACGCCCAGTTTGACGTCTACATTGACGGGAGAAGTCATAATACGGTCACTCCTTTAAGGCCATCCTTCATCAGGTTGATGAAGCCCACTTTCTTCGCATGACGCAGCAATGTTTTACGCATCAGGACCGGCGCTGAACCATCCACGGTAAACAGGTCGCGGGCGATATTCACTACCATTTCTGGATAGGCGGTAAACATGCGGGGATTATCGAGGAACGCAGGCAGCTTCTGATACATGCGCATATCGCGCATCGGGCCGTCGTCCAAATGCTGGTGATATTCGGCAAGCGCTTGCTTGCTAAAGTCGTCACGCTTCATGGCTGAAAGTACCGTTTTAGCGGCCGCTTCGCCTGCCGAGATAGCCAAATCCATACCGCGAATGGTGAAGCCAAGGTTCATACACATTCCGGCAGCATCACCAGCAATCAGTACACCGTCGCCCACCAGTTCCGGCTGCATATTCATCCCGGCTTCCGGCACTACGTGAGCGGCATATTCCACCAGCTTGCCACCAGCAATCAGTGGGGCAACGGCCGGGTGCTGTTTGAAATCTTCCAGCATTTGCGGGACCGATTTTTTCGCGTCCTTCAGGTGATGAAGGCCGCATACCAGCCCTAAAGAAACAGTGGTTTCATTAGTATAGAGGAAGCCACCGCCCATCAGGCCGTCAGTTGGCGACCCAGCAAACAGACAGGCTGCGCCTTCGTTACCCTGCAGATGAAAGCGGTCTTCAATCACCGATTTCGGCAATTCAATAAGCTCCTTCACACCAACGGCCACATGTGCCGCGTCAACGCGCTTGGCCATACCCAACTTTTCTGCCAGAAGAGAATTCACGCCGTCAGCGAGGATCACCACTTTTGCTTCAAGAATATCGCCATCGGCCTCCACACCCACGACCTTGCCATCACGCTGGACGACATTATCCACGCGGATACCGGTAATCAGCTGGGCGCCCGCCTCTTCAGCCTGCTCCATCAGCCAGGCGTCAAATTTACTGCGCAATACGGAATAAGAAACCTGCGACGCCGCCGCCTCTTCTCCGTTGCAATAATCCATCGTCATCGCCCCTTTTTCAGTCATAAAGGCGAGTTTTTCGTGGGTGATCATGCGTTCAATGGGAGCATGCTCAGCAAAGCCGGGGATGATACGCTCCAAGCTGTGCGCATACATGCGCCCACCGGTGACATTCTTCGCGCCAGCAGAATTGCCGCGCTCGATAACCAGCACCTGTGCACCTTCACGAGCGAGCACCAGCGCCGCAACCGAGCCGGCCAGCCCTGCACCCACGATGATGGCATCAAAGATATCTTCGGACATATACAACTCCTCTCAGCGGCAGAGTACTTTCGTACTCTGCCCGGAATGGTTTAGCGCGCTAATGCGGCCGTCAGCGCAGGCAGGATCTTCAGCGCATCGCCAACGATGCCAAAGTCGGCGTACTGGAAAATTGGGGCATTCTTATCTTTGTTGATGGCAAAAATCGTCTGTGCGCCGTTCGCGCCAACCATGTGCTGGATCTGCCCGGAGATCCCCACCGCCAGGTACAGGTCGGGCTTGAGCATCAAGTTGGAGATCCCAACGTAGCGTTCGTGCTCCATCCACTTCTCGTTTTCAGCCACCGGACGGGAGCAAGCCAGCTCAGCGCCCATGGCCTGGCACAGCGCTTCCGCCAGCGAGATATTCTCTTTGCTGCCAATACCGCGCCCCACGCTGACCACCAGTCGCGCTTTGTCGAGATCGACGCTGTTGCTCTTGCGCGCTTGCGTGGCGGTACGGGTGACCGCGACGGCCGGAGCCTGCCACTGCACCTCATGCTTCTCACCGATGCGGGATGCCTCTGGCTGCATCGCGTCAAACGTTCCGCTGCTGAGCGTGATCACCGCAAATGGCGAGGCGATGGTTTCCGCCCCCATTGCCAGACCGCCATACACCATATGTTTGACCGCCACATTGCCGTCCTGCAACGTCACCGAGCTGGCATCGTTAGACACCGCAGCCGACAAACGAAAGCCCAGCTTTGCTGCCAGCAGTTTGCCGCGACGAGTATTCGGCAGCAGTACCGCGCCACCTTCACTGTGCTGACGAATGGTCTGGGCCATCACATCCGCATAATCTTCGATCATACGGTCATCGGGTTTACCGCTGAGCAGCCAGACATGGTTGGCGCCCAGCTGGATTGCTGCCGCACTGTCAGCCTCGCTCAGTACGAACGTGTTGATTGACTCACCTAAAGCCTGCGCACCCTTCATCAGCTCCGGCAGACGAGAAGGGGTATCGCTGAATACCCAGACACTGGAAAACTTGTTCATAACATCCCCTGATAATTAAATGATTTTGCGCAGGTTCTCGACAAACTCGGCAATCTGTTCTTCACCGTCACCTTCAATCACAACGCGCTGACGCTCGCGTTGCTTCGGTGCAGCAACCTGTTGGGCGGAATACACATCCACGCTATTTAGCGCAATATCCGCTGGCGACCAGACCTGAACCGGTTTTTTCGCCGCGCCAAGAATGGCTTTCATGGAAGGGATTTGTGGGGTATTGATGTCGGTAGAGACCGCAATCACCGCTGGCAGCGGGATGCTCAGAGTTTCAATTTCATCTTCCAGCTCGCGTTCTACCGTGAGGGTGTTATCCGCCAGTGAGAGGATCTTGCTCACACCGTTAATCGCCGGGATATTCAATGCTTCGCCCACCAGCAGACCGACCTGCTGGGCATAAAGATCGGAAGATCCATCACCGCAGATAATCAGATCAAAACCGGATTTTTGTGCCGCGGCAGCCAGTGCTGTCGCCGTCTGCTGAGGCAGCGCCTGTTCGAATTGATCGTCAATCACCACGATCAGCTCATCCGGACCGCGAGAAAGCACATCTTTGCGCCCTTTAGCATTGGTCAACGCTTTGCCACCCACGCTCAGTGCAACAACCTGAACCTCTCCCAGCTGCTGTTTTAACTGGCAAGCAGCCTCAATCGCATTCAGGTCGTACTGACTGATTTTGGCATCAGCCTTGCTGAGATCCAGCGAACCATCAGCATTATTAATCGCAATATCCTGTTCGTCAGGCACGCATTTGTAGCAAGTAATTATCTTCATTGCATCTCCAGAAATCATGAAGGAAACGTTATTCATATCGGCTGTGTTAAATACAGATATCACGCTCTTTAATTCGGAAATAAAACATTAATCACCAATATTGAAAATGTCACACATTCATATTCGTAACTTTCAATAGTGTTATGCATCTCAACAATATTGAAAATCACCTGTCAAACATGAAAGTTTTCAATATTGTTTGCTGGTTCAACAATATTGAAAGACAACGACTTATAAAACTTAAAAAATCAACATCAAGATACTGATTTAAAACAATAAATAACAAAAAATCCAACAAAGTAGCCAGCATAAAAAAGTGTGACACACATAACAGAACCACCGCTAACGAATACCCATTATGAGTTACTCACAGAGGCGCCCCAGAGGTTAAATAGTTATCAACAAATTATTAATAATAAATATACAAAACAGCACGATCGGGAACGCTAAATAAATTTCGTTTTCACACTGGAATTCACTTATGAAAAATGAAAAGAAGAAATCGGGAATAGAACCAAAGGTTTTTTTCCCGCCATTAATAATTGTCGGAATACTTTGTTGGCTAACAGTAAGAGATCTTGATGCCGCGAATGTGGTTATTAATGCGGTATTCAGTTACGTCACCAATGTCTGGGGCTGGGCATTTGAATGGTACATGGTGATCATGCTGTTCGGCTGGTTCTGGTTGGTCTTTGGCCCGTATGCCAAAAAGAAATTAGGTGATGAAAAACCGGAGTTTAGCACCACCAGCTGGATATTTATGATGTTCGCCTCCTGTACATCGGCTGCCGTGCTGTTCTGGGGTTCAATAGAGATTTACTACTATATCTCCACCCCACCCTTTGCTCTCGCGCCTAACTCCACCGGCGCGAAAGAACTCGGTCTGGCGTACAGCCTGTTCCACTGGGGGCCGCTGCCGTGGGCAACCTATAGCTTCCTTTCTGTGGCCTTCGCCTACTTCTTCTTTGTGCGCAAGATGGACGTCATCCGTCCCAGCTCCACACTGGTACCGTTAGTTGGCGAGAAACACGCTAAAGGGTTATTCGGCACCATCGTCGATAACTTCTATCTGGTCGCGCTGATCTTCGCGATGGGGACCAGCCTCGGTCTGGCTACACCGCTGGTGACCGAGTGTATCCAGTATCTGTTCGGCATTCCGCATACCCTGCAATTAGACGCCATCATCATTACCTGCTGGATCATTCTGAACGCCATTTGCGTGGCCTGTGGTCTGCAAAAAGGGGTGAAGATCGCCAGCGACATTCGTAGCTACCTGAGTTTCCTGATGCTGGGCTGGGTGTTTATCGTCAGCGGTGCCAGCTTCATCATGAACTACTTCACCGACTCCGTCGGCATGCTGATGATGTATTTACCGCGCATGCTGTTCTATACCGACGCTATCGGTAAAGGCGGCTTCCCGCAGGGCTGGACTGTCTTCTACTGGGCATGGTGGGTGATTTACGCCATCCAGATGAGCATCTTCCTCGCCCGTATTTCTCGCGGCCGTACCGTACGTGAACTGTGCTTCGGCATGGTACTGGGTCTGACTGCTTCCACCTGGATCCTGTGGACGGTCCTTGGCAGCAACACGCTGCTGTTGATGGATAAAAATATTGTCAACATCCCACAACTGATTGAGCAACACGGCGTGGCGCGCGCCATCATCGAAACCTGGGCCGCATTGCCGTTCAGCACCGCCACCATGTGGGGATTCTTTATCCTCTGCTTTATTGCCACCGTCACGCTGATTAACGCCTGCTCTTACACCCTGGCGATGTCCACCTGCCGCGAAGTTCGCGACGGTGAAGAACCGCCGCTGTTAATCCGTATCGGCTGGTCGGTACTGGTCGGCGTCATCGGTATTGTTCTGCTGGCGCTGGGCGGACTGAAGCCCATCCAGACGGCGATTATTGCCGGAGGATGCCCGCTGTTCTTCGTCAACATTATGGTCACGCTGTCCTTTATTAAAGACGCCAAAGTGCACTGGAAAGACAAGTAAGTTTAATTAACCCATTACTGAAGAGGCTTGAAGATGGATTTCAATTTGAATGACGAGCAGGAACTGTTTGTCGCAGGTATTCGTGAACTGATGGCCAGTGAGAACTGGGAAGCTTACTTTGCCGAGTGCGATCGTGACAGCGTCTACCCAGAACGTTTTGTAAAAGCGCTGGCGGATATGGGCATCGACAGCCTGCTGATCCCGGAAGAACACGGCGGTCTGGAAGCCGGTTTCGTCACCGTTGCCGCGGTGTGGATGGAATTAGGTCGCCTTGGCGCACCGACTTACGTGCTGTATCAATTGCCGGGAGGTTTTAACACTTTCCTGCGTGAAGGCACCCAGGAACAAATTGATAAAATCATGGCGTTCCAGGGCACCGGTAAGCAGATGTGGAACTCCGCTATCACAGAACCGGGAGCTGGATCGGATGTTGGCAGTCTGAAAACCACTTATACACGCAAAGATGGTAAGGTTTATCTTAATGGCAGTAAGTGCTTTATCACCAGTAGCGCCTATACCCCGTATATCGTGGTGATGGCTCGTGATGGTGCATCGCCGGATAAACCGATTTACACCGAGTGGTTTGTTGACATGACGAAAGCCGGTATCAAAGTCAATAAGCTGGAGAAACTCGGCCTGCGCATGGACAGTTGCTGTGAAATTACCTTTGATGACGTCGAACTGGATGAAAAAGACATGTTCGGTCGGGAAGGTAATGGCTTTAACCGCGTGAAAGAAGAGTTTGACCACGAACGTTTCCTCGTCGCCCTGACCAACTACGGTACAGCAATGTGCGCCTTTGAAGATGCGGCGCGCTACGCCAATCAACGCGTCCAGTTTGGCGAAGCAATTGGTCGTTTCCAGCTCATTCAGGAGAAGTTTGCGCATATGGCGATCAAACTGAACTCCATGAAAAACATGCTGCTGGAAGCCGCGTGGAAAGCAGATAACGGCACCATTACCTCGGGTGATGCAGCAATGTGCAAATACTTCTGCGCTAACGCCGCGTTTGAGGTCGTGGACACCTCCATGCAGGTACTCGGCGGTGTGGGTATTGCGGGCAATCATCGCATCACGCGCTTCTGGCGTGACCTGCGTGTTGACCGTGTTTCCGGTGGCTCTGATGAAATGCAGATCCTGACGTTGGGTCGTGCGGTACTCAAGCAATACCGCTAAGTGGGATGCCGGATGGCGCTTCGCCTATCCGGCCTACAACTAACTGCCAGGAGTTACATTATGGACCATTTACCAATGCCTGCATTTGGGCCGCTTGCCGGCGTACGCGTTGTCTTTTCAGGGATCGAAATCGCCGGGCCGTTCGCCGGACAGATGTTTGCCGAATGGGGCGCTGAGGTTATCTGGATTGAAAACGTCGCCTGGGCCGATACCATCCGCGTGCAACCCAACTACCCGCAGCTGTCACGCCGCAACCTGCACGCCCTGTCACTCAATATTTTCAAAGATGAAGGCCGGGAAGCGTTTCTGAAGCTCATGGAAACCACCGACATTTTCATTGAAGCCAGTAAAGGTCCGGCCTTTGCCCGCCGCGGTATTACCGATGAGGTTTTATGGGAGCATAACCCGAAGCTGGTTATCGCTCACCTCTCCGGCTTCGGCCAGTATGGCACCGATGAGTACACCAACCTCCCGGCGTACAATACCATCGCCCAGGCGTTCAGCGGTTATCTGATTCAAAACGGTGACGTTGACCAGCCGATGCCAGCCTTCCCGTACACCGCCGATTACTTCTCCGGCATGACAGCCACCACGGCAGCCCTGGCTGCTCTGTATAAAGTGCGCGAAACGGGTAAAGGCGAAAGTATCGATATTGCCATGTACGAAGTCATGCTGCGTATGGGCCAGTACTTCATGATGGATTACTTCAACGGCGGTGAAGTTTGCCCGCGCATGACCAAAGGTAAAGACCCCTACTACGCCGGTTGCGGCCTGTATAAATGCGCCGACGGCTACATCGTGATGGAGCTGGTTGGCATTACGCAAATCAACGAATGCTTTAAGGATATTGGTCTGGCGCACATTCTCGGAACGCCAGAAGTTCCGGAAGGCACACAGCTCATCCATCGTGTTGAGTGCCCGTACGGCCCGTTAGTCGAAGAGAAACTGGATGCCTGGCTGGCAGAACACACTATTGCAGACGTTCAGGCGCGCTTTGCCGAACTGAATATCGCCTGCGCGAAAGTACTGACGATCCCGGAACTGGAAGACAACCCGCAGTACGTAGCCCGTGAATCCATTACCCAGTGGCAAACGATGGACGGTCGCACCTGTAAAGGCCCCAACATCATGCCGAAATTCAAAAATAACCCAGGGAAAATCTGGCGTGGCATGCCGTCACACGGCATGGATACCGCCGCCATTCTGAAAAATATCGGTTACAGCGAAGCAGACATTAATGAGCTGGTCGGCAAAGGTCTGGCCAGGGTTGAGGATTAAACGCGATGCGCTGACCGGCTTTGCGGGTTAGCGCTCACGCCTGATTTCAGTGGATAAGGTAAAATGGATATCGTTGGCAGACAAAACTTACGTCAGATGTGGGACGACCTGGCCGGGGTGTACGGAGATAAAGCAGCACTTATTTTCGAATCCTGCGAAGGAAACGTTCGGCAGTTTAGCTATGCCTCGCTTAATGAAGAGATTAACCGTACGGCGAACCTTTTTCATTCATTGGGCATACGCAAAGGCGATAAGGTCGCATTACATCTGGACAACTGCCCGGAGTTCATTTTTTGCTGGTTTGGGCTGGCAAAAATTGGCGCCGTGATGGTACCGATTAACGCCCGCTTGCTGGGGGAAGAAAGCGCCTGGATCCTGCAAAACAGCCAGGTCAGCCTGCTGGTCACCAGCGCTCAGTTTTATCCAATGTACCGCCAGATAAAACGGGAAAATACCACCCCGCTTAATCACATTTGTCTCATCGGAGAGCAGGTTCCGGCTGACGATGGCGTGAGCCATTTTTCTCAGCTCAAGGACCAGCAGCCGACAACGCTGTGCTATACACCACCGTTATCCACTGATGACACGGCAGAAATTCTGTTTACCTCAGGCACCACCTCGCGTCCCAAAGGGGTGGTGATTACCCACTATAACCTGCGTTTTGCCGGTTACTACTCCGCCTGGCAGTGCGCCCTGCGCGATGACGACGTCTACCTGACGGTCATGCCCGCTTTCCATATTGACTGCCAGTGTACGGCAGCCATGGCGGCTTTTTCCGCAGGCAGTACCTTTGTGCTGATAGAGAAATACAGCGCCCGGGCCTTCTGGGACCAGGTACGTAAATATCAGGCGACGGTGACGGAATGCATTCCGATGATGATCCGCACCCTGATGGTACAGCCCGCAAGCCCGACTGACAGGCAGCACAAGCTGCGCGAAGTGATGTTCTACCTCAATTTATCGGTGCAGGAAAAAGATGATTTTATCACGCGCTTTGGCGTTAGGCTGCTGACCTCCTACGGCATGACGGAAACCATCGTCGGTATTATTGGTGACCGCCCCGGTGACCAACGGCGCTGGCCTTCCATTGGCCGCGTGGGCTTTAGCTATGAAGCCGAAATCCGCGACGATCATAATCAGCCGTTACCTGCCGGAGAGATTGGCGAAATCTGCATTAAAGGCGTGCCGGGTAAAACGATATTTAAAGAGTACTACGCACAGCCACAGGCCACGGCCAACGCGCTGGAGCCGGACGGCTGGTTGCATACCGGTGATTCCGGCTACCGGGATGAAGACGGCTTTTTCTATTTCGTTGACCGGCGCTGCAACATGATTAAACGCGGTGGGGAAAATGTTTCCTGCGTCGAGCTGGAAAATATAATCGCTGCTCACCCTAAAATTCAGGACATTGTCATTGTCGGTATTAAAGACGCTATCCGCGATGAGGCGATTAAAGCCTTTATCGTATTGAATGAGGGCGAAACATTAAGCGAAGCGGAATTTTTCAGTTTCTGCGAAGGCAATATGGCGAAGTTTAAGGTTCCCTCGTTTTTGGAGATAAGAACCGACCTGCCGCGTAATTGTTCCGGAAAAATAATCAAAAAAAATCTGAAATAAATCCTCCGCCAGGAATGCCTCCTGTCGGCAAATCTATTTTTTGGAGATGAGCTATGAGTGAATCATTACATCTGACCCGTAACGGCCCGATTCTGGAAATTACATTAGACAGGCCCAAAGCGAATGCCATTGACGCCAAAACCAGTTTTGCCATGGGTGAGGCTTTTCTTCATTTCCGCGATGACCCGGAATTGCGCGTGGCGATTATCACCGGCGGCGGCGAGAAATTCTTTTCTGCGGGCTGGGACCTAAAAGCGGCAGCAGAAGGTGAAGCGCCGGATGCCGATTTTGGTCCCGGCGGTTTTGCCGGTTTAACGGAAATATTTGATCTCGACAAGCCGGTCATCGCCGCAGTAAACGGCTATGCCTTCGGCGGCGGATTCGAGCTAGCGCTGGCGGCAGATTTTATCATCTGTGCGGAAAACGCCAGCTTTGCGCTACCGGAAGCCAAGCTTGGTATCGTGCCAGACAGCGGCGGCGTGCTGCGTCTGCCGAAGCTGCTGCCGCCTGCTATCGTCAACGAAATGGTGATGACCGGCAGACGAATGAGCGCCGAAGAAGCACTGCGCTGGGGGATTGTGAACCGCGTCGTCAGCCAGGTTGAACTGATGGACAGCGCCCGCGAACTGGCGCAGCAGCTGGTGAATAGCGCCCCGTTGGCCATCGCCGCGCTGAAAGAGATTTACCGCGCGACCAGCGAAATGCCGGTAGAAGAAGGCTACCGCTACATCCGCAGCGGCGTGCTGAAGCATTACCCATCCGTACTGCACTCTGAGGATGCGCTCGAAGGACCGCAGGCATTTGCTGAAAAACGCGATCCGGTGTGGAAAGGTCGTTAATGTGCTGAGGCCGGATGGCGCTTTGCTTATCCGGCCTACAAAAAATGCACACTCGTAGGCCGCGTTATCCGGCAAAAACAACTGAGGAATATCGTGAGTTATTATGCGTTTGAAGGCCTGATCCCGGTGGTACACCCACAGGCGTATGTCCATCCTAGCGCAGTGCTGATTGGCGATGTGATCGTCGGTGCTGGCGTATATATCGGTCCTCTTGCCTCGCTGCGCGGCGACTATGGCCGCCTGATCCTTGAAGCAGGCTCGAATCTTCAGGATGGTTGCATCATGCACGGCTACTGTGACACCGACACCATCGTGCATGAGAATGGACACATCGGACATGGTGCAATCCTGCACGGCTGCGTCATTGGCCGGGACGCGCTGGTTGGCATGAACAGCGTCATAATGGACGGCGCAACAATTGGCGAAGAGAGCATTGTCGCCGCCATGAGCTTTGTTAAAGCCGGATTTACCGGCGAGGCAAGGCAAATGCTGGTCGGTTCACCTGCCCGCGTGCTGCGAGAGGTGACAGACCAGGAGCTGCACTGGAAGCGGCTGAACACCAAAGAGTATCAGGATCTCGCGGTTCGCTGTCGGGTAGGGTTACGCGAAACACAGCCGTTAACGCAGATTGATAAAAACCGCCCGCGTCTGAAAGGCACGACGGATGTGAAGCCCAAATCAGCACAGTAATTGATGCCGGATGCGCTCACGCTTATCCGGCCTACGAGTCAATTACCGTTTATGCCGCCATCAGGCAAACTTACAATTAGCGACGCATACTTTTTGACAGCATCATCTGCCATTTCTGCTCGCGATTAAGCTCTGTTGGCGGTACAGCCGACATACGCGGCATTTTCCCTACGCTCACTTTTTTATCCTGCAAATTGTGATTCAATCTGCTGTAGAGATGAGAATCAATACTCACGACTTTCACCAGACGCTGGCACTGACAGCCCCGGCCTGCAATCTGGTTAGGGATCATCTTAACTTCACAAACAATTTCTCCCACTTCAGACAGAATATAGGAGAGCGTATTAATTGCTTTGCAGTGTTCAATATTAAAATGGAGGGAGATTTCTTTTGCCGTGACCCAACGATCTTCAGCCCTGATCCAATCGGCAATTAACAAATAAAGCGGTCTTTCAACATATTCTTCACACATAAGCACACCATTTCACAAATTAAAAATCTGGCTACGGCCTGTCTGGATAAATAAAAACAAAGCCCTATTAAAATTGTGTATATGAGAGATAGTATGCGACTTGAATGTTGATTAGTGTGAGCAACATCTTGCTTATTACATTGAAAATGTGGTTATCACAGCGCTATTTGCCTGTAATGACCTTAATAGATAAAAAAAACGGTTTCTTTACAGAAACCGTTTCTTATTTAATTGCAGACCCGACCCGCTCAGAAGCGGGTGGGTCATTGTCGATTACTTCGCGATCTGTGCGTGCATTTCCTGAACGGAGGTCACCTTCTCGGTAGCATCCGCATTCAGCGCCATCGCCGTGGCGAAACCGCCGTTCAGCGTGGTGTCATAATGAACTTTGTACTGCAGCGCGCTGCGGCGAATCAGCTTGGAGTCTTCAATCGCCTGACGACCTTCAGTGGTGTTGATGATATAGGTATATTCGCCATTCTTGATACGGTCCTGAATATGCGGACGACCTTCATGCACCTTGTTTACCAGACGCGGGTTGATACCGGCTTCCCCCAGTACAATTGCCGTACCGTGGGTTGCGTCCAGCTCGAAACCAAACTTCAGCAGCTTCGCCGCCAGGTCAACGACGCGCTCTTTATCGCCTTCACGCACGGAGAGCAGTGCGCGGCCCTGTTTCTTCATGGTGGAGCTGCTGCCCAGCTGCGCCTTGGCGAATGCTTCCGCAAAGGTGCGACCTACGCCCATCACTTCGCCGGTAGAGCGCATTTCTGGCCCTAACAGGGGGTCAACGCCCGGGAACTTGTTAAACGGCAGCACCACTTCCTTCACCGAGTAGTACGGCGGGATAATTTCCTTGGTGACGCCCTGCTGTGCCAGCGTTTGACCGACCATCACGCGCGCTGCCACTTTTGCAAGCGCAACACCGGTGGCTTTGGAGACAAACGGTACGGTACGCGCCGCACGCGGGTTGACTTCAATCAGGTAAACTTCGTTGTTCTTCACCGCAAACTGGACGTTCATCAAACCACGAACCTGCAGTTCGAAGGCCAGTTTCTGCACCTGCTGGCGCATCACGTCCTGAATTTCCTGGCTCAGCGTGTAGGCTGGCAGGGAACACGCGGAGTCACCGGAGTGAACGCCCGCCTGCTCAATGTGCTCCATGATGCCGCCAATCAGCACCCTTTCGCCGTCGCAGATAGCGTCCACGTCCACTTCTACTGCGTCATCCAGGAAGCGGTCCAGCAGCACCGGCGCGTCGTTGGAGACGCTGACCGCGGTCTGGAAGTAGCGACGCAGGTCGGCTTCGTCGTACACAATTTCCATTGCCCGACCGCCAAGCACGTAGGACGGGCGCACCACCAGCGGGTAGCCAATCTCTTTTGCCTTCTCGACCGCCATTTCAATGGCGGTGACGGTGGCGTTGGCCGGTTGTTTTAGCTTCAGACGGTCAACCGCCTGCTGGAAACGCTCACGGTCTTCAGCGCGGTCAATCGCGTCCGGGCTGGTGCCGATAACCGGCACGCCTGCGGCTTCCAGCGCACGCGCCAGCTTCAGCGGAGTCTGCCCGCCGTACTGCACGATAACGCCTTTCGGCTTCTCGATACGCACGATTTCCAGCACGTCTTCGAACGTTACCGGTTCAAAGTACAGACGGTCGGAGGTGTCGTAGTCGGTAGAAACCGTTTCCGGGTTACAGTTGACCATAATGGTCTCGTAACCGTCTTCGCGCAGCGCCAGCGACGCGTGTACGCAGCAGTAATCGAATTCGATACCCTGACCGATACGGTTCGGACCACCGCCCAGCACCATAATTTTGTCGCGATCCTGAGTCGGGTTCGCTTCGCACTCTTCTTCATAGGTGGAGTACATGTAGGCAGTGTCGGTGGAGAATTCTGCGGCGCAGGTATCCACACGTTTATAAACCGGGTGCAGCTTATACTGTTCGCGCAGTTTGCGGATTTCCGCTTCGCGCACGCCAGCCAGTTTTGCCAGACGCGCATCGGCAAAGCCTTTACGCTTGAGCTGGCGCAGGAAATCAGCGTCGAGGCCGTTAATCCCCAGCTCTGCAACTTTTTCTTCCAGACGCACCAGTTCTTCAATCTGTACCAGGAACCAGCGGTCAATGTTGGTCAGGTTGAAGACGCCATCAACGGACAGACCAGCACGGAACGCATCGGCGATGTACCAGATACGCTCAGCGCCTGCATCTTTCAGCTCGCGACGAATTTTGGTCAGCGCTTCCGGGTCATCCAGGCTCACTTTCGGGTCGAAACCGGTGGCGCCCACTTCCAGACCGCGCAGCGCTTTTTGCAGCGATTCCTGCTGTGTGCGGCCAATCGCCATCACTTCGCCGACGGACTTCATCTGCGTCGTCAGACGGTCGTTAGCACCGGCAAACTTCTCGAAGTTAAAGCGCGGGATCTTAGTCACAACGTAGTCGATAGACGGTTCGAACGACGCTGGAGTACGGCCGCCGGTGATGTCGTTCATCAGCTCATCGAGGGTATAACCGACCGCCAGTTTCGCCGCCACTTTGGCAATCGGGAAACCGGTCGCTTTCGAGGCCAGCGCCGAGGAGCGGGAAACGCGTGGGTTCATTTCAATGACAATCAGGCGGCCGTTTTTCGGGTTCACCGCAAACTGCACGTTAGACCCGCCGGTTTCTACGCCGATTTCACGCAGTACCGCCATCGAGGCGTTACGCATGATTTGATATTCTTTGTCGGTCAGCGTCTGGGCAGGTGCCACGGTAATGGAGTCACCGGTATGAATGCCCATGGCGTCGAAGTTTTCGATGGAGCAGACAATAATGCAGTTATCATTTTTGTCACGTACCACTTCCATCTCGTACTCTTTCCAGCCAATCAGCGATTCATCAATCAGCAGCTCTTTCGTTGGGGAAAGATCCAGACCGCGTTCGCAAATCTCTTCAAACTCTTCGCGGTTATAGGCAATACCGCCGCCGGTACCGCCCATGGTGAAGGACGGGCGGATGATGCACGGGAAGCCGACGTCAGCGGCAACCGCCAGCGCTTCTTCCATGGTGTGGGCGATACCAGAACGCGCGGTGTCGAGACCGATTTTCTTCATTGCGATGTCGAAGCGACGGCGATCCTCTGCTTTATCAATCGCATCGGCGGTGGCACCGATCATGGTCACACCGAACTCTTCAAGTACGCCCTGACGCTCAAGCTCCAGCGCGCAGTTCAGCGCCGTCTGGCCGCCCATGGTAGGCAGTACCGCATCCGGGCGCTCTTTTTCGATAATTTTGCGTACCACTTCCCAGTGAATTGGCTCGATGTAAGTGGCATCGGCCATTTCCGGGTCGGTCATGATAGTCGCCGGGTTGGAGTTGACCAGAATAACGCGGTAACCCTCTTCACGCAGGGCTTTACACGCCTGCGCGCCGGAATAGTCAAACTCACACGCCTGGCCGATAACAATCGGACCCGCGCCCAGAATCAGGATACTTTTTATGTCTGTACGTTTTGGCATGGCTCTTTTAACTCCTGATTATTTCGCGGACTGACGGTATTGCTCAATTAACTCGATAAAGTGGTCGAACAGCGGCGCAGCATCGTGCGGCCCCGGGCTCGCTTCAGGGTGGCCCTGGAAGCTAAACGCCGGCTTATCGGTGCGATGGATACCCTGTAGGGTGCCATCGAACAATGATTTGTGTGTGACGCGCAAGGTAGCAGGCATCGAGGCTTCATCCACCGCAAAACCGTGGTTCTGCGCGGTAATCATCACGGTGTTGTTATCGATATCTTTCACCGGATGGTTGCCGCCGTGGTGGCCAAACTTCATCTTGATGGTCTTCGCACCGCTCGCCAGCGCCAGCAGTTGATGGCCGAGACAGATGCCAAACACCGGAATATCGGTTTCGAGGAATTTCTGAATCGCGGCAATCGCGTAGTCACACGGTGCCGGGTCGCCAGGACCGTTGGACAGGAAGATACCGTCCGGACTCATCTTTAATACGTCTTCTGCGGAGGTCTGCGCAGGCACAACCGTCAGGCGGCAGCCGCGATCCACCAGCATACGCAGAATGTTGCGTTTCGCGCCGAAATCGTAGGCAACCACGTGGAACGGGAGTTCTTCAGCGGATTTTGCTTCCGGCAGGTCGCCTTCCAGCGTCCAGCTTCCCTGGGTCCAGCCATACGGTTCTGCCGTAGTGACTTCTTTCGCCAGATCCATGCCGTTCAGGCCCGGGAAGGCTTTCGCTTTTTCCAGCGCCAGCTGTGCATCCAGGTTATCCCCTGCGATGATGCAGCCGTTCTGAGCGCCTTTCTCGCGCAGCAGACGGGTCAGCTTACGGGTATCAATATCGGCAATCGCCACTATGTTATGGCGCTTCAGGTAAGAAGAGAGGTCTTCGGTATTGCGGTAATTGCTGGCAATCAGCGGCAGGTCGCGGATGACCAGACCTTGCGCATGTACCTGAGAAGATTCTGCATCGGCTTCATTGGTGCCGACATTGCCGATATGAGGATAAGTAAGGGTGACGATTTGGCGGGAATAGGAAGGATCAGTGAGGATTTCTTGATAACCGGTCATTGAAGTATTGAAAACGACTTCCCCAACCGCCGAACCTGTTGCCCCTATGGCCCGACCGTGAAACTGGGTTCCGTCTTCCAGAACCAATAGCGCTGACTTAATCAAAACACCCTCCAGAGAATATTCACTCACTTTATTTGCATATTAATTCATTAACACAGTATGAATCAATGCAAATTTGCTTACCTATGGATTTCTGGCAAACGGCGGCATTCTAGAGACAGCCCGGGGAAAAGTCTACCCAAAAGGGGATTTTTTATTATTATTTTACGCCACTGGGACAAATCATGTGATTTAACAGGCAAAAAGATCAGCTAAGTAACGGTAGAAAACGCTTGCGGGAGGTCAAGAATGTAAAAATGAATCATGACAGACAAAAAAGTGGACCATTTGGTCAAAATTTACATTGAGGCAACAAAAACACATTACAAAACATCTTAAAATAAGTATTTTAATTGAAAATTATAAAAACAATGGAAAAATAAAAGGGCAATAAAATATTGCCCTATGTAATCAATAAATTATGATTACCATAACCACATCACGAAGGGTAATAAAACCTTATAAACTGCCTAAATCAAGCACATCTTTCATATCAAAAAGACCGTTTGATTTACCTTTCAACCACATCGCCGATCTTACCGCACCGTTGGCAAACGTCATGCGGCTGGACGCTTTGTGCGTAATCTCGATACGTTCGCCAATATCGGCGAACATCGCCGTATGTTCCCCGACGATGTCACCAGCACGCACCGTGGCAAAACCGATAGTGCCAGGCACACGTTCACCGGTGTAACCTTCACGCGAGTAGACAGCACAGTCCTTTAAATCTTTGTCCAGCGCCCCGGCAATCGCCTCCCCCATCGCCAGCGCCGTCCCTGACGGTGCGTCGACTTTATGACGGTGGTGCGCTTCAATAATTTCGATGTCGGTATAGTCGCCCATCACCTTCGCCGCTTTCTCCAGCAGTTTAAGCATCACGTTCACGCCAACACTAAAGTTGGCGGCAAACACAATGCCGATATCCTGCGAGGCATCGCGAATGGCCTGCTTACCGGCATCATCAAACCCGGTCGTGCCAATCACCATGCCTTTTGCATGCTGCCGACAAAATGCCAGATGCGTCAGCGTGCCTTCCGGGCGGGTAAAATCGATAAAGACATCGAAATCGTCTTTTACCGCTTCGAGGCTGCTCTGAACGGTTACGCCAGATTTTCCAACGCCCGCCAGCTCACCAGCATCGCTGCCCAGTAAAGAGGAGCCGTCACGCTCTAGTGCCGCCCCCAGTTGTACTCCTTCCATCGCCATCGCAGCCTGAATTAACTGCCGTCCCATGCGGCCACCGGCGCCTGCAATGGCGACGCGGATTTGTGCATCATGCATAGCTATTCTCTTTTGTTAAAATTGCGTAAATCGTTTTCAGAGTAACCAGCCCGCGACAGGGTCGCCAGCCGAAAACGTCCATAATTAGAAATTAATGATAAACAGAGAGGAATATCAGTAAAAGACATGATTCACCCCGCAGGATGAATCATTGCCGCAGTCGGGGAAAGAAGTCAAACTCGCTCAGAATGGCGACAGACGATAAGAAAAGCACTTTAAAACCCAACGGTAGGTAGCCAATTCGCGTGACCGTTTCTGCCAGCCCATTTTCAGGCCGCTAGAGTATAGCTCACCACCATCTGCCCTTTTTTCAGCTTAACCTGTGTAATGATCACCTCACCCAACTCGGATAAACGGGCCACGTGCGTACCGCCACAAGGATATCCCGGTAGGTCACCAAAACCGACCTGGCGTAAGCCACCGTCAAAGGTAATTCGGCGCGCAAGATTGTCGGTCTGCCATTGGCCAATTTTCGCCATCAGTTGTGCCGCTTCCGGCAAAGTGCTGCCCTCGCCTGTCGCAAAAGTAATGCGCCCTTCATTCGGCCAATGGTGCGCTTTAACCGGTCGCCAACCAAATATTTCACCGGCCTGACCAATCATGTGCCCGGCTGAGTGCAGACGGGCGTGAAGATGGCGGACAGCAGCATCAATATGCAGCGTCGTTTCGCCAGGCGGCAGCGGTTGCGCCACAATATGCACCACCTCTTCACCGCGCGTCATCACGCCTTCAACCGGGACGCCACCGATCGCGCCACTGTCCGAGGGTTGTCCGCCGCCCTGTGGATGAAACAGCGTGCTATCGAGCGTAATCGCAAAGCACCCATCGGGTTCTGCCGTGCAGTGTGTGATCGTCGCATGGCCTCGGGTGTCATCGCTGGTGTAATAAAGACGTTCAGTCATGGTTGTTCTCCTCTTGATGAGCAGAGTATATTCACTTTACCAGCACCGATAATCCCATCAACATTCAATGCATCTTTGCCCGGTACGCACAAATGAATCCCAACCTGCTTCCTGACCTTGCCACCTTTGTGTTGATTGTCGACCAGGGGAGTTTCTCCGCCGCCGCCAAAATATCCGGCGCAACGCCTTCCGCTATCAGCCGCAGCGTCTCGCGGCTTGAGCAGGCATTAGGCAGCAAACTGCTGCACCGCACCACCCGTAAGCTGGCGCTAAGCGAGACCGGGAAGATGGTTTATGAACACGCGCAAGAGATGCTAAACGCCGCGCAAATGGCGGTAGACTCCGGCAGCAGCCGCCAGACCATTGCCCAGGGGAAGCTAACGGTCAGCGTGCCAAAGGCGGTCGGGCGTTTTGTTATTCACCCTTTAATGGCGGAGTTTTTCACCCGCTTCCCGGACGTGGATGTCTGTCTGAGGCTGGAAGACCGCTATATGGACTTGATTGATGATGGCGTGGATCTGGCACTGCGCATCAGTCAGTCGCCGTCGCCGGGTTTGTACGGCAAGCCGCTGATGCCGGTCAGTCACGTTATCTGCGCCACACCGGAATATTTGCGCCAGCACGGTACGCCCGATACCCCACAAGCCCTGCGCGATCATAGCTGTATTAGCCTTGGCGAAACGCCCGCTGATTCGCGCTGGAAGTTTCGCCGTGGGGATAAAATTGAAACTCTGCAAACTCATGGGCGTTATGCTGCCAACCATACCGGCGTGCGGCTGGACGCGGTAAAGCATCATCTGGGGATTGGCAGCCTGCCGCTGTTTACCGCCCGTGAAACGCTTGCCAGCGGCGAGATTGTCCAGGTATTACCGGAGTGGGAGTTTATCAGCGATTACAGCGGCGATCTGTGGCTCTTATGGACACGCAACCAACATATGCCCGCCAGAATGCGGGCCATGATTGATTACCTTAGCGAGAAATTGCCTCAATCTGGCCGTTGATTATGGCGCGCGTGACAGCACCTCAGCGACCCACTGGCGGAAGCCGTCAACATCCAGCGCCAGCGCGACCTGCGCGTTGGCGGGCTGCCCAAGGCGACCCTCGATATCCACTACCGTCGTTCCCGAGGTGTATTCCCCCTGGGTTTCCACCGCCACAAAGCAGGGCTGGAGCGTGAACAGATCCGGGCGGACCAGCCAGGCAATGGCGCAGAGATCGTGCATACGCAGACCGGTATTCATGCTGCCGCTACGATAATGACTGAACAGCGCGTGCAGCATTTTCCCCGTCTGATTAAGTGCGGGTAATGTTGCCAGGTACTCTGGTGCCAGCATGGCCTGGTTGGTGACATCCAGCCCGCACATGACTATCTCCAGCCCACTGCGAAAGACCTTCGCCGCCGCTTCGGGATCGACAGCAATATTAAACTCCGCATTGGGCGTAAAGTTACCGCGCCCGGCTGAACCGCCCATCATCACCAGGCGGCGAATATTGAATACGCATTCAGGATAGTGGGTAAGCAACAGAGCAATATTGGTCAACGGGCCAATTGCCACCAGCGTAACGGGCTGCGGGGCATGCATCAGCGCATCTCGAATTGCCTGGAAGGCGGGTTTCGCCAGCGGCTGCCGATTGTGTTCGACAAAATCATACCCTGCCATACCGGACTCACCGTGCACTGAAGCCGCATCACGCAGCGGCCGCACCAGCGGCATAGCTGCCCCCTGCGCCAACGGAATATCCGCATTCCAAAAGTGCAGCAACTGCAACGCATTACGGGTCGTTTTTTCCACCGACACGTTGCCTGCCACCGTCGTCATCAGTTGCAGATCCAGCTCGGGGGAAAACAGTGCAGCGGCAATCGCCGCCGCATCATCAATGCCGGGATCGGTATCAAGAATGATCGGTAAGCGCATGGTTTCTCCAAAAAAAATGCCAGACGTTAAGTCTGGCATCTTCTCATAATCATGACGCGAAAGAGTTACTCTACTTCACGAACATCCACACGCAGCTCTTTCGGCACTTCGAAAACGATGTTCTCTTCACGGCCTTCCAGTGGGATAGCATCCCCACCGCCGAGCTCCTGCAGACGGACAATCACGTTCTGTACCAGAATATCCGGCGCAGAAGCACCGGCCGTCACGCCGACGCACGCCGCATCTTTCACCCAGGCTTCCTGGATATCGGTCGCATCGTCAATCAGATACGCGGCCTTGCCCATACGCTGGGCCAATTCTGCCAGACGGTTGGAGTTAGACGAGTTTTTCGAGCCGACAACCAGTACCACATCCGCTTGCTCCGCCAACGCACGAACCGCTTCCTGACGGTTGGTGGTGGCATAGCAGATATCGTCTTTGCGCGGCCCAACAATTTTTGGGAAGCGTTGACGCAGGGCATCGATCACATCAGAGGTGTCATCAACCGAGAGCGTAGTCTGGGTCATGAAGGAGAGCTTACCTTCATTTTTGACATTCAACGTCAGGACGTCTTCCGGCGATTCCACCAGGTACATCCCCCCCTGCGGGTTGCTGTACTGGCCCATCGTACCCTCAACCTCCGGGTGTCCGGCGTGACCAATCAGAATCGACTCTTCGCCACGGCGGCTGGCGCGCGCGACTTCCATATGCACTTTGGTCACCAGCGGGCAGGTGGCATCAAAGACCGTCAGATCGCGGCCTTTGGCTTCGTTACGCACGGCCTGAGACACGCCGTGGGCGGAGAAAATCAGGATCGCACCGTCCGGTACTTCACTGATTTGCTCAATAAAAATAGCGCCGCGCTCGCGCAGGCTATCCACCACATAGCGGTTATGCACCACTTCATGACGGACATAAATCGGCGCGCCGTAGATAGCCAGCGCGTTTTCCACAATGCTGATAGCGCGGTCTACGCCAGCGCAAAATCCGCGCGGGTTAGCCAACAGGATCTGCATTTTACGCCTCCAGTGCCGGTTCGACTTCCAGCACTTCAATATCAAAATGAACGGTATGCCCAGCCAGCGGATGGTTGAAGTCAACCGTGATGGAATCACCGTTGATTTCGCGGATCACGCCAGGCATCTCACTGCCGTCCATTGCGGTAAAGAGCATGATAGCGCCAATTTCTGGCTCACCCGCGTCCATAAACTCCCGACGCGAGAAATACTGAATGAGGTCCGGGCTTGATACGCCAAAAGCAGCATCAGGCTCCAGAGCAAAAGTGGTTTTATCGCCCTCTTTTAACCCCAGCAGGTGTTGTTCCAGTCCTTCAGACAGAGAACCGTCGCCCAGGCGAAACAGCGCAGGCTTGCCGTTGCTGCGGGTTGACTCTGCGGTGGAGCCATCGTCGAGCTTTAAGGTGAAGTGCACCAGCACCGCACTGTTACTCTGTACTGATTTAGACATGCAGGTTGCTCTTTAAAAGTGCTGCCGCCTGTTTGCCCGGTGGCACTACGCTTACCGGGCCTACAAGATTCGCAGTAGAGTGTAGGCCGGATAAGCATAGCGCCATCCGGCATATTTTTATGCGGCTTTTTTCTCTTTCGCCGGTAAGAAGCCTTCCAGCACAATCAACGCCGCACCGATACAAATCGCCGTATCGGCAAGGTTGAAGGTGGCGAAATGCCAGTCACCGACGTAAAAGTCAATCATATCCACGACGAAGCCATGCCACAGGCGGTCAAACAGGTTGCCCAGTGCACCGCCAATGATTAACGCATACGCGATGTTATTCAGCTTCTGCGTCGCCTTCGAGCGATACATCATCACCATTAGAATGACGCAAATACCGATCGCGATACCGGCAAAGAACCACCGCTGCCAGCCACCGCTGTCAGCCAGGAAGCTAAACGCCGCGCCATAGTTACGCGCATAGTGCAGATTCAGTGACGGGAACAGCGACACCGTATCCCCCAGAGCAAAATTCTGGAGGATCAGGTACTTGCTGCCCAAATCAATAATCAGCACGACTACCACCAGCCACAGCCAGCGGAGTCCTGTTGAACAAAGAGGCTGACTCATCAGGCAAACTTACGTTGTTCGCCATCACCGGCGATGTTGCTGACACAGCGTCCGCAGATTTCTGCGTGTTCCGCCACCTGACCCACGTCGGTCGTGTAATGCCAGCAGCGCGGGCATTTCTCGCCTTCGGCTTTGCTCAGAGCAATTTTCAAGCCTTTGAGCAGTTCGCTCTGCTGAGCATCGGCCGGTGCTGCAGCATAGTCCGCAACGGTCGCACCCGAGGTCAACAGAACAAAGCGTAACTCTTCGCCCAGCGCTGTCAGCTTGGCAGCCAGTTCAGGTTCAGCGTACAGGGTCACTGCCGCTTCCAGAGAACCGCCCACTTTCTTGTCTGCACGTGCCTGCTCGATGACCTTGTTCACTTCGCCACGCACTTTCAGCAGCTCGTCCCAGAACGTATCGTTCATCGCTTCGGTATCGGCCAGGCCAAACAGCCCCTGATACCACTCACCGGTGAAGACGTATTTTTCACGATCGCCCGGCAGGTAGCCCCAGATTTCATCTGCGGTGAAGGACATGATCGGCGCCATCCAACGCACCAGCGCTTCAGCAATATGGAACAGCGCGGTCTGGCAGCTACGACGCGCCACGCTGTCCGCTTTCGCGGTGTATTGACGGTCTTTGATGATGTCAAGGTAGAACGAACCCATTTCGACGGAGCAGAAACGCATCAGGCGCTGTACCACTTCGTGGAAGTCATAGGCTTCGTAGGCTTTGAGGATCTCGTCCTGCGCCGCTTGCGCACAGCCCACAGCCCACCGGTCCAGAACAACCATCTCTTCCGGTTTCACCATGTCTTTCACCGGATCAAACCCGTTCAGGTTTGCCAGCAGGAAGCGCGCGGTGTTACGGATACGGCGATAGCTGTCGGCAGCACGTTTCAGGATTTCGTCAGAAACGGCCATTTCACCGGTATAGTCGGTAGACGCCACCCACAGGCGCAGAATATCCGCACCCAGCTTGTTCATCACGTCCTGCGGAGAAACGGTGTTACCGATGGACTTGGACATCTTGCGGCCCTGACCATCAACGGTAAAACCGTGGGTCAGTACCTGACGGTACGGCGCTTTGCCCTTCATCGCAGTGGAGATCATCAGCGAAGACATGAACCAGCCACGATGCTGGTCAGAGCCTTCCAGATACATATCTGCCGCATGCCCCGAAAACTCAGGACGCACGTCGACGACGGATGAGTGGGTAGAACCAGAGTCGAACCATACGTCCAGGGTATCCGGTACTTTGACGTACTGATCGGCTTCATCACCGAGGATATCTTTGGGATCGAGATCCCACCACGCCTGGATACCGTCAACTTCAACGCGTTTAGCCACTTCTTCCATCAGTTCGATGGCGCGCGGATGCAGCTCTTCAGTGTCTTTGTGGACAAACAGAGACATCGGCACACCCCACGTACGCTGACGGGAGATACACCAGTCAGGGCGGTTGGCGACCATCGATTCAATACGCGCCTGGCCCCAATCGGGGATCCACTGCACGCCTTTGATCTCTTTCAGCGACTGCGCACGCAGGCCTTTCTGATCCATGCTGACAAACCACTGCGGGGTGGCACGGAAGATGATCGGTGACTTGTGACGCCAGCAGCACGGATAGCTGTGCTGCATCTTCTCAACGTGCAGCAGTGCACTTTTTTCAGTCAGCAGCGCCACGACAACATCGTTCGCTTTGAAGACGTTAACCCCATCCAGGGTCGGGTACGTACCCGGCAGATAGGTACCATCTGGCCCTACCGGGTTTGCGACTTCCAGGCCGTATTTCTGACCAATCACATAGTCATCCGGACCGTGGCCAGGCGCGGTGTGTACCGCACCGGTACCGGCATCCAGCGTCACGTGATCGCCCAGGATCGCCGGAACATCAAAGCCCATGAACGGATGGGTAAAGCGCAGCAGTTCCAGCTCAGCGCCTTTTACCGTGCCCAGAATGGTGTAATCCGCCGCGCCGAGACGCTGCATCACACTTTCGACCAGATCTTTTGCCAGAATCACGGCCTGACCGTCAATCTGCACCAGTGCATAGTCAAAATCAGGGGCCAGAGAAATCGCACGGTTAGCCGGCAGGGTCCACGGGGTGGTGGTCCAGATAACCAGAGAGATCGGGCCATTCACGTCAGAAACGCCAAATTTCGCTTTCACCGCATCCTGATCGGCGGCGTGGAACGCAACGTCGATAGACGGGGAGGTTTTGTCGTAATACTCAACTTCCGCTTCCGCCAGCGCGGAACGGCAGTCTACACACCAGTGCACCGGCTTCGCGCCTTTATGCAGATGGCCGTTACCGATGATTTTTCCCAGCGCGCGAATGATGTTGGCTTCGGTTTTGAAGTCCATCGTCAGGTACGGCTTCTGCCAGTCACCCAGCACGCCCAGACGGATAAAGTCTTTACGCTGACCGTCAACCTGCGTTGCGGCGTATTCGCGGCACTTGGCGCGGAACTCTGCGGCAGTGAACTTTTCACCCGGCTTGCCGAACTCCTGCTCTACTTTCAGTTCGATAGGCAGGCCGTGGCAGTCCCAGCCAGGGATATAAGGGGAGTCGTAACCGGAAAGCCCTTTGGACTTCACGATAATGTCTTTCAGAATCTTGTTAACGGAGTGACCAATATGAATGCTGCCATTCGCATAAGGAGGGCCATCATGCAGAATAAAGGTTTTTTTGCCTTTTTTAGCCGCACGAATGATGCCGTACAGGTCATCATCGGTCCAACGCGCCAGCATTCCCGGTTCACGCTTGGCGAGATCGCCGCGCATCGGGAACCCTGTTTCCGGCAAATTCAAGGTTGATTTAAAGTCACTCATCAGATTCTCGGTTCCGTATTTAAAACTCGTATAGGCGTTAAGCCGGTTTTGATAGCCCATAAAATTCGCGGGCAGTTAACTCATCACGCGCAATCTGCGCTTTTAGTTCATCCAGCGAGGCAAATCGCTGCTCGTTGCGTATTTTTTTACGCAGCACGACATCTATATGGCGACCGTAGAGGTCCATTACAACGTCCAGTAGATGCACTTCTAACTGCTGGCGTACACCGGCCACCGTTGGGCGGGTTCCGATATTCGCGACACCGGGTAAAGGCGTTTCGCCCAAGCCCATCACCTCAACCGCGTACACCCCTTTAACTGGAGAAACCTGGCGACGAAGCGGTAAATTCGCCGTGGGGAACCCGATGGTCCGCCCTAACTCGTCGCCGTGTACCACCCGTCCTGATATGGTAAACGGATGGCCCAGTAAGCTTTCGGCTAACAGCAGATTATCTTCTGCTAGCGCCTGGCGCACAGCAGTGCTGCTGATTCGCACCCCGCCCTCACAGAAGGTCTGGGTGCTGGTGATATCAAAGCCATACTCCGCGCCCGCTTCCTGTAATAACAAGAAATCGCCCGCGCGGCTAGCGCCAAAGCGGAAATCATCACCTACGGCAAGAAATTGTACGCCAAGGCGCTTCACCAACAGGTCGCTGATAAAGTTCTGCGCCGTTAATGCGGCAAAACGCCGGTCAAAACGCACGCACAGCACGTAATCAACACCACATTCCGCCAGATAACGCAGCTTTTCCCGCAGGCGGGTCAGTCGCGCAGGTGACTTTTCAGTCGCAAACAGCTCCAGCGGCTGCGGCTCGAAAATCATCACCATGACCGGTAAATTTCGTTTGCGCCCTTCTTCCTGTAAGCCCTGCAACAACGCGCGATGACCACGGTGCACGCCGTCGAAATTACCAATAGTCAGCACACACCCATGCGGGGCCTGACTGAGATTATGTATGCCTCGTATCAGCTTCATGTCTGGCTCAAAACAGTGAAAATCGTGAAAGTATACCCTGTACAGCGGTCAAGGTTAACCGGCGATTGGTTCTGCGAAACAGAAAGAAGATTGTTTTCATTGTTATGAAACAAAATGCGGTCCTCCGCTGACCAATCAATTCAACTTTTCTCGTGGAAAAGCTGTATTCACAGCACGCAAGCTGGTAGAATCCTGCGCCATCACTACGCAACGAGTGCTGCAATTTAAACGGCGCTTATTTGCACAAATCCATTGACAAAAGAAGGCTAAAAGGGCATATTCCTCGGCCTTTGAATTGTCCATATAGAACACATTTGGGAGTTGGACCTTGGCTAATATCAAATCAGCTAAGAAGCGTGCCGTTCAGTCTGAAAAGGCCCGCAAGCACAACGCTAGCCGTCGCTCTATGATGCGTACTTTCATCAAGAAAGTATACGCAGCTATTGAAGCTGGCGACAAAGCTACTGCACTGAAAGCATTTAACGAAATGCAACCAATCGTGGATCGTCAGGCTGCTAAAGGTCTGATCCACAAAAACAAAGCTGCACGTCATAAAGCAAACCTGACTGCACAGATCAACAAACTGGCTTAATCGCCTGCTTGCTGTCGCTTTGTGAAAAAACCCGCGTAAGCGGGTTTTTTTATGTCTGTTTACTTACTCCCCGGCGCAAACAATGCCGAGTAGTTAGCATTGCAAATACGCTGCACCGCCGGATGCTGGATCATCCTCTCCGCAAAAATGGCATGGTACTCCTCCATCACATTCTCCACGCGTCCAATCTCAATGATGGAATCATCAGCGTAGAAATTGTTCGAATAGAGCGTAGGGGCGACGAAAATAGCATTGTGCGTAGCGCCAAAGGCTTTCATCAAGGCGGCATCGTCAAACTCCCCGAGGATCTCAACGTTCAGTCCCTGCGAGTTAATCCAGTTCAGCAGCTTGCGTCCGAGCATTGAGCGACGTCCTGGTATCAGCAGGCGACGCTCCTCAAGGCAGGCTGGAAACGGCTTCTCCGGCAGCGGATTGGTGCACCAGAAACTCACGCAACACTCGCCGATTTTTACCGAGAACAGCCCTTCCTGCTGCGTTGAGTCGATTGGGCAGTCGGAGATAATCATATCCAGCTTGTGCTGGCTGAGCTGCTCCAGCAGCATCTCATGCGTGGATTCAAAGCAGCGTAGATGGATTTGTTCATCGTCAACGACGGCAGCGTCGAGCACGCTACTGACCAGCTGTTTAGATAACGCATCCGCCACGCCCACATCGAACAGCAAGTTAGACTCTTTGCGGTAGTTCACGATATCCAGCATCTCCTGGCTTAAAGTGAACATTTTGTCCGCATAACGAAAAACTAATTCGCCTAGCTCACTAGGCTCCAGCCCTCGCCCCTTACGCTTAAACAACTTCCCCTGTAAGCGCTCCTCCAGCGCTTTGATCTGCCCGGTAATGGTTTGCGGTGTCAGATAAAGCGCTTCTGCGGCCCCCACCACCGAACCTTCTTTATACACATGCCAGAAGTAATACAGGTGGTTGTAATTTATATGAGACATACTCTCTCCCTGAAAATTGTCACCAAAGGGTTATCGGCTCAGGCTGACGCGTTTAACCGGGTACGCAGCCAGCTATAACCGATCACCGCCGATAGCAGAGAACCAATCAGGATCCCCAGTTTCGCCCAGTTAATCAGCTCCGGATCAACGTTACCAAACGCCAGGCTGGCGATGAAAATAGACATCGTAAAGCCAATCCCGCAAAGAATACCCACCGCCATGATTTGCTGGAAGTTCGTGCCTTCAGGCAGCTGCGCCACCTTGAGGCGTAATGCCAGCCAGCAGAACAGGCTAATCCCCAGCGGTTTACCGATAAGCAGGCCGGCGATAATCCCTAGCGGCAGGATGGAGGTCAATCCGTCCATCGTCACACCCTGCAGTGGAACCCCCGCATTGGCGAAGGCAAACAACGGCAGAATCAAATAGGCCACCCACGGATGCAGCACATGCTCCAGACGTTTCGCCGGAGAACGGCCATGCTTTTCCTTCAACGGGATGAAGAAACCGACAATCACACCCGCCAGCGTCGCATGCACCCCTGACTTCAGCACTGCGGTCCATAGCACGACGCCCACCAGGATATAAATACCGGTACGTCTGACACCACACAGGTTCAACGCCGCCAGAATAAGAATCGCTAATGCGGCAACCCCCAACGACAGCAGAGAGAGATCGCTGGTATAGAACAGTGCGATGATCACAATCGCGCCAAGATCGTCAATAATCGCCAACGCCATGAGAAAGATTTTCAGCGCCAGCGGAACACGGCTGCCCAGCAGCGCCAGTACGCCGAGCGCAAAAGCGATATCCGTTGCCGCCGGGATCGCCCATCCTTCACGTGTGATGGGGTCGGCATAGTTGAATGCCAGATACAACAGCGCCGGGACAATCATCCCGCCAATCGCGGCAATCACCGGAAATGCCGCCTGGCGTAAACTGGCCAGAGATCCCTGCATCAGCTCACGCTTAACTTCCAGACCAATCAGCAGGAAAAACACCGCCATTAAGGCGTCGTTGATCCACAGCAGCATATTTTTATTGATCTCAAGCGCGCCGACCCGCAGTTGAACCGGGGTCTCCAGAAAGTCGTGGTACCATCCACTGGTTACGCCGATATTGGCCATCAACATTGCTACTACCGCAGCGATGATCAAAATAATGCCTCCCGAGGCATCGCTACTAAAAAAACGATGTAGATGTTTCACTTTTATTCTCTCTATTGGGTGAATACTTCGTAATTACTATCTTACTCCGCATAACTCATCGTTAATATTAGATTATTTATGATAAATAGATCGGTTTTTACGATCTAACAATCTGGGGATTGTTTCGTTCCTGTTCAGGACGGATCCGAAAAAATAAAAAAGCCTGAGACTCTTCAGTCCCAGGCTTTTTATCAAATTTATGGCGGTAAATTAACGCGTCAGGTCGTCAAAGAATTTCTTTACGCCGTCGAAGAAGCTTTTAGAACGCGGGCTGTTTTGTTCCCCCGTCGGGCCACCAAAACTGTCCTGCAGATCTTTCAGCAACTGTTTCTGCTTGTCGTTCAAACCAACCGGGGTTTCAACTACCACGCGACACAGCAGATCGCCCTGAGCACCACCGCGTACCGACTTAACGCCTTTACCACGCATACGGAAAAGTTTACCGGTTTGCGTTTCGCCAGGGACTTTTAACTTCACGCGGCCATCCAGCGTCGGGACTTCAATCTCGCCGCCCAGCGCAGCCATCGCAAAGTTGATCGGCACTTCACAGTACAGGTTATTTCCTTCACGTTCGAAAATCGGGTGCTGTTTCACCTGCACCTGAACGTACAAATCGCCTGACGGTGCGCCATGCTCACCCGCTTCGCCTTCACCAGATAAACGAATACGGTCACCGGTATCAACCCCTGCCGGGATTTTAACGGACAGTGTTTTGCTCTTCTCTACGCGGCCATGCCCGTGACATTTGTTGCACGGATCTTTAATCAGCGTACCGCGGCCCTGACAGTGTGGACAGGTCTGCTGTACGGCAAAGAAACCCTGACGCATCTGCACCTGACCGGAACCGTGACAGGTCGGACAGGTCTGCGGCTGAGTCCCGGATTTCGCGCCGCTGCCGTGGCAAACGTCACACTCTTCCAGCGTAGGAATACGGATCTCTTTGGTGACGCCACGCACGGCTTCTTCCAGAGTGAGATCCATGTTGTAACGTAAATCCGCACCACGTGAGGCGCGCTGACGGCCACGACCACCGCCAAAGATATCGCCAAACACGTCACCAAAGATATCGCTGAAGTCAGCACCGCCGCCGAAACCGCCACCGCCGCCCATACCGCCTTGCTCAAACGCAGCATGACCGTACTGATCGTAAGCCGCGCGTTTTTGCGCGTCGGTCAGGATCTCGTAGGCTTCTTTGATCTCTTTGAATTTGGCTTCGGCCTCTTTATCACCCTGGTTACGGTCCGGGTGAAATTTCATGGCCAGGCGCTTATAGGCCTTTTTGATTTCACGCTCTTCCGCTGTTTTGGAAACGCCCAAAATCTCGTAATAGTCTTGCTTAGCCATCTCTTTTTATCTGCCCCTAACATGCGTGCACGGGCGGAGAGGAAACCTCTTCGCCCGTGCCAGTGTTTTACCCGTTCAAAGGGCGATTATTTTTTGTCTTTCACTTCTTCAAACTCAGCGTCGACAACATCGTCATCTTTCGCGTTGTTCGCGGAAGCATCAGCTGAACCCGCCTGCTGCTGTGCATGCTGCTGCTGAGCGATTTCCATCAGTTTCTGGGAAACCTGTGCCAGCGCCTGCATTTTCGCTTCGATATCTGCTTTGTCTTCGCCTTTCAAAGACGTTTCCAGCGCAGTCAGAGCGGACTCGATAGCAGTTTTGTCGTCAGCCGGCAGTTTATCGCCTGCTTCTTCAACCTGCTTGCGAGTGCTGTGCAGCAGATGGTCACCCTGGTTACGGGTCTGGACCAGCTCTTCAAACTTACGGTCAGATTCTGCGTTCGCTTCTGCTTCGCGAACCATTTTCTGAATTTCTTCTTCGTTCAGACCAGAAGACGCCTTGATGGTGATCTTCTGCTCTTTACCGCTGTTTTTATCTTTCGCAGAAACGTGCAGGATACCGTCAGCATCGATATCGAAGGTCACTTCGATCTGCGGCATACCGCGCGGTGCCGGGCTGATACCATCCAGGTTAAACTGACCCAGATCTTTGTTATCAGCAGCACGTTTACGTTCACCCTGCAGCACATGGATGGTTACCGCAGACTGGTTGTCTTCAGCGGTAGAGAACACCTGGCTGTGCTTGGTCGGGATAGTGGTGTTTTTCGCGATCAGCGGAGTCATCACGCCGCCCATGGTTTCGATACCCAGAGACAGCGGGGTAACGTCCAGCAGCAGTACGTCTTTAACATCACCGGTCAATACACCACCCTGAACAGCAGCACCGATTGCCACAGCTTCGTCCGGGTTAACGTCTTTACGCGGTTCTTTACCGAAGAACTCAGCAACTTTCTTCTGTACCATCGGCATACGAGTCTGACCACCGACCAGGATAACATCCTGAACGTCAGAAACAGACAGACCAGCATCCTGCAGAGCAACTTTCAGCGGCTCGATAGAACGGTTAACCAAGTCTTCTACCAGGCTTTCCAGTTTCGCACGAGTCACTTTGATGTTCATGTGTTTCGGACCAGACGCATCTGCAGTGATGTACGGCAGGTTAACGTCGGTCTGCTGCGCAGAAGACAGCTCAATTTTCGCTTTCTCTGCGGCTTCTTTCAGGCGCTGCATTGCCAGCGGGTCGTTACGCAGGTCAATGCCCTGATCTTTCTTAAATTCATCAACGAGATAGTTGATCATGCGGCTATCGAAGTCTTCACCACCGAGGTGGGTATCACCGTTGGTTGCCAGAACTTCGAAGGTTTTTTCACCGTCAACTTCGTCGATTTCGATAATAGAGATATCGAAAGTACCACCACCGAGGTCGTAGACCGCGATAGTACGGTTGCCGACTTCTTTGTCCAGACCGTAAGCCAGTGCGGCAGCGGTCGGTTCGTTGATGATACGTTTGACTTCCAGACCTGCGATACGGCCGGCGTCTTTCGTTGCCTGACGCTGAGCATCGTTGAAGTATGCAGGTACGGTGATAACAGCTTCAGTTACCGGTTCGCCCAGGTAATCTTCAGCCGTTTTCTTCATTTTTTTCAGCACTTCAGCAGAGATCTGCGGCGGTGCCAGTTTCTGACCTTTTACGTCAATCCATGCATCACCGTTGTCAGCACCGATGATTTTGTACGGCATGATGGCTTCATCACGCTGTACTTCTTCGTCCTGGAAGCGGCGGCCAATCAGGCGTTTAATCGCAAACAGGGTGTTTTGCGGGTTTGTCACTGCCTGACGTTTAGCCGGCTGACCAACCAGAGTTTCACCATCCTGGGTATAAGCAATGATAGAAGGCGTGGTGCGATCGCCCTCGGCGTTCTCCAGCACACGTGCAGTAGTGCCATCCATAATCGCTACACAAGAGTTGGTAGTACCCAGGTCGATACCAATAATTTTACCCATCTAAACGTCTCCACTAAAAATTCTGTCATCAGGTGGTTGTGAATCTGTAATAAGGGCGAAACGTGCGGTTTCAACTACCCTGAATCGTTTTTTTTCAGACTCACCACTGCGGTTGTCTACAAGATGGGGTCGTAACCCACGTCATCAAGGGGGGCATGCAAATTTTTTTTAGCCCGATCGTAATAAAATGAGAGATAACGGGCAGAAAAACAGGAAAGTAAATAGTCACCACCCCAAAATAATTCATAAAACCAATATTAAAAATACCAGTCATTCACTTGAAAATTGTAATAAAAAGAAAAGATTACCTGCATGAACCGTTTTTCCAACGGCGGTATTATGGTCACTCGTCACTCACTTTTGAACCCGTCAAAGAGAAATTTCATGAAATCCCTGTTTACCCTTCCCACCAGCCTGTTGATAGGCCTGCTGCTGAGCAGCGCTGCACAGGCTAACGATCATAAAGTTCTGGGAATGATTGCCATGCCCAGAAATGCAAGCAACGATCTCACGCTAAGAATCCCTGTTTGTCGTGTCGTGAAGCGTATTCAACTGACGGCAGACCGTGGTGATATCACACTAAATGGCGCTTCCGTTTATTTTAAAGCCGCGCGCATGTCCAGCCAGAGCCTGAATGTTCCTTCCTCCATCAAAGAGGGGAAAACCACCAACTGGATTAACATCAATAGCGACAACGACAACAAACGCTGTGTGTCTAAAATCACCTTCTCTGGCCAGTCAGTAAACTCCTCCGACATGGCGACCTTAAAAGTCATTGGTGATGACTAACCCCCTGACTTCTCGGCCATGATATTCAGTACTGGGGAAAAAAATTCGTTTTCCCCTCATCAGATCATAGACAGCCCCCTCTCCCCTGATTATCATGCCGCGCCCCGAAGTCCGTGATCGTTTTTCGGGGAAATTATTTCACCATTCAATCAATGATGATTTTGAGGAATTATGGGCAACACTAAGTTGGCTAATCCGGCACCGCTGGGCCTGATGGGCTTCGGCATGACCACCATTTTGCTTAACCTGCATAACGCGGGTTTCTTCGCCCTTGACGGTATTATCCTGGCGATGGGACTGTTCTACGGCGGTATCGCGCAAATTTTTGCCGGTCTGCTGGAGTACAAAAAAGGCAATACCTTCGGCTTAACCGCCTTCACCTCTTACGGCTCGTTCTGGCTGACGCTGGTCGCGATCCTGTTAATGCCGAAAATGGGCCTGACAGAAGCACCGAACGTGCAGTTCCTGGGCGTGTATTTGGGTCTGTGGGGCGTGTTCACCCTGTTCATGTTCTTCGGCACACTGAAAGCAAACCGCGCGCTGCAGTTTGTCTTCCTGAGCCTGACCGTGCTGTTCGCCCTGCTGGCTGTGGGCAATATTGCAGGTAACGAAGCGATTATTCATGTTGCTGGCTGGATTGGCTTAGTGTGTGGCGCAAGCGCCATTTACCTGGCGATGGGTGAAGTGCTGAACGAACAGTTTGGCCGCACCATCCTGCCAATTGGTGAAATGCACTAATTCTGTCTGTATCCCCCCGCAAGGGGGGATAATCCTTACAGACGCTGTAATTCTCCCTCAGCATCCGTATCACGATGATAAATATCCTGCCGTAGCCAAATCCCCAGCCCTAAACCCACCAGCGAAAGCGCCAGCACATACCAGGCCGGAGCCATCGGCGACACACTCATCAACATCGTGACCGCGATTGGCGTCAAACCACCGAAAATGGCATACGAGACGTTATAGGAAAAAGAAATACCGGTAAAACGGACTTCCGCCGGGAACGCCCGTACCATCACGTAAGGCACCGCGCCAACCACGCCAACGCACAGCCCAACCAGACCGTACAACAGGAACAGGTGCTCAGGATGACTGCCGATCAGGTGATAGAAAAACCAGCTGGAACAGGCCAGCAGCAGGCTACCGACAATAAAGGTTTTGCTGGCACCCACTCTGTCGACCACGAATCCCGCCAGCAAGCACCCGATGCACAGCATAATGGTGGCCACGCTGTTGGCCTGTAACGTCAGCGCAGGTGCAAAACCATACTGTTTTTGCAGCCAGACGGGCGACATCAGGATCACCACCACAATCCCAGCTGAGAGCAGCCAGGTCAGTAGCATCGACACCGCCACTGCTTTTTTATGCTTGCTGACGACCGACTTCACCGGCAGTTCCTGCGCCAACGCTTTGCGCTGCTGCATCTCGAGAAAGATCGGCGTCTCCTGCAACCAGCGGCGCAAATACATTGCCACCAGCCCAAACGCACCTCCCAGCAAGAAAGGTATACGCCAGCCGTACTCATGTACCGCCTGCTGCGTCAGGCTGGTATTCACCAACGTGGCCACCACCGAGCCCAGAAGGATCCCCACCGTTAACCCGGCGGTCAGCGTTCCACAGGCAATGCCGATACGGCGCTCCGGCACGTGTTCGGCAACAAATACCCACGCCCCCGGCACTTCTCCTCCAATGGCGGCACCTTGCAGAATACGCATCAGCAACAGCAACAGCGGGGCCAGGATCCCCATCGAGGAATACGTCGGCAGCAGACCTATCGCCAGCGTCGGTATCGCCATCAGTAAAATGCTCAGAGTGAACATTTTTTTGCGCCCGACCAGATCGCCAAAATGCGCCATGATGATGCCGCCTAACGGGCGCGCCAGATAGCCCGCGGCAAAAATACCGAAGGTTTGTACCTGACGTAGCCATTCGGGAATGTCCGCGGGGAAGAACAGCTCACCCACAACGGCGGCAAAGAAGACAAAGATAATAAAATCATAAAACTCGAGCGCCCCACCGAGAGCAGCGAGCGAAAGGGTTTTATAATCCTGGCGATTCAGCGGTCGAGAATGTTGTGACATAGCAAACCATGCGTCAGTGGAGTGATTGAAGGTGTTTAGCGATACGTGTAAATCAAAAATTACTATATCGTAAACAATTCAATACTCCACCGGCATTGCGCTTTATGTCACGAAAAGGCTACTTTCAGGCATTTGTATCGCGTATCGCGCTTTTAGGCCGAAAAGATGCTACCACTTCCGGGGCGGTTTCCACATACGGCCCATCCAGCAGCTGTATACAATATGGTACACTTGCAAAAATACCCGCCACAATAACGTTACCGTCGGCGTCTTTCACCCCTTCCAGCGTTTCTTTGATCGATTTCGGCTGGCCAGGCAGGTTGAGGATCAGTGCCTGCTTGCGAATAACCCCAACCTGACGGGAGAGGATCGCCGTCGGCACAAAGTGCAGGCTAATCTGGCGCATTTGTTCACCAAAGCCGGGCATCTGCCTGTCGGCTACCGCCATCGTAGCATCTGGGGTTACATCACGACGCGCTGGGCCGGTGCCGCCGGTGGTCAGCACCAGGTGACAGCCCATTTCATCAACCAGTTCACACAATGTTTGTTCAATGATCGCCTGCTCATCCGGGATCAACCGGGTTTGCAGTTCAAAAGGCGTTGTCAGGGCGGACGCTAGCCACTCTTCAAGTGCGGGAATACCCTTATCCTGATAAACACCGCTGGAGGCACGGTCAGAAATAGAAACTAAGCCAATGCGTAAAGTATTCATGATTATTCCGTTTAAACAGTCTCGTTAAACAGAATGATACACTGCGAAGGGAAGGACAGACAGATTTCAGAAGAGGTAGCGTGACCCCCGTCAGGGCCACGCGCAAATGATTACAGCAGATCGCCGATCATTTTTTCCAGTTTGCCCTGGTCTACAGCAAACTTACGGATACCGTCCGCCAGTTTGTCTACAGCCATCGGGTCCTGGTTGTGCTGCCACAGGAACTCAGCTTCAGTGATACGTGCAGGACGCGCTTTCACTTCGCCAGAGAAGGACAGTTTACGTTCGAGCGCGCCTTCGCTTTCAGCCAGCTCTTTCAGCAGTGCCGGGGCAATAGTCAGACGATCGCAGCCCGCCAGCTCAATGATTTCGCCAATGTTACGGAAGCTCGCGCCCATCACCACGGTTTCGTAACCGTGCTGTTTGTAGTACTCATAGATTTCCGTGACGGAAACCACACCCGGATCTTCTGCCGGTGCGTACTCTTTCTTATCGGTGTTGGCTTTGTACCAGTCCAGAATACGGCCAACGAACGGAGAAATCAGGTAAACGCCTGCTTCTGCACATGCACGCGCCTGCGCGAAGGAGAACAGCAGAGTCAGGTTACAGTTGATGCCTTCTTTTTCCAGCTGCTCCGCGGCACGGATACCCTGCCAGGTAGAAGCCAGTTTGATCAGAATGCGATCGTTGCTGATGCCAGCATCGTTGTACATTTTGATCAGACGTTTCGCTTTCGCGATAGACGCTTCGGTGTCGTAGGACAGGCGCGCGTCAACTTCAGTAGAGATACGACCCGGGACCAGTTTCAGGATCTCCAGGCCGATGTTTACCGCCAGTTTGTCCGTCGCGTCGACGACCTGCTGCGCGCGGTCGTTGCTCTGCTGCTTAGCCCAGGCCACAGCGTCATCAATCAGCTTGCGGTATTCCGGGATCTGCGCTGCGTTAAGAATGAGAGAAGGGTTAGTTGTGGCATCCTGAGGCTGATACAGCTTCATTGCCGCGATGTCTCCGGTGTCGGCCACTACAGTGGTGAACTGACGAAGGGAGGTCAATTTGTCCGTCATGATAGCGTTTCTCTTTAAACAGCGTGTTAGGGGGATGTAACCGATCTTTCCTGATGATAGCACGACGCACTCTCAGCGCAACCGCCGGGAGTGCCTCACCTGCCGTTCAGCCCTGATTACGCATCTCAGAGCCTATAGTGCGCAATTAAAGAGTCGACCTGATGTTATGGTAAACTCCCGCTATCAATCTCATTACAAGGTTTATACTGTTCGATAATTGGTAGCGCTTACATCAGGATATTAGCGCGTGCCGGCATCAACAAGAGGGATGTTAATGCCTGATTTTTTCGCATTTATTAATGAAATACTGTGGGGCTCGGTGATGATCTATCTCCTGCTGGGCGCAGGATTTTGGTTCACTTACCGTACCGGTTTCGTCCAGTTCCGCTACGTTCGCCAGTTTGGCAAAAGTCTTAAAAATAGCATCAACCCACAACCTGGGGGTTTAACCTCATTTCAGGCTCTGTGTACCAGCCTCGCCGCCCGTATCGGCAGCGGGAACCTGGCAGGCGTAGCCCTGGCTATCGCGGCTGGGGGGGCGGGTGCCGTCTTCTGGATGTGGGTCTCGGCGGTGATCGGCATGGCAACTTCATTTGCCGAATGCTCACTCGCCCAACTGTATAAAGAACGCGACAGTAAAGGCCAGTTTCGCGGCGGACCCGCGTGGTATATGGCGCGCGGGCTGGGCATGCGCTGGATGGGCGTTCTGTTCGCCATCTTTTTACTCATTGCCTATGGCTTAGTTTTTAACAGCATCCAGGCGAACTCGGTCTCGCGTGCGCTGGAGTTTGCTTTCGACATCCCGCCCCTCGTATCCGGGATCTCGCTGGCAGTGCTGTCTTTGCTCGTCATCGTCGGCGGTATTAAAGGCGTTGCCCGCCTGATGCAATGGATCGTGCCCTTAATGGCCCTGCTGTGGGTCGGCTGCAGCATCGTCATCTGCCTGTGGCATATCGGACAGATCCCTGAGGTCATCGTCACTATTGTGAAAAGCGCGTTTGGCTGGCAGGAAGCCGCCGCCGGCGCCGCCGGGTATACGCTAAGCCAGGCCATTGCCAGCGGCTTTCAACGCGGTATGTTTTCTAATGAAGCGGGCCTGGGTTCAACGCCTAACGCCGCGGCCGCGGCCGCGTCATGGCCTCCGCATCCCGCCGCACAAGGCATTGTGCAGATGATTGGCGTGCTGGGCGATACGTTGGTTATCTGTACGGCCAGCGCAATGATTATTCTGCTGGCAGGCAATGGCACCACGTACGTTCCAATGGAAGGTATTCAACTGGTCCAGAAGGCCATGGTAACGCTCACGGGGGAATGGGGTGCCGGGTTCGTTGCGCTGATTGTGGTTCTGTTCGCCTTCAGCTCTATTGTCGCTAACTACATTTATGCAGAAAATAATCTGATCTTTCTGAAACTGGACACCATTCGCATCATCTGGATTTTGCGTATTACCACCGTCTGCACCGTGATCGGCGGAACACTACTCCACTTTCCGCTCGTGTGGCAGCTCGCCGACATTATTATGGCCTGCATGGCCATCACGAATCTGACGGCGATTTTGCTGCTTTCCCCGGTTGTTCATACTCTTGCCAGCGACTACCTGCGCCAGCGAAAACTCGGCGTGCGACCGGAATTTGATCCGCAGCGTTATCCTGATATCAGACAACAGCTTGCACCTGATACCTGGGATGAGCCGCCGCGCAGCTAGCGCGGCAATCGCAACCATCGATCAATTCTGTCGTTTTTTTTGCTACAGTCGCAGTAAATCTCCCGCAAGGACTGGATATGCTGATTCTGATTTCACCTGCAAAAACGCTCGACTACCAAAGTCCACTGGCCACCACGCGCCATACGCTGCCCGAGCTGCTGGACCATTCCCAGCAGCTTATCCACGAAGCGCGTCAGCTGTCTGCACCGCAAATAGGTAAGCTGATGGGGATAAGCGACAAGCTGGCGGACCTGAACGCCACCCGTTTCCACGACTGGCAACCTGACTTCACGCCCGATAATGCGCGTCAGGCCATCCTGGCGTTTAAAGGCGACGTCTACACTGGGCTGCAGGCAGACACCTTCAGCGAGGCCGATTTTGATTTCGCCCAACGGCATTTACGCATGTTGTCCGGGTTGTACGGCGTGCTGCGCCCGCTGGATCTGATGCAGCCTTACCGCCTCGAGATGGGCATTCGCCTTGCCAACACCAAAGGCAAAGATCTCTACCAGTTCTGGGGGGACATCATCACTGACAAGCTGAACGAAGCGCTGGAAGCACAAGGCGACAACGTGGTGATTAACCTCGCCTCGGATGAGTATTTTAAGTCCGTGAAACCGAAAAAACTGAACGCGGAGCTGATCAAACCGGTCTTCCTCGACGAGAAAAATGGCAAATTCAAAGTGATCAGTTTCTATGCTAAAAAAGCGCGCGGTCTGATGAGCCGCTATATCATTGAAAACCGCTTAACCCAGCCAGAACAGCTGACCGCCTTTAACAGCGAGGGCTATTTCTTTGATGAAGAAGCTTCCGATAAAGGCGAGTTGGTGTTTAAACGTCACGAGCACTAGTGTACATGCCGGATGGCGGCTAACGCCTTATCCGGCCTACGACACAAAACGAATGCCCGTAGGCCGGATAAGACGCGCTAGCGTCACCATCCGGCACAACAATTATCCGCGGGTCATCATCAGTTGACGCAGCGCGGCAAAATCAGCCGGTAGATGATGCGACAGCAGCGGCAAGTCCGCACGCTCCGCCAGCTCTTTTGGTAGATCCAGCGTCACATCAAGGATCTGTTCAACGCTTTCTTTAAACTTCGCCGGGTGCGCGGTCCCAAGGAACAGGCCATATTCGCCTGGGTTCAGTTGATCACGCAGCGCGCGGTACGCCACCGCCGCGTGCGGCTCTGAGGTGTAGCCAATCGCCTGCAGCTCACGCATCGTTTCCTCAGTGGTCGCATCGTCAACGGCCGCATAGCCCAGTTCGTTCAGACGCCAGATTTTACGACGGAACAGCTCTTCCACGCGCGGCCAGTTGTTCGGCTGGCTGACATCCATGGCATTCGATAAGGTCGCCTGGGTGGCTTTCGGCGCCCACTCGCCTTCTTCAAGGAAACGCGGAACCGTATCGTTGACATTGGTTGCCGCGATAAAACGCTTCACCGGCAAACCGAGTGATTTTGCCAGCAGTCCAGCGGTCAGATCGCCAAAGTTGCCGCTCGGTACAGAAACCACCAGCTGATTGCGCGCCTCCTGCGGCAGTTGCGCCACGGCCTCAAAGTAGTAGCAGATTTGCGCCAGCAACCGGCTGATGTTGATCGAGTTAGCCGAATTTAATCCCAGCGCCACCTTCAGTTCTTCGTCATCAAACGCCTGTTTCACCAGCGCCTGGCAGGCATCAAAATCACCGTCAATGGCGACAGTTTCAATGTTTCCACCCAGCGTACAGAACAGTTTTTCCTGTAACGGGCTGATCTTACCGTTAGGATAGAGGATCACCACGCGCACATTTTTCAGGCCATAAAAGGCATGCGCGACCGCCGCCCCGGTATCGCCGGACGTGGCCGTCAGGATGGTTACCGGCTTGTCGCCGCTGATGTGCGTCAGCATCTGCGCCATAAAGCGCCCGCCAAAGTCTTTAAAGGCCAGCGTCGGGCCGTGGAACAGCTCCAGACAACCGACATCCCCCGTCACCTGAGCAACCGGCGCAGGGAATGCAAACGCCGCGCGCACGCGATCTGCGAGGACGTCATTCGCTATTTCATCACCAATAAAGGCGGACAGGATCTTTGCGCTACGGCTGACAAAATCCAACTTCAGCATTTCATCGATTTCGGTCAGGCTAAATTCCGGCAGATCGTGCGGAAAAAATAACCCCTGTTTTCTACCCAACCCTTGGGTGACGGCCTGCGCGAAACTGACCTGCTCGTTATGATCTTTTAGATTGTAGAGTTTCATTTATTTTCCCAGTACCCGTGCGCCCGCCGTGTCCAGCCGGCAAATATGAACAAAGCCTTCCTGATTTTGCAGGTAATTTTTACCCAGCCAGTCTGCAACCCGCTGCGCCGTCTCCGGTTTATCGCACAGAGCAAACAGCGTCGGTCCAGAACCGGAAATACCACTGGCCACCGCGCCGATTTCCGCCACCGCCTGACGCGCCTGGCTGAAGCCGGGCAGCAAGCGGGTGCGATATGGCTCGGCAATCACATCTTTCATCAGCTTTGCCGCTAACCCTGGCTGACGGGAATAGCAAGCATGAATGAAGCCCGCCAGATGTCGCCCGTGGGCGATACAGTCCTGGCGACGGTATTGCGCCGGTAAAATCGCCCGCGCTTCAGCCGTTGAAACCTTAATTCCCGGATAGGCCAGCACCCACAACCACTCATCAAAGCCTGGCACCTGTTGGCTGATAATGCCGTTTTCCTCAATCATCAACTGCATACCGCCCAAAAAGCAAGGCGCCACATTATCGTAGTGAACACTGCCGGAGATACGCCCTTCCAGCTCACCCATGATCGCCAGCAGGCGGGTGTCGTTGAGCGGTTTACCGCAGTGCTCATTCATTGCCACCAGCGCGGCCACAACAGAACAGGCGCTGGAGCCTAAGCCGGAGCCAATCGGCATATTTTTTTCCAGCGTCATCGTCACCGGAACGGCTTTCCCCAGCTCCTGACAAAATCGCTCCCAGCACTGGTAGACGATATTTTCCCGCGGCTCTGACGGCAGTTTGCTCGCAAAGCGCCCCAGGTTGTTGAGGCTAAAGCTGTCAGCGGCTTCCACAGAGACAACATCACCTAACAAAGAACCATCAACGGGCGTAACCGCCGCCCCGAGCACATCAAACCCGACGCTCATATTGGCACTGGAAGCCGGGGCATAAACTCTCACCATGTTAAACTCCTAACTTCCATGAAAGGGTGCGTAGCAGATCGGCAAAGACGCCCGCCGCCGTGACATCATTACCTGCACCGTAACCACGCAGTACCAGCGGTAATGGCTGGTAGTAGTGACTGTAGAACGCCAGCGCGTTTTCGCCATTTTTCACTTTATACAGCGGATCGTTGCCATCCACTTCGGCGATTTTCACCCGACACACACCGTCTTCTTCGATATTGCCAACATAGCGCATGACTTTCCCCTCATCACGGGCTTTCGCCACGCGCGCGGCAAACGCATCATCAAGCTGCGACAGCTTAGCCATAAACGCAGAGACATCGCCAGAATCATCAAAATCTTGCGGTAACACCGGCTCAATAACGATATCGCTAAGCTCCAGCTCGCGACCGGTTTCGCGGGCGAGGATCAGCAGTTTGCGCGCCACATCCGTCCCGGAAAGGTCATCGCGTGGATCGGGCTCGGTATAGCCCATTTCGCGTGCCAGCGTGGTGGCTTGCGAGAAGCTCATGCCTTCATCCAGCTTGCCAAAAATAAACGACAGCGAACCGGACAGAATCCCCGAGAAGCGTTGCAGTTCATCACCTGCACTGAGCAGGTTTTGCAGGTTTTCGATAACCGGTAATCCCGCGCCAACGTTGGTGTCATAGAGGAATTTACGTCGGGACTTCGCGGCGGCAAAACGTAGCTGATGGTAGTAATCCATCGACGAGGTATTCGCCTTTTTATTCGGCGTCACGACGTGGAAGCCTTCGCGCAGGAAGTCCGCATACTGATCTGCCACGGCCTGACTTGACGTACAGTCCACAATCACCGGGTTAAGCAGATGGTATTCTTTCACCAGGCGAATTAAGCGACCGAGGTTGAAAGGTTCCTTGGCTTCCGCCAGCTCCGCCTGCCAGTTTTCCAGATTCAGACCGTGAACATGGGTCAGCAGGGCCTTCGAATTCGCCACCCCGCAAACGCGTAAATCAATATGCTTGCTCTTCAGCCAGGTTTGTTGCCGCTTAAGCTGTTCAAGCAGCGCAGACCCGACGCCACCGACGCCTATGACAAAGACTTCTATCACCTGATCGGTATTGAACAGCATCTGATGCGTCACGCGCACGCCGGTGGTGGCATCATCATTGTTCACCACCACCGAAATAGAGCGCTCAGACGAGCCCTGGGCGATAGCCACGATATTGATGTTGGCACGCGCCAGCGCGGCAAAGAATTTTGCGGAGATACCGCGCAGTGTACGCATACCGTCGCCAACTACTGAGATGATCGCCAGGCGCTCAGTGACCGCCAGCGGCTCCAGCAGTCCTTCTTTCAACTCGAGGTAGAATTCATCCTGCATCGCACGCTGTGCACGCGCACAGTCGCCCTGCGGGACGCAGAAGCTGATGCTGTATTCAGAAGACGACTGGGTGATCAGTACCACCGAAATCCCTGCGCGAGACATCGCGGCAAACACGCGGGCCGCCATGCCGACCATCCCTTTCATTCCCGGACCCGACACGCTGAACATCGCCATATTGTTGAGATTCGAAATGCCTTTTACCGGCAGATCATCTTCATCGCGGCTGGCGCCAATCAGCGTACCCGGCGCTTGCGGGTTACCGGTATTTTTAATCAGGCAAGGGATCTGGAACTGGGCAATCGGGGTAATGGTGCGCGGGTGAAGCACTTTGGCGCCGAAATAAGACAGCTCCATCGCTTCCTGATAAGACATTGACTTCAGCAGTCTGGCATCGGGGACCTGACGCGGGTCGCAGGTATACACGCCGTCAACGTCCGTCCAGATCTCACAGCAGTCTGCACGCAAACAGGCAGCCAGCACGGCGGCGGAGTAATCAGAGCCGTTACGTCCCAGCACCACCAGCTCACCTTTTTCATTCCCGGCGGTAAAGCCTGCCATCAACACCATATGGTCTGCCGGAATACGGCTGGCGGCAATTCGACGCGTAGACTCGGTAATATCAACGGTCGATTCGAGGTAATGGCCCACCGCTAACAGTTTCTCAACCGGATCAATAACCGTCACTTTGTGGCCACGTGCTTCCAGCAGCCCGGCCATAATTGCGATCGACATTTTTTCACCACGGCAGATAAGCGCGGCGTTGATGCTGTCCGGGCACTGTCCCAGCAGGCTGATGCCGTGCAGGACATGCTTAATTTGGGCAAATTCTTGTTCAACAAAGGCTTTGAGTTGCGCCAGCGGGAAACCGGGCTGAACCGCGGCAAGACCGACCAAAAGCTCAGAGAAAATACGTTCGGCGTCGCTGATATTGGCTAAAGCATCCTGGCCACCGATGGTCTTCTCAATCATCGCCACCAGATGGTTAGTGATTTTTGCCGGGGCAGAGAGGACGGTCGCAACCTGCCCCTGCCTGGCATTGCTTTCCAGAATATCGGCAACCCGCAGAAAGCGCTCTGCATTTGCCACTGATGTACCGCCAAACTTCAACACTCGCATGGTTTACCTCGTTGCCTCTGGTCGAAAAAAAAGCCCGCACTATTTAGGTGCGGGCTTTTTTCTGTGTTTCCTGTACGCGTCAGCCCGCACCGTTACCTGTGGTAATGGTGATGGTTGTAGTAATGGTGGTGCCGATGCGTTTCATGATGTTGTGTGCTCTGTAATTATTATCTGTCTGTGCTCTATTCTTTTAGGGTTAAAGTATCTCGTGACCTAAGTCAATAAATTTCTAAATTGATCACGTTCCGAAACTTGTTCACGAGTCACTGCTTACCGTTTTACTTTCAACCAATACGGCGCGTCAGGCACGCTTGAAGTCAGAATAAAAAACCCACAAAGAATAGATTGGCAATATTTTATTTTGTGATATTTTTTTCAATATCATGTAAAAAACGGTGCAACATTGCCGTGTCTCGCTGTCCTAACAGGCCCATTCGTTGTTGCAACCAGTCCGTGAGTTTGATGTCATCGGCAACATCCAGCGTGGTCAATAAACGTAAAACACGCGTCCGTAATGCCTGGAGCTGAAGCTCATCCGTCACCTCAGCGGTTTTAGCGGGCTGTTGTATTAAACCGGCTAATTGATAGCAATACACCATCACCGCCTGCCCCAAATTCAGTGAAGGATAGTCAGCCACCATCGGTACGCCGGTCAACACGTCTGCCAGCGCCAGTTCTTCATTCGTCAGGCCAGAATCCTCACGGCCAAAAACCAGCGCAGCGTGATCCATCCACGCCGATTTTTCCTCCAGCAACGGAACCAATTCGACCGGAGTAGCGTAATAATGAAACTTTGCGCGACTGCGCGCCGTGGTAGCAACGGTAAAATCCACGTCGTGCAGCGCCTCGGCTAACGTTGTAAAAACGTTAATATTATCAATAATGTCACCCGAACCGTGGGCCACCCAGCGCGTGGCCGGTTCCAGGTGTGCCTGACTGTCAACGATCCGCAACTCGGTGAATCCCATGGTTTTCATCGCACGGGCTGCCGCACCAATATTTTCCGCTCTGGCAGGGGCCACCAGAATAATTGTTAAACGCATTTTGCTACTCTTTTTGGTCAGTTTGCCGATAATAATGTGATGCACATCAACATATTACGCAGCGCGAATTTACATATTTTTAACAGAGATCACTGAAAAAGCATTTTACATTAAGTAAAAAATGCTAAACTGTTTCGTACCTGTACTATTGCTTTTTATGTTAACAGAAGTTGCATATCCTTCTGTTTATTCATGATAATTTAATTTAAAATGGATCTCATTCGTAGGATTCATTACATTTATTAGTTAGCACGTGCAACTAGTTGTATTATTGCAATTTTGTGATGAAAGCTAACATTTGGATACGATGATTTCATCAAACTGTTAACGTGCTACAATTGAACTTGATATATGTCAACGAAGCGTAGTTTTATTGGGTGTCCGGTACGTCTTAGCCTGTTATGTTGCTGTTAAAATGGTTAGGATGACAGCCGTTTTTGACACTGTCGGGTCCAGAGGGAAAGTGCCCACGACCAAGCTAATGATGTTGTTGACGTTGATGGAAAGTGCATCAAGAACGCAATTACGTACTTTAGTCATGTTACGCCGATCATGTTAATTTACGACATGCATCAGGCAGGTCAGGGACTTTTGTACTTCCTGTTTCGATTTAGTTGGCAATTTAGGTAGCAAACATGCAGACCCCGCACATTCTTATCGTTGAAGACGAGTTAGTAACACGTAACACGTTGAAAAGCATTTTCGAAGCGGAAGGCTATGATGTATTCGAGGCGACAGATGGCGCGGAAATGCATCAGATCCTCTCTGAATATGACATCAACCTTGTGATTATGGATATCAATCTGCCAGGTAAAAACGGTCTTCTGTTAGCGCGCGAACTCCGCGAACAAGCTAACGTTGCGCTGATGTTCCTGACGGGCCGCGATAACGAAGTCGATAAAATTCTCGGCCTCGAAATCGGCGCGGATGATTACATCACCAAACCGTTTAACCCGCGTGAACTGACTATCCGTGCTCGTAACTTGCTGTCCCGTACCATGAACCTGGGCACGGTCAGCGAAGAACGTCGTAGCGTCGAAAGCTACAAGTTCAATGGTTGGGAACTGGACATCAACAGCCGTTCTCTGATCGGTCCTGACGGCGAGCAGTATAAACTGCCACGCAGCGAATTCCGTGCCATGCTTCACTTCTGTGAGAATCCGGGCAAGATCCAGTCTCGCGCAGAACTGCTGAAAAAAATGACCGGTCGCGAACTGAAGCCGCATGACCGTACCGTTGACGTGACTATCCGTCGTATTCGTAAGCATTTCGAATCTACGCCGGATACGCCAGAAATCATCGCCACCATTCACGGTGAAGGCTATCGTTTCTGCGGCGACCTGCAGGATTAATCTCATCCTTGCGGGAACAAAAACGGCGCGTAAAGCGCCGTTTTTCATTTTATCTCCACCCTACTTCCACAAACGAAATTCATCGTTTTCCACGGGTTGCGTCTCTTTTGCTTTGGGCCGAGCCAGTGCGTGCCAGTCAAGATGACGCGTCAGGAACATAATCCCGCACAGTGCCAATAACAGCACGCCGGTTCCCAGTAGCAAAGAACTGTCCTGCGAACGCAGTAACACCCACATCACCCCGTCCAGTGCCAACAGCGCCAGGGTGAACAGAATACTGTTACGCCACCCTTGTAATACCGCCTGTAAATACACGCCGTTCATCAGGGCACCAATCAGGCTGGCAATAATCCACGCCGCGGTAAAACCAATATGTTCTGACAGTGCCAGCAACAGCAGATAAAACATCACCAGCGATAACCCTACCAACAGATACTGCATGGGGTGCAGGCGCAGACTGGTCATACTCTCAAGCACAAAGAAAGACATAAAAGTCAGTACGATCAGTAAGATGGCATACTTCGTTGCTCTGTCGGTCAGCTGATATTGATCGGCCGGTGTAGCTACCGCCACGCTAAACGCTGGCATTCCCTGCCAGCCAATTTTTTCCCCATCAAAACGATCACCGAGGTTATTGGCAAACCAGCTGCTTTGCCATTGGGCCGTAAACCCTGATGCACTAACTTCACGCTTCGTGGGCAAAAAATCCCCCAGAAAATTGGGATGCGGCCAGTTACTGGTTAGGGTCATTTCGCTGTTACGTCCAATGGGGACAACGGAAAAATCCCCGGTACCGTTCAGATTAAGCGACAGCGCCAGACTAAGGTTTTGCTTCGTCCATTCCGCATCCGGCAGCGGAATGTGGATCCCCTGCGCACGCCCATCAAGCCCCGTTCCCGGCTCAACGGCCAGCGACGTCCCGTTAATCTGCGGCACTTTCACCACGCCAATCCCGCGTGCGTCGCCGACGCCAACCACAATAAACGGTTTCCCTAACGTTATATTAGGGTGATGCAATTCACTCAGCCGTTCCGCATTGAACTCCGCGTTCAACGACACATCGTTATGCCAGACCTGGCCCTCATAAATGCCGACTTTACGTCCTTCAACATTTTGATTGCCCTCAACCATCAACGACTCCGGCAGCCAGAAATGGATATAGCTGCGCTTTTGCGAGACTTCTTTACCGTCTTCCAGCGAGGTATAAAGTTCGGTCACGGGGATAGCAATTAGCGGCCCAACTAACTTCTGCGGCCCACTGGTACTCTGCCGGATAGCATCTTCGACCTCATTACGGTAATCCGATCGCTCAACGATTATCTGCCTGACCATCGTCAGAGGAATTAACAGCAACAGCATGGCGCCACCTAAGGTGACGATTTTCCAGAATAGGGGGGATTTCAACATAGCGTTCTCCTTTGCAATGACGACAAGGTAGAACGGCTATGTGCGCAGAATTTGAAGTTATGTGAAGTGACGGTGAAGTGTGAACGACGCCTGTACCCCGCCTTCGGGGCGATTACTCAGCGTCACATCGCCGTCAAACAGACGGGCGACTTCGCTGACAAACGCCAGCCCCAGACCGCTGCTCTTGTGACCATTCTTGCGGGGCAGTGAATAAAATCGTTCAAAAATGCGCGGTAACGCAAAATCAGGGATCCCGCTGCCGCAGTCCGTCACCTGCAATGAGACCTTTTCTCCTTGCTGCTGCGCACTCAGGACAATGGTCCCCTGTTCAGGGGTAAAGTCGATGGCGTTATCCAGCAGATTACCCATGGCCTGCTCCAGCAGCGCAGGTTCAGCCGCAACCACCCATGATGAGGGCACAATGTTGAGCGTGATATGTTTAGCAGCCAACTGGACGCTACGCGACTCGCGCAACTGAGCAAACAGTACATCAACCGCAACGGGCGTAAACGCAACATCCTGCCGGTTTTCCAGCCGCGCCTGGCGCAACAGGGTTTCGACCAGTGCCTGCATACGCGCATTTTGCGTCAGAATATTTTCGGTAAAACGTGCCACCACGTCAGGTGGCGGCCCTTCACGTAAAATCTCCGCCGCGCCACGAATAGCCGCCAGCGGGCTTTTCAGTTCATGGGTTAAGGCATACACATACTGCTCAATGTAATTCTTACCCTCCAGCTTCAGGCGCATACTTTCCAGCGCCTGCGCCAGTTTTCGCAATTCACTGCTGCCTAAATCCGGTAACGCGACGGGCCGATTCTCCGTCACCGAGTCAGCATAGCGCGCCAGGCGGGCAATAGAGCGGTTGATCCACCATACCATTCCCACGCCAATCACTAATGCGATCCCCAGCAACACCGCGCTCGCCCACAGCATCCGCCGCTCGCTGCGTTTAATTACCGGTGCCATTGCCGCATTGGGCTTCCCGACGCTAAGCACCCCAATAATGCGCTCACCGTCGATAATCGGTGCCGCAACGTACATCACCGAGCTTTCCGGGTCAGCCGGATTTTGCAGCGTACTGCGCGCACCATATTGCCCGCGCAGCGTTAACCACACGTCGTTCCAGCGGGAATAATCTTCCCCTACTGCTTTATTGGCGGAATCAAACAACACCTTGCCCTGAGCATCAGTCATGTAGACGTGATACTCATTGCGCACTTTGTTAATGCCGCTGATGTTGGCACGAAAAGGGCGGTTATGCAGTTGCGAGAAGGCCTGCGCCAACTTGCCGTTGGCAGCAGAGCCAGAGAGTACGTCGTCGCGTGCCAGCGCCGCTAACAGCGTGGCGGTGTCAATCAGCGTGCCTTCGGTGGCCCGGCGTACGCCAGGTTTAATCTCCTGCACAAAAATAGACAGAACAAACCAGGCGGCAACGGCGACAATCAAAAAGTAGCCCAGCAGCAGTCGCATGCCAATGCGCATCAGGCGTTCCTCAGGCTGTATCCCATCCCGCGATGCGTGTTAATCGGCGAGAGATCCGGATTAATAGCCCGCAGTTTGGCGCGCAGTGTTTTGATGTGCGTGTCCACCGTTCTGTCGTAGGTATCCTGCGCATCGGCCCAAACTAAATCCATCAGTTGCTGGCGCGAGTAGATACGCCCCGGCGACATCAGCAAGGTTTTCAGCAACAGGAACTCATAGCGCGTCAGGTTTAACGGACAGCCAAACCACGCAATCTGCGCGGCGGGTTCATTGAGTTCAAAATTGCCAAAACGCGCTGCCGATGGCGGTGCTGCAAATTTCCTCACCCGCCGCAGCAGCGTGCGCACTCGGGCGCACACCTCGCGCGGCGAGAAGGGTTTGGCGACGTAATCATCCGCGCCGATCTCCAGACCTAACAGGCGGTCCACTTCATCGCTGCGGGCGGTCAGAAAAAGAACCGGCAGCGCCGGGTGGCGCTCCAGCAGACGTCGGCACAGTTCAAAACCGCTGATATCAGGCAGTCCGACGTCGAGGATTATCGCATCCGGGCATCGCTGACGCGCGCTTTCCAGCACCGGCAGTCCACGCTCAAACGCTTCCACGCTAAAACCTTCCTGTTGCAGCATGTAGATAAGCGTATCCGCGATACCCTGCTCATCCTCAACCAACCAGATCAACGCCTGTTGCATTTTGCTTCCTTGTTACTGCCGCCACGGCATGATGGGCACCGCGCTGATGGCATTTTTCGGCGAACCGTCGACAACCTTGTCGGAATAGGCCAGATACGCCAGCGTGTTGCGTTTTTCATCATAAAAACGCACCACCTGTAATGATTTAAACACCAGCGACGTCCGTTTCTTAAAGACGACTTCGCCCTGCGCTTTACCGTTCTTGATTCTGTCACTCAGCTCAACCGGCCCCACTTGCTGGCAGGAAATGGCGGCATCGGAGGTATCTTCAGCCAGCCCTAACCCGCCCTTAATGCCACCGGTTTTTGCGCGGCTAACATAGCAGGTCACATTGGTTACATCGGGATCGTCAAACGCTTCGACGACGATTTTATGATCCGGCCCAAACATTTTAAATACCGTATCGACAGAACCAATCTGCTCCGCATGGGCCACCTGCGCCAACAACAGCAAAATTGAGGAAATGACTAAGCTCTTATATTTCATATTGTTACCATTTTTAAAAGTTGCCCTGAGCAATTATTCAACATTCTAAAATAAAATGTATACAGATCACAGGATTACAATAATCACGCTTTCGTATGTCCGAAAACAGCATTTATGAGCAAAAAAAACACTGAATGCTAAAACAGCAAAAAATGCTATTATCCTCTTACCTGACGTCAGGTACTCGCTGTTGAAAGGATGAGGATATTTTATGGATCAGGCTGGCATTATTCGCGACCTATTAATCTGGCTGGAAGGTCATCTGGATCAGCCTCTGTCGCTTGACAATGTGGCGGCAAAAGCAGGCTATTCCAAGTGGCATCTGCAGAGAATGTTTAAGGACGTGACGGGCCACGCTATTGGTGCCTACATCCGCGCCCGTCGTTTATCGAAGTCCGCTGTGGCGCTACGCCTGACTGCGCGTCCGATTCTGGATATTGCCCTGCAATACCGTTTTGACTCTCAACAGACGTTTACCCGTGCGTTCAAAAAACAATTCGCTCAGACGCCTGCACTGTACCGCCGCTCGCCGGAATGGAGCGCTTTTGGTATTCGCCCACCGATGCGACTCGGGGAATTTGCGATGCCAGCGCATCAGTTCGTGACGCTGGAAGACACGCAGTTGCTCGGCACCACGCAAAGCTACTCTTGCTCGCTGGAACAGATTTCCGACTTCCGTCATGAAATGCGTATTCAGTTCTGGCGCGACTTCCTGAGCCAGGCTCCTGCCATTCCGCCGGTGCTGTACGGACTCAACGAAACGCGTCCGAGTTTTGAAAAAGATGACGAGCAGGAAGTCTTCTATACCACCGCACTCACACCGGAACAGGCCAGCGGCTATGTACCGTCCGCGCAGCCAATCCTGTTGCAGGGCGGCGAATATGTCATGTTTACCTATGAAGGCCTGGGAACGGGCGTGCAGGAATTTATTCTGACAGTGTATGGCACCTGTATGCCAATGCTGAACCTGACCCGTCGTAAAGGTCAGGATATAGAGCGATACTACCCGGCAGAAGATGCCAAAGCAGGCGATCGCCCTATTAACCTACGCTGCGAATTCCTGATTCCTATTCGCCGTTAACGCTGTAGCTCATCCAACGCAGGGGCGTCCAGATGCGAGATATCCCCTGCCGTTTCGACCACCCAACCCGGCGCAAGCCATAAACTTTCCTGATAATCGACGCGGGAAATCGAGCAGTTGCGCAGACGCAGCCGACGCTCAGCCCAAGCGGGCAGTCCCAGAATCGTACTCACCAGGCAACCCAGCGCAATACCGTGGCTTACCAGCAATGGGCGGCTCCCTTGCGGCAGTTCCAGACAAGATGCCAGCGCGGCGTTAACACGATCGGCCAGTTCCTGCATGGATTCCCCATCCGGAATACGACCATCAACCGTGCCGTTGACTAACTGGCGACGCCAGCCCTCTTCCTCTGGCGTCAGAGAGTCGATGTGGCGCTTTTCCAGCACCCCCATATTCAGCTCGCGCAGGCGGGCGTCGAAGGTGATATCACAGCCACACGCCTGGGCGATGATTTCTGCGGTGCGTCGTGTACGACCTAAATCGCTACTGATGACGTGAGTAATGCCAAGCGAGCGGGCGCGTTCGCCAACCTGCATAGCTTGCTGTTCACCTTTAGCGGTCAGCGGGCTGTCTGACTGGCCTTGAATACGTCGCTCGGCGTTCCACTGCGTTTCACCGTGGCGAACAAGGTATACCTGTAACATGCGTTTTTTCCGTTATACTGCGATGCGATGAATTTTCAAACTGAGCTTAATTATGCACAAGGTTATCTCTGCGACCACCAATCCTGCCAAAATTCAGGCAATTCTTCGGGCATTTGAAGAGATTTTCGGTGAAGGATCCTGCCATATTGAACCCGTCGCCGTCGAGAGCGGTGTGCCGGAACAACCTTTTGGAAGTCAGGAAACGCGCACTGGCGCACGAAATCGCATAGATAACGCACGCCGCCTGCATCCGCAGGCCGATTTCTGGGTGGCCATTGAAGCTGGCATTGACGATGACGCGACCTTCAGCTGGGTGGTGATTGATAATGGCGTTCAGCGCGGTGAAGCGCGTTCCGCTACGCTGCCGCTGCCGGCGGTGATTCTCGACAGAGTCCGTCAGGGAGAAGCGCTCGGTCCGGTGATGTCACAGTACACAGGCATTGACGAGATAGGCCGTAAAGAAGGGGCGATTGGCGTGTTTACCGCCGGGAAGTTAACCCGTGCCAGCGTCTATCACCAGGCGGTGATCCTGGCGCTCAGCCCGTTCCATAACGCGGTGTATCGGTAATTATTTGCGCTACGTTATAGGCCTGATAAGCACTGCGCCATCAGGCAATTCAATCTTTTCCGAGCAGCACCTGTTCCAGCCACTGACGCAGCTCGACCGGCGCAGTTTTGAGGCTATTGGACCCACGCGTTATGGTCGCAATACCGGCCCCAAGCTCGTTTTTCAACTCGCGTTGGCTCATCTCGCCGCGCAGCAGTTCTTCAATAATGCGCACGCGAGTCCCCAGCGCTTCGCGCTCATCAGGCGTTAACATCAAATTGAGCAATGGCTGGTGTAAATCTTGCTCATAAGCGTGTTTAAGCAGGTCGACAAAACGTAACCACTCCTGGTGACGCTGTTCTGCCATCTCTGCTGAATAGGGTGATTGCTGAGTCATAAGATATCGCCATCGTTGCGGGGGAGGCGCGATTGCCTCCCCCTTTGTACTCTTTAACGAGTACGATAGCATAACACACTCACCACGATCAGTAACGGCGTTGCCATTCTGCGTCGTTCATCAATTCCGGCTTATCACCGAGGAAGTAACGATAGTAGGCATCGTAAGCCAGCACGTTTTTCACGTACCCACGGGTCTCGGAGAACGGGATGCTTTCTACAAAGGCCACCGCGTCAATGCGCCCTGCACTGTTGCCAAGCCAGGTACGAACGCGACCCGGTCCGGCGTTATAGGCTGCTGAAGCAAAGATGCGGTTATTGCCAAACTGTTGATACACATACTGTAAATAGCTGGTGCCGATGTTGATATTGGTCTCAGGATCCAACAGCTGATTAGGACTGCTGTAACCCGGAATCGAGAACATCTTCACTGTATGCGTCGCCGTACCCGGCATAATTTGCATCAACCCGCTGGCACCCACCGGCGATTTTACCTTCGGGTTCCAGGCACTTTCCTGACGGGCAATGGCCATCGCGTAGCTTGGCTGAATGTCTTTCCCGCTGGTGTAACGGGTAAACAGATCTTTGTAGGCCAGCGGGAAACGCTCTTCCAGATGATCCCAGAGTTTGCCAGCGATCGTGGCCTGCACGCTCAGATCCCACCAGTGGTTGTTAAACGCATAACGCGCCAGCTGCGCCTGCTCAGACTTGGTGCGGCTGGTGACCAGATTCGCCCACTCGCTGCGCGCGGTGTTGTCCATGTTCCAGTACATCAACTCACGTACGCGCGCCATCTCCGGTCCCTGCGTCAGGGCAGCGTCAACATCCGCAGGCGCTTTGTCGATTTTCAGCGTGTATTCTTCACCAAGGCGCTGTGCCGCCACCATCGGATAGAAGCCACGCTGCTGCATCAGCGCATGCAGGATCTCTTTCGCTTCGGCGTCACGTCCACGCTCCAGCAGCAGATCCGCCTGCCAGTAACGCCATTCATCTTTTTCCTTCGCGTCCATCGGCAGGCGCGCCAGCCAGGTATTCAGCCCTCGACGATCGCCAGTTCCCAGCGCCATCCGCACGCGGCGCTCCACAAGCGTGGTGGATTGTGAGCGCATAATCGCGTCATCGCGCCATTTGGCCTGCTCGTCAGTAACGTCGTTGCCCATCAGACGCCAGGCGACGATATCGCGCAGCTCCTGAGTTTGATCGTCATTTAACTGCTGCGCCTGCGCCAATGAAGGGATCATCAAACGTGCATTTTCCGCGTCCTGACGCGCTACGCTGGCAAACGCCACCGCCGCCATCTGACGGGTAAAATCCGTAGCGCCGGTGGTGCGCGCAAACGTCATCACCGAATTAGGGTTATTTGCCAGTGCAATAATCGCTGAAGCAATGGTCTGATAATCCGCTGGCATTTGTCCGGCCAGCGCGGTAACCAGTCCGGTATTACCCGCCTTCATCGCCAGGCGAATACGTTCAAGATACGCTAACGGATCCTGAGTCCCCGATGCCCGCCATACGCCGAATAATTTGTCACAGGCGTTAGGCTGACTCTTCCCGGTCAGCCAAAGATCTTTTGCACCTTGCCAGGCTTCTTCGGCCTGCCCGGTACTCCATTTCGCATAGTAGTAATTACATTGCGCTTCGGTGGTGCCGGGCTTATCCGGGCTGAATGCTAACAACCCTCGCCAGTCTTCCCGACGTGCCAGTTCGTTCACGAAGCGCGATTGCAACGTGCGTGCAGGCGGCAGCGTTGGATTAGCGCGCACAAAATTGGTGACGGTAACGGTGGGCTGATTCATCAGATCGTCAGTAATCTGGCGATATTCAAGGTAGGGATACAGAGGGTAGCTTTTCAGGCCCGGCATCATCTGCTCGACGACGTCCATCTGCCGGTTATCCCAGGCCTGCTTAATTTGTGCATAGCGATTGCGCTGTTCATCCAGAGAATCCGCTCGCGCCACTTGACTGACCGTCAGCAGACATACGCTGGCTGCCAGCAGGCGCCAGGCTACGTGTTTGGCTTTGTCCACAAGCTCTTCCTCTTATCGTGTTACGACTGTGCAGCATCATGCCGCTTAATAGATTCATGCTAATCAGACATTGCAGAAAGTGCCACGTTCCGGACACTTTTTTACTTTTGTTGCGAGTGAGATCTGCTGGCTGGGATTGAGCAATGAAAAAGGCTACACTTCGCCTTTGATAACTATTCATCACCCTACTCAAAATCATTCTGGCTGCATCAAGGCGGCAAGAGAGAAAATCCCTGCGAGCATAGATGGCTATGTGACCAGGGTTTTCGAATGCAGCCAACACAGAGGCAGCCTGAAGGATGAAGAGTATATAAAAGAGGCGAAGTCCAACGTGGCTCAATTCGTTTATACCATGCATCGTGTCGGCAAAGTCGTTCCGCCGAAACGTCATATTCTTAAAAACATCTCTCTGAGCTTCTTCCCGGGTGCCAAAATCGGTGTACTCGGTCTGAACGGCGCGGGTAAATCCACCCTGCTGCGCATCATGGCCGGTATTGATACCGACATCGAGGGCGAAGCTCGTCCACAGCCGGGCCTCAAGATCGGTTACCTGCCTCAGGAGCCGAAGCTGAATCCGGAACATACCGTGCGTGAGTCCGTTGAAGAAGCGGTCGCCGACGTGGTTAACGCCCTGAAAGGCCTGGATGAAGTGTACGCGAAGTACGCCGAGCCGGATGCCGACTTCGATAAGCTTGCCGCACAGCAGGGTAAATTCGAAGAAATCATTCAGGCACACGACGGCCACAACCTGAACGTACAGCTGGAGCGCGCAGCTGACGCACTCCGTCTGCCGGACTGGGATGCCAAAATTGAGAAGCTGTCCGGGGGTGAACGCCGCCGCGTCGCGCTGTGCCGCCTGCTGCTGGAAAAACCAGACATGCTGCTGCTCGACGAACCGACCAACCACCTGGATGCAGAATCCGTGGCATGGCTGGAACGCTTCCTGCACGACTTCGAAGGGACCGTGGTGGCAATTACCCACGACCGTTACTTCCTCGATAACGTGGCTGGCTGGATCCTGGAGCTTGACCGTGGTGAAGGTATTCCGTGGGAAGGTAACTACTCTTCCTGGCTGGAGCAGAAAGATCAGCGTCTGGCGCAGGAAGCCTCTCAGGAAGCGGCTCGCCGTAAATCCATTGAGAAAGAGCTGGAGTGGGTACGCCAGGGTGCAAAAGGCCGTCAGTCGAAGGGTAAAGCCCGTCTGGCACGCTTTGAAGAGCTCAACAATACCGAATACCAGAAGCGTAACGAAACCAACGAACTGTTTATCCCACCAGGACCTCGTCTGGGCGATAAAGTCGTTGAGGTTACCAACCTGCGTAAATCCTACGGCGACCGCGTCCTGATCGACGACCTGAGCTTCTCGGTACCGAAAGGCGCTATCGTCGGGATCATCGGTCCGAACGGCGCGGGTAAATCCACCCTGTTCCGCATGCTCTCCGGTGAAGAACAGCCAGATAGCGGCACCATTGAACTGGGTGAAACCGTGAAACTGGCCTCCGTTGACCAGTTCCGTGACGCAATGGATAACAGCAAAACCGTGTGGGAAGAAGTGTCCGGCGGGCTGGATATCATGAAGATCGGCAACACCGAAATGCCAAGCCGCGCTTACGTAGGCCGCTTCAACTTCAAAGGTGTTGATCAGGGTAAACGCGTCGGCGAGTTGTCCGGTGGTGAGCGTGGTCGTCTGCACCTGGCGAAGCTGCTGCAGGTTGGCGGCAACATGCTGCTGCTCGATGAACCGACCAACGACCTGGATATCGAAACCCTGCGCGCGCTGGAAAACGCCCTGCTGGAGTTCCCGGGCTGCGCAATGGTTATCTCGCACGACCGTTGGTTCCTCGACCGTATTGCCACCCACATTCTGGATTACCAGGATGAAGGCAAAGTCGAGTTCTTCGAAGGTAACTTTACTGAATACGAAGAGTACAAGAAACGCACGCTGGGCGCAGATGCGCTGGAACCGAAGCGTATCAAGTACAAGCGTATTTCTAAGTAATTGCCGTTAAGTGCCGGATGGCGCTGTGCGTGTCCGGCCTACGAGGTGAGTGCAACTTGTAGGCCTGACAACGCGTTTACGCCGCCATCCGGCATTAAAATCTACCCCTGCTCACCCATCAATTCTTTCACCAGCTCCACGCAGCGCAGGAAGCGACCGTCATAGTCAGGCTCCTCGACGTGGACAAAATCGATGTTATTTTCCTGCAGCATTTCCACCAGCAGCGACTGAAACGCCTTCCGGTCAACCGAACTGCCCAGACTGCGTAGTCCATCTGCCACCCACGGCGTGTTATTTTCCAGCAGAATCACCAGGTCAAAGCGGTACTCGTCGATCAGCGCCTGCACAAACGGGTGCTCACGCCCTTCGTACTTTTTACAGAACGCCTGCGTCGTGACAAAGTCGGTGTCGATAAACGCCACTTTATTAGCATATTTAACTGCAAAATCAATGTATTGCGCTTGTCCAAGCGCGATTTTATCGTAATCGGAATACTGCAGAGCCATCTCATCGCCGCCCAAATGGGAGAAGACGTAATCACGGCCATATTCCCACGCACTGGTGGTGTTGAAGATATTGGCGAGTTTGTTCACCAGCGTCGATTTTCCGCTCGACTCACCGCCAAGGATCGCCACGGTGCGCACGAAAAACGGTTTCACCTCGGTGGGAATATACTCCCAGTAGCGAAACGGGTTCTCACGGATTTGCCCGCCGCTGATGCTCATGAATGTGCGCTTGGGATCGACCAGCACCGTTTCGATTCCCAGATGTTCCAGATACTGCGGCGCATCGGCTTCTTCAGAGGTGTAGATCCAGTTTGGCTGGATCCCTTTCTCCTGCATAAACGTTTTTATGCCGTTACTCCAGACATCCCAGCCGTGCGGATAGGGCTCCATGCCTTCTTCATTAAAGGCATGAATACGGATATTTTTCTGATATTTGAAGGTTTGCAGCAGCCAGCGAAGACGGTCAGAAACTGTGGGCTGCTGTGACATGGCGCTGTCTTCAAACAGGCTACGGTCGCGCGTTTCGTCATAGCCCATGATGATATGCAGCTCGTCAACCTGGCTACAGGCGCGCTGGATCAGATAGATATGCCCGGTATGCAGCGGATAAAACTTACCGAATACCACACCGATATTTTTCTGCTGACGGGGAAACTCAAGCCCGAGAAAACGGTGCAGCGCCTCCAGCTTTTGCGCGCTGGGGCTTTTGATTTTGGCATTCAGCAGTTGGCTTAAATATCCCTTGGTCATACCACTGGCATCCGCCACCTGTTGCAAGGTACAGCCCTTTTGCTTAATGGCGGTTTTGAGATAGTCGAACGATGACACAAGAGCCTCCTGCTGGAAAAATCGCGTAACACTGCCTGATGGCGCTTCGCTTATCAGGCCTACAGGGTGAAACAAATAATTACCCTATGGATTTCTGGTGGCAGCCAACATACCTGCCGACAGAAAGACGACGGGTAATGAATTATAAGTCGTCAAACACGTTTAACGCATCCGCGAGCTTTTTAACGCCAAAAACCTGCATTCCTTCCGGCACCTTTTTCGGCACATTGGCGGCAGGGACAATCGCCCGACGGAAACCGTGCTTCGCCGCTTCAGAAATTCGCTCCTGGCCGCTGGGAACCGGGCGAATCTCCCCCGCCAGCCCCACTTCGCCAAAGACCACGAGATCGTGCGGTAGCGGCCTGTCGCGCAGGCTGGAAACCATCGCCAGCAGTAACGCAAGATCGGCACTGGTTTCGGTGACTTTGACGCCACCAACCACGTTAACGAACACGTCCTGGTCAGACATTTGCAGGCCGCCGTGACGGTGCAACACTGCCAGCAAGATCGCCAAACGGTTTTGTTCCAATCCGACTGCTACGCGCCGAGGGTTCGCCATCATCGAGTGATCGACCAGCGCCTGAATCTCCACCAGCAGCGGACGCGTCCCTTCCCAGACCACCATCACCGAGCTGCCGGAGGTCACTTCATCGCCGCGGCTTAAGAAAATAGCGGAAGGGTTACTGACTTCGCGCAGGCCCTGTTCGGTCATGGCGAAGACGCCAAGCTCATTCACCGCACCAAAGCGGTTTTTATGGCTACGCAGGGTACGGAAACGAGAATCCGCATCGCCGTCAAGCAGCACCGAGCAGTCAATGCAGTGCTCCAGTACTTTTGGCCCAGCCAGAGAGCCATCTTTGGTGACGTGACCGACCATGACAATCGCCACGCCGCGCGTTTTAGCAAAGCGCGTCAGGTATGCGGCGGTTTCACGCACCTGCGCCACGCTGCCCGGCGAAGACTGAATATCCGCCATGTGCATCACCTGAATGGAGTCGATGACCATCAGCTTTGGCTGCTCTTCCTCTGCAATCAGGCAAATCTGCTCAATGCTGGTTTCTGACAGCATATTCAGATTTGCCGTCGGCAGACCGAGTCGATGGGCACGCATCGCCACCTGTTGCAGCGATTCTTCCCCGGTGACGTACAGGGTCTTCATCTGCTCGGCAAGCTTGCACAGCGTTTGCAGCAGCAGGGTGGATTTCCCGGCGCCTGGATTACCGCCGATCAGAATGGCACTGCCGGGCACCACACCGCCGCCCAACACGCGGTCAAACTCTTTAAAACCGGTAGAAAAACGCGGCAGCTCTTCCAGACTGATATCCGCCAGCTTTTGCACCTTAGCGACGCCTGCATTACCGGCATAGCCGCTGAGGCGCTCGTTACGTGCCACCGTCGGTGACGCCGCAAGACGCACCTCGGTGATGCTGTTCCAGGCCTGACAGGCGCTACATTGCCCCTGCCAGCGCGGATAATCGGCCCCGCATTCATTACATACAAAGGCGCGTTTAGGAGCTTTTGCCACGTTTTACCTCGTTATTTCTGGTTCATGCTGCCGGAGAGAATGCAGAACACCCCCATCAGGTCAGCGTGACGGATAGTAATCTCCGTCTTTTCATTCACTTTCGGCTTAGCATGGTAGGCGATCCCCAGCCCTGCCGTTTTGATCATCGGCAGATCGTTAGCGCCGTCGCCAATCGCCACCGTTTGTGTCATTGGGATTTCATATTCCTGCGCCAGTCGGGTCAGGGTGGTGGCCTTGTACTGAGCATCGACGATATCGCCAATCACGTTGCCGGTAAATTTCCCGTCCATGATCTCCAGCTCGTTCGCCACAACCGCCGTCAGGCGCAGCTTTTCGCGCAGATATTCAGCAAAGAAGGTAAAGCCACCGGAGGCTATCGCGACTTTCCAGCCCAGCGTTTCCAGCTTCAGCACCAGTTGCGTTAAGCCGGGCATCAGCGGGAGATTTTCACGTACCTGCATCAAAATATTGGCATCCGCACCCTTCAGCGTGGCGACGCGGCTGCGCAGGCTGGCGGTAAAATCCAGCTCCCCGCGCATCGCGCGTTCCGTCACTTCTGCGACCATCTCGCCGGTTCCGGCCAGTTTAGCGATTTCATCAATGCACTCGATCTGGATCGCCGTCGAATCCATGTCCATCACCAGCAGGCCTGGCGTGCGCAAATGCGGGATTTTCCCCAGCGGGGCAACATCCAGTTTGGCATCATGCGCCAGTTTTGTTGCCCGCGGCGTTAACGATCCCGCGAGGCGAATCACCTGATAATCCTCGACGCACCAGGCCGCCACAATCACCATCGCCGCCCCCAGTTTGCTCTGGTATTGCGTTAAGCGTTGTTTATCCAGCCCACGACCATACAGCAGCCAGCCGCTACGGCCCGCGTGGTAATCCAGTGGCATCACTTCATCACCACTTAAAGAGAGGGGCAGACCTGGCCACAGAGAGACATCTTCAGGTAGATCGCACCAGGTAATGTTAGGCATTAAAGCTCCTGTAAAATCGTTCGGGTCGGAATCATCAGGGGAAAATAACGCATGAGGCTACCCTGTAACCAGCGCTTCTGGCAACATTAAGTCTCAAATTTTCAGCAGGTGGAATATGGCTCGCGCAAAACTGAAATTCCGACTTCATCGTGCAGTGATTGTATTGTCCTGCCTCGCGCTGCTCGTCGCCCTGATGCAGGGCGCGTCGTGGTTTAGTCAAAACCATCAACAGCAGCGGAATCCGCAGCTGGAAGAGCTGGCCCGCACGCTGGCCCGCCAGGTTGCGTTAAACGTCGCGCCGCTGATGCGTACCGAAACGCCGGATGAAAAACGCATCGCTGTCGTGCTGCGCCAACTCACCGACGAGAGCCGTATTCTCGATGCGGGCGTCTATGATGAACAGGGCGATCTCATTACGCATGCCGGTGAGAGCGTGAATGTTCGCGACCGGCTGGCGCTGGACGGTAAAAAAGCCGGGGGCTATTTTAATCAGCAAATTGTCGAACCCATTCAGGGCAAAAATGGTCCGCTGGGCTACCTGCGCCTGACGCTGGATACCCACACCCTTGCCACCGAGGCCAAACAGGTGGATAACACCACCAACATTCTACGCCTGATGCTGCTCCTGTCACTGGCGATTGGCGTGGTATTAACCCGGACATTACTGCAAGGTAAGCGCACCCGCTGGCAACAATCGCCGTTCCTGCTGACCGCCAACAAACCGGTGCAGGAAGAAGACAGCGAGAAAAAAGAGTAATTCACCAGGAAGGAAATCAACCATGACCACATTACGCCTGCTTATCTCCGACTCTTACGATCCGTGGTTTAATCTGGCGGTTGAAGAGTGCATTTTTCGTCAAATGCCCGCCACGCAGCGCGTGCTGTTTTTATGGCGCAACGCCGATACGGTGGTCATTGGCCGGGCGCAAAACCCGTGGAAAGAGTGCAATACCCGACGCATGGAAGAGGATAACGTCCGGCTGGCTCGCCGTAGCAGCGGCGGCGGCGCGGTGTTTCACGATCTCGGTAATACCTGCTTTACCTTTATGGCAGGCAAACCGGAATACGACAAAACCATCTCCACCACTATCGTACTCAATGCCCTGAACGCACTGGGCGTCAACGCTGACGCCTCCGGGCGTAACGATCTGGTGGTCAAAACGGCCGAAGGCGATCGCAAAGTTTCAGGTTCGGCGTATCGAGAAACCAAAGATCGCGGGTTCCACCACGGTACGCTGTTGCTGAATGCCGACCTCAGTCGTCTGGCGAATTACCTCAACCCTGATCAGAAAAAGCTTCAGGCGAAGGGGATCACCTCCGTGCGTGGTCGGGTCGCGAATCTGGTTGAACTGCTGCCTGAGATCACTCATGAAAAAATCTGTGAAGCCGTGACCGACGCCTTTTTCCAACACTACGGCGAACGCGTAGCGGCTGAAATTATTTCCCCGGATAACACGCCGGATCTGCCCAACTTCGCCGAAACGTTTGCCCGCCAGAGCAGTTGGGAGTGGAACTTTGGTCAGGCCCCTGCCTTCTCTCATCTGCTGGATGAGCGTTTTACCTGGGGTGGCGTCGAGTTACATTTCGACGTGGAGAAAGGCCATATCACCCGCGCGCAGGTCTTTACCGACAGCCTCAATCCCGCGCCATTAGAAGCGCTGGCGGGCAGCTTGCAAGGGTGTCTGTATCGGGCGGACAGGCTGCAACAGGAGTGCGAGGCGTTGATTGGCGATTTCCCGCAACAGGAAAAAGAGCTACGAGAACTGTCGGCGTGGATAGCGAGCGCGGTACGCTAATAAAAAAGCCCGCTGGCGCTGTGCTTAGCGGGCTTACAAAACCGTAGGCCGGGTCAGGCGAAGCCGCCCCCCGGCACTAAAGATATTAATCTTTATCGCCCAGCAGCACGGATTCCAGCGCGATTTTGATCATGTCGTTGAAGGTCGTCTGACGTTCAGCAGCCGTGGTCTGCTCGTGAGTACGGATATGGTCGGACACGGTGCAAATGGTCAGCGCTTTCGCACCAAACTCAGCCGCAACACCGTAGATACCCGCCGCTTCCATTTCCACGCCCAGCACGCCGTATTTTTCCATCACGTCGAACATTTCGCCGTCCGGCGAGTAGAACAGGTCAGCGGAGAACAGGTTGCCCACGCGCGCGTCTACGCCCAGCGCTTTGGCCGCATCAACAGCATTACGCACCATGTCGAAGTCAGCAATAGCGGCAAAGTCATGATCTTTAAAGCGGATACGGTTAACTTTGGAGTCGGTGCAAGCACCCATTCCAATCACCACGTCACGTAGTTTGACGTCCATACGCACAGCGCCACAGGAGCCTACGCGGATGATTTTCTTCACGCCGAAATCGGTGATCAGTTCTTTGGTGTAGATGGAGCAGGATGGGATACCCATACCATGACCCATGACGGAGATCTTACGGCCTTTGTAAGTCCCGGTGAAACCTAACATGCCGCGAACGTTGTTCACTTCACGGACATCTTCGAGGAAAGTTTCAGCAATGTGCTTCGCACGCAGCGGGTCGCCAGGCATCAATACGACGTCAGCGAAATCACCCATTTCTGCATTAATATGTGGAGTTGCCATCTTTTATCCTTATTTCGTTGTTATTGCCTGATGGCGGCTACGCCTTATCAGGCCTACAAAACCGTAGGCCCGGTAAGCTTGCGCCACCGGGCAATTGCATTACAGCATGTTTTTACCGTAGTCCATCGGCGACGTGCCAAAGTAGCTCGCCAGCGTCTGACCGATATCCGCGAAGGTTTCGCGGTGACCCAGTGAACCCGGTTTGACTTTCGGGCCATAGATCAACACCGGAATGTGCTCACGAGTGTGGTCAGTGCCCGGCCAGCTTGGGTCACAGCCGTGGTCAGCGGTCAGGATCAGAATGTCATCTTCCCCCACCAGCTCCATCAGCTCAGGCAGGCGGCGGTCGAACAGCTCCAGGCCTGCGGCATAGCCGGCGATATCGCGACGATGGCCCCAGGAAGAGTCGAAGTCGACGAAGTTGGTGAAGACGATGGTCTCATCACCCGCTTCTTTCATCTCTTTGATGGTGGCGTCGAACAGCGCGTCCAGACCGGTCGCTTTCACTTTTTTAGTGATACCGCAGTTCGCGTAAATGTCAGCAATCTTACCGACAGAGACAACATGGCCTTTTTTCTCGTCGACCAGTTTCTGCAGAACGGTCGCCGCTGGCGGTTCTACGGCCAGATCGTGACGGTTACCGGTACGCTGGAAGTTACCAGCTTTATCACCAATAAACGGACGGGCGATCACGCGACCAATGTTGTAGCCGCCTTCGGTCAGTTCTTCACGGGCGATTTCGCACAGCTCGTAGAGTTTATCCAGACCGTAGGTCTCTTCGTGACAGGCAATCTGGAACACGGAGTCAGCGGAGGTATAGAAAATCGGCTTGCCGGTTTTCATATGTTCTTCGCCCAGTTGATCCAGAATGACCGTACCGGAAGAGTGGCAGTTGCCGAGGTAGCCCGGCAGGTTGGCGCGCTTAACCAGTTTGTCCAGCAGCTCCTGCGGGAAGCTGTTTTCATGATCGGAGAAGTAACCCCAGTCAAACAGCACCGGCACACCGGCGATTTCCCAGTGACCAGACGGCGTGTCTTTGCCGGAAGAGAGTTCATGCGCCCATGCGTAGGCACCGATCACTTCCGCATTACCGTCCATTCCGGCGGCAATTTTACCTGTAGAACCTTCGTGAGCTTTCACCAGGCCCAGACGGGTCAGGTTAGGCAAATTCAGCGGACCTTTGCGACCATTGTCAGCTTCGCCTTTCGCACAGGCTTCTGCAATATGCCCCATAGTATCGGCGCCAACGTCGCCAAAGCGGTCAGCGTCTTCAGTCGCACCTATACCAAAGGAGTCCAGCACCATAATAAATGCACGTTTCATATTATTCTCCGTACCTTTTGCGCCGCAAAAAAGCGATCAGATCAGTATACAGTTATTCGGTTATACGACGATAGACTGTCGGTGTAATTTCTGGCGCTTTGTCGTCAAGACTGATTGCCGCTTTGACCGCTTTCGCCGCTTCCTGCCAGCTGGCTTCATCTTTGGCATGGATCACCGCCAGCGGACGCTGCCCGTCTACGCTGTCGCCCAGACGCGCCATGTCGCTAAAGCCGACGCTGTAATCAATGGTGTCCGATGCCTGACGACGACCGCCGCCCATGGAAACTACCGCCATCCCCAGCGCACGGGTATCCATTGCGCTAACAAAACCTTCGGTATCAGCATATACCGCTTTGCTGAGCATTGCCGTCGGCAGATACTTCGCATAATTTTCCACGAAGTCGGTCGGACCTTTTTGCGCCGCGACCATGCGACCAAAAATTTCCGCCGCTTTACCGTTATCCAATACCGCCTGCAGCTTGGCGCGGGCTTCGGCATCGTCTTTCGCCAGTTTGCCGGAGATCAGCATTTCCACACTCAGCGCCATGGTGACGTCTAACAAACGTGGATTGCGGTATTCACCGGTCAGGAACTGCACGGCTTCGCGGACTTCTACTGCGTTACCGGCGCTGGAAGCCAGCACCTGGTTCATATCGGTTAACAGTGCGGTGGTACGCACGCCTGCCCCGTTCGCCACGCCGACAATTGCTTCAGCAAGGGCTTCTGAAAGTTCGTAGGTTGGCATAAAGGCGCCGCTACCAACTTTCACGTCCATGACCAGCGCATCCAGCCCTTCCGCCAGCTTTTTCGCCAGGATCGAACCGGTGATCAGCGGAATGGAATCCACCGTCGCGGTAATGTCGCGGGTGGCATAAAAACGTTTATCCGCCGGTGCGAGCGAGCTGGTTTGCCCAATAATCGCCACACCCACGTCTTTAATAATTTCACGGAAACGCGCGTCATCCGGGAAGATGTCAAATCCCGGGATCGCTTCCAGTTTATCCAGCGTACCGCCGGTATGACCCAGACCCCGCCCGGAAATCATCGGAATATAGCCGCCGCATGCTGCGACCATTGGACCTAACATCAGTGACGTTACATCACCCACGCCGCCGGTAGAGTGCTTATCCACAATCGGGCCGTTCAGCTGCAGACTCTTCCAGTCCAGCACGGTTCCTGAATCACGCATTGCCATGGTCAGTGAAACACGCTCAGGCATTGTCATATCGTGGAAGAAAATGGTCATCGCCAGGGCGGCGATTTGCCCTTCAGAGATGGTGTTGTCGCGAATACCGTTAATAAAGAAACGAATTTCTTCATCACTCAGCGCATGACCATCACGTTTTTTACGAATAATTTCTTGTGCGAGAAACAAGGGAACCTCCCGATTATGGGCCGGGTAAGCAATGCGCCACCCGGCAAGTCGTATTCATGCCGGATGGCGGCTTGCGCCTTATCCGGCCTACGATGGGCAATAAAAACTTAGTAGCTGCTTGCGCTCTTACCGTCGCCGTGACCCAGCGCCTTCAGCAAGCTTGCCAGCAGGCTGGATGCGCCAAAGCGATAGTGACGGGAATCCGCCCAGTCTGCGCCAAACAGTTCATCAGCAATGGCGAGGAATTGCTGCGCGTCTTCCGCAGTACGCACGCCGCCAGCCGGTTTGAAACCAACGGTTTTCGAAACGCCCATATCGCGGATCACTTCCATCATGATGCGTGCGCTTTCCGGCGTCGCATTAACCGGGACTTTACCGGTAGAGGTCTTGATGAAATCAGCCCCTGCTTTGATGGAGATTTCAGATGCTTTGCGAATCAACGCTTCTTCTTTCAGTTCACCGGTTTCGATGATCACTTTCAGCAGCACGTTTGCCGCTGCACACGCCTCTTTACAGGCTTTCACCAGGTCAAAACCGACCTGCTCATTACCGGCGATCAGCGCACGATACGGGAATACCACATCAACTTCGTCTGCGCCGTAGGCAATCGCTGCACGGGTTTCTGCCAGCGCAATATCGATGTCATCGTTGCCGTGCGGGAAGTTGGTTACCGTTGCAATACGGATATCCGGCGTGCCCTGCTCGTTCAGCGTTTTACGCGCAATAGGGATGAAACGCGGATAGATACAGATTGCCGCCGTGTTACCCACTGGGGTTTTTGCCTGATGACACAGCGCGATCACTTTTTCGTTGGTGTCGTCATCATTCAGGGTGGTCAGGTCCATCAGTTTCAGGGCACGCAGGCTGCTTGCTGTTAAATCGGTCATAACATTCTCCAACGGCATCGCCGTATAAAATTTCACCTTGCGAGTTTGTTAGTATTCTAACATCCGCTCGCTATTACACTTCGATATACATCACAGTTAATGAAAACCACATACAGATTTGCATTACTCTAATGAGATCTACTTCAAATAATCGAGCTTTACTGGCGAGAAGCGATGGCATCAGGCGCATCCGGATCAAAGGTTGAGGATCGGTTGCTTCCTACAATGTTGCTTAACCTTCGGCACATAAAGGAATCGACGATGCCCACTTCAAGCGAACTCGCGCTGCAACAGCGCTGCCAACAAATCGTGACCAGTCCGGTGCTCAGCCCTGAGCAGAAACGCCACTTTCTGGCGCTGGAGGCAGAAAACGCACTGCCTTATCCGCAGTTGCCTGCTGAAGCACGCCAGGCGTTGGATGACGGGGTTATCTGCGATATGTACGAAGGTCATGCCCCGTTCAAACCACGTTATGTTTTGCCCAATTATGCGCATTTTCTGGCCAACGGTTCAGCCTGGCTGGAGCTGGAAGGTGCACAGGATCTTGATGACGCCTTATCCTTGCTCACCATTCTGTACCACCATGTTCCGTCAGTGACGTCGATGCCGGTGTACCTTGGTCAGCTCGATGCCCTGCTGCAACCGTATGTTAGAATTCTAACACAAGAAGAGATCGATATTCGAATAAAACGTTTCTGGCGGTATCTCGACAGAACCCTGCCAGACGCCTTTATGCATGCCAATATTGGCCCGGCCGATACGCCGATCACCCGCGCCATTTTACGTGCAGATGCAGAGCTAAAGCAGGTCTCGCCTAATCTTACCTTTATTTATGATCCACAAATCACACCTGACGACCTGCTGCTGAACGTGGCACAAAATATTTGCGAATGCAGTAAACCGCATATTTCCAACGGTCCTGAAAATGATAAAATTTTCACAAAAGGCCATTATGGCGTCGTCAGTTGTTACAACTCGCTGCCGCTGGCGGGCGGCGGAAGTACACTGGTTAGGCTGAATCTGAAAGCCATCGCAGAGCGCAGCACGTCTGTCGATGACTTCTTTACGCACACCCTACCGCACTATTGCCAGCAGCAAATTGCCATCATTGATTCACGGTGTGAATTTCTCTATGAGAAATCACATTTCTTTGAGAATAGCTTCCTGGTGCAGGAAGGGTTGATTGATCCCGAACGTTTTGTGCCGATGTTTGGTATGTACGGCCTGGCGGAGGCGGTAAACCTGCTGTGTGAGAAGGCCGGGTTGCACGCACGCTACGGCAAAGATGAGAGCGCTAATGAGATAGGCTATCGGATCAGCGCCCAGCTTGCCGACTTTGTGGCCAACACTCCGGTGAAATACGGCTGGCAGCAGCGGGCGATGCTGCATGCGCAGTCGGGGATCAGTTCAGACATTGGCACCACGCCGGGCGCGCGTCTGCCGTATGGCGACGAGCCGGATCCTATTACTCATCTGCAAACCGTGGCCCCGCATCACGCGTATTATCACGCCGGGATCAGCGACATCCTCACGCTGGATGAAACCATCAAGCGTAACCCACAGGCGCTGGTACAGCTTTGCCTGGGCGCGTTTAAAGCCGGAATGCGTGAATTTACCGCCAACGTCAGCGGTAACGATCTGGTCCGCGTCACCGGTTATATGGTGCGCCTGTCGGATCTGGAAAAATACCGTGCCGAAGGCTCACGCACCAACACCACCTGGCTGGGCGAAGAGGCCGCTCGCAATACTCGCATTCTGGAACGTCAACCTCGCGTGATGAGTCATGAACAGCAGATGCGCTTCAGTAAGTAGGCTGATCCCTTTCTCCTGCGTCGACGGGCCGGGCAGTCGCCTGGCCCTGTTCCTACAAGGGTGCAATCTGCGCTGTAAAAATTGCCACAATCCGTGGACGATGGGGCGATGCAACGATTGCGGGGAGTGCGTACTGCATTGTCCACATGACGCCTTAAGTCTGAGTGCGGGAAAAGTGTGGTGGCAGTCCGATGTTTGCCAGCAGTGCGACACCTGCCTACAAATGTGCCCGCAGCAGGCCACGCCAATGACGCAGACGATGAGCGTCGATGAGGTGCTGCATCACATTCGTAAGGCATCGTTGTTTATTGAAGGGATAACCGTGAGCGGCGGTGAGGCGACAACGCAGCTTCCTTTCGTGATTGCGCTGTTCTCAGCGATCAAAGCCGATCCGCACCTGCAACACCTGACCTGCATGGTGGACAGCAACGGCATGCTGCGTGAAACCGGCTGGGAGAAGCTGCTGCCGGTTTGCGATGGTGTCATGCTAGATTTAAAAGCCTGGGACAGCGCATGTCATTTACAGCTCACCGGGCGCGATAACGCGGCAATCAAGCGCAGTATTCTCTTTCTGGCCGAGCGGGGAAAACTGGCGGAGCTTCGCCTGCTGGTCATTCCCGGACACGTTGATTACCTGCAGCACGTTGATGCGTTGGCCGCGTTTATTCACCGCCTGGGCAACATTCCCGTGCGGCTTAACGCGTTTCATGCGCATGGCGTGTATGGTGAAGCCAAAGCCTGGCCGAGCGCGACGCCAGAGGACGTGGAAGAATTGGCAAAGGAATTACGGGCACGCGAGGTTGATAACCTAATTTTCCCGGCGTTATATCTGTGACTTGCCGGATGCGACGCCAAAGCGTCTTATCCGGCCTACAAGCGGCGTCGCCCGCAGTCAAACATTAAACAATGCCGTCGTATTGCGATACAACGCCTCGGCGATGACCTCTGCGGGCTCCGGGCGCAGCTCACATAATACTTCAAACACCCTGGTGACCTGCTCCGGGCGATTGGGCTGACCCTGAAAGCCGTTGAGCGGCATATCCGGCGCATCGGTTTCCAGCAGCAAGGATCCCAGCGGCAGCCGCGCCATCACCTCGCGCGTTTTGCTGGCACGGGGATAGGTAATGGTTCCGCCCACGCCAATTTTATATCCCAGCTGCACAAAGCGTTCCGCCTGCTGCAAGCTCCCGGCAAAGCCATGCACTACGCCGGTACGCGGTAGCGCATGGCGCTTAAGGTGCATCGCCAGTTTGTCATGAGTACGTCGTGAATGCAGGATCACCGGCAGTTCGTAGCGCTTCGCCAGTTGAAGCTGCGCGTCCAGCATCCTTTCCTGCTTGTCGAACTGCGGATCATCACGATACAAATCCAGTCCTATCTCCCCTACCGCCACCACCTTCTGTACACGCTTTTCCAGCGCCTGTTGCAACTGGTCAAGGGCATCATCGTCATGATGTTCAATCACAATCGGATGTAAACCCAGAGCTGCAAATAGCGGGGGGTAGGTTTGCGCCAACGCCAGCACGCGGGAAAAGTTCGCCGCCTCGGTCGCCGGCATAATAATGCGGCTCACACCGGCTTCAATTGCCCGCTGAATGCTGGCAGGTTCGTCGCCGGTGAACGGCGGAAAATCAAAATGACAATGCGTATCGATAAACCGATAGCTCACGCCAGATCCTCATGGCTAAACGTCGTGTCGTTGGCCTGAGGTGCATCGGCCACCACGGGTATAAGGGCATCGTTGGCAACCGGTGCCGGAGGGACCACCACTGGTCCAGGCACCATAATCTTCGGCGTCTGGCGGGGCAACGGTGTGTTTTTCGCCAACAGTTTACCGACGGTCGCCAAAAAGTAACGTCCACACAGGCGTCCGGTTTTGTAGTCTTCCCGCAGGGCCGGAATTCGGCTTCCCAGCGCCATACTGTGGAGCGGCTTGGGCGGATAGATCTCAAAGATACGCAGCTTACCCGGCGGTTTTTCAATAAAACTCTGAATGGCGCGGTAGCTGGCCTCATGATGCTGCACCAGATTGACCAGCGGTTGCAGGCTACTTTCCCCCAGCCAACGTTCCATGCGTTTGAACCACTGCGGGGTGTAGTACATTTGCGAGGGCACGGTGCGGATCACCACCAGCGTTTTCGCCCCCTGCTTTACCGCCTGCTGAACGGGGATGGCGTCACTGACCCCACCATCCAGATAGTTCACGCCGTCCAGCGCTACCCCGCTACGATAAAATCCAGGAATGGCGCTGGACGCACGCAGAAGGTCGAGCCAGTTTTGTCGGTTCGGCGAAAAATAACCCGGCGTGTAGTCATCTCCGCGACAGGCGCACATGTAAAACGCTTTTCCCGCGGCAAATAATTGTTCGGCATGGTCTATCGCCAGCGGCATCTGCGCGGCGGTGGCCTCTACCAGCCAGTCGAGATCGATGAGATTTCCCCCGCGCACAAACCGCACCGGGTCAAAGAATTCACGTCGGGTGGTGTAGCGCATAATCACTTTGCGCCCGTAACCTGGCTGGTTACAGAGATAGGCCGACAGGTTTTGCGCACCAGCGGACGTCCCGTAGAAGAGATCAAAAGGATTAAACTGCGCGCGCATAAACTCGTCCAGCACGCCCGCGGTAAAAATGCCTCTTTGCCCTCCGCCCTCGCACACCAGCGCCATGCTGCCGGGTTGAAACGGACGTAACGATAACGGCGCAATATTACCGAGCGTGACGGGTATTCTCTGCCCCACCTCTGCCTTCCTGTTTTTTTTATGATAGAGCGACAAAGTAACGCAAATTACGTATCACTAAAACCGTAAAAGCCAGTCCGCTGGACTGGCTGAGTAGCAATTTTTCTTTACGGTTTACCAACTAGGGTCGTTTACGCCCGGTAAACAGGCTGACCAGGAACAAGATAATCCCCACCACGAAGACAATTTTCGCTGCACCTGCAGCGGTACCCGCCAGTCCACCAAAGCCCAGAGCGGCGGCAATTAACGCGATAACCAGAAATATGATGCCCCAACGAAACATACGCTTCTCCTTTACCATAGTTAATGTCAACCGCTTGATATGGGCGCTCAGGCCGCCCATTGCGATATTTTAGTGTGGTGCACAACGCGCCTTCCGACAAATATCAGGTTGGCGAATTAAGTCGAATTACTGAGTTTTGAGGTCGTTTTTAACGCTTTTCACGCCATCAACGGCTTTGGCGATACTCTCAGCGCGCTCGATTTGCGCCTGTGAGTCAACGGTGCCTGAAAGCTGAACCACGCCATCGGTGGTCTCCACTTTCACTTTGCGAGAAGGAACGATGTCATCAGCCAGCAATTTGGCTTTGACTTCACTGGTGGTTGCCGTATCGCCCGCATAGCCTTTTACAGAAGTGCTTTTGCTGTCACGCACGTGCAGTTTGTCGCTCACGGAGGTAACTCCCTCAACGCCTTTCGCCACTTTTACCGCTTCTTCTGCCTGCGCCTGGCTTTCAACAAATCCGCTTAACGTGACCACTTTCTGGTCTGTTTTAACCGAGATATCGGTGCTCTTAATGCTTTCGTGATCGACCAGCGCGGCTTTCACTTTTGCGGTTATGGAGCTGTCATCCATGAAATCGCCGACTTTATTCATCGAGCTATCGACTTTCTGCCCTGCGCTTTCAAGACCGGATTGCCCTTTATCGGTGGTCGCGTTTTCTGCAAATGCAGACCCCGTGGCAACAGCAGACGTCAGCATCACAGCCAGCAGCGTTTTTGAGATCTTCAGTTTTGTCATTGTCATCGATTTAATCCTTTTTTTGCTCATATCGATGCTCTGCCGCTTATCGGGCTGAGCCAGCAACTAATCTCGTAATCAAAATAAATATCAGCTAAAACAACTAAGATGAGAAAGTAGCGTAGAATTTAAAGCCGATATTTATGTCATCACATTGTTAAATATAGATCACAATTTTGATGCCGCAGACAAATACGGTCAAAAAATAGGCAAAATGAGGAAAAAGTGCGGGATTTAAGAACATTCCGTAAGGGATTAATAAGGCAGGGAAAGTCGCAGGGCACGGCATAAGCCGCACCCTGGAAGGTCGATTAGTGTTCGCGAGTTTTACGGAACGTCACGTCTGGATAACGTTCCTGGGTGAGGTTCAGGTTAACCATGGTCGGGGCGATATAGGTCAGGTTATCGCCGCCATCCAGCGCCAGCTGAATTTCGTTTTTACGCTTAAACTCTTCGAATTTCTTCACGTCTGAGCATTCTACCCAGCGCGCGGTCGCCACGTTGACCGATTCGTAGATCGCTTCAACGTTGTATTCGCTTTTCAGGCGGGAAACGACGACGTCAAACTGCAGCACACCAACGGCACCGACGATCAGGTCGTTGTTGGCAATTGGACGGAAGACCTGCACCGCACCTTCTTCAGACAGCTGTACCAGCCCTTTCAGCAGCTGTTTTTGCTTCAACGGATCTTTCAGGCGAATACGACGGAACAGTTCTGGCGCGAAGTTCGGAATACCGGTGAACTTCATCATCTCACCCTGGGTAAAGGTGTCGCCAATCTGAATGGTGCCGTGGTTGTGCAGACCGAGGATATCGCCCGGGTAGGCTTCTTCCACGTGAGAGCGGTCACCCGCCATAAAGGTCAGCGCATCAGAGATCACTACGTCTTTACCAATGCGCACCTGACGCATTTTCATGCCTTTCTCGTACTTGCCGGAAACCACACGCATGAACGCCACGCGGTCGCGGTGTTTCGGGTCCATATTGGCCTGAATTTTAAACACAAAACCGGTGAATTTCTCTTCAGATGCCTCAACGATGCGGGTGTCGGTTTTGCGCGGCATAGGCGCAGGCGCCCACTCCACCAAACCGTCAAGCATATGGTCAACGCCGAAGTTACCTAACGCGGTTCCGAAGAACACCGGAGTGATTTCACCGGCGAGGAACAATTCCTGGTCGAACTCGTTAGACGCGCCCTGCACCAGTTCCAGCTCGTCGCGCAGCTGCTGCGCCAGGTCTTCACCGACGGCGGCATCCAGCTCCGGATTATTCAGGCCTTTAACAATACGGACTTCTTGAATAGTGTGACCTTTACCGGTCTGGTACAGATAAGTTTCGTCTTTATACAGGTGGTAAACACCTTTGAACAATTTACCGCAGCCAATCGGCCAGGTAATTGGCGCGCAGCCAATTTTCAGTTCGTTTTCGACTTCATCCAGCAGCTCCATCGGATCGCGGATATCACGGTCGAGTTTGTTCATGAACGTCAGGATCGGCGTATCGCGCAGACGCGTTACTTCCATCAGCTTACGGGTACGGTCTTCTACACCTTTCGCGGCGTCGATAACCATCAGGCAGCAGTCCACCGCCGTCAGCGTACGGTAGGTATCTTCCGAGAAGTCTTCGTGCCCTGGGGTATCCAGCAGGTTTACCAGGCAGTCATGATACGGAAATTGCATCACAGAGGTGGTAATAGAGATACCACGCTGCTTTTCCATCTCCATCCAGTCTGATTTCGCGTGCTGGTTAGAGCCGCGGCCTTTAACGGTACCGGCGGTCTGGATTGCCTGTCCGAATAACAGCACCTTTTCGGTGATCGTCGTTTTACCGGCATCCGGGTGAGAAATAATGGCAAAGGTGCGGCGTTTGGCCACCTCTTGCAAATAAGGAGACAACGTCATAGTTCAATCTTCTTGAGTAAGCGCGGCTCTACGTCACGCATGTTGAATACGAAAAATTGCGGCTATTTTACCCATCAATGGGGGGGAGGCAATCAGTGTTTACACAGGAGTTGTTCCAGTTCGCTTAATGAAGCCACGGTCCAGGTCGGTTGAATGCCCACCGGCTGTTCGCGTTGGTGCGCATTTAGCCAGCAGGTTGATAGCCCGGAATTGATGCCACCCAGAATATCGGACTCCGCCGTGTCACCCACCATCAGCACGCGGGAGCGTTCGGGATTGCCCGCCTGCTCCAGCGCATAATCAAAAATACGCGGGTCGGGTTTTGCTACACCAACCTGCTCAGAAATAACCATCAGGTCAAAGTAATCGCGCAGACCGGTGCGCTCAAGACGGATTTGCTGCAACGCGGTAAACCCGTTGGTAATAATACCGATTTTCGTTTTGCCACGAATCGTATTCAGCAGCGACACCGCACCTGGCAACGGAGAGCAGATTTCTGCCATCGCATTAATAAACGCATCATTGAGCGACCCAGGCGGCACGTTCAGACGCTCAGCCCAGCTCAGGAAACGGGCATGCTGCAGTTGTAATGAGGTGATCGCACCGTTTTGATAATCCACCCACAGCGGTTTATTCACGGCCTGGTAGTCCTGAAAATCCTCAGCGGTAAAGGTAATGCTGTAGTCAAGAAACATCCGCTGTAGGCCGGTAAACGCGTCAAATGTGAACAGCGTTTCGTCGGCATCAAAGAAAATCCAGTCCCACTTCTTCATCATTACACCTTGTCTTACATACTGATTGGCAATGCCATAATAATGGCGTCTTCGTGGCCGTCGGCTGTCGGGTAGTAATTGCGGCGGATCGTCGCCTCGTTAAAGCCCAGGCTTTCGTACAGCGCAATCGCCGCAGCGTTCGAGGCGCGAACTTCTAACCACAGCGTCAGAATGCCGCGTTTTTCCAGCTCGTCGATCAGGTACTCCAGTAGCTCACGTCCCAGTCCCCGTCGCTGAAAATCAGGATCGACGGCAATGTTGAACAGCGTGGCTTCATCCAGCACGACCTGCGTTATCGCAAAGGCGGCCATCGTTCCATCAACGGTTAACTGATAGTTGAGATAGCGATCGCCCTGGTTGCTGGCAAATGTTTTTTCGCTCCATGGAAAAGCATGGGCGCGTTTTTCAATCTGAAATGCTGCGGGTAAATCAGTCGGATTGAGGGAAGAAATCGTGTTCATATGCGCAGATTTGTTGCCATAAGGCGGCGCGTGCCGCTGGGTTTTCCCGTAATTCATTAAACGCAGGACTGGTGACCTGAGCGCCATCCAGTTGCAGAGGCTCTTCGGTTCCCAGCCGCCAGCTATTACAGCGACTGCCTTGCGGCAGCATGGCGACACGGTCTGGCGTCAGTTGTAAAACCTGATCCGCACTGACGGTCAATGCGCGTAAAATATCGTTCATCAACGGTTCGGTTAATGCGGGTAGCTCCGCCGCGACCATCACCAGACGGACGTGCGCAGGAATGGAAATCGCAATCTCCCCTTGCAGTGCGCCAGGACGGCGCAGCGACCACTGCGTAATGCCCAGTTGCTGTAACTGCCAGTCTCGTCGGGATGTCATAGCGAAACACTCCTGTCTATCAGGGGCGCAAATATAGCAAATCTGTCGAATCTACGCCAACAAACAACGATACACGACATCCCGCAGGCCGCCTTGATTCAGCTTGACTGATTTTGTGTATATAATCGCAACCTGTATAAATTGAGGAGCATTCCATGTCTGCTTTTACCCCGGCAAGTGAAGTCTTGCTGCGCCACAGTGATGATTTCGAACAAAGCCGTATTCTGTTTGCCGGTGATTTGCAGGATGACCTGCCTGCCCACTTCGAAAGTGCCGCCAACCGCGCGCATACCCAACAACTCCACCACTGGCAGGTGTTAAACCGCCAGATGGGCGATAACGTACGCTTTAGCCTCGTAGCCCAGGCCGAAGACGTTGCGGACAGCGATACGCTGATCTATTACTGGCCGAAGAATAAGCCGGAAGCCCAGTTCCAACTGATGAACATTCTGTCGCTGCTGCCAGTCGGCACCGATATTTTTGTCGTTGGCGAGAACCGCAGCGGTGTACGCAGCGCGGAGCAGATGCTGGCCGAATTCGCGCCACTGAATAAAATCGACAGCGCACGCCGCTGTGGTCTCTATCACGGTCGCCTGGAAAAACAGCCGGTCTTTGATGCCGAAAAATACTGGGACGAGTACAGCGTCGACAACCTGACCATCAAAACGCTGCCGGGCGTGTTCAGCCGTGACGGCCTGGATGTCGGCAGCCAACTGCTGCTCTCAACCCTGACGCCGCACACCAAAGGTAAAGTGCTGGATGTCGGTTGCGGGGCGGGTGTTCTCTCCGTAGCCTTAGCCAGTCATTCACCGAAAGTGCGACTGACCCTGTGTGATGTCAGTGCATCCGCGGTTGAAGCCAGCCGAGCTACGCTTGCGGCAAACGGAATTGAAGGCGATGTCTTCGCCAGCAACGTTTTTTCTGACGTGACCGGTCGCTTTGACATGATCATCTCCAACCCGCCGTTCCACGACGGGATGCAAACCAGCCTCGATGCCGCACAAACCCTGATTCGCGGCGCAGTGCGTCATCTGAACAGCGGCGGTGAACTGCGTATTGTGGCCAACGCCTTCCTGCCGTACCCGAAAATTCTGGATGAGATGTTTGGCTTCCATGAAGTCATCGCCCAGACCGGTCGTTTTAAGGTGTATCGCACGGTAATGACCCGCCAGGCAAAGAAAGCCTAACGGAAATCACTCACGGCCATGTACGTGGCCGTTTTTGCGCCAATCAACCCAGACCGCGCAATTAGCTATTGACGAAAAGTTGAAAACCACTAGAATGCGCCTCCGTGGTAACGATACTTTTTGAGTGTCGATGGGATGCGAAGGTGGCGGAATTGGTAGACGCGCTAGCTTCAGGTGTTAGTGTCCTTTCGGACGTGGGGGTTCAAGTCCCCCCCCTCGCACCATAATCCACGTTTGATATTGCTCGCACTGGGCGAAGGTGGCGGAATTGGTAGACGCGCTAGCTTCAGGTGTTAGTGTCCTTAGGATGTGGGGGTTCGAGTCCCCCCCCTCGCACCAACGAGGCGATATCAAAAAAAAGTAAGATGACTGTGCGAAGGTGGCGGAATTGGTAGACGCGCTAGCTTCAGGTGTTAGTGTCCTTAGGATGTGGGGGTTCGAGTCCCCCCCCTCGCACCAATTATCTTATTTTCCTCTCGATTATCTTCCTTGCTTTGTTCATCCCTGATTCCAGTTCATCATCATCAGAACCACACCGGCGATCACTGCTGCGCATGAAGGCAGTAAAACAAAATGCCGTAAACGCTTGTGGTACAGCATCAGTGAAGTTAACAGTAATCCTAATACAATCATCGCTTTCCATGCGTGAACTGACAGGTCAGTAAAAGCCAGACCCGCAATGAATATCCCCGGCAGCAGCACACCCCATCCACTGCCCAGCGCACGTTGCAACATGGTTTCACCTATGAGATTGATAATGATAACCAATATCATATGATATATTTTCTCATTTGTCAGCGGGGAGGTACTATCAATTATATGAGTTTTACTTAACGATTGATGACATGAATAATTTAAGGTGATAAATTGCTCGCCGGTTAGCTTTTCAACTAAAAACAATAAAGACCCCGGCTAATGATACCTCGTTCGTTATTTGTTTTATTTACCAACACACCTTCGTATATAGCAGATAAATAACAACATTTACCTATGACAGTACAATCCTGGCGAACGCTACGCACCAAAAAATATCAACTCTCTTTACGACTGTTTCTGCTGCTCAACGCAGTCTCCGCACTGTTTACACTCTTTTTTCCACTTTTTGCCGTTAAAGCGTTATCAGAACCGGCGTTGACGATACTCGTGATGAGTACACTGTTGCTGGCATGGCATGGGAAATATGCGGATAAACGAATTAATCTTCCTTTTATTTCACTCGCTTTTGGCTTGTTGTGGGCATTACATATTTCCTTGAAATATAACGCACTAGGTCATAATGATTATTCTTTTCTATTGATAGCGCTGCTCAGCGTACTGTTTATTGGATCAATTGCTTTTGCCAATAATATCATCGCCTTTACCTTCCATTCACTCCCCTCCGTTGCCGTCTGCTTGTGGCTGAACGGCAGCGAACATGGACTGCGCGTGATCTATTTTATGGCGCTGCCGATGGCCGGGATCGCCATTCAGCACGTGATACAAAAGCGCTATGACGGTTTTGCTCAGCAACTGATGTACAAGCTACTGGAAGAACGGGAAACGCTAAACGGTCTCAGTATGCTCGACCCGTTAACCGGGTTGTATAATCGCCGGGGACTGCAACACCGACTCGATACGCTGCTGGCCCTGAGCAACGCGAAGCATTACGTGCTGCTGCTGGATATCGACCATTTCAAAGCCTATAACGACCATTACGGGCATATGATGGGTGACCAGGCGCTGATCCGTGTTTCTGCCGCCATTCGGGATTCCGTACGCTCACGAGATGTGGTGGCACGCTTTGGCGGCGAGGAATTTATGGTTTTACTGACAGCAGTCGATCCGCAGCAGGCACAGGCCGCCGCCGAGCGTATTCGCCAGAAAGTCTACGATCTTAAAATTCCCCACATGTTTAACGAAAACGTGGCCACCAACGTGACCGTCAGCATCGGCATTGCGCCGTTGGTGGATCAGGATATTGATGCCGCAATAAGCAAAGCGGATAAAGCCCTTTACGAAGCCAAAAATCAGGGACGCAATAACACGCTAGTCAGCGATGAACTGCGGATAAACTAACCCCTGCCTACGCTATCCGTGCGCTGCCTCCCGACACCACGACAAAGATCTTGCCATCGCCAGCCCTCGCCTATAGGATTAGCAATCATTATCATTTAGATTAACATCCTTATATAGCTATGGCTTATCGTTCCGCACCGATCGTTGAAATCGTTGAAGATGTCATCTGGCGCAGCCACCTCCCTACGGAGATGCCGTCGCTGGCCGATTCAGTGCGTGCAACCATTGCTCAAACCCGTGAGCACCTACTGGACTTCATTCGTCTTGATGAAACACCGCCACAAGGTGCCATGACGCTGCATGAATGGGCCCAACCCGCCACGCTGCATTCACTCCTGGCAGTTTATTCCGATCATATCTATCGCAATCAGCCCACGTTAACTCGTGAAAACAAACCGCTGATTTCACTCTGGGCACAGTGGTATATCGGCCTGATGATGCCCCCGCTGATGGTGGCGCTGCTGACGCAAAAAGACGCCATTGATGTTGCACCCGAACATATGCACGTCGAGTTTCACGAAACGGGTCGTGCAGCCTGCTTCTGGATAGACGTTCACCCCGACAGGCAGACCACCGCCCGCTCACCACAACAGCGGATGGATACACTGATTCTTTCTGCACTGACGCCGGTTGTCCGGGCGCTGGAAGCAACGGGAGAGATTAACGGCAAGCTTATCTGGAGCAATACCGGATACTTAATTCACTGGTATTTGACAGAGATGAAGCCGCTGCTGGGTGATGAACTACTGGCAGCGTTGCGCCAGGCCTGCTTCTTTGAGAAACAACTCACCTGTGGCGAGGATAATCCACTCTGGCGCACCGTGGTGCCACGTGACGGGCTGTTAGTCCGCAGAACCTGCTGCCAGCGCTACCGTCTGCCAGACGTCCAGCAATGCGGCGACTGTACGCTGAAATAAGCGAGAATCCTCCCCCTCACCGCTCGTCTTAAACGTCCTGCTGATGTTGCTTTGTTGTAACAATAAAATATTTACAGCCACGCTTCCCCTGTGACAAATTACGCCATGCGGTTTTCTGCCGTGCAGAACTGCGCGTACGCTATCGGGAGAAAAGAATGAGTTTGCAATCAGTACGGCAATTTTTGGCGGAACATGCCCCGGATATTGAAATCATTGAACTGGACCAGAGCACGGCCACCGTCGATCTGGCAGCGAAAGCCCACAATGTCGAACCCGGACAGATCGCTAAAACGCTTTCTCTAAAGGTAAAAAATGACATTATCCTGGTCGTCGCCAAAGGCGATGCCCGTCTGGATAATAAGAAGCTAAAAGGTACGTTTGGCGCGAAAGCCCGCATGCTGAGTAGTGATGAAGTGGTCAACGCAACGGGACATCCGGTTGGTGGCGTCTGCCCTTTTGGACTGGAGACCCCCATTTCAGTCTACTGTGATATCTCCCTGAAGCATTACGCTGAAGTCCTTCCCGCAGCTGGAGCCACGCACAGCGCAGTGCGTATCACGCCAGACAGAATGGCTGAACTGACTTCTGCTACCTGGGTTGATGTCTGTCAGTAACGAATACCCACCCTGGTGCCGGAGAGTGAATCCGGCACACGCGTAATCGCCCCGTTACGAAACCGCATGGAGAAAAGGCGCTGGCTCCCCGGCACGCAGGTACAGCAGAATATCAGCGGCATCCAGGAGTCCGGCGTCAGAATTCACACCCAGTTTAGACATCACGTTAAATTTATGCGCCCGAATGGTTTTAATGTTCCGTTCAAGCTGAATGGCGATCTGCGGCATCGAGTATCCATTCGACATAAAACGCAGTATTTCGCGCTCAGTAGGGCTTAACATACGGTTTTGGTTAACAAACCAGTGATTTTTTGTCCCTTCGATTCCCCGTTTGGCGCAATTCAAGGCCGCGAGTAGCCCTTCCTGTAATACATCCAATGATGATGCTTTGCTGATGACCCCATCCAGCGGCAGCGGGGAAAGCGAGCTAATTAATCGCACTTCCGCATCATCATCAGCGATCACCACGCGCCGGATACGCGGGTAATTGACCGCCAGTTCCGTCAGGTAGACCAGCCCTGCGCGGCGATCCGCTCTTAACGCTGAAAGTGAAAAAATGACCGCAGAAAAAGACGTTTTTAACATTTCCTGGCTAAAGGTCGGCTGATTAGAAAACTGATAAAGATGGTATGGGCTATCTGGCATGGTATTAAATAAACTCTTAATACCTACACGACTCATTGCGCACTTTTCTACCAGTGCGACATTGCTTTTGTTATTTCTGCTTTCCATTCCGTGGTCTCTCCATAAACTGAAGGTAAGTTCAGCTCTCGTGCTCCTTGAGAACTGTTTATCCATGCATACATTTCTGCATTGCTATGGATTGATAAACGACGCATCGCGCTATTTTTTTGCGCGCTAATTGTTTTATTACTTTTCTTTAGTAACATCGCAATCTGGTTAATTCCCCAACCTTTTCCGAGTAGCCGTAACACTTTTCTTTCAGAAAGGGTGAGCACAATTGACCGAGCGCTGTGATCCTGTAATTCAGGGATAATTGGCGGAGAGAGCAGCACCTTACTGATTCTCTCGGCCCGGGTATTTCCCGAATGAATAACATTCACCAGACTCTCAATGGGTTCCGCATCAGATAAGAGTGAGCTGACAGGACACATGAGCAACTCAACAGCCAGAGGATAAAACAGGCGTGAAACGAGAAAAACCCAGTGGATATCGCGATATTGAGACAGTAAAGAATAGTATTGATCGCAGATTGCACGCGGATTACTACAGTCCCTGGTTAAGTCGGCTATCACCAGGTCAGAGCAGCGCAACTGCAGCAAAGTTAGTTCTTCTACGGAGCGACAATACGTCAGTTCATAATCAGAGAACTGCCCTTGCATCACCCCTTTAAGCCCAGTTTGTATGATTGGTAATTTACTAATGATAATTGCGTTCTTGCAGCGTCCTGGCAACATAAATCCTCCATATTCACCTGTCCGCAATCTTGTTCACCTGAAATTCTTTCATAAATAAAAAAACAATAAGACAGCAGGTAAAAAAGATAGACAGTATGAATTGTTTATCCTTGGTTTTTATTTTAAATATATGAAAAAGTGATGACACTACAATCCTAATAGCATCACACTATAAAACCATCCTGACATAATCACTTAGAGGAACATTAATTGTACAATTAAAATATCTACATTAATTTATTAGCGCTACTTACGTAATTGCTGCACACAGGAATAACCGCACCAGGGAAGTTAACCCTATAGCATAGAAAAGAGAGCCGTACATCGGCAAAACTCACCGCTCTGCCTCTTTTTTCAACACAAAGATTGATCTTAGCCAGAGCCAGCGGGATCATGCTTCATGATAAAAAGAAGACAGTCGTTATCCAGAGTGCATCTTTTCAGTCAGAGCGAGCCATGCAAACAGAGCAGTCGTCACAGCGAACGGTTACACGGTTATGTATACAATGCGGACTTTTTTTATTGCAACACGGAGCGGAAAGCGCGCTGGTTGACGAACTCTCTACCCGCCTCGGCCTGGCGCTTGGTATGGATAGCGTAGAAAGCGCCATCTCCTCTAACGCTATCGTCCTGACCACCATTAAAGACGGACAATGCCTGACATCGACCCGAAAAAATCAGGATCGCGGCATCAATATGCACGTCGTTACCGAAGTTCAGCACATCGTCATTTTAGCCGAGCATAAGCTGCTGGACGGCAAAGGCGTGGAGAAACGCTTTAGTCAGATTAAACCGCTGCGCTACCCTCGATGGCTGGTTTCATTGATGGTCGGCCTGTCCTGCGCCTGCTTTTGTAAGCTGAATAATGGCGGATGGGATGGGGCGGTTATTACCTTTTTTGCCAGCATGATTGCCATGTATATCCGCCAGATTCTGGCCTCCCGGCATTTGCATCCGCAAATTAACTTTTGCGTCACCGCTTTTGTCGCCACCACCATTTCCGGTCTGCTGCTGACGTTGCCGACGTTTAATCACACGCCGACGGTTGCCATGGCGGCCAGCGTGCTGCTGCTGGTTCCAGGTTTCCCATTGATTAACGCGGTCGCAGATATGTTTAAAGGGCACATAAATACCGGGCTGGCGCGCTGGGCCATTGCCAGCCTGCTCACGCTAGCAACCTGCGTTGGTGTAGTGATGTCGATGACTCTGTGGGGGTTACGCGGATGGGTGTAATTGATTTCATTTTTGCCCTGCTGCAGGACATGATCCTGTCTGCAATTCCGGCTGTCGGATTCGCCATGGTCTTTAACGTACCGCATCGGGCGCTCCCCTGGTGTGCCCTGCTCGGCGCGCTTGGGCACGGTTCACGCATGGTGATGATGACCGCGGGGCTCAATATCGAATGGTCAACCTTTATGGCATCATTACTGATTGGCTGCATCGGGATCCAATGGTCACGCTGGTATCTGGCGCACCCGAAAGTCTTTACCGTCGCGGCAGTAATCCCCATGTTTCCGGGGATCTCTGCATACACAGCGATGATCTCTGCGGTAAAAATCGGTCATTTCGGTTACAGCGAAGAGCTGATGATTACCCTGCTGACTAACTTCCTGAAAGCCTCGTCCATCGTGGGGGCTCTGTCCATCGGGCTTTCCGTACCGGGATTATGGCTGTATCGCAAACGCCCGCGCGTGTGACGGTGCACCTGCTTAATACCATAGCGGATGGGGAATCACCCTCATCCTGCTGCTCTCCTTCTTCTCTGTGTTACTATAAAAGCAGTCCCCTTCTCGGTTGTTGTTCAGTATTGAGAAACATTATGCCCTGTAAAATTTTGACTCCGGACGTCGTCGGTATTGACGCCTTATTACACGATCACCAGGCCGTGCTGGCAAAGTCAGCAGGTGGCGCAGTGGCCGTTTTCGCCAATAATGCGCCCGCGTTTTATGCCGTAACCCCTGCGCGTCTGGCCGAACTACTGGCGCTCGAAGAGAAGCTGTCACGTCCGGGAAGCGATATCACGCTGGATGCACAATTTTACGAAGAGCCGCAAGCGGCACCTGTTGCCGTACCGATGGGGAAATTTCCGATGTACGCTGACTGGCAGCCCGATGCTGACTTTCAGCGACAGGCCGCGCTATGGGGCATCGCGCTCAGAGAACCGGTCACCGCCGAAGAGCTGGCCGCGTTTGTGGCCTACTGGCAGGCAGAAGGCAAGATCTTTCACCATGTTCAGTGGCAGCAAAAACTCGCGCGTAGCGTACAAATTGGCCGGGCCAGCAATGGCGGAATGCCCAAACGTGATGTTAACAGTGTCAGCGAACCTGACAGTCATATTCCACCGGGTTTTAGAGGATAACGATGAAAAACGTTGGCGACCTGATGAAACGTCTGCAAAAAATGATGCCGCCCAATGTCGAGCCCGCATTCAAAACGGGCGAGGAACTGCTGGCGTGGCAAAAAGAACAAGGTGAAATTCATGCCGCGGCGCTGGCGCGCGAGAACCGGGCCATGAAAATGCAGCGCACGTTTAACCGCTCCGGTATCCGTCCGCTGCACCAGAACTGCTCGTTTGAGAACTATCGGGTCGAGTGCGAAGGACAAATGAATGCCCTGAGCAAAGCCCGTCAGTACGTCGAAGAGTTTGATGGCAATATCGCCAGCTTTATCTTCTCCGGCAAACCTGGCACCGGAAAAAACCATTTGGCTGCCGCCATCTGCAACGAACTGCTGCTGCGCGGCAAGTCAGTGCTGATCATTACCGTGGCAGACATTATGTCGGCAATGAAAGAGACGTTCAGCAATCGTGAAACCAGCGAAGAACAGCTGCTCAACGATCTCAGCAACGTAGATCTGCTGGTGATCGACGAGATCGGCATGCAGACCGAATCGCGCTATGAAAAAGTGATCATCAACCAGATCGTCGATCGCCGCTCTTCCTCCAAGCGACCGACCGGCATGCTGACAAACAGCAATATAGATGAAATGAACAAACTGCTGGGTGAGCGCGTGATGGATCGTATGCGGCTCGGCAATAGCCTGTGGGTGATTTTTAACTGGGAAAGTTATCGCAGCCGAGTGACAGGCAAAGAGTATTGAGACCATTCCTAACATCAGCAGCGCTATACTGCGCTGAAAAGGCATAACACGAGTTACCTATAATGATAATGATGAAAGCAACAAAACGATTTCTGTGCTGTGCGGTTGCCGCCAGCACGCTGATCTCCACCAGCGTTTTCGCCGCCTCCTGGCAGGATTCACTCTCCAGCGCGGCTGGCGAACTGAGTAAGCAAACCTCTGGCTCTCAGAGCAGCAGCTCACTTTCTTCCCTGACCAGCCTGCTCGGCAGTAATCAGTCGCTCACGTCCAGCAGTATGAACAACGCAGCCGGGATTCTGGAATATTGTGCGAAACAGAAACTGGCTTCGGTCACCGATACCGAAAACGTCAAAAATCAGGTGCTGGATAAACTAGGCCTGGGCGCAACGGAGCAGAAAAAAGACACCAACTATCTGGACGGCATTCAGGGCATGCTCAATGCCAAAGATGGTCAACAGCTTAATCTGGATACGATTGGTAACAGCTCGCTGGCAAAGCAAGTCAAAACCAAGGCCTGCGATCTGGTGTTAAAACAGGGTATGAACTTCATTTCCTGATGCACAAATGCCGCGCACGGTTTTTCACAGCCTGCGCGGTATCAATTTATGTCCCGCAAACATTCCTCAAAATAATCAGTAATACCCTTCAACACCCTGCATATCTAAACCAATTCTGAATAACAACGTAATTAAATGTCACTACAATTGCAGCAATGTAACAACGCTATTACATTGTACTTTCCAGAAATGATTAGCCTGCCAGGTATTTACCCGGCTTACTGAGGATCGTCCGTTGTCTGAATTATTCTCCATCACTCTGTTTCTCGCGTCGGTATTGATTTACGCCTGGAAAGCGGGTCGCAACACCTGGTGGTTTGCCGCCACGTTAACGGTGCTGGGGATTTTTATTGTCCTGAATATCACGCTGTATGCCAGCGACTATTTCACCGGCGACGGCATCAACGACGCAGTGCTGTACACGTTGACCAACAGTCTGACCGGCGCGGGCCTTGGCAAATATGTTCTGCCCGGCATTGGGATTGCACTGGCGCTGGCCACCGTGTTTGGCGCGCTGGGTTGGGTGCTTCGCCGCCGTCGCCACCATCCTCATCACGTGGGTTACAGCCTGTTGGCTCTGCTGCTGGCGCTGGCGTCGGTGGATGCCAGCCCGGCGTTTCATCAGATAACCGAACTGGTGAAATCCCAGTCGCGCGATGGCGACCCGGATTTTGCGGCGTATTACAAAGAGCCGTCAAAAACCATTCCCAACCCGAAGCTGAACCTGGTATATATCTACGGCGAAAGCCTGGAACGCACCTATTTTAACAATGATGCATTCCCGGATCTGACCCCGGAGCTCGGGGCATTAAAAAACGAAGGGATGGATTTCAGCAATACTATGCAGCTGCCGGGAACGGATTACACCATCGCCGGCATGGTCGCTTCACAGTGCGGCATTCCGCTGTTTGCCCCGTTTGAAGGTAACGCCTCGGCATCAGTTTCCAGCTTCTTCCCAAACAATATTTGCCTGGGCGACATCCTGAAGAACTCCGGCTATCAAAACGTCTTTGTACAGGGCGCAAATCTGCGCTTTGCCGGGAAAGACGTGTTCCTGAAATCCCATGGTTTTGATCATCTGTACGGCGCAGAAGAGTTAAAAGGCGTAGTCGCGGACCCGGCCTATCGTAATGACTGGGGCTTTTACGACGATACCGTCCTTAATGAAGCGTGGAAAAAATTCGAAGAGCTTTCACAGTCTGGTCAACGTTTTTCACTGTTTACCCTGACGGTCGATACTCATCACCCGGATGGATTTATTTCGCGCACCTGCAACCGCAAACGCTATGACATCGATGGCAAAGCCAATCAGTCATTTAGCGCAGTCAGCTGTAGTCAGGAAAACATTGCCGCGTTTATTAATAAGATCAAAGCGTCACCGTGGTTTAAAGATACCGTTATTGTAGTGTCCTCCGATCATCTGGCGATGAACAACACCGCCTGGAAATACCTGAACAAGCAGGATCGCAACAACCTGTTCTTCGTGCTACGCGGCGACAAGCCGCAGCAGGATACGCTGGCGGTGAAACGCAACACGATGGATAACGGCGCGACCGTCCTGGATATTCTCGGCGGCGATAACTTTATCGGTCTAGGACGCAGTAGCTTGTCGAGCGAGTCGGTGTCAGAAGTATTCCTGAACATCAAAGAGAAAATGCTGGCCTGGAAGCCCGATATTATTCGCCTGTGGAATTTCCCCAAAGAGATGAAAGCATTCACCGTCGACACGGACAAAAGCATGATCGCGTTCTCCGGCAGTCACTTCCGCCTGCCGCTGCTGCTGCGCGTGTCGGAGCAACGCGTTGAGCCACTGCCGGAAAGTGAATACTCTGCCCCGCTACGCTTCCAGCTGGCGGATTTCGCCCCGCGCGATAACTTTGTCTGGGTAGACCGCTGCTACAAAATGGCCCAACTGTGGGCACCGGAACTGGCGCTTTCCACCGACTGGTGTGTATCACAAGGGCAACTGGGCGGGCAGCAAATTGTACAACACGTCGATAAAGCCAAATGGCAAGGTAAAACCGCGTTTAAAGACACGGTGATCGACATGGAGCGCTACAAAGGTAACGTCGATACGCTGAAAATTGTTGATAACGATATTCGCTACAAGGCCGATAGCTTCGTCTTTAACGTGGCTGGCGCGCCAGAAGAGGTGAAACAATTTAGCGGGATTTCGCGCCCCGAATCCTGGGGGCGCTGGTCCAACGCGCAGCTGAGTGACGAGGTAAAGATCGAATACAACGCCCCGTTACCGAAGAAATTCGATCTGGTGATCACTGCCAAAGCGTTCGGTGACAACGCCAATCGTCCCATCCCGGTACGCATCGGCAACGAGGAACAAACGCTGGTGTTAAGCCATGACGTCAGCACCACCACGCTGCATTTTGATAACCCAGCAGACGCCGACACGCTGGTCATTATCCCACCCGATCCCGTCGCTACCAACGAGGGCAACATTCTGGGCCACTCTCCGCGTAAGCTGGGGATCGGAATGGTTGAAATCAAAATCGTGGACCTGCAAGGATAAAAAAAACAGCGCCCAACACACCTCCGGGCGCTGCATGGCAACCTTATCAGAAGGTGATCACGCCCTTAATCAGTTCACGGTTGTTGATCACATCCCGCTCGTAGATCTCTGCAAGCGTGGCAAACGCGTAACGGTGAGTCAGCATCATGTCCGCCGTCAGCTTACCTTCCGACATCAGGCGACCGACTTTGGCAAAGTCTTCCGGCGTGGCGTTGCGACTGCCCATCATGGTGGTTTCTTTCTTGTGGAATTCTGGGTCAGAAAACTGCAAATCACCTTTGAACAGCCCAACAAACACAATGCTGCCGCCGTGACGAATCAAATTCACCGTGTTGTTCATTGCATGCTGATTCCCCGTCGCATCAATCACTTTTTGCGCCAGAGAACCGTCAAACTGCGCGCGTAGCTGCGCGTCAAAATCCTCAGCAGAGGGATCGATAACCGGTAATCCTAAGCGGGAGACTACATGCTCCCGCCTGGCAGGGCTGGTATCCGCCACCACCACCTGTGCACCATCGGCTTTGGCAATCGCCGCTGCGCCAAGACCAATCGGCCCCGCTCCCACCACCAGCACCTGCTCGCCAGGCACCACGGCAGCCCGACGCACAGCATGCGCACTGATAGCATACGGTTCGATCAGCGCCGCCGCCTGCGGATCAATGCCCTGCGCATCCAGCAAGTTGGTCTCCGGCACGGACAGGTATTCGCTGAAGCCCCCATCCTGGTGCACGCCAATCACCGAAATCTTCTCGCAGCAGTTGGTGCGCCCGCTCTGGCACGCCGGGCACTGTTGGCACGCAACGTAAGGAATAACCGCAACCTGCTGGCCTATTTCCAGATTTTGTATATTCCGCCCCAGACTGACAACTTCCCCACATATTTCATGGCCTAATACGCGTGGATAGCTGAAAAAAGGTTGATTGCCACCCCATGCATGAATATCGGTCCCACAAATCCCGACAGACTTTATTTTTATTAATACTTCGCCATTACCCGGAATAGGTATATCACGTTCTTTCCAGACTAATTTTTTGGGTTCCTGGCAAATCAGTGTATTCATCGTAGACATGATTCTGCTCTCCTGTTTTTTTGTTGCCTCAGATATCGATGAAAATAAAAATGCTGGCGCAAGCAGAAACATAATCTGTGAAACCCAACGCATAAAAATGTTTTAAATCGGGTTTTAATAGGTAAAAAGGAGACGCCATGAGCCGTTCACAGAATCTACGCCACAATGTGATTAACCAGATAATTGATGATATGGCGCGGGGTCATATTCCTTCCCCACTTCCTTCGCAAAGCGCGCTGGCAGAGATGTACAACATCAGCCGCACCACCGTGCGCCATATGCTGGGCCATTTAGCTGAATGCGGTGTGCTGACTCAGGTGGGTAGCCACTACGTAATCGTACGCAAACCGGATCATGACGACGGTTTTGATTGCACTACGGCCTCCATGGCTGAGCAAAATCGTATTTTTGAACAGGCCTTTTTCACTATGATTAACCAGCGCCAGCTGCGCGCAGGCGAAACGTTCTCCGAGCTGCAGCTTGCCAGAGCAGCGGGCGTCAGCCCGGTCGTTGTGCGGGAATACCTTTTAAAATTCGAACGTTACAACCTGATTAAAAACGAAAAACGTGGTCAGTGGAGCATGAAACAGTTTGATCAAGCCTATGCCGAACAACTGTTCGAACTACGCGAAATGCTGGAAACGCATTCTTTGCAGCATTTCCTGAATCTGCCCGACAACGACCCGCGCTGGCTACAGGCCAAAACGCTGCTCGAGCGCCACCGGATGCTGCGCGACAGCATTGGCAGTAGCTTTCGTATGTTCTCGCAGTTAGACCGCGAGTTCCACGCCCTGCTGCTTTCCGCTGCTGATAATATCTTTTTCAATCAGTCACTTGAGATAATTTCTGTGATTTTCCACTTCCACTATCAGTGGGACGAAAGCGACCTCAAGCAGCGCAACATCATTGCCATCGATGAGCATATGACCATTCTCAGCGCGCTGATCTGCCGCAGCGACCTGGATGCCACCCTGGCACTCTGTAACCATTTGAATTCAGCCAAACAATCGATGATTCGCTCTATCAATCAAACCAGTGACAGCACCCATTAAGAACGGATAAAAAACAGCAAACCACTACCGGGAGCACGATTTTATAAAAATAAAAACGCCAGAAAAAACCTCTTGCCTATGCTCACGCTAAGTCGACTGCATTAAAAAAATTTCGTGAGCGGTGATGAATAACGTGATTTATCACTGGTATTTTTCAATACAGCACGGTCTGGCACCGTGTAAAAATAAATTATTGAGGTTCAGGAGTCCGGCGTGGAAAAAAATAATATTACCCTCGACCCGAGTTCTTCGTTTGGCACCTCGTCATCTGCGGATATTAATGTCCCGCCAGACGGCATGGTGCAACGCAGCAGTCGAATAAAACGTATTCAGACCACAGCAATGATTTTATTATTTTTTGCGGCGGTCATTAATTATCTCGACCGCAGTTCACTGTCAGTAGCTAACCTGACAATTCGTGAAGAACTGGGACTCAGCGCAACCGAAATCGGCATCCTGCTGTCCGTGTTCTCTCTCGCTTACGGTATTGCGCAACTGCCCTGCGGTCCGCTGCTGGATCGCAAAGGCCCGCGCATTATGCTGGGGCTAGGCATGTTCTTCTGGTCGCTGTTTCAGGCGATGTCCGGCATGGTACATACCTTCACTCAGTTTGTGCTGGTACGTATCGGGATGGGGATTGGTGAAGCGCCAATGAACCCGTGCGGCGTGAAGGTGATCAACGACTGGTTTAACATTAAAGAACGCGGCCGCCCGATGGGATTATTCAACGCTGCCTCAACGATTGGTGTCGCCATTAGCCCACCGATTCTGGCCGCGATGATGCTGGTGATGGGCTGGCGCTGGATGTTTATCACTATCGGCGTACTGGGTATTTTCCTCGCCATCGGCTGGTACATGCTGTATCGCAACCGCGAGCAGATTGAACTGAGCGCCACCGAACAAGCGTACCTGAACGCCGGTAGCGTCAATGCCCGCCGCGATCCGCTGAGCTTTGCCGAATGGCGCAGCCTGTTCCGTAACCGTACCATGTGGGGCATGATGCTGGGCTTTAGCGGCATCAACTACACGGCATGGTTGTATCTGGCCTGGCTGCCGGGTTACCTGCAAACGTCCTATAACCTGGATTTAAAAAGTACCGGGCTCATGGCCGCGATCCCGTTCCTGTTTGGCGCAGCTGGCATGCTGATTAACGGTTTTGTCACCGACTGGCTGGTGAAAGGCGGCATGGCGCCGATTAAGAGTCGTAAGATTTGTATCATTGCCGGGATGTTCTGCTCTGCTGCATTCACCTTCGTGGTACCGCAGGCGACAACCTCAATGGCCGCAGTGTTACTGATTGGGATGGCGCTGTTCTGCATCCACTTCGCCGGCACGTCCTGCTGGGGTTTGATCCACGTCGCAGTGGCTTCCCGTATGACCGCGTCCGTGGGCAGTATTCAGAACTTTGCCAGCTTTATCTGTGCGTCGTTCGCACCGATTGTCACCGGATTTATCGTGGATACCACCAATTCTTTCCGTCTGGCGCTGATTATCTGCGGTTGCGTGACGATGGTAGGGGCGTTCGCTTATATCTTCCTGGTTCGCCAGCCGATTAGCGACCCGCGTCAGGAGTAATGACGTGTAGCCCGATAGCATCGGGCTACACATACCTTCCCGGTAAGCCGGATGAGCAATAGCGCCATCCGGCATCACAGGCTTAGAACGTTTCCCAGTTCTCACCCGCATCCGTCGCCACGGCTTTACGCGGCTGGGTGGTTGTCGATGCCGGTTTTACGGCAGCAACATCACGCGGACGCTTTTGATCGTGCTGAATACGGAACACAGCAACGGCCTGGGTCAAACGGCTGGCTTGTTCTTCCAGCGCCGCCGCGGCGGCAGCGGACTCTTCCACCAGCGAGGCGTTCTGTTGGGTTACACGATCCATCTCGGCAACGGCCAGACCGACCTGATCGATACCGCGGCTCTGCTCGTCAGATGCTGAGGCGATTTCCCCCATGATATCGGTCACGCGGGTCACCGCATTGACGATCTCATCCATGGTTTCACCGGCGCTTTCAACCAACGTTGAACCGACATCCACGCGGCTGACCGAGTCTTCAATCAGGCTCTTGATCTCGCGCGCGGCCTGCGCACTGCGCTGGGCCAGGTTACGGACTTCACCGGCGACCACCGCAAATCCACGGCCCTGCTCACCTGCGCGTGCCGCTTCTACTGCGGCGTTCAACGCCAGAATGTTAGTCTGGAAGGCAATGCCGTCGATCACGCTAATAATGTCGGCAATTTTCTGTGAACTGGAGGCAATGTCACGCATGGTTTGCACCACATTGTCCACCACTTTGCCGCCTTTCTGCGCCGTTTCAGAGGCACTCAGCGCCAGATGGCTGGCCTGACGGGCGTTTTCGGCGTTCTGCTTCACGGTTGCCGTCAACTCTTCCATGCTGGCCGCGGTTTCTTCTAGCGAAGCCGCCTGCTGCTCAGTACGTGACGAGAGATCGTTATTGCCCATCGCAATCTCGCTGGCACCGCTGTAAATGGCGTTAGCACCGTTACGCACATCACCCACGGTGCTCATCAACTCACTCTGCATGTGGCGCAGGCTCTCGGCCAGTTGCCCAATCTCGTTGGAGCCTTCCACGTCGATGCGCTTCACCAGGTCACCGCTGGCAATATGACGAATGCTGTCAATCAGGCGGTTCATCGGGGCGATCAGCGAGAACTTAATGCCAAACCAGACGGCGATAATGGCCGCCAGCACGGTAATCAGCACGCAAGCCAGCACCCACATCGCCTGGCTGTAAGAGCTGTTGTTATCTTCAACCGCAATGTCATACAGACGATCGTTCTGCTGCATGTAGTTCATATACTGCTTCTCAAAGCCATCCTGATAGCTTTGCGTCGGCTGATCAAAGAACGCATTGATCTTGCCGTCGCCCAGCAACTGGATCAGCTCTGCCAGCGCACCGTGGTAGATGTCATAGGTACGATTGATCTCCTGGAACGCGGCTTCGCTTTGACGCGGATCGCGCGGCAGCGATTCATAGGTTGCCCAGTTTTTCTCGGTCATTTTCAGCGCAGTGCTCGCCACCTGCATCAGCTCCGCCACGGTGGCGCCGCTGCCGATATTGCTCTGATCCATCATGTAGCGGATCCCTGCCCTGTTCAGGGTATTTCGCGTTTGCAGCAGTTCAACCCAGGTCGCATTCAGCGCAGACTGCTGCTGGCGAATGGTTTGCAGAACGGTAAAGTTCTCCTTGTCATTCTTCAGTGAATTAAAGAACAACCCGCCCGAGGCCAGTTGTAAAAGGCCAAACAGCGCCAATACCAGCAGTAAGCTGGTAACAATCTTCATTCGTTTTAACATGTTTTCTCTTTCCGCTAGACAGATGTCAGAATTTTCGGCCTGAAAAGAGAAAACTTTACGGAATTCGTGCTTCCTGAATCGATCGCAGCATCGACGAATCGGCGATACCGCCTTCCGTAAGGGCTCTAAAGGAGTTTTTTAGTGATCTCAATCACATAATCACCCCCGTTTACCGCTCCCCGGAACCGCTCGCTGACACTTGGGACCGCTTAAGCTGACATATAACCACTCACATATTTACCTTACTTTACGCGCGTAATTCTCTGGCAAGATCCTCCCAACATAGCAGTCAACTTATCTCCTCAAACACACACTCAAACCCACGCGGCTTCGGCCAATTATTAATCGGTACCCTAGATAATTCGAGTTGTAAGAAGGCGGCAAATGAGAGAATCCTCAGGAGCTTACAAAAGTAAGTGACTGGGGTGAACGAATGAAGCCAACGCACATACAACTTGAAGTATGACGGGTAAAAAACCAGGTTTTACTATGGATACGAAAAAGATATTCAAGCACATACCCTGGGTGATTCTCGGAATCATCGGTGCATTTTGCCTCTCGGTAGTGGCATTACGTCGGGGTGAACACATCAGCGCCCTGTGGATCGTGGTCGCCTCTGTCTCTGTTTATCTGGTGGCCTATCGTTACTACAGTCTGTACATCGCCCAGAAAGTGATGAAACTTGACCCCACGCGTGCCACGCCAGCGGTCATCAACAACGACGGTCTGAACTACGTCCCAACCAACCGTAACGTCCTGTTCGGTCACCACTTTGCTGCTATCGCCGGGGCAGGTCCGCTGGTTGGACCGGTACTGGCCGCGCAAATGGGCTACCTGCCGGGTACGCTGTGGTTGCTGGCGGGCGTGGTGCTGGCCGGTGCAGTACAGGACTTCATGGTGCTGTTTATCTCTTCTCGCCGTAACGGCGCGTCTCTCGGTGAGATGATCAAAGAAGAGATGGGCCCGGTACCGGGAACCATCGCGCTGTTCGGCTGCTTCTTAATCATGATCATCATCCTGGCAGTGCTGGCACTGATCGTGGTGAAAGCGCTGGCGGAAAGCCCGTGGGGTGTGTTCACCGTCTGCTCAACCGTACCGATCGCGCTGTTCATGGGGATCTACATGCGCTTCCTGCGCCCGGGACGTGTGGGCGAAGTGTCGGTGATTGGTATTGTTCTATTGGTTGCCTCCATTTACTTCGGCGGCGTGATTGCCCACGACCCGTACTGGGGCCCGGCACTGACCTTTAAAGACACCACCATTACCTTTACGCTTATCGGCTACGCATTTATCTCTGCGCTGCTGCCGGTATGGCTGATCCTCGCCCCGCGCGACTATCTGGCCACCTTCCTGAAAATCGGCGTTATCGTTGGTCTGGCTGTCGGTATCGTTATCCTGAACCCAGAGCTGAAAATGCCGGCGATGACCCAGTACGTTGACGGTACCGGTCCGCTGTGGAAAGGGGCACTGTTCCCGTTCCTGTTCATCACCATCGCCTGTGGCGCGGTGTCTGGCTTCCACGCGCTGATCGCCTCCGGTACCACACCGAAGCTGCTGGCCTGTGAAACCGATGCGCGTTTCATTGGTTATGGCGCCATGCTGATGGAATCCTTCGTCGCAATTATGGCGCTGGTTGCCGCCTCCATCATCGAACCGGGTCTGTACTTCGCGATGAACACCCCGCCTGCGGGCCTTGGCATCACCATGCCAAACCTGCATGAAATGGGTGGCGAGAACGCGCCGCTGATTATGGCGCAGTTGAAAGACGTGACCGCGCAGGCAGCGGCAACCGTCAGCTCCTGGGGCTTCGTGATTTCGCCTGAGCAGATCCTGCAAACCGCGAAAGACATTGGTGAACCGTCCGTTCTGAACCGCGCCGGTGGCGCACCGACGCTGGCTGTCGGTATCGCGCACGTGTTCCACAAAGTGCTGCCGATGGCTGACATGGGCTTCTGGTACCACTTCGGTATTCTGTTTGAAGCGCTGTTCATCCTGACCGCACTGGATGCAGGTACCCGTTCTGGCCGCTTTATGCTGCAAGATTTGCTGGGTAACTTCGTCCCGTTCCTGAAGAAAACCGACTCCCTGGTTGCCGGTGTTGTGGGTACTGCGGGCTGCGTAGGCCTGTGGGGCTACCTGCTGTATCAAGGCGTGGTTGACCCGCTGGGCGGCGTGAAGAGCCTGTGGCCGCTGTTCGGTATCTCTAACCAGATGCTGGCCGCCGTGGCGCTGGTTCTCGGCACCGTGGTACTGGTTAAAATGCAGCGCACCAAATACATCTGGGTCACCGTGGTTCCGGCCGTATGGCTGCTGATCTGCACCACCTGGGCGCTGGGTCTGAAACTGTTCAGCACCAACCCGCAGATGGAAGGCTTCTTCTTCATGGCAAGTCAGTACAAAGAGAAGATTGCTAACGGCGGTGAACTGACCGCGCAGCAGATTGCCAACATGAACCATATCGTCATCAACAACTACACCAACGCAGGCCTGAGTATTCTGTTCCTGGTGGTGGTGTATAGCATCATTTTCTACGGGTTCCGTACCTGGCAGAAAGCCCGCGCCATCAACGGCCGCTCTGATAAAGAGACGCCGTATGTACCGGTGCCGGAAGGCGGCGTGAAGACCTCTTCACACCACTAACCTGATGCCGGGAGGCGCGCAGCGATCCCGGCCTACAGAATGCAGTTAACGTAGGCCGGATAAGGCGCAAGCCGCCATCCGGCTTTATTCATTAACAGGACGGCAGAATGTTTGGTACTTTAGGTCAGGCAAAAAAGTATCTCGGTCAGGCGGCAAAAATGCTGATTGGTATTCCGGACTACGACAACTACGTCGAGCATATGAAGACCAACCATCCCGATAAGCCGTACATGACCTACGAAGAATTCTTCCGCGAGCGCCAGGAAGCCCGCTACGGTAGCGGCGGAAGCAGTTGCTGTTAGAAGGAGAAATGAATGACCCCGATTGCAGTCACCCTACTCACCGGTTTTCTCGGCGCGGGTAAAACCACCCTGCTGCGCCATATTCTCAACGAGCAGCACGGTTACAAAATTGCCGTTATCGAAAACGAATTCGGCGAAGTCTCGGTGGACGATCAGCTAATTGGCGACCGCGCCACGCAGATCAAAACCCTGACCAACGGCTGCATCTGCTGCACCCGTTCCAGTGAACTGGAAGACGCCTTGTTAGACCTGCTCGACAACCTCGACAAGGGGGCGATCGATTTTGACCGTCTGGTGATTGAGTGCACCGGCATGGCCGATCCCGGCCCGATTATTCAGACCTTTTTCTCCCATGAAGTGATTTGCGAACGCTACCTGCTGGACGGCGTGATCGCGCTGGTTGACGCGGTGCACGCCGACGAACAGATGAACCAGTTCACCATCGCCCAGTCGCAGGTTGGCTACGCCGACCGCATCCTGCTGACCAAAACCGACGTAGCAGGTGAAAGCGAGAAACTGCGTGAGCGCCTGGCGCGCATCAACGCCCGCGCGCCGGTGTATACCGTCACTCATGGCGACATCGACCTCGCGCAGCTGTTCGACACCAACGGTTTTATGCTGGAAGAGAACGTGGTCAGCGCCAAACCGCGTTTCCACTTTATCGCCGACAAACAAAACGATATCTCCTCGATCGTCGTCGAACTGGATTACCCGGTGAATATCAGCGACGTGTCCAGGGTGATGGAAAACCTGCTGCTGGAATCTGCCGAAAAACTATTGCGTTACAAAGGCATGTTGTGGATCGAAGGCGAACCCAACCGCCTGCTGTTCCAGGGCGTCCAGCGCCTGTACAGCGCCGACTGGGACCGCCCGTGGGGCGACGAACAGCCGCACAGCCAGCTGGTGTTTATCGGTATTAACCTGCCGGAAGACGAAATTCGGGCGGCATTTGCGGGCTTGAAGAAGTAATCCCCTGCTGAATTGCCCGGTGGCGCTACGCTTACCGGGCCTACAAAGCCTTCTCCCGTAGACCGGATAAGGCGCAGCCGCCATCCGGCACTCACAACCTCGGTATAGGGCTATTTCTTGTTTTGCTCTCTCAGCATAGCCTCGCGCAAAATAGCATTTAGCCGCGTCTGGTAACCCTTCCCGGGGCGCTTTAACCACTCCATCACATCGGCATCAATGCGCACCGATGCCTGAGTTTTCAACGGACGGAAAAACGTACCGCGATTAGCCTCTGACCACTGCTCATCTTCAGTCACCGGAATGTCGCTATAATCAATATCATCATCCGGTTTATTCGCCAGCGCCTTCAGTTCCGCCTCATGCTGAGCACTCAGCGCGGATGCGCTGCCACGTTTATGTTTAATCATGCTCATAACGATTCCCCGGCTTACTTTGTGCCTTGTTTGCATCCCACTCAAACTCCATTGGCATGTATTTTATCCCTAATTGTATATACAAAAATGTATCTACAATTATCTTACGATTATACCTGGATTGTTGGAAATAGCTTCACAACTTGACGATCAGGGATTAAATTTTGTAGGCCGGATAAGGCGGTTACGCCGCCATCCGGCACTGACAGCCTCTGTCGATGAAAGAACAATTACTCCACCTGATCGCGTCGCAGCCCGACATCCTTTAGCCGCTCATCGCTCATCTGTTGCAATACGCGCCGCGTTTGCGCCCGCAGATGCCAGCGTTTAATCGCCCTCCAGACCTGCACCAAACCAATAAATGGCTGCTTTGCTCTGTTCTCATGAAATTCCATACCCGCCTCCCCGTCTTATCTGAGACGTTATCTTCGCGGATCCAGGGGGATACAATACAGATTCACAAAGTACTTTTATTTAACATACAGATTGGTTAAAAAGGATCCTGAATCACCTTTTTCACGCCAGTCTGTACGGGTTTTTTGATCTGTATGGTACCCATGAGGGATACAGCATGACGCGTTACCAATATCTGGCCAGTCTGCTGGCCGAACGCATTGAGCAGGGGTTGTATTGCCATGGCGAAAAGCTGCCGTCGGTGCGCAGCCTGAGTCAGGAACATGGGGTCAGCATCAGCACCGTACAGCAGGCATATCAGATGCTGGAACAGCGACAGCTGATCACCCCGCAGCCGCGCTCTGGCTATTTTGTCGCCCCGCGTAAAGCACAGCCGCCGGTGCCGCCAATGTCGCGCCCGGTACAGCGTCCGGTGGAGATAACCCAGTGGGATCAGGTGCTGGACATGCTGGCAGGTCACGCAGACACATCAATCGTCCCTTTCAGCAGCGGCGTTCCCGATATTAATCAACCCAGCCTGAAACCGCTGTGGCGCGAGTTAAGCCGCGTGGCGCAGCATAATCTGCGCGCGGTGCTGGGTTACGACGAGCTGCCCGGCTGTCGGGAACTGCGCCAACAGATAGCCCGGCTGATGCTGGACGGCGGTTCGGTGGTCAGTGCGGACGATATCGTAATCACCAGCGGCAGCCAGAGCGGAATGTCGCTGGCGCTGCTGACGGTCTGCCAGCGCGGCGATATCGTCGCTGTGGAATCCCCCGCCTATTACGGCACCATGCAGCTGCTACGCGGTCTTGGCATCAAAGTGATTGAGATCCCGACCGATCCGGATACCGGGATCAGTATTGAAGCCCTGGAGCTGGCGCTGGATCAGTGGCCGATTAAAGGGGTGCTGCTGGTTCCCAACTGCAATAATCCCCTCGGATTTATTATGCCGGATGCCCGCAAGCGAGCGGTACTCGCCCTCGCCCAGCGTCACGACATTGTGATTTTTGAAGATGATGTGTATGGCGAACTGGCGACGGAGTATCCGCGTCCACGCACAATTCATTCCTGGGATAGCGACGGTCGGGTGCTGCTGTGCAGCTCATTTACCAAATCTGTGGCACCGGGTCTGCGCGTGGGTTGGGTGGTTCCGGGTCGCTATTATGACAAACTGCTGCACATGAAATACGCCGTCATCGGCACCAGCGTTCCCGCCACGCAGCTGGCGGCGGCAACCTTTGTGCGCGAGGGTCATTATCATCGCCATGTCCGGCGTATGCGCCAGATTTACCAGCGCAATATGGAAATCTACACCTGCTGGGTACGGGAATACTTCCCCTGCGGGATCTGCGTCACCCGACCAAAAGGCGGCTTTATGCTGTGGGTCGAATTGCCACCACAGGTCGACATGGTCTGCGTCGCCAGACAGCTCTGCCGCCTGAAAATCCAGGTCGCGCCAGGTTCGCTGTTCTCGGCGTCAGGAAAGTATCGCAACTGCGTACGTATCAACTGCGCACTGCCACCAGACGAAAAGCACCGGGAAGTGATGCAGAAACTCGGAGAGGCGGTGATGGTGGCGATAGAGTAAATCGGCACACCCGGCTTCGCCTCTGTCTAGTGGTTTAACCCCTGGATATCCTCAGCGGACAGTCGGGTAATTTTTTGTATCGTGTTGATATCGATACCGTCGGTCAACATGGTGCGGGCAATACGCAATGCTTCATCACGCCGCCCCTCCATCAGCCCTTCCTGTTTACCTTCCTGTTTACCTTCCTGTTTGCCTTCCTGTTTGCCTTCCTGCCATCCTTTTTTAAATCCCGCCTCATGCAATCTGTCCGCGATCGTCATCAAATGCTCCTTATGCTGCGGTGAACGTTCGGCAATCGCACTGATAAACGTATTGAAGCGAGGTGCATCACCGGTTCGCAAAATATAATTAAACAGCGTCTTGAGCTGGCTGTCATTAGTGGACCCGGTAACTAACAGAGAAACAATGTTCTCGACCAATCCCATAAGATCGCGCTGACGGATATGTTTTTGTATTAATTCCAGCAGCGCCATACGGCGATGCTGCACAATCTCATCGTCCGGAATAACTGTAATATCGACCAGCGGAAACGCTGCGGCATAAAGCCGACGAGCCAATGTTGGATTGGCAAATTCATCCAGCCAGCACAGTGACCAGGGATACGGACTTTTAGCGCCGTGATAAAACAGCATCGGCACCACCAGCGGTAATTGCGGGTGTCCGGCATCTAAATGTTTTTGCATGGCCGCTATCGCATAGCGCATCAACCTGAACGCCATATGCGCATCCGGTGTACTCTGATGTTCAATCACTACGTAAATATATCCATCCCCTTCCGTCGTTTTCAGCGACCACAGCACATCGGAGTAATACGCGCGTAAATCCCCCTCAATAAAACTGTCAGACTCGAGCTTTAGTGTCTGCAGGTCACATATTTCGCGTAACGCATCAGGGAGATGAATCTGTAGAAAATCCCGGGCAGTCTCCGGATGACGTAAAAATGTTTTAAAGACCGCATCATGCGGGGTTGAGGTCGGTGTTTTTTTCATGGAGATCCATCGTCCGAGGAAAAAGATGGCGCGACTATAACGGCTAAATTTATGACTCTCATTCAACACGTTTTATGTCTGCGAGGCACTATCCACAGTAAATACCGCCCTCTGCAAGGCAGACATTTTCTCAGAACACTCCCCGCAAAAACGCGTTTGCTTACGCGCCCATTCGCATTACACTGCGGATGTCTATTTTCCATTCAACTGACGCCACCCGAGGTGCGATCTCGCTATTCCCGTTGAGGGTTTTCTCCCGACAAGGAGCTGTTTTATGCAACGGATTTTCGCGTTTTTCTCGCAACGCGCCACGACGCTGTTTTTCCCCATCGCGCTGATTCTGTACGACTTCGCCGCCTACCTGTCAACGGACCTGATCCAACCCGGCATCATTAATGTCGTGCGGGATTTCAACGCTGATGTCAGCCTGGCACCGGCTGCGGTTAGCCTGTATCTGGCGGGTGGGATGGCGCTACAGTGGTTGTTAGGTCCGCTTTCCGATCGAATTGGACGCCGACCGGTGCTGATTACCGGCGCGCTCATCTTCACCCTTGCCTGCGCGGCTACACTGTTCACCACCTCAATGACGCAGTTTCTGATTGCACGCGTTGTGCAGGGCACCAGCATCTGCTTTATCGCCACCGTCGGCTACGTCACGGTGCAGGAGGCATTTGGCCAGACAAAGGCCATCAAGCTGATGGCCATCATCACCTCCATTGTGCTGGTGGCACCGGTAATTGGCCCGCTCTCCGGGGCGGCGCTGATGCACTTTGTCCACTGGAAGGTTCTGTTTGCCATCATTGCCGCGATGGGCCTGGTCGCCTTTATTGGCCTGCTGTTGGCGATGCCAGAAACGGTGCAGCGCGGCACGGTGCCGTTCAGCGCACGCGGCGTACTGCGGGATTTTCGCGATGTATTTCGCAACCGGGTGTTCCTGTTTGGGGCCGCCACGCTGTCGCTGAGCTACATCCCGATGATGAGCTGGGTGGCGGTATCACCGGTGATCCTGATCGACGCGGGCGGCATGACCACCTCGCAGTTTGCCTGGGCGCAGGCTCCGGTATTTGGAGCGGTTATCGTCGCCAATATGGTGGTGGTGCGATTTGTGAAGGACCCGACAAGGCCGCGCTTTATCTGGCGGGCAGCACCTGTCCAATTGAGCGGGCTGGCGATACTGATTGGTGGCAATTTACTCTGGCCGCACGTCTGGCTGTGGTCGGTGCTGGGCACCAGTCTGTATGCATTTGGTATCGGGATGATTTTCCCGACGCTGTTCCGTTTTACGCTGTTTTCCAACAACCTGCCGAAGGGCACGGTCTCCGCATCGCTGAATATGGTGATCCTGACGGTAATGGCGGTTTCTGTCGAAATTGGGCGCTGGCTGTGGTTTAACGGCGGCAGGATTTCGTTTCACCTGTTGGCGGTTGTCGCAGGTATTGTCGTGGTATTCACGCTCGCCGGATTGTTGAAGCGGGTACGTCAGCACGAGGCCACGACGTTAGCCACGGAAAACTAACCTGCCATGCTTATTCGGCCTACGCCATCGTGGTAGGCCGGATAAGGTGCTGGCACCGCATCCGGCATTTATCACATCACATTACGCGATACGCGCGAACCCGGCGTCCAGATCGGCAATCAAATCACCGACATCTTCCAGGCCAATATGCACCCTGACCAGCGTGCCACTGAAGTCGACATCCCCGGCAGGGCGAATGCTATTCAGCTCCTCCGGCTGGTTAGCCAGAATCAGCGACTCGAATCCGCCCCACGAATAGGCCATATGGAACAGCGAGAAGTTATCGAGGAAATTCGCCATCTGTTCATCAGTCAGGCGCTTTTTCAGGATAAACGAGAACAGGCCCGAGCTACCGGCAAAGTCGCGCTGAAAATACTCATGGCCCGGACACTCCGGTAACGCCGGATGATTCACCCGCGCCACCTCCGGTCTTGCCGACAGCCAGCGGGCAATATGGATACTGCTTTCCTGATGCTGTTTCAGACGTACCGCCAGCGTGCGCAGTCCACGGCTGCCGTTATACGCCGTGTCGGCATCCAGCGTTTGCCCCATCAGATACGAGTTCTCACGCAGACGATCCCAGCAGCGGGCGTTGGACACCGCCGTGCCCAGCATGCCGTCCGAGTGGCCAATGGTGTATTTCGTCCCCGCCTGAATGGAAATATCCACGCCGAAATCCAGCGCCTTAAACAGTACGCCCGCCGCCCAGGTGTTGTCGATCATGATGACGATGTCCGGGTTCACTGCGCGGATCGCCTTCACCATTCCCGGCACATCCTGTACTTCCATGGTGATTGAACTGGGCGATTCCAGAAACACCACTTTCGTCTCAGGGCGCAGAAAATCGACGATACCTGCGCCAATCAGCGGATCGTAATAGGTGGTTTCCACGTTGAATTTACTCAGGATCTTATTACAGAAATCCTGGGTTGGCTCATAGGCCGCGCCGGTCATCAGGATATGATCGCCGCTTTGTACAAACGCCAGAATCGCATTGGTAACCGCCGCGGCCCCGCACGGGTACAGCGCACAGCCCGCACCGCCTTCCAGCTCGCTCATCGCCTTCTGAAAAGCGAAGTGGGTATAGGTACCGCGACGACCATAAAACAGTTCCCCGTTAGCGCGATTGGCGGTAGCGAATTTTTTATCCTTCACGGTATCAAACACCAGCGAAGAAGCGCGTTGGATAACCGGATTCACCGCCCCCTGGGTGTAACGTTTGTCACGTCCGGCGACGACCAGTTGGGTTTCAATCTTCATTGCGTCTTTCATAACATCTCCTGTTTCTTAATCCGTGTGCAAACCTATACCGCAGCGGCGGTCGCGTTGATTTCAGCGTCGTTCTGCTTTTTTCCAGCAAACCGCTCAACAATTTGTGCCGCGTTCAAATCATGGATCACGTTGATAAGCGTGGCGGGCGCATCGGTAATCGTACCCAGCACCACCAGCATCGGGATCGCTTCCATCGGCAACCCGAGCGTGGTGACAATAAAGATCTCACCCAGAAACGCGCCGCCCGGTACGCCGCCGACGATAATGGCCGAGAGCACGGCAATCAGCATGGTCAGGAAGAAGGTCTCGGTGGTGAACGGCATGCCGAGCACGGAATAGATAAAGACAATTTTCAGCGCGGCAATCATCGCCACGCCGCCTTTGTTCAGGTTAACCAACAACGGAATAGAGACATCCACAATTTCCGGGTTAATCCCCATCGCCTTACCGGCGCGCAGCGTGACAGGTAATGTGCCCAGTGAAGAACAGGTTCCCAGCGCGGTGGCAGAAGGTTCAATCGCATTACGCCAGAAGGCTCTGACCGCCGGAACACCGCCGCCAATATACGAATAGAGAATTGAGCCGAAAACAAAGTAGACCAGCGTGGCGACCATAAACAGGCCAATGGCGCGGGCAAAGGTTAACAGCAGCGCGGAATCCTGGCTGGCCATGGTCGCAGCGAAATAGCAACCAAGACCAATCGGCGCCACTTTCATAATGATAGAGACGATCTTCATGATCACGGTATTGGCATCTTCCAGCAGTGACGCAATGCGTTTCCCCGCCTGATCTGATTGCCCAATCGCCACACCGGCAATGATCGCCATGACGATCAGCGCCAGAATATTGGACTTCGAAAATAGTCCGATAAAATCATTGGTGGTGATCATGCTGACAAAATCCATCTTGCCACTGCCCGCCTGCACGGACTGCGAGAGATCGATAGTGACGCCCTGCGCCGGGTTGTACCATAGCGCCAGCGCCACAATCCCGGCAGCCGGAATAAAGGCCATCGCGATCGAAACAATAAAGATAATCGCCATAATGCGTCCCAGCCTTTTCAGGTCGGTCATACTGGCGATAGAAGACATGACGCTGATCCCCACCAGCGGCACGATGATCATAAATAACAGGTTTAAGAATATCTGACCGACTGGCTGGAGTGTGCTGGCAAACGTCGGGGCATAAATACCTAATAAGCCGCCAATAACCAGAGCAAATAATAAAATAATCGACGATCTGTAGGGTTCGAGTCGTGACCACATAATGGGTACCTTTTAAATTATATAATTTTTAATGAGACTACATTCACAACTTGATGCGTTTCAGGCCTGCCTCCTTATATTTTGTGATGCAACTCACTTAACCTGTTATTTTTTCATTTTGCCAGCGAGTTGTTTCCTGTGATTCAATAGTTGCATGTTTAAAATGCGAATGTAACGGCCTATTCGTACCGTTTTTGCAAATCACTTGTGAATTAAAGGAAATTATGGGTACGCCGATTTCACTCAAGCATTTGGAATTTTTCGTCAAAATCGTTGACTGCGGAGGGTTATCGGAGGCCGCCGCACAGCTCAACGTCTCGCCTTCCGCGGTAAGCAAAAGCCTGACGGCAATGGAAGACACGCTGGGGACAACGTTAATTAAACGCACCACCCGCAGTATTACCCTGACCGATGCCGGGCAATATTTATTTAACCGCGCCAATAAGCTACTGACAGAGTTTGATGAAACGCTGAATACTACCTCCGGTTATTACCACAGCCCGCAGGGCGAATTACGCATCACCTGTTCCATTGCCTTTGGTTATTCGCGACTGGTAAACCTGGTGGATAAATATCGTACCCAGTTCCCGGATGTGAATCTGTACATCGATCTCAACGATAACTTCGTCAATCTGAACGAAACCGATTTCGACATCGCCCTGCGCATCTCCACCGCGCCGCCGCAGAATTACGCCATGCGTAAACTGGTCCCTATCCGCTGGGCGTACTGCGCGTCGCCGGGATACCTCGCAAAAAAAGGGATGCCCCAGCGCCGCAGCGACTTGGTGAATCATGATTGCCTGGTTTACCCCGGCCTCACGCCAGTGCTAAAAGTGGCAGACGAGCAGGATCGTTTGCATCAATTGAAGCTGCATATGCCGATCCAGGCCAACAGCAGCCTGGTGTTATTGAAGTCGGTGTTAGAAGATCAGGGCGTGGCGTATTTACCCACCTATCTGATTGGCGATCATATTCAAAAAGAAGAGGTCACGCCGCTGATGCTCGACGGCACCATCACCTGTGAAACCCACGCCCTGTATGCGCTGTATTTTCCCAGCAAGTACAGTAATCCGAAGGTACGATCGTTTATCGATTTTCTGGTGGCGGAACTCGGTCCGTTACCCGCGTGGGACAACTGGATCCCAGGATAAGATCGTTCAGTCTAAAAATGGGAGGCGTGCCACAATTTTTGCACGTTCCCCCCGTCTGGCTCTATCCTTAAGTCTATGAATAAAATTGCTGAACTCAAACGCGCCAAGCGACTGGCGCTCTCTCTGCTGCTGATTGCTGCCGCGACCTTCGTCATCACGTTGTTTCTGCCACCCAACTTCTGGGTGCTCGGGATCAAAGCGATTGCCGAAGCGGCGATGGTAGGCGCGCTGGCGGACTGGTTCGCCGTGGTCGCGCTTTTTCGCCGGGTACCGATCCCGTTTATCTCGCGCCATACGGCGATTATCCCGCGTAATAAAGACCGCATCGGCGAAAACCTGGGTCAGTTCGTGCAGGAAAAATTCCTCGACACCCAGTCACTGGTGGCGCTGATTCGCCGCCATGAACCGGCGCTGCTCATTGGCAACTGGTTCAGCCAACCGGAAAATGCCCGGCGCATCGGCCAGCATCTGCTGCAGATCATGAGCGGATTTCTCGAACTGACCGACGACGCCCGCATCCAGCGGCTGATCAAACGCGCGGTGCATAAGGCTATCGACAAGGTCGATCTCTCCGGCACCAGCGCATTAATGCTGGAAAGCATGACCAAAAACAACCGCCACCAGGTGCTGCTCGACACGCTGATTACGCAGCTGATCGCCCTGCTACAGCGCGACAGTTCGCGGGCGTTTATCGCCCAGCAGATTGTGCGCTGGCTGGAGACCGAACATCCGCTCAAAGCGAAGATCCTGCCAACCGAATGGCTCGGTGAACACAGCGCCGAGCTGGTCTCTGATGCGGTCAACTCCCTGCTGGATGACATCAGTCACGATCGGGCGCATCAGATCCGCCACGCCTTCGATCGCGCCACGTTGAACCTGATCGATAAGCTCAAACACGATCCTGACATGGCCGCACGTGCAGAAAGCCTCAAAAGCTACCTGAAAGAGGACGAAGCCTTTAACCGCTATCTCGGCGAGTTGTGGGCGGATCTGCGTCAATGGGTGAAAACCGACATTAACGCCGATGATTCTCGCGTGAAACAACGCATTGCCAGCGCCGGACAGTGGTTTGGCGAAACGCTGGTTGCCGATGGTGCCCTGCGTGCGTCGCTGAATGAACACCTGGAGCAGGCTGCGAAAAAAGTCGCACCGGAGTTCGCTACCTTCCTGACGCGACACATCAGCGACACGGTCAAAAGCTGGGATGCTCGGGAGATGTCGCAACAAATTGAGCTCAACATCGGCAAAGATTTGCAGTTTATTCGCGTCAACGGCACGCTGGTTGGCGGTTCTATCGGGCTGGTGTTATATCTGTTGTCGCAACTTCCGTCTCTGCTCACGCTGCCGAATTTTTAAGGAGAAAAAAGAAATGGACCTGAAGAAAATCCTCTGACGGTAAAACCTGCATCATTTAACTTTAAATTATCATTTGCATATGTAATATAACAAATATCCACATAACAGCGTGAAGTGAGCGTCTGCATGCCGCAGGGAAGTCCTGGTTCAAATCATCATTCCATCCGCATCGCGCTGTTTGGCCTGCTGGTCTTGACGCTGGGCATGGGGATTGGCCGCTTTCTGTATACGCCAATGCTGCCGGTGCTGCTGACTGAAGGTCAGTTTACCTTTAGCCAACTCTCGTGGATTGCCAGCGCCAACTACGCCGGGTATCTGGCAGGCAGCCTGCTGTTTTCCTTCGCCTTGTTCCACCAGCCCTCACGCCTACGTCCGATGCTATTAGCGTCTGCGCTCGCGACCACCGGACTTATCCTGGCGATGGCGTTTTTTACCCAGCCCGCACTGATGATGGCGATCCGCTTTCTGGCAGGTGTCGCCAGTGCCGGTATGATGATCTTTGGTTCGATGGTGGTTCTGCAGCATACCCGTCATCCGTTTGTGATTGCGGCCCTGTTCTCCGGCGTCGGGACCGGCATTTTTCTCGGTAATGAGTATGTCATCGCTGGTTTACGCTTTGCGCTGCCATCGCATACGCTGTGGCTGGGTGCCGGAGTCCTTTCTGGCTTACTCCTTCTGCTGCTGGTCGTGCTGCTCCCCTCTCGTGACCGCGTGCTGCCCGCCGTACCACTAGCAAAATCCGCGCATCAACCGATGTCATGGTGGCTGCTGGCGTTGCTTTACGGGCTGGCCGGTTTTGGCTACATCATTGTCGCCACTTACCTGCCGCTGATGGCGAAAAATGCCGGTTCGCCACTGCTGACCGTACACCTGTGGTCGCTGGTTGGCATCGCAATCATTCCGGGGTGTTTCGGCTGGCTATGGGCGGCGAAACGTTGGGGAGTCCTGCAATGCCTGACCGCCAATCTGCTGACCCAAAGCGCCTGCGTGGTGTTAACACTTGCCAGCGACTCGTTGTTCCTGCTGGTTCTCAGCAGTATCGGTTTTGGCGCAACCTTTATGGGAACCACCTCACTGGTGATGCCGCTCGCCCGCCAACTCAGCGTGCCGCGAAACATTAACCTATTGGGACTGGTGACGCTGACGTACGGCATTGGGCAAATTCTCGGGCCGCTATTAACCAGCCTGCTGGGAAGCGGTGCTGTCGCCATTATCAACGCTACGCTGTGTGGTGCAGCGGCACTATTTTTTGCTGCACTGATTAGTGCAGTACAATGCTATAAACAGCGTTCTCTTACACCTAAAGAAGTATAAGCGCCCCCCTCTAAAAAATCTTAGATTCGGATTACTCCGCAATTAAATGTCAACATTTCATAATCCACAAATAACCAATAATTCATTTTCCAGACACTTTATAATCCGTCTTAACTCATTTGTAGAATAAACATAAAATGAGTAAAAATGGACATATCCATACAACATCAACAGCATATTCAGGAACAGTACATGTCGTGGTTTAAAAAAATCATACTTGGGTTAATTATTATCATCAGCTTATTTAGCACCATGAAGGATTATAAAGACTTCGGCTTTTTCGGGGCCGCAGGGCTGTTTATTATATTTGTACTCACCACGATTTTTCTCTGGCAGTGGGCTGCCGGAAAGTGGCCAGAGATAGGCACCATCAAAGCGATTCTTATTTTGCTGGCTAGTACCATTGCCTCTATATTCGTCATTAATATGGCCATCGCCGGAAATTTACATGTAGATCTGATGGAAGTAATGCGCGTTTCGATAACGCATAAACCACTTTTTTATCTCATTTTCTGCGTGGTGGCATGGGTAAAAGTGGGGATCTGGAAGTGGTTATTTAGCGAAGTGCGTGGCAACCCACAGCAGCCAGTCTGACAGGAAAAGCAATGTAAAAAAGGCGTCTGACTAGAGACGCCTTTTTCATGACATAACAAAAACTTAGAACTGGTAGGTCAGGCCAGCAACAACTTCGTTGTCACCGTCCTGGCCATTGAGCAGGTTAAACTTGTAACCCACATCGGCCACGATGTTTTTGTTGAAGTAGTAATCGGTACCCAGCGCCACGTACTCGGTCAGGTCAGTGTTGTCAGTGTCACGTGAGTGGACGTAAGCCACGTTCGGACGCAGACCAAAATCAAACACATAGGCCGCCATCGCTTCAAAGTGCTGCGCTTTGTTGGCATTCTGGATCAGGTTGTGGGATTCACCGTACATCGTCGCCACATAGACAGCATTGGCATCATACTTCAGGCCCGCCCCCCAGAATTCAGCGTTATCACCTTCCCAGCCCTGCTGTTTCTGCTCAGCAGTTACCGCGCTGGTAGAGTAAGCCGCGATGGCAGACACGCCAGAGTCCGCGATGTTGTCATAACCCAGAGAGAAGCCATAGCCATTGCCGTGCTGTTTAGCCGGGTCCGCATCGGTATCATCCTGACCCTGGTATTGCGCCGCCAGGTTTACACCATCAACGGCACCAAACAGATTTTTGGTACGGAGTGTTGCAACGCCAGAAGTGCGTGTAGTAAGGAAGCGGTCAGTATTTTCATAGGAATCACCGCCGAACTCTGAAAGAACGTCAGTGTAAGATCCCACGTCATAAGCGACACCGTAGTTACGACCGTAGTCAAAGCTAACGTCGTGACCGTAATCCAGGCCAGCAAACGCGAGACGTGTTTTAATACCATCCTGAGAACCTTCTGCTCCAGCGGCATCAAACTGACTTTCAAAGTGGCCATAACCGGTCAGCTGATCGTTAATTTGTGTCTCACCACGAAAACCCAGACGCGCATAAGTACCGTCGGCGTCGGTGCCGTCAGTCCAGGTATGTACTGCTTTAACTTTGCCGTACAAATCCAGTTTATTGCCATCTTTGTTATAAATTTCCGCTGCATGAACGGACGTTACCCCTAATGCCATCACGGCTAATGCCATTGCTGTCTTTTTCATTTTTTACTCACTTTTAATTGTGAATTTTGCTATCAACTTTGTTATGCGGGCGGCGCGCCAACATAAAAAAGCCCCCTATTGAACAAGGGGAAAACAAATAACACACCAGTAAAATTATTAAGGACGTAGCAAGGCATATATCATTATTGGGAATATAAATAAAACCCAGACAGAGCGTGATAGCATGTATTACTGAGAGTCACTCTCATTAATAGAGCGATGTAGCATTAATGCTTCAGCAATAATATCTTGTTTGCTTTTTCGTGTTTCAAATGCCAGCGTGCGAACGTATTCCCACAAAGAGGTATCGACACGCGCACTTAAAAGAACCATATCTTTCGAGCGGGTACCTCTGGCTTTTCGACTATCGGGATAATCTCGAGAAGGCATTGTCATCTCCTGAACGCAATAATACGCTTATGGCGATGAAATATGCATCCAGTGTAAAAACATGTCAACGGCAAAAAAAATGCACAATAGTAATGAAACTGTTAATAAATCATTTAAAAGTGGAACGCTATTTCAAATGAAAGATAACTTGATTGTAGAATAATGTGTAATTTTTACTTTACGCACATTCATTGTGACTCATTAGATTAAAAAAAAGACGTCTACCGCGTGGCTAACAATGTGCCATCAAAACATCATTCCAGCCAATAGGTTACATAACGTGTTTAATGTCTACTTTTACCTAAAACCCCTGTTTTTATATGCCTTTTTGCGTTGATTTTCGGTGCTATCCGCTGCGTAAATCGCGTTGATTCTCACTGCGTTGTCGCCTGCGTTGTCGAAAAATAAGCACGGAAAGGTAAAATTTTAGTAAACATTGCATTCTTTCGCTTTTAAAAATAAGTCGATTTAAATTGATTTAGATCAATTTTACCAGCCACGTAACGGCGTAAAAATCGCCACTTGCGGTGACTGGAAACAATGTTGTACGCCGATTTTATCAGCAGAAAAAACAGGTGCAGGAACGTTAAACCGCAGAGGAAAGCGCGGACCAGGACGCCATTTTCAGGCGATCCCTTGCGAAAGGAGAGTCCGCAGAGTGCGGAATGTCATCCCGCTCTGGGCTACAACGCCAGAGCGGTCTTATTCACGAATCTCAACAATCTTCAATAATCAGATACACCGCCTTCACCGGACCATGCACCCCGACCACTTTGATAAGCTCAATATCCGCCGTTGAGCTGGGCCCGCTGATGATGTTAATGCACGACGGCATACGCTCACCGGCCTGCGCTTTCTGATGCAGAACCTGCGCCAGTTGCGCCACACGCGGCAGGATGCTGCTTTTACGCAGCACGAAAATAGAGGACTCGGGCAACAGGCTGATTGAACGCCCGCGCTCCGGAGCGGAAAACAGCACCACGCCCCCGGACTCCGTCAGGCCATACTCGGCATACACCACGCCAACTTTCGCCTGCTCGGCCTGAACAATATTCTCGGCTCCACGCACCGGATCCCAGACCACAGCATTACACTCTCGCTGCAAACGCTCGGTTATCCCCAGTTCTGCCAGCCGACTGTCGCCGCTAACCACCACCGGCTGCTGCCCCAGCTGTTGGCACAGACGTAACGCCGCCTCAGGGGCCTGCGCCTCATGGGTCAGTTCGCACTGCGCCAGCATCACCTCGCTGGCAAACTGCACAAACGCATCGCAGCGCTGCTGCGGGCTGAGTTCGGTCAGCCGCTCGTTCGCATAGTTGTTCACCGGCGCGGCTTCGGCCTGCGGTTCCCGCCGCAGCGGACGGCCCAGCGCCTGGGCAACGGTGTTTAAAAACGCGGTACGGTTATCCATTCTTTTTCTCCTGCGCCTGATGTTTCTTAAACCAGCTACGGAAACTCTCTCCGTCAGCATCAGGAAGATCGCGCGCTTCCATCCAGTCGCCAATCGCGCCAACCTTGAGCGGCGTTTTACCGCCATTGATAAACCAGCTCGCCGCGTGGGCACCAGCCATCATGCCGACCTTCCACAACCCTGGATGGCTGTTGGCATAAGCGAACATTTTGATCGCCCGACGTTCCGCTTTCGGGGTAATCCCTTCCTCGGCCATTACCCGGCGATGGCGCAGGATCAGTTTTGACAGCGGGATCTGTACCGGACAAACGCTGTCGCAGGCCGTGCACAGTGAACAAGCGTAAGGCAGGTCTTTAAAATCTTTATAGCCGCCGAGCAGCGGAGAGATCACCGCCCCGATAGGCCCTGGATAAATAGAGCCGTAGCCGTGCCCGCCAATATGGCGATACGCCGGGCAGGTGTTCATACAGGCTCCACAGCGGATGCAGCGCAGCACATCGCGAAACTCAGAACCCAGCACCTGCGAGCGACCGTTATCCACAATCACCAGGTGAAACTCTTCAGGCCCGTCGACGTTATCCGCCTCGCGCGGCCCGGTAAGCCAGGTGTTATAGCCCGTCAGACGAGCGCCCACCGCACTGCGTGCCAGCATAGTGATCAGCACGTCCACGTCGGCAAACGTCGGCGCGATACGCTCCATGCCCATCACCGCAATGTGTGTTTTCGGTAACGTGGTACACATCCGCGCGTTACCTTCGTTGGTGACCAGACAAACCGAGCCGCTCTCCGCCACCGCGAAGTTACAGCCGGTAATGCCAATTTCAGCGCTGAGGAAATCCTCGCGGATCTTCTGGCGGATGAACAAGGTCATCGCTTCCGGCGTTTCCGGGCCGTCATAGCCCATCTGCTCATGCAGCACGCGACGGATCTGATAGCGATCTTTATGGATAGCCGGGACCACCACATGCGAAGGCGGATCCTGATCTAACTGGAGAATATATTCGCCCAGATCGGTTTCGATCACCTGAATACCGGCATCCTGCAGCACGTGGTTAACGCCGATCTCTTCGGTCACCATCGACTTGGACTTCACCACCTTCTTCGCATTTTTCGCTTTCGCGACCTGCAAAATGTAGCGGGTAGCCTCTTCCTTGGTCTTTGCGAAAAACACCTGACCGCCGTTTTCCGTCACTTTCTCGGAGAGTTGATACAGGTAGGCGTCGAGGTTACTCAGAACGTGGTCGCGGATCTGACTGGCACGGTCGCGCCATTCTTCCCAGTGCCCTAACTCATCGACCATTTTTTGCCGGTTCGCGCCGATGCGCCCCTGCGCGTTAGCCACGGCTTTGCGCATAATCGGATCGTCAATTTGCTGGCGAATGCGCGTTTTAAACTCTACATCGCTGGTTTTTATCGACATCTCTTTCCCCTCAGCGGCTCATCAGCACTTCAGCAATATGCATCACTTTGACCGGCTGGCCTTCACGCTGCAGTCGGCCGCCAATGTTCAGCAGGCAGCTGACGTCGGCACCAATCAAATACTCCGGTTTCGCATCCATGAGATGCAGGACTTTCTCTTTCACCATCTCGCCGGATATTTCGGCCATTTTGACCGAGAAAGTGCCGCCGAATCCGCAGCAGGTGTCCTGATCGGCAAAGGTTAACAGATCGAGACCGCGTACGTTTTTCAACAGCGTGAGCGGCTCTTCTCTCACGCCCAGCTTGCGAGTCAGGCTGCACGAAGGGTGATAAACCGCTCTGCCCTGCAGGCTGGCACCGACGTCCACGACGCCCAGTTTGTTGACAATAAAAGAGGTGAGATCCTGCATGCGCGCGGCAACCTTTTCGGCACGCAATGCCCATGCAGGTTCATCGGCCAGATACGTCGGGTAGCTTTTGACCGCATAGGTGCACGAACCTGCCGGAGAGATAATCGGATCGTCATTATCCTCCAGCGCAGCGATCATGTTTTTCATCCCCGGGATGGCTTCTTTGATATAGCCACTGTTAATGGCGGGCTGACCGCAGCACCCCTGCTTCTCGGGGAAATTAACGCGGCAGCCGAGCTTTTCCAGCAACAATACGGAATCGCGTGCCATCCGTGATTTCAGCGCGTCACCAATACAGGTGACAAAGAAATTTACATTCACAATAAATACCCCATTGCTTCATTGCCTTTTAAAACCAGCGACACATCGCCGCCCGGTAATAATTCAATAATAAAAACTGGCCATTAATAAAACGGTGATACCTGACCTTTACTGTTTTATTGTCTTTTCGTCAGGCCCAGTTTTTACGTTTACTGGTTTTACCAATGCCCGGGTTCATGCTGTTGGTCGGGTCATTTTCCTGATAAAACCGCGCCAGATTTTCAGGCGCTTTATAAAGGTGGCCAACATTATGTTCTGCCGGATATTGCGCCCCGCGTTGGCGCAACAGTTCGAGCATCTGTTCTTTTAACGCGTGCGCATCAACGCCTTTTTTAACGATATAATCCTGATGGAACACATGGCACATAAAGTGGCCATAATAAAGTTTATGCACCAGCTGACTGTCAATTTCAGCCGGCAGATGTTCATACCACTCGGTATCATTGCGGCGTAGCGCAATATCCAGCGCGAGAATATCCTCAACCTCATCAGAATGAACGGCCTGATAGCGAATGGCGGCTCCCGCGGCAGCAAAGCGGTGCAGAAACGCCTTGCTGCCCTCTTCCGGGGTACAGGCAAAGAAATCTCCGTCTGCCGTTTTAAAGTACTCGGTTAACCACGCCTGCGCTTCGCCGATGCCGTCCCCTGCCATTTTCAGCATCAGATGATGCTCGTAGTTGTCACGCCAGGTTTTCATGCGTGGCGGGAGATGGCTCGGGAAAAGATGACTGAATGTCTGCATTGCGCGGTCGGTAAAGTGCGGGCGGAAAATCTTCACCTTCTCCAGCATGGCCTCGGTGCGCCCCTTCAGATTAAAGAAAAACGGCATTTTGTCGGTGCCGAGTTTGTCGATCATCAGGAAGGTGTCTTTACTGTATTTCTCTGCAACATCATAGATATCACGATGCATATACTCACCGGCGACCGGTAAATGTGTAAACGTCGCCAGCATATGGCGGCGTATGTCCGTCAACACCGAGGTCTGATTGGTACCAATGTAGAACACCTGCTGATTCTTCTCAGCTTCAAAGGTGTCCAGACGCACGGCAAACACCGCCAGTTTCCCCGCGCAGCCTGAGGATTCGAACAGGCGGTCCGGGTCGGCGTTGTAGCGCGCCGGGGTGTCGGCATCAACGTCTCTGACGCGGGTCACGTAGTCGTGGTCGTGCGCGTGACGCCCGTCATGACTGACGTCAGCACGCGCAATCGCGTTGTTATCCAGGCGGGCGAGGATCTGTTCCGGCGTCTCGCCCAGTTCGATGCCCAGATGATTGACCAGTTGTAGCTGTCCCTGTTCATCCACGCGGGCAAACAGTGACATCTCGGTGTACGCCGGGCCACGCTGAACCAGTGCACCGCCGGAGTTATTACAGATACCGCCAATCACCGACGCACCAATGCAGGAGGAGCCAATCACCGAATGCGGCTCGCGGCCAAACGGCTTCAGCGCCTTCTCCAGCGAATACAGCGTGGTACCCGGATACGCCAGCACCTGCTTGCCCTCATCCAGCACATGCAGACTGTCGAGGCGCAGCGTGCTGATGATAACGATGTCGCGATCGTAGCCCTTGCCGTTCGGCGTGGAGCCTTCCGTCAGGCCGGTATTTGAGGCCTGCATCAGAATGATTTTATCGGCCTCCACGCAGGCCTTGAGCACCTGCCACAGTTCAAGCAGAGAGCCGGGGATCACCACCGCCAGCGCTTCGCCCTGACCCGAGCGGAAGCCCTTGCGATAACGCGCCGTTTTGGACGGATCGGTAAGGACGTAGGCGGGGCCAACCCGTTGGGTAAGTGCAGTCAAAAAGGATTTATTATCAGTGTTTTTCATGGAGGGCGGCTCTCCGCTCCTTATATCAGGGCAATCGAAAATGGCGATACATTCATTTGTATGACAAAACAAAATAATCCCCCAATCATTACTTACATGCAATACCCTGGTTTATTTCTTTCGGCCTCGCTCACATTTTTATATTGAAAAACACAATTATCAGAAATCAAAAAACCGTTTAAAACGACTTACCCGCCCGTCTCTATCATTATTACACAGACCATTATATAACTATTTATAGGTACCCATTTTGCGCCCAAAGATATTTACAGAGCATTATTCATCAATTAAAAGCTTACAATAGTTACAAAACCATTAATCATAATTACTTTATCCACTGAAGCGATTCAGTTTGCATATTTTATTTATCCAGCCATGTAAGTTTCCCGCCATAAATACAAATAAGGTTTAATAAACCCATCAGGAATAGTAATGAACGAATATATTATGTTTGTTTTAGCCCTCTCTCCTTTGCTGCTTATGGTATTTTTAATACTAAAATTAAAAATGCCGATTCATTATTCAGTCTTGATTACGCTGGCCTTTACCATCGCGCTGTCGGCGATATTCTGGGATATGCCGTTACAGAATTTGAAAGCCTCCGTGGGCTATGGTGCCCTCAAAGGGTTATGGCCGATTGTGATTGTGATCCTCGGTGCGATATTCAGTTATAACGTGATGCAGGCCACCAAAGCGCTGGATATTCTGCGCGATATTCTCGCCAGTATTAGTGAAGATAAACGCATCCAGGTACTGCTTATTTCGTGGTGTTTTGGCGGATTTCTTGAGGCCGCCGCTGGCTACGGCACCGCGGTTGCCATTCCTATCGGCATCCTGATCGCACTGGGATTCAATCCGCTCAAAGCGGCCATCGCCTCACTCGTCGCCAATACCGTGCCGACGGCATTCGGCGCGGTGGGTATTCCGGTTTCAATTCTCGCTGAACAGGTTAACCTGCCGGTTTTCACCCTCGGCGGAACCATTATTATGCAGCTGGCGCTGTTTAATATTCTGCTGCCGTTTGTGATTATTTGTATTATCGGCGGTGGCCTGAAGGCGATTCGCGGCGTGTTCTTCATCACACTAATTTGCGGTATTACCACGCTGGTGCCGCAGTATTTTGTCGCTATCCACCTTGGCGCAGAACTCCCTGCATTTGCCGGCAGCCTGGTCAGCCTGTTTGCCGTCGCCATTCTTGGTCGCCTGCGCAACGGCAAAACCGCTCCCGAATGGCGCATTGAAACCAGCCATACCCGGGAAACCACACCGCGCTCGGCGAAGGTGCTGTTCCGGGTCGGCTCCATCTACCTGTTTATTTTTATCTTTATTCTGCTGTGCTCGCCGCTGTTCCCGGCGGTAAAAGCGGCAGCATCACAGCTGGCTTCGGTGCTGCATTTCACCCTCGCCGACGGTAAAACGCTGGCGCTGAAAATCGAGTGGGTCACCACGCCGGGGATGCTGATCATCTTTGCGACCCTGATCGGCGGTTTTATCCAGGGGGCTTCGGCGCGCGGGATGCTGGAAGTGTTTGTCAAAACCATTTTCCAGTTGAAGAACTCGATCGTCGCCATTATGGCGATTGTTGCGCTGGCCACGGTGATGGATCTCAGCGGTATTATCGCCACGCTGGCTCAGTCGATTGTTGACCTGACCGGCGGCTCGTATGTCTTTCTCGCCCCGGTCATTGGCGCGCTGGGTACGTTTGTCACCGGCAGCGACACCAACTCGAATATTCTGTTTGGTAAACTGCAAACCATTGCTGCCAGCAAGTTGAATATTGACCCTAACTGGCTGGCGGCGGCCAACACCTCCGGCGCAACGGGCGGGAAAATGATCTCCCCACAGAGCATCGCCATTGCGGTTTCCGCCACCAAAATGGAAGGCCAGGCGAACCAGATTATGTCTGGCACCATGAAATACTGCTGCGCCTACATCGTGATCCTCGGCTTAAAGGTCGGCCTCTTTTACTACTGGTTTATGGCGTAACGCATTGTCAACCCCAGCCATATTCTGGCAAGCGTGTTTGACAAGACAGTGAACAAAAAGGTTTACAGCCACCCGGTCAGGAGAACGCCGCGGCTGGCTTTACGATTTGTCGGCGCTGACTAAAATAGCGCCGATATTTCAAAGAGAGGATTGTTGTTATGTTGTTCTGGAAAAAGATGGTGAAGAAGTTCGACGCCTTTTCTGCGTTGATCCCACCACGCTACTTCCGCGTGTAATGCCTGGCACTTATGCCTGATGGCGCTTCGCTTATCAGGCCTACGTTTCACGCACATTTGTAGGCCGGATAAGGCGCAAGCGCCGCATCCGGCTGCTACAGCAGAGTAAAACACTCACCCCTTTCTCTTACGCATTCCGCACGTTCTTAACACCACCACCCGTAAACGCAGCCACGCAAAGCGATAAACCAGCGGATGCTGAAACCGTAGCAATGTCAGAAACATAGCGCCTCCCGTTACCGGAACGTAGGCAGCAGGCCAAATACGTCCAGCACCACCGTCAGATAGACAACCGCCCCGCAGACGATCACCAGGTTAAGCACCGTGTTATTGCAGGGTGCAGTGTAGCTGGCCGTAGGGAAACGCTTACGCGCCGCTTTTACCAGGAACGGTGGCAGGATCACGCTCCAGATGGTGAAGGCCAGACCGGCATAACCAATCGCGTGAACAAAACCATTCGGGAAGAAAAAGCACACAGCAGCCGGTGGGAAGTAGGTTACCAGCGCAGTTTTCAGACGACCGACGCCGTTATCCGGGAAGTGAAACAAGTCAGCGATATAGTCAAACAGGCCGAGGGTTGCCGCCAGCAGGGAACTGGCTACCGCAAAGTTGCCGAAGAAAGTCAGGATCAGATCCATATAGCGGCTGGTAAACAGCCCGCTAATGGCCTCGACAAACACGTCGATATTGCCGCCTTTAGCGATAATCGGCGGGAATTCCGAACGGCTGATGTTGCCCATCGTCACGCCCAGCCAGAAGACATACAGCAGCAGAGCAAACAGCGTGCCGATGATTATCGAACGCGTAATATGCGGGATCCCACTCTTACCGTACAGTTTGACCAGGCTCGGCACGTTGCCATGAAAACCAAATGAGATAATACAGAACGGCAGCGTCATCAGGATGTACGGCAGGTACTGCGACCCTGGGATCGCCACCGCTACGCTGTCGACCAGTTTCGCCACTTCAATATGGCCGACCAGCCCGGAGAATGTGGCAAAGAACGCGATAAACTTACCGATGATCAAAATAGTGGTGATGCGTCCGACCAGCAGCGAACTGTACCAGGCAATCGCCCCGACCAGCATACTGACAATCACCACCGAGACATTCGCCGGAAAGCGCACGCCGCTGTATTTGAACACAGTTTGCGCCATCACCGCCGATGACCCGGAGATATAGGCGTAGGTCAGAATATACAACACAAAGCCAAACGCGATACCGACCACGATATTCCACTTCTGGCCTAATAAATCCTGAGTAAAGGTATTAAAACTGGCACCTGCGCCGTAATGCAGGTTAACTTCAACCAGCATCAGGCCGGTTAATAACATCATGATGGCAACAAAAAGCAGAATGACAGAGGCGCCGGGAAACCATACGCCGGCCATCGCAATCGGCAGGGAAAACATTCCACCGCCCACGACGGTTGCGATAACCAACATGGTTCCGCTAATCAGTCCGGGGGTACTACTCTGTCGCTCAATGGCATTAATATCCATGATAAATGTTCCTGTAGACTATTCGTTATAATTACAGCTGTCATTTGTACATCATGCGGATAATAAAAATGTCGGAGTCAGGGTTTGCAATTTTTTCGTTATATTACGGTAACGGGCACCGCAAAGGCTTCCTGTTCATGGAAAAGGAATACAAAAAAGCCCCATCACAAGATGGGGCCTGAATAACATTTAAATATAGTCAAAGCGTGCGGTAAAGAAGCGCAACTGCTTCGGCTCGTAAATAAACTTCAGCCCGCGAATATCTTCTTTATGCTGGTAAAGTTTAATGATGCCGTCTGCCACCACATCCATATGCGCATAGGTATACACGCGGCGTGGAATAGTCAGGCGTACTGTTTCGAGTTTTGGTCTGTGGTGCTCACCGGTGGCATTATTACGGCCCGCAGAGATAATACCGCGCTCCATACTGCGCACGCCGGTCTCGACATAAATGCTGGCTGCCAGGCTCTGCGCCGGGAACTCGTCCTGGGTCAGATGTTCGCAGAAGCGACGCGCATCGAGGAATACCGCGTGTCCGCCCACTGGCTCAACAATCGGCACACCGGCAGCTTTTAGCTTGTCGCCGAGGTAGCGAACTTGCTTCACGCGGTGCTCGATGTACTCATACTGCATGGCTTCGCGCAGGCCAATCGCCATCGCTTCCATGTCGCGTCCGGCCAGACCGCCGTAGGATGGCATGCCTTCATAGACCACCACTAACTCTTTGGCAGAAGAGAACATTTCGTCGTCGTTCATGCACAGGAAGCCGCCGATGTTCACCAGACAGTCTTTTTTACCACTCATGGTACAACCGTCGGCATAGCTGAACATTTCATGGACGATCGCGGCGATGCTCTTGTCCTCAAAACCCTGCTCTTGCTCTTTGATAAAGTAGGCGTTTTCTACGCAGCGGGTGGCATCGTAGAACACTTTAATGCCGTGAGCTTCCGTCAGTTCGCGCACCGCACGCATGTTAGCCATCGAGACCGGCTGCCCGCCCGCGAGGTTAACCGTCACCGCCAGGCAGATATACGCAATATTCTCTGCGCCTTTTTCATCAATTAGCTTTTGTAATTTTTTAAGATCAATATCACCTTTAAAAGCAATATTCAGACCGGCATCGTGTGCTTCGTCACGCACGATATCCACAAAGATGGCACCGTTTTTTTCCTGGTGATAACGCGTGGTGGTGAAATACATATTCCCGGCAACATATTGCCCCGGCTTAATGGCCAGCTGCGATAACAGGTTTTCTGCACCGCGTCCCTGGTGAGTCGGAACAATATGTTTAAAGCCAAACAGTTCCTGCACGGTTCTTTCCAGATGATAGAAGTTTTCGCTGCCCGCATACGCTTCATCACCCATCATCATTCCGGCCCACTGCTTGTCGCTCATCGCGTTAGTGCCGCTGTCTGTCAGCAGGTCAATATAAATATCTTTCGAATTTAACAGGAAAGTATTGTAACCCGCTTCTTGCATTTTTATCAGGCGTTCATTACGCGGGATCATAGATACAGTTTCAACGCTTTTAATACGGAAGGGTTCTGCCGGATAATTCATGTTGTTTCTCCAGTAACAGTGGTCGTGTACGTATTAATGTGAAGTAAATCATATCGAGTTCATCAACAGAGGCTGATGAAATATTACTATTCTCCGCCTGATACAGGGGGTGAAATAATGTGGAAGCACTATGCAAGATTTGATTGATTATGGAAATAGCCCAGTCAACATTAATCACTGCCAATAATTTAAAAAGCTGTAAATGTGAGTGATGCAAATCACACGTCTTTTTTTTACCCGTTCATATTCAACAAGTTTTTTTCTGCGTATTGATTTGCTGTTTGCCGTTGTGTGTCTGTGGAAAGTGGAAATACTGAAAACTTAACTTTCCACGCTGTTCTCACAATCTACGGGTGAATAAGTACACGCCATTTTGTGAGAGTCGGATCACTTCACGGGGTTATATTTGTGATTCATATCACTAAAAGTGTAAACCAAAGTGTACAAACCGGTGTAGTTTCAGAGTTTGCTATTTGCTTCAGTGATTTAGATCGCATTTTCAGCCAGACTCAGGGCCATGATATTTTCTGGAAATAATCGGTCTTTGGCGGATGGAATGAGAATGAATTTATACGCTGAATAATACTGGTTTTGTTGGTGCAGGGAGATGTTCTGTTTATTCCGAATAGCACGCTAATCGCGCTTATTTCATTATATTTACATCTGGACTTCCCCCATTCTACTGGCGTAATTTACAGGGGTTTTATTAGCGCGACACGAAGGTGCTACCAACACCCTCGCATCGCTAATCGCAGTAACTATTATCGGAGAATAGCCACCATGACTGATACGCATTGTATTGCAGTTTCGTTTGATCCAGAAGTCCACGCCGCCGATAACCGCCATTTGAAGGTGGGATATGCGAGTCGTTATCCCGATTACAGCCGTATTCCGGTGAAGTACGTTCGCTTTCCGTCCATCGTGATGAAGGGGATGTGGTTAAAAGCCGCCGGATTCGACACCGGCACCGACGTAAAAGTACGGGTTATGGAAGGCTGCATCGTGCTCACCGCCCAAACGCCCCAACCCGAAGAGTCAGCGCTGATGACGTCGCTGCGCAAAGTGGAAAAGCTGTCGGCACGCAAACAAAAGCAGGTGCTGGAGTTTATCGCGGTAATTGCGGGGAAAGCGTCGAAGGGGTGAAAGTATGATTGTCCTTGGGGCGCCTGCAGGCGCCTTTATTGGTGACGAATTTTTATGTGATATTTGTATATCACCACCAGAACATTTAATTTAAGAATCAACATTTCTAATTAATAACCCATATCAATACTCATATATACCACTTGAGAAAGTGTTACTTAGGTCAAATATTTTACCACCGATTTCTGCTATTTACACACTCTCATTTTAAGCCATCTTAATTTATTAAAGGATTGCTATGGCTGATATAGAAGGTATTGCACGAAGGATCTATAACATTATCATTTCACCTGATACAGTCACAGGACTTATTAATGGTGGCTTATCTGTTCCTCTAGATTATGGGTATATGGTTTACGGTATTTTTGACACAGACAGCAGATTTAAACGAGAAACAGAACGTATTCGCATCATGACAGCCATAAAAAACGACATTCTCAATTATGAGAATATCGTCAATGCTGTTTCTCGCATTTTTCAGTTTTTTAACAACTTCTTATCCGAAAAGGCACAAGATAAAATATACAGAGTCGTTATTACATCTATAGCAGGAAGGGTTATTGCAAATACAATCGCCTCAAACATTGCTAAAGCCGTTATCGAAAAAACATCTTTCACTTATGTTGTCTTTAAGGGTAAAGGTAATCCGATAACACTGTTAAGCACCTTTCTTTTATTGGGAGGCATGACCGAACGTTCTATCAGGACATCGGATGACCTCAGTACAGATGCACCCGAGATATACGAATTATTAAGACCTCATGACTACGATCTTCTTTATTTTCTTTTCATTGATGCAGTACAACCTTTTGTTGATGCCATACATGCTGGATATACAGAAGGCAAGCCTGTTTTTATAAAAATAATTGATTTAGTGGGAGAGCACTTAAACAGTAAGGATAAGGACTGGTAAAATGAAAAAACTTATCACTCCAATAATAAATTTATTATTTTGTGGTTATATTTCCAGCTTATGTTTAATTTCTATTCTGGAGTTCAATTCATGGCAGGATAAAATTATTGCCATTATTATCATCGTTGGAAGCTCTTATATCATCGCCTTTATAGTCAATAGGTTCTTACCAATAAAGATACGCCTGTTGGATGGAGTACTTAAGCTATTATCTGGGCCATTGCTAGTCACAGGAGTCTTCGCCTGTTTCTCTTTTCTTGACCCCTGGCCCATAAAAATCATTGGAACGTTCATTTGGATTATCATCATGCTTTATTTCCCTTCTCATATAAATATAGATAAGGACTAATCATGTCAAACCCAGCCTATCTGTGGTTAACCGATGTAAATGGCTCCCCTATAATGGGAAGTTCACAAGTTGCTGGACGCATTGGTACTATTGAACTGAAAGCAGTCACTCATCACCTTTCTGTCCCTGTAGATGGTAATACTGGCAGACTGACAGGAACTCGTGTGCACGCGCCGATTACAATACAGAAGGAGTTTGATAAAACAACTCCTCTTTTGTATAAAGCGTTGAGCGAAGGCCAGACATTAAAGTCAGCCGCAATAAAAATGTATCAAATTCTTGAGATTGGTATTGAAAGTGAATACTTTAATATCATTTTAGAAAATGTAAAAGTGACTGGCATCACACCAAATTTATTCCCCGGCTCGGGAACAGGAACCCACAATGAAACTATTCAGCTAAGATATGAAGCTATTACCTGGAAGCACTGCGATGGGAATATCATTTATAAAGATGTCTGGAATCACAGAGTAATTATTTGACTGCCATTGAATATCTCACCAGCACATAAAGAATGTGCCGGTGATGAAAGCGTACATCCCGTGGACAAATGAGGCAATCCCTCTTTAATAAACAACGAGATAAACCTAATAACTTTTAGTAAACTGATACAGCCATTATTAACTGTATAACCATTTCCCAGCTCTTGCCGATGCAATCAACATCCCGATAGTGAAGTCAGGCACAGGAACAGGTCGTAACTTCTTGAAGGGATTCCATGAGAAAGGCTCAACAGGATAGTAAGTTTCAATCTTAAAATTCCCTCTGGCGACCTGAAATTCTTCAAAGAACTCATCCATTAGCTCTTCTGCTTCACTAACATCAAACTGCATGTCAGTGTCAAAATCACTGTCCATCGTTAGCAAGCTTTGCTTCTTTTCATTATTGAATAAATAAACACCGTTGTAGCGTCTTACCAGTGCAAAAACACGTTGCTCAATATCATCTACCATAACTTATCATTACCCCGCGCTATACGATTGTAATCGCGTATTGAGCAGTAAGTGATTATCGAAACATCAGCGAATAAAATCACCGCCCCTATTAGGGGAATCGTCCGACCTACGAATGTACTTATTTTCGTAACCATTCGTCGTTTTGCCGTCCAGGGAGTATAGCCGCCAACCCAGGTTGGTAATTTTATGCCAAAAGGAAATTTGGCAGTTTTAAAATACCTCCGCATTGCTTTAGAAATCCGTGACGTACCTTCCTTTGCCCCTTTAGGCTTGGCTCTCGTTTTCTGATTGTTAACGCCGCTGTAAAGTGCAACCATTGCTAACACATCAACCCCAAAGTGATCTGCTGTGGTTTCGCAGAAAATCATGAAAAACAATTCAGACGCGGTAAGGTTAGAGCGACCGGCATAAAAGTATGTTCCGTTGAGTTCCTTTACTGTGTCCATCAGTACCCCTTCTTCCCTCAATGATTAGCTTGCTTATCGTACTCCTGAGAAATCACGAAGAATAAGGATGACTACCATAAAAGTTCTATTTTCAGATAAAATAAAATTCATGTCGCTGGTAGTAAGATAACAGACGACAGTAATATAGTAATTAAGTGTAATATCTGGCAAGGAAGACATTCATAACAGTAATATAAATAAAAATACTGAGACAGTGTAATATGAATAAGCTTACCATTCCGATAATAAAGAAAATTCTTAGCAGTTATGTGGTAATCCCCCATTTTTAACGGAGGTGATAAGTAGAATCAGGTCTTGCGTTGAATATACTGCATCGGCGTGAAGCCATTCAGTGCCATATTCGGACGTTCGTGATTATAAAACCATTGCCACTGCATGGCATAGCCCTGCAATTCGTCCAGTGAGTTAAACAGGTGCTGGCCCAGCCAGTCATAACGCACCGTCCGGTTATATCGCTCAATATAGGCATTCTGTTGAGGTTTGCCGGGCTGAATAAAACGAAGCGTTATATTCAGCTGAGCGGCCCATTACATCAGTACTTTTCCGGTATATTCTGGCCCGTTATCGCATCGTATTGCTGCCGGTTTACCTTTCCATTCAATGAGTTGTTAGAGAGTCCTCACTACACGACTTGCTGGCAGGGAAAAATCCACTTCAATAGCCAGTGCTTCACGATTAAAGTCATCGATGACATTCAGTAAACGGATAGAGCGACCATCTGATAGCTGATCATGCATGAAGTCCATCGACCAGCATTCGTTGCGGCTTTCTGGCACCCTCAGCGGTTCAGGTTTATCCCGTTTCAGTCTTATTTTCGGCTTTATTCGCATGTTCAGCGATAGTTCGCAGTAAATCCGGTACACCCTTTTGTGGTTGAAGCGGAAGCCTTTTACGTTGCGCAGGTACAAAAAGCACAGGCCAAATCTCCAGTTGCGCTGACTGCCCGTAATGCGCAGTAGCCAGTCGGCAATGACCTCATTTTCCTCATTCAGCTGAGGCTGATAGCGATAGCAACTTTCGCTGACAACAAACAACTGGCAGGCAAAACTTATGCTGACATTCCGGCTCCTGACCGCATCCTGCGCCATCTGCTTTCGACGCGATGGCTTCACCACTTTTGCCATGGCTTCCTGAATGATTTCGGCTTAGAGGCGCTCTTCAGCATACATTTTTTGAGGCGGCGGTTTTCGTCTTCCAGCTCTTTCAGACGAGTCATCATGGAGGCATCCATCCCGCCAAAACGCGAACGCCACTTATAGAAACCGGCGTTGCTCATGCCATGTTCACGACACAGTTCAGCCACCGGTGTTCCGGCCTCGGCTTACTTCAGAATGGACATGATCTGGCTGTCAGTAAAACGTGATTTTTTCATAGAGATCTCCCCGGTTCAGATTACGAGAGATTTCTATTTATGAACACACCGGTTTTTCGGGGGGATTACCAACCCGGGCTCTCGCCCGGGCTGATTTCTTCGATTACATTGAAGTCGTCTACAGCCGGACCCGGCGCCACACTCATCTCAGCGGCGTCAGTCAGGAGTCCTTTGAACAGGCCTTGTCGTTAGGACAGTAAATGTCCACAGTCGTGTGGCCAGTCCAATATAAGAATGACCGGTTCGTAATTAAAACAAACAATAAAATAATTAATATAATGTAGGTATGACATCTATTAAAAATAGTATCGAATACCTAACCTGATACGAATTTGTTCAGCATGGTTTTTAGTATCCCGATCAAGCCATGATACCTGAATAAAAGGTCTCCATTGCTGAGTCATTTTCCATGTAAACTTATGATTCAATTCCCAGCTATGGTCTTTTTTGTTTTTCCTATTATAGTCGGCAGTGTTAATATACAAGTTTGGTTCAAACTCATATGCAAGAGTATCAGTAATTTTATAATTTGCAACTAAGATTAATTGGTGACTGTCATTATAATCCATTTCTCCATATAAGTTTAATGTCTCATAATTCATATGATTATATTTATACTTGGTAACCAACACCAAATCTTTGTTCGCTTTATAAGCAATGTGAAAATAGGGAGATGTAGTAGAACCTTCTTTTGTTGTATTGACAAGCCCACCAATAAAAAAAGTCGTAGACTCATTAATATTCCATATAGGGTACCAACCTTCAATCTCATCAAAACTATGCTTTAATTGATTCCAATTTTTTCCAGTATTAAATGCGGACTGGTAGAGCGCTCCCGCTCCATTATCGAAGTTATAGCCAACACCTAACTTTAACTGATGCTCTTCGGAGGCACTATTCCATGCCTCACGGATCTCTAAATATCCGCCACCAGCATATGCAGAACCAATTGAAAAAATAATTAAAGGAATGAAGATAATGTTTTTGAACATTGTAGGCTCGCATGCCCCGATACCGTTAAAGTATCGGGGTTTAATAATTAAAATTACCAATAATTAATATGGAAAGATTTCAGTCTTGAAAGCAACTCAATGAAAAAATAGTCACCCCATGTGCAATACTCATCAATCCCACGTTTTTTATTCATGTTATAAACAGAATGTTTCAGATACCCACTTGAGTTAAGCTCTCCATCAAAATAATTAACAAACAACTCATTTACTATCTTGAACGCTTCTTCTATGTAGTATTTTCTGCCTAAATCTGAATTGGGGATGTGGTTTGCCAATTCTAGCAATCCACAGGCAGCAATAACCGCAGCTGAGCTATCTTTATGAGTATCACTCTCTGTTAAAGACAAATCCCAATAGCATATGTTGTCTTCTGGAAGATGTTCAATAAAATAATTAGCAGCACGTTTGGATGATTCAAGGAATTTAGGGTTGCCTGTTGCTCTATAACTGAGTGCAAATCCATATATTGCCCATGCCTGTCCCCTTGCCCAGCATGAGCTATCAGAATACCCCTGATGTGTTGACCCCCTAACAGGTTCTCCCGTATGGATATCCATATAAAATGTATGAAAAGTTGAATTATCCTCTCTTAATAAATAGTTCATTGCTTGAATAGCATGATTGTATGCGTAATCAATATACTTTTTTTCACCTGTTTCATTGCCGGCCCAATAAAGCAATGGTAGATTCATTAAGCAATCAATGATCATTCTTCCTTGTTGAAGAGGGTCATTAAGGTCACCCCAGGCCTGAATAATATTTGCAACAGGAAGGTAGCGCTCAGAAAGAAGATGAGCAGCTCTCAGTGCAGTATCATATGCCAACCGATTACCAGTTATTTTCCAAGTATTTACACATGACAAAGAATAAAGAAATCCTAAATCATGAGTTTCAATATCATGTTTATTATCAAGACGAACAGAAAAACTTATAACTTGCTCTTCAAGTTGCTTTAAGAAAACATCATCGCCTGTTAGTCTCCAGGCAAGTGATGTCATGCCACTCCAAAAACCTGTGGTCCAGTCAGTATTTTTTGTTACAGGGTAGGCCCCTTGAATGCTACAGGCTTCAGGATAACCACCTTGGAATTTTTCCAGCTGAAATTTGATTTTTTCACATGACATACTAATGATATTATCGATGTCATGGCTGTTATCAAGTACTAATTGTTCTGAATTCATATCACATATCCAATATTATATTACATTTCAGCTGCTGCTTTATCCGTTTGAAGCCTATCAGTTTTATCTTGCTTTCCATTATTCAAAACAAATAACGATAGAATACTAAAGATCATAATTATTCCACCCATAATAAAGTAGGATTTGCTGAAACCAATTTTATCATACAGAGCTCCAATAGGAGCAGAGAAGAATATAGTACCTACATATATAAAGCATTGATATCCAATTAAATACATCGTCGAGTTAACTCGCCTATCAAAATTATCAGCAATATATTTAAATACAGCGATTAAAAGCATTGCATTCTCAAGACCGTAGAAAGGTTTAATAAACGCTATCATCAGAGGACTTGTAGCAAATCCTGAAATTACAAGACGACCGCCAATCAAAAGACCAGCTATAATCAACGTTTTATATGGTCCAATTCTATTAACTACCCAAGGAACAGTCAGCATAGATACAAATTCAACAATAGCTTGGACGGTACTTAGATAACCATAATAGGATGTCCCCTCTTTATTCCCCCCAAAAAAGGATACAAAATATCGTGGAAACTGCTGCTCAGCTATATGCATAACCCATACGATACCAGCAACATAGAAGCAGAATCGCCAGAAATTCCCTTGTTTCACCAAATCAATAACATCGGGAAAACTTATTTTTTTCTTAGGAACAACACAATTATCTACATTATCAGACTCAGGAATATTAATGCTAATTAATACCCCAAGCATGATAAGAGACACAATGCTACTTATTGTGAAATTAATAACAGGTGAAATATTAAACAAAATACCTGCAAATGAAGCTGTAACGGCGGCCCCGCACGAACCCCACATGCGAATACGGCCAAATTCAAATCCCTTAAGACGACCAAATCGGTCACAGTATGATTCTGAAACACCGACACCTGCATACCATGCAAGGCTAAGATACAAGGCCCCGACTACGATACCGATATAGAAGTTACTGATAAGCAGTGGATGATAGACATAAGTAAAAAATGGCATCAATAATGATGACATAATGGCAACAAAATACAGCAAGTGCTTTTTCATTCCAAGCTTATCTGTTATATATCCATAGACTGGTTTTAGCACTACTGAAAACGCCCCATTAACAGCAAAGACTGCTCCAATTTGGGCGCTTGTTAATATTGCATGTTGACCAAGCCATAGAGCGTACAAGCTAAAGCTCATAGTCCAAATTACAAAAAACAAAAACATAAACGTACTAATTTTAATATAATCAATACGATTATTGATTATCATAATAAACCCCATTAATGACAATTAAAATGAAAAAACATAAGTTTTATCAGTTGATTTTATACAAATGACACTTTCCTCGATAAAAATATTTGGGTTTTCTTTGTTGCTATCTAAACTACCGAGCCCTGCATTTACCATGCTCATAAGTACATGCTTTCCAGGGGAAATGTTATTTCTCAGTACAGGCACACCACTACTGCATGGATAAATAATATTACTCCCAGGTGGAGATATAACCATTTCAGTTTTACGATTCTGTTCTGGACTGATATCAACAATACTTGAGAACAGATTTTCCTCTTGGCAAATAACACATCCATTAATTTCATTAAATCTAGATTGGCTAAAGTCAGGTACTGGAACAGGAAATCCACCGTCCACACATTCTAGTGCGCGTTTGGTGTTGATGATATGAACTCTTGCATACCCTGACGTTAATGGGATCAACCATGTTTTTATATTTACATCAGGCCACGGGTACCATTCAGTATAAACACCATCCTGATTAATTTTTGTCTTTAATGATGTACGACGTCCGCGATAATATCCATCTCCCTCTGAGAGAAGCAATGAAGAATCACATGAGTTAAGCTCCAAGCTATAACGGCTTCTCTCCAAATTAAACCCGAGCAGTGATGAATAAGAGAATTTACAATATTTACTCTCGCTATTATTATAATTTTTAGCAGGGAACTGTCCCGCGTTTAATAAATAGTGGTGATTATTAATTAGATCATGATGTACAATTTGACCTGAGTGAGAAATACAATGAACTCCCTCCACCTGAGTTGGTAAAGGGTCCTCAGAGCAATGCCAAAATAAATGTTCATCAGGAAGCGCTAGTATTAAAAATATTTTACAACACCAATAAGATGAGCCTGGTGCATTGTAATCTTCTGCCAAAATCAAATTGCTGTAACTATAACCTACAGTTAATATGCCACGACTATCAAGAATTTGCTGCTCTCTCCACCATCTTAAATTTCTTAAGAATAACCCTTTGATTACGCTCATTGGTATACTATCAATTTCTGCAAATATAGCAGCACTCCAGAATGCAACTTGTGCGAATCGGTAGGTCATACTTCTGCCAAATGGGATTGCTGAGCCATCAGATCCAAACATATGGATAAAGTCTTTAGCAAATACACTGGCCCTTTCACGTAAAATTTGACAACGTTCAGGGTCGTACTGAACCATCATTTTAGAATAAAATAGCCCATAATAATGCAAAGCCATAGCATTATAATAGTCTCGTGGTCGAGAGATTCCATCGCTATACCAGCCATCACCAAGGTAATAACTATCTAGTATTTCAAAATGCAGTTCTATTGTTTTCTTTGAGTATTCCCTTCCCGTCAAGCACAATGCCATTTCAACAATGATTGGGAAAAATGACCAGTTATTTTTTGGAATTTCAACATCACGGATTTTATTTAGCCATTTGATAAGATTATCTATCTGACGTTGAGTTAAATGCTTTTTAAAATGTTCATCAGCCAAAGCCAACCCACAAGCTAAGGCTGCCATTTCAACGCTTCGCTGATCGAAGTCAGATAGATCCCCCCAATAATTGACATGTTCTGGATCAGTACCTTCAGAAATACATATAAAAATTTCAGACACTTTCAAATTATGCTTATTATTTCCTGAAATCGTAGGGAACACCCCCCACAAAAGGCGACAAAATGACTCCATATTCGCAGTTTTTTTTCCATATAATGGAGTGATGTCTCCAAGATTGATACCAGAACTAGTATCACTTTTTAGACTCCATGCTGAGTTAAATAGTGATTCAAACCATCTAAGAATATCATCTTTATTGGTTATACTTTCATTGTGATAATTTCTTTTTAATAAAAAACCCATTTTAATAACCCTTAACAATTGTGCTTTTCAGTCATTTCATGGCGTCAAAATAGTGAGTAGATGGTATGCCTACTGTGAGATGAATCACAACTCCAATAAAAATGAAATGGCATTTCTTTAAAAAATCATTTCTTTGCTTTAATTTCTATTTTTTTTACTTAAAATTATACTTTTATGACTCGAGCACACTATGACTAGTAGCCCACAACTTGATTTAATTGATTACGATGATTTACATACTGAATTCAGGCGAGTCAAAGGAACAAGTGTTGACTACTACCATTGGCATCAATGCATGGAATTTCTCTATATTGAATCAGGTTATGGTTTGGTTATAGTTGATAATCAAAGGTTTACACTTAAACCAGGAAGATTGTTTGTGTTCCCGCAGAATAAGTTGCATAAGGTGAAGGTTGATAGCATGGGTAATAATATTTATGCAAGAACCATAGTTCATGTTGATCCTGAGTCTATGAAGTCTTTTATCCAACCTTTTGAAAGTGCATATCAAACTTACATGTTATTTTGTTCTGAAGAATCAAAAGTATCAATATATGACTTAACAGAACATATGAGTTTAATGAGCCAATTGATAACATTATCATCCGCAAAATATAACAATGCTTCACGAACAAATGAACTGGTTAGCTTATATGTTTTGAATTTGCTCCATATTTTACCCACAGGTACATTTGTGAACGCTGGCGCCACTGGCCTTACATCGCCTAAGATAATGAATTATATAGAAAAAAATTTCTTACATAATATAAAGCTAAGAGAGATCGCTGATTATATTGGACTATCAAGTGGTTATACTTCCAGAGTTTTCAAGAATGAAACCGGGGGTACAATACAGGAATATTTAATAGTTAGAAGAATTAAGCACGCTTGTTTTTTACTTGAGGATACACAACTGACAGTGTCAGACATAGCCAAAATGTCAGGATTTAATCATGTTACTTACTTCATTAAATGTTTTAGCCAAGTGGTGGGAATAACACCATTGCGCTATAAAAAAAACAACACTATAAAACATAATAAATAGTATTTTTTTCAAAAATCATTCACAAATAAATAATGCAAACCATATAGTGATTTTACTCACTTAGTCCCGTGTCCACATTACGTGGGTAAGATTAATTTCCCTCTCTGCATAGATCCTGGCAAGGAGACATTCCGCGCAAAACACAGTATGAAAAAAAACACGTGACAAAAAACCTATAACAGGAGGGACATTATCCCGCCTGTTATAGCGATAATTATTTCACTAACGCAGATATATCCTTGAAAAGTGAATGGGCGATTTCCACACCGTCTCGAATTGTACGCGTACGGGAATGGTAGCGACGCTCACCCGGCAAACGCGCCCCTTGCCGCTGCATCCCGGCAAAGAGCATCTCGGCACGCGCCAGATGCCGCGGGGCGTCCGCCCCCAGGAAGCGGACCGGATCCAGGGCCAGGATCAGCTCACCACCATAGGGCAACCCGCCAGCGCCGTTATCCCACGCCAGTGATTCCGCACTGGTCATATCACCGATGAGCGGTCCGGCAAGCAGTTCCACCATCGCCGCCAGAGCTGACCCTTTATGCCCGCCAAACGTCAGCATCGCACCGTCGAGGATCGCCTGCGCGTCGGTGGTGGCCTGACCGTCACCATCGATACCCCACCCTTCCGGCACCGCTTTTCCTGCCCGTTGATGGAGCTGGATCTCACCCCGTGCCGCTGCACTGGTCGCCATATCAAAGATAAACGGTGGTTTTTCTTCACGCGGCCAGCCAAACGCTATCGGGTTAGTGCCAAAAAGTGGCTGCGTCCCGCCAGCAGGGGCAACCCACGCATGGCTGGGCGTCGTCGCCAGCGCCACCAGCCCAGCCTCCGTGAGCGGCTCAACATCGGCAAACAGCGCCGAAAAGTGGACGCAGCGGTTAATCGCCAGTGCTGCAATACCACTGTGGCGCGCCTTTTCCATCAACAGCGGAAGCGCGCGCTCGAACGCCAGCAGGGAAAATGCCCCACCGGCGTCCACCTTCACAATGGCCGGCGCGGTATCGGTGATAACCGGCTCGGCGTCGGGTGACACCTTCCCTTTACGTAGGGTCGCCACAATCCCCAGCAGCCGCCACAGACCATGTGAGGCACAACCATCACGCTCGCCGTGGGTAACGTTTTTCGCTACCACAGCGGCATGCGCTTCACTGAATCCGTTCCCGCGCAGCACCTTATATGCCAGCGCATAAGCCTCTGTTAACGAGAGGTTTACCATCTCCATGACCGACTCCTTTACTCTTCTTCATCACCGGTAAAGTTAGCCTGCGGCAGACAGGTTCGCTCGCCCCAGTAGTAAATCCCCAGCGACATCACCGCCACCACGACCGTATCCCACGGATGACCAATAACCCCTGTGCCGCCAAAACTGCCCAGCCAGGAGAAGAGCATAATCAGCGCGTAGAAGGCGATAAGCCACAGAGACGATTTCACCTGTTGTGCCAGACTCACGGTGTGCACCGGCACTTTTGACTTGCACAGCACATAGACGACAAACATCACAATCTGCAGCCCCAGCAGCCATGACAGCGTGCCCCAGCCGGACCAAAATACAATCAGCGCCGAAATCACAAACGACACCGGGCCGATGATCCCGAAGGCACGCACGCGGAATGGGCGCGGCAAATCCGGCGCATTACGACGCAGCCCCGCCGCCGTGACCGGAGCAATGGCGTAGCTCAGCACCAACGCCGCCGACACCACGCTAATCAACTGTTCCCATGACGGGAACGGCAATGTCCAGAAGATAGACAATGCGAAGGTCAGCCACAGCGCCGGACGCGGAATGCCAGACTCTTTATCAATGTGGGTAAACGCCTTAAAGAAGGTGCCCGCTTTGGCCCAGCCATAAATCACACGCGGCGTGGCGTTCATGTAGATATTGCCGGTACCACTTGGGGAGACAATCGCGTCGCACACCACCATAAACGCCAGCCAGCCCATACCGAGCGTAATGGCGATATCTCGGTACGGCAGCGAGAATTGCTTGCTGATCTCCGCCCAGCCACCACCCAGCATATCGGTCGGAATACTGCCAAGAAACGCCACCTGCAGCAGCACGTAAATAATCGTCGACAGCACCACAGATAAAATCAGCGCCACCGGAATGGTACGCTGCGGATTCTTTACTTCACTCGCCACCGAAATAATTGGCGTCAGCCCCAGGTAGGCAAAGATGATCCCACCGGCGCTAATCGCGGCCTCAACGCCCGACATGCCAAAAGGGGCAATGCCCTGAATGTGCAAGTTCTCCGGTTTGAAAAAGGTAAAGAGCGTCACAACCACCGCCAGCGGTACCAAAAACTTCAGAATACTGATGATGTTATTGGAGCGGGCAAACGTTTTTACACTGTAGTAATTCAGCGCGAAGAATAAACACAGCAGCAAAAACTGCACCACCCATCCCAGCAGCGTTGGGTCGCTCGAGCCAGGTTGAGTCAACATAGGGAACCAGGCTGCCGCATACTGCCGCGCGGCAACAATCTCAATGGAGATGAGGCTTGAGAACGCAATCAGCGTAATAAATCCAAGCAGGTATCCCATCAATTCACCGTGGGAAAAGACCGGATAACGGATAATCCCCCCGGCGCGAGGCAGCGCAGCGCCCAGTTCACAATAGACAATCCCCAACAGCAGAACGGCAATCCCGCCGATGACCCACGAGGCAATACCCGCAGGTCCGGCAATGGATGCGACATGGCTTGCGGCAAACAGCCAGCCGGAACCGAAGATGGCCCCGAGCCCAATAAACGTCAGGTCGGTTAGCGTAAGCTGCTTTTTAAATTTCCCCACCTCGACAACGCGGGACTGTGTTTGGTGCGTAGAGTGAATCGTCATGGTCATGCCCTTCAGTCAACAGAGGGGGAAATGGCTTCCCGGGTCCACTGCCCGTTAATCAGGCGCAGCAGGTTCAGAGGGTTGTCATCCTGGACAGCAGGCGGAAGCAGCGCGGCAGGCACATTTTGCAGGCATACCGGACGTAAAAAACGATCGATAGATTGGGTTCCTACCGAGGTACCACGAGCGTCGGTAGTGGCAGGCCACGGGCCGCCGTGCACCATGGCATCACAGACCTCGACACCGGTCGGATAACCGTTAAACAAAACGCGTCCCGCTTTTTCACTGAGGGCTGGCAGCAGGTGCTGCGCCAGCGGCCCATCATCAGATTCAGCGTGAACCGTTACCGTCAGCTGGCCCGGAATGGCGCGCAGAATGGACTGCAATTCCCCCTCATCAGCCACCTCGACCAACACCGCCAGCGGGCCAAACACCTCATGCTGCAGAAGTGGATCCTGTGCCAGCAGCAGCGAAGCCGGTGCCTGATACAGCCGGGCCTGCGCGCGACCGATAACCCTTTCGTCCGATCCTGCCAGACGCTGAATATTCGGATGCGCCTCAAACGCGCTGACCCCTTCTTCGTAATGGGCAAGCGTCGGGGCATTCAGCATGACCTGTGCCGGCACCTGGTCCACCGCGTCTTTCAGTGCCTGGGTGAAGCGGGAAATGCCCTCGCCGCGCAAGGCAAGGATCAGCCCCGGCTTGGTACAAAACTGGCCACATCCCAGGGTGAAAGAGGACACCAGCTCATGTGCCAGCGTTTCTGCCCGGGCAGCGACGGCCTGCGGCAGAATAATCAGCGGGTTAATGGCAGACATTTCCGCAAAGACGGGGATCGGCTGTGGACGCTGCTGCGCCAGTTGCCAGAGCGCCTTGCCACCGCGCAGCGAACCGGTAAACCCCACCGCCTGAATCGCCGGATGGCGAACCAGCTCCGCGCCAATATCGGTGCCGAAAATCATGTTAAAAACACCCGCAGGCAGGCCAGAGGCCGCGACCGCACGCACTATCGCCTGGGCAGTCAACTCCGCCGTCGCCATATGCCCAGGATGGGCTTTCACCACCACCGGGCAACCGGCGGCCAGCGCGGAGGCGGTATCGCCCCCCGCTGTAGAGAAGGCCAGCGGGAAATTGCTGGCACCGAACACCGCCACCGGGCCAAGCGCGGTCAGATACTGACGCAGGTCCGGGCGCGACAGAGGCTGACGCTCAGGGAGTGCGGTATCAATGCGTACGCCAAATGCATCGCCCCGACGCAGCACCCCGGCAAACAGACGCAGCTGATTGCTGGTACGCGAGCGCTCTCCCTGTAACCGTGGCAGCGGCAGCGCCGTCTCCTGATGGGCAATCGTGAAAAAGTCCTCACCGAGCAGATCCAGCTCGTTGGCAAGCGTGTCGAGAAAGTGGGCACGCACATCGGGCGATGTCTGTGAATAGACCGGGAATGCCTGCTCAGCCGCCACCGCGGCGGCGGCGGCCTCCTCGCGGGAGGCCGGGTAAAAATGGTATCCGGTCAGTTCGCCATCAGCGGCGCGCAGGCTCGGCAGTGTCGCCTCACCGCTTGCCACGCGGCGACCGGCAATAAACTGCTGCCCCGATACAGAGAGAGGTAATGTCATCATCGCTCCTTTACTTAAAGGCCGACATCCGGCAGCTGTGGTCGGGTCGCCAGCGCCTTCTCAACAATCGCCACCACTTGCGCACGGGTATCCCCTTCCAGTGCCAGACGCGGTGGGCGGGTAATGGCGCTGCCGCGCCCCAGCAATTCTTCACAGAGCTTGATGCACTGCACCAGATCCGGACGCGCATCCAGATGCAGCAGCGGCATAAACCAGCGGTAGAGCGCCATCGCTTCCTCATAACGCTGCTGTTTTGCCAGGCGGAACAATGTCTCTCCTTCACGCGGGAAGGCGTTTGACATCCCGGAGATCCAACCTTCTGCCCCAACGGCGATGCTCTCTACCACCACATCATCCAGCCCGGCGAACAGCACAAAGCGGTCGCCAACGGAATTACGCAGGTCGATAAAACGGCGGGTATCGCCGGAGGAGTCTTTGAAGCAGACGATGTTGTCGCAGTCGGCGAGCGTGGCCAGAATGTCCGGCGTCACGTCGTTTTTGTAAATCGGCGGGTTGTTGTACACCATGATCGGCAGGTCGGTAGCCATAGCCACACTGCGGAAGTGGGCCGCCGTTTCATGTGGTTTTGAGGAATACACCAGCGCAGGCATCACCATAATGCCGTCAACGCCTACGTGCTCAGCCTCTTTCGCCATCTTTTGTGCAAACGCGGTGGTGAATTCGGCCACCCCCGCAATGACCGGGATCTGACCGCCCGCAGCGTCTTTCGCCACTTCGATGATCTGCAGCTTTTCCTGCGTGGTCAGAGAGGTGTTCTCCCCCACGCTGCCGCACACCACCAGGCCAGAAACACCATCCTTGACCAGGTTTTTCATTACCGTGTGGGTGGCATCCAAATCCAGGGAATAATCGCTGCGAAACTGGGTGCTGACTGCCGGGAATACACCGCTCCAGTGAATGGCTTTCTTGCTCATGTTCGGTTCCTTGTCGTCAATTTGTTAATTTAAAGTGAATGAATGGTGAATATTCACTGACAGATTGACGTTTCAGGCGACCGACTGCTTGGTGGTTTTCTTCCTCTTTGATGACGAAATTAGCACAGTGCGCGTGTTTTACCCGGCGAGCGTGAGGCGGAAATCACGCGGTGTAGAGCCCGTCATCGCCTTAAACTGGCGGCTAAACGCGCTGTGATCGGTATAACCACACTGCAACGCAATATCAGTAATCGGCGTATCGCCCGCCAGCAGTTCGGTGGCTTTTTCCAGTCGAACTTTGTGGATCATCTGGCGCGGTGTGAGATGAAAAATACGCTTGCAGTAGCGTTCAATTTGCGCGACCGACATGCCACTCAGGGCGGTTAGCTCTTCCATCGCAATGGGCCGGTGGTAATGGTTGCGGATATGATCATCGACAATCGCCAGCCGCTGCCACGCCGGGTGACGCGCCTGCGCTTCCTGCAGATCGTGTGAAATTCCCGCCATACCGATGACCTGGCCCTGCGTATCCCGCAACGCCAGTTTCTGGGTCAAACACCAGCCACGTTCACGACCGTTGTAGAAATGCATTTCCAGCTGATCGCGCAGCGTTACCCCTTCGCGCAGCACCCGCATATCCTGCTCGGTATAGCCCAGCCCAAGCGCCGAAGGGAAAACATCGGCAGAGGTTTTGCCCAGCAGAGAGACCACTGTCTTAAACCCGCAGCGACGTGCCAGGGTCATATTGACCATCAAATAGCGGGCCTGCACATCTTTGATAAAAAAAACCACATTCGGAATGGCATTAAGCAGTGGCGCAATCAATGCCATCGCATGGAGCAACGTCTGGATATTGTCCGGACGCTGGCGCGCCAGCCCTTCACATATCTGGCTAAGTTCAGCCACTTCCAGCACCGGCGACGGGGCCCGCACATCATCAATCACACAGGACATCATGCTTCCTCCCGATTAGTGACCTGAATATTTATTAACTTTTTGTTAACTGAGCAAGTGTCCTTACCGCGTTTTGCGATCCTGCCGTAGGTTTATAATTTCCCCTTTTCCAACCACTGGCGCGGTTGCCTTTTTTGGTTTACCACACCACTAACCAGATGATTAATAAAAAATAAATATGACAAAGCCCTAACAATGATGCCGGCCATTATGCTGATTTCGTCATTTGGCGTGACGAAAGCGATCAAGCAGGAACGCAAGGCTTGCGTCAGCATTTAGCAACAAAGTATTAACCTTCCGGAGATCCTATGACAGCGCAGTACAGTGAACTGAGAGTGATTGATTCCCACACCGGCGGTGAGCCTACTCGCCTGGTCATCGACGGTTTTCCGGATCTGGGTACGGGGAACATGGCCGAGCGTCGGGCGCGTTTTTCCCGCGACTACGACGACTGGCGTAAAGCCATTATTCTTGAGCCACGCGGTAACGACGTCCTGGTCGGCGCATTGCTCTGTGAACCTGTTTCGTCACAGGCCACGGCGGGGGTCATCTTCTTTAACAACTGCGGCTTTCTGAACATGTGCGGCCACGGCACTATCGGGCTTATTGCCTCGCTGGCATGGCTTGGCCGCATTCAACCCGGTAAACATCTGATTGAAACGCCGGTGGGCGATGTGACCGCCACGCTGCACGAAGATGGCAGTGTCTCGGTCGAAAACGTTCCGGCATACCGCTGGCGTAAGCAGGTACAAGTTGAAACCGTTCACGGTACGGTAACGGGTGACATCGCCTGGGGCGGCAACTGGTTCTTCCTCGTCAACGATCATCCGTTCGCGGTCACGCCGGACAAGATCCCTGAATTGACGGCATACGCATGGGCAATCCGTGAAGGGTTAGATCGTGCAGGCATCCGTGGCGAACATGAGGGCATTATCGATCATATCGAACTGTTTGCGGAGGATGATCACGCGGACAGCCGTAACTTTGTTCTCTGTCCAGGTAAAGCATGGGATCGCTCACCCTGCGGCACCGGCACCAGCGCCAAACTGGCCTGCCTGGCAGAGGACGGTAAACTCAAATCCGGAGAGTCCTGGCGGCAGGCAAGCATCATCGGCAGTGAATTTACGGCGCATTTCGTGCCGCATGGCGACAAGATCGTCCCGACGATCCGCGGAGAAGCATGGGTCTGCGGTGATAACCGGCTGATCCTCAATCCTGACGATCCGTTCTGCTGGGGGATCGTGCTGTGACCGAAAGTGACGTTGTTGTCATCGGTGCCGGGATTATCGGTGCCGCCTGCGCCTGGCAGTTGGCCGCTCGCGGGCAGCGCGTCACGCTGGTCGATGACGGCAACCCAGGTGCGACGGCGGCAGGCATGGGCCACCTGGTGTGCATGGATGACGATCCTGCGGAGCTCGCCCTCTCCGCCAGGTCTCTGGCGAGCTGGCGCAAACTGACGCCCCGGATGCCGGAAAGCTGCGCCTGGCGCGGATGCGGCACGCTGTGGCTGGCAGAAACGCCGCAAGAGCTTGCGCTGGCAGAAGAAAAGAAACAACGGATGGCACAGTACCAGGTTGTTAGCGAAATGCAGACCCGCGATCAGCTTGCCGCACGCGAACCGCTGCTCACCGCCGGGCTCACCGGCGGGCTGTGGGTCCCAGACGACGGGATAGTTTACGCCCCAAACGTCGCCCGCTGGTTCATTGACGATGCCGATTTAACCCATCTTCGTGATAGCGCCCTCTCTGTTGATGCCCCCTACGTCACCCTACGCAGCGGCAAACGACTGCGCGCACGCGCCATCGTCATCGCCAATGGTCTGGGGGCCAACACGCTGTTGGATGAACACTGGCTCAGGGCAAAAAAAGGCCAGTTGGCGATCACCGACCGTTACGGCCCCTTGCTCAGCCACCAACTGGTAGAGTTGGGATACGGTGCCAGCGCCCATGCAGGCGGCACCTCTGTGGCATTTAACATTCAGCCGCGCCCCACCGGACAGCTGCTGATTGGCTCCTCCCGCCAGTTCGATAACACCGACCGCGAGGTTGATCTCCCCTTGCTGGCACAGATGCTGGCGCGAGCGCACCATTTTTTACCGTCTCTGGAGACGCTTAATATCATCCGCTGCTGGAGCGGTTTTCGGGCAGCATCCGCTGACGGCAACCCGATGATTGGCCCACACCCCACGCGTCCGGGTATATGGCTGGCGCTGGGGCATGAAGGTCTGGGCGTCACGACCGCACCGGCAACCGCCGAGTTACTCTGCGCCCAGATCCTGGGTGAACGCCCGGCGATATCTCCGGATGCCTGGCTCCCCGCACGCCTGCACAAGCAGGAGGCCATCGCATGACAACTCTGAACGTGATAATCGACGGCCAGACCTGTGAGGTTCCCGTCGGAATAAGTATTGCGGCAGCACTGGCCCTGATGGGCAACGGCGTGATCCGCAGTTCGGTCAGCGGCAAACTGCGCGCGCCCTTCTGCGGAATGGGTGTGTGTCAGGAGTGCCGCATCACGGTGAACGGGCGCCGGGTGCTGGCCTGTCAGACTGAATGCCAACCCGAAATGGTGATTGAAAGGAGCCATCATGCAAAACGTTGACTGTGAGATCCTGATCCTTGGCGCAGGGCCAGCCGGATTGTCGGCGGCACTGGCTGCCGCACGTTGTGGAAAATCGGTGGTGATCCTCGATGACAACCCGCGCCCCGGCGGGCAAATCTGGCGCGACGGGCCGCAGGTTTCGCTCCCCCGGCACGCCCGGCAGCTTCGTCAGGCGGTGGCGGAACACCCCCGCGTTACGCTGCTGAACGGTGCCCGGCTCATTGCCCGCCCCGCCCCACATTCCGTTGTCTTCGAAACCACAGACGACTGTGGCGAAATCCGCTGGCAGCGACTGATTTTATGCTGCGGTGCCAGAGAGCTCTCGCTGCCTTTTCCCGGCTGGACGCTACCCGGCGTGACGGGTGCCGGAGGCCTGCAAGCCCAGATAAAACACGGCCTGCAGCTCAAGGGGGAACGCGTGGTCATTGCAGGCAGCGGTCCACTTCTGCTGGCGGTCGCCAGTACGGTGAAACGCGCTGGCGGGAATATTGTGGCCATCATCGAACAAGCACCGATGACCGCACTGGCCCGTTTCGCGACAGGGCTTTGGCGTTGGCCGGAAAAATTGCGCCAGTTCGGCGAGCTCTTTCCGGCCCGCTATCACCCGGCAAGCCAGGTCATCCATGCGCAGGGGGATTCCTGTCTTCAGTCAGTGACCGTGCGTCACCAGGACAGAAACCGAGAGATCGTCTGCGACAGGCTGGCTATCGGCTACGGACTGGTACCGAATATTGAACCCGGCGCAATCTTTGGCTGCAAAACAGAAAATCAGGCGATTTGGGTCGATGCAGAGCAACGCACCAGTGTGCAAAATATCTATGCGGCAGGAGAATGCACAGGTTTTGGCGGCAGCGAGCTGGCGTTAGCCGAGGGAGAAATTGCCGGCTACGTCGCAGCAGATTGTCCACAAAAGGCCCAAACCGCCATAGCCGCGCGCGCGCGCTGGCAGCGTTTTGCCCAGGCACTGCATGCGACGTTTGCGCTGCCGGAGTCGCTCAAAGCCGCGACCACCGCAGAAACGCTGCTGTGTCGTTGTGAGGATATTCGTTGTGGCGACGTGCAAAATGCCGAAAGCTGGCAGGCGGCAAAGCTCGCCTCACGCTGTGGAATGGGTGCCTGTCAGGGAAAAGTCTGCGCCACCAGCGCCCGCTGGCTGTACGGATGGCCGCTACCGCAACCGCGCGAACCGCTCTCCCCCGCGCGAGTCGACACGCTTATCCATCTCGCAAAACCAGAGAGCTGATTTATTTGTTCCCGCGCTTTGCATTATGGCGATGCCGAGCGCATCCGTGGTGATGTAGGGTATGTGGTTAAAAGCCGCCGGATCCACCACTGGCGCCAACGTTGATGTATGGATACTGACAATGGCATCGCTGCGAAAAGTTGAAAAGCTGTCCGTACGCAAACAAAATCTGGTGCTGGAGTTTATCGCAGTGATTGCAGGCAAGACGCTGAGGGCACCTTTTTGATTGTCTACAACTACGGATACTCACCTTTAAGCATCAGATTCACCACATACCTTATCTTTTTATTTATTTATTAATTCAAATAGTTATATTAAAAATGATTTAACTCCAATCAGGCTAATCGCCGTCATCAACAAATAAAAAGACTGCCGCGATGATAACCGAGACAAGCACCCTTGCCGGGCAAGAGTACAGAGAATTAACGCGATAAGTAGTACACCAGAAACTGAAGGGGTGAGATCTTTTAATTGGGTCAATAGATTGAAATTCATTCCGTTGCCCCTTCCTTGCCAAAGCTAAATTCAATCCGTTGCCTAGCTGGATTGATACTCCCTCCCATGGCAAGCAAAGTTGTAACCAATTTCTCGATCGGTCCGTCAGTTAAGTCATTACCATTAAGGCTATATCTTTTATATTGGAATTTCTTATTAAGAACACCGCTAACCGCTTTTTCAATCAAGCCTTCATTATGAACCCTACTGAATGACAAACGTCCTGAATAGCCAGACTGAGCCAACGTCTGTAAAAGATAGCTAGCAAACCCGACAAAATAAGGTACAAACCACTCTCTGCGGAACAAAGCATCAAGTCGATTCACAGTGGGAAATAGATAACTGTCCAGCTCCGTGCAATCATAGTTCAGCTCAGCACCTTTAACTTCTAAATAGCCATACATACGTAGGCCAAACCAAGGGAAATAGAGATGGGGATTAATTCTTCGAATCTTACCTTCTGCCGACATCCTTTTCGCCAACAAAATAGGACACCGATCCGCTCTTTGTAATGCATTAGACCACGATACAGGAACATCCTCCCCCCAATACTCGTGATCGTAGAGATAACGATGAAGCAGGACGATATCATGTTGGTTGAGTTGCGAGAGGCGGTTACTCACTACCGCTTCTGTCAAAGTTCCGACTAACGCATTGAGTGCATAGAGTTCAGCTAATTCAGTATGAGGAATATTATCCCTGTGCAGCTGTAATGACTCTTGTATTTCTGCCAATTTAATCTTGGCTGCTTCATCTATCTTTTGGGTTTGTCGGGCATTCAAGTCACCCCAGTTTTTGAAATGGAAAAACCATGCAACCATTTCCTGCGCATGTCCAAGAGGAACACCACAATGATTTCTGAGAAAACGGGCATGTTTGCGAAGCTGTTCTTTCGCGGGAGGCGGGAGATCAATAAAATCATCATTGAATGCTAATTCTGAGAGCATATCATTTCCTTTATAAAATACTCTGCGGCCTGTAAACACAGAGCGGAAAAGAATGCTCTGATATAGCGATGTTTTTGATATGCGCGATGGCAAATTTGTCTACAGGCTGACCGGTCTGCGCGAACCTTGACCATACCCTAGGAAATTATACGTTCAGTGTCAATAGATTACTTTTCGCGCTGCTGGCAGTAAATCAAGGTGATGAAGCGATCAGGGTTCCACTACAGTGAATCGCCACTGATTCAGGAGAAAAGACAATGGCACGAGCACAACTGGAACAGGCTTTTGAAGCCTGTCAGAAGAATAAATCGGACTGGATGAGCAGCAAGTCAGCACTGGCGCGGGCTGAAATGGCGCTGAAAGAGCTGGAGCAGACCTGCACCCGTTATGAACCGGAGACAGCACAGGCGCTGCGTGATGATATTGACCTGAAAAAATGGGCAGTAAATCAGTCGGCCAGGCAGTACATCCGGTCGCATGAAGCCGTGCAGCGTATCAGTATCCGGCGTCAGCTCCACGCTTTTATGCAGGTAAGCGGCGACGCGCTGGCCGCCGCTCTGGCACCGGAATTAATGCATCTCTGCGAACAACCTGACATCGTCAGAGAACGGGCTCTCGACCGGGCGGCCGCCAGTGTTCGCGAAGCGCTGTCCGTTCATGTAACCCGCGGAGGAAATATTGATTACGCAGAGGATGATCGCGACATTCTGACAACCATCGGTTTCCGGCCTGACAGAGCATCGAGAGACGACAACCGGGCAAAATATACGCCTGAACAGAGTCAGATTTTCATGCGCCGACAGGCCGCGCAGACCCGCAAAAAATCCGCATAAAACGCCCCCGAAAATACCCGTCTTTTTAATAAAAATAGCCATGCATGGCTTTGCATGCAAAAACCTGAATTTTCCACACCCCGCCGCACCAGTACTGGCGCGGCCTGAGCCACTTCATGCACCTGCATTAAAAGCGCCCCAGGAAGCGTGCAGGCGTGGCGGGGAGAGCATTGCGCGCCAAACACGCAAGTGAATTATTTAGTAATAAAAACAGATATATGTGATAAGATCGAAATACCAACGAAAAGCATAAATGGCTAATATATCTCTCCTTATTGAAAGCAACCAAATAGAAATCATTTCGCATTAAAAAGGAACTAATATGATAAATGCTTTTGAAAAATCCAACCTTTGGCAATCAACTTTGGGTTTGACCGACAATGAAGATATAGAAAGATTGAGGAATAGCTATTTTGATTTTAGAAGAAAAATAGAACCTTTAGTAAAAAACATTGAATTTGAACTCCCTGGATTAACCATACATGATATATCTCACATAGATTCACTTTGGGAAGTAGCAGATCAAATAATAGGTAAGGATTCTTATTTAAACCCAATAGAAGCATATGTTTTAGGTGGCTCATTCCTATTACACGATGCCGCTCATGTAAGTGCAGCATACAATGGTGGCTTCACTGCTTTAAAAGAGAGAGATGAATGGAAAGACCTCATCGCACTAAAATTCAAAAATATTGAACCAGAAAAAAATTCTGAATTAGAAAAAATGGCTTTATTTGAAATTATTAGACAATTACATGCAAAACAAGCAAGAAATTTAATTCAACAATCTTGGAAATCTGAAACAAACCAAAACTATTATTTCCTAATAGCTGATGAAGAGATTAGAGACTATTATTCAGAAATAATTGGTGAAATAGCCGAAAGTCATCATTGGCCAGCAAAAAAAGTCAATGACAATTTCTCAGGAAGAATAATTAACCCCCCAGCATTCTTCAAAAATACAAACTGGGAAGTCGACCCTCTCAAAATTGCATTTATTTTGCGTACAACAGATGCAACACATATAGATTCCAGAAGAGCACCCACCTATTCTTACAACATTCTTACTCCACAAGGCATTTCAAAAGACCATTGGCATTTTCAAAATAAAATTGGTAGAGCAAAATTGGTTGATGGAGGAAATCTAAGAATATCATCGGGTTCCTCATTTAATGAAGACGAACGCAATGCATGGTGGTTAGCTTTCGATACAGCAAGAATGATTAATAGAGAACTTAAAGATGCTAATAGTTTTTTAATCGAATCAGGTCGCCCTCCCTTAGGTGCTAACTCCGTATTGGGAGCAGAATCACCAACATCTTTTTCAAAATATGTTTTAGCAAACAATTGGGATCCTGAGGATATTTCAGTTCATGTGAGCAATCTGCCAAGACTAATTTCAACATTAGGAGGGAAAGCACTATATGGAGAAAATAAATACGTAGCATTAAGAGAATTAATTCAAAATGGGTTCGACGCTATCATCGCAGCTCGAAACTTAGGCTATCTTGAAAGTTTTGAAGGTCATATTACTATCCAACTAAATAGAATTGATAACAACAGTTGGATGTTAGATATATCTGACAATGGATTAGGAATGAGTAGATATGTTTTATCTGATGTTCTTCTCGATTTTGGGAAATCATTATGGAACCATGATACAGTTAGGTATGAACACCCAAAACTTGCACAAACTGGTTTTAATTCCATCGGTCAATTTGGCATTGGTTTTTACTCAGCATTCATGATATCCAACTATGTAAAGGTCATAACACATCGATATAAGCTCAAATCTGATGAATCTAACTCCCATTGGAAATTAACTTTCCCTAACGGTCTGGAAGAAAGACCATTTATTTCAAAACCAAGTGAACAAGAAGAGTTAAAAAAGCATGGCACTACCATATCACTTAGAATTGAAAATGAAACTCTAAATGATTTATTGATACCAGAGGAAGAGGAAATAATTAGTGAAGAGGAAATAATTAGTGAAGAGGAAATAATTAGTGAAGAGGAAATAATTAGCGAAGAGAAAATGCAGGGTAAACTTAAAAAAATCATCAAATGGATATTCCCTGCCTGTGAAATAGATATTTATCTAATCACAAAAGAAAAAACAGAAAAAATAATAAGCGCAAGTGATTGGTTAGAAATATCTGATATAGATCTACTTAGAAGAATACACAATAAAAGTAAAGAAAAAAAACTTTATCCATTAAAAGTTAATGGGCGTACTGTTGGACGTTTAAGAATCACTAGCCACTATTATTTTCTAATTAATGAGTACCCACCTTTAATTGTATCCTACAAAGGGGCTCGTGCAGGACAAATTTATGGCCTTGATGGTTTATGCTTATCATTCGAAAATAATGAAAAAGCAGAGAGAAATGATGCTTTACCAAACTATCCTCTTGAAAGCTGGATTGATTGGGCTAGAGAAATTGTCAGTTCAGAATCAATGCTCTCGATTGATCTTTTACTTAAACTTCACATTCTCTTGCCAAATGACGATCTAAATGTTTGGTTTATAAGCAATAAAAGATGTTCATTATCAGATATTAAAAACTTTCTGATTTCCTCAGATGAAATTCTCTTTCATATCGGCGATCTGGATTACGATGACGATGATAGTGTAAGAAAAACAGATTTCGAACGTGATCTAATACTCGAGAAAAATGTCATAGTTAGCCATTCAAATAGTGTTTATCATTTCAACGAAGCATTCACATTTGATAAGGTAATTGAAAAATACAATCTCCCTAGAGTTAGTTATGTAGAAAAACTTGAAGATTTAATTAAAGAGATTTGGGGAGATTTTGAAGAGAAAGAGGAATACGAAGTCATTGGATTAGTAAACAACACTAAAATAATGAGAAGTGTGACAAAATACTCTAAAGTTACTTTTAAGTAAAAAAAACGCATTGCAGCGATAAATTAGGAAATCGTTGCAATGCTTTTGACTATCATAATTTAGCAAACTCAAAGGGCGTTACTGGCATAAGTTTGTTTATATCAAGGTAATCAGCCCACCATTGAACCATTAACCTACGCTCATCTAAATGTTCAGAAGTATGGATATAAGCCGCACGCACATTATTACGCTCAGAGTGACTCAACTGGCGTTCTATCGCGTCATCACTCCACAATCCTGATTCTCCTAAAGCACCACGAGCCATCGTTCTAAATCCATGCCCGCAAACTTCAGTTTTCGTGTCATAACCCATCGCGCGCAATGCGCTGTTTACTGTGTTTTCACTCATAACCTTAGTTGCGTCATGATCACCCGGAAAAAGCAGCTCTTTATCACCACTAATCTGCTTTAACTGACTTAGCAAAATCATCGCTTGTCGGCTAAGAGGAACAATATGCTCCTCTTTCATTTTCATCCCACGGTACGAGTAACGCACACCCTTAATTTCCTCTCGTTTTGCAGGTACACGCCAAAGAGATTTATCGAAGTCAAACTCATCCCAACGGGCAAAGCGTAACTCACTAGAACGTACAAAAGTTAGTAAGGAAAGCTCAACCGCTATCCGTGTCATTACACGGCCACGATATGCAGCAAGACGTGCAAGAAACTCAGGAAACTGGCTAGAAGGTAAAGCGGGATAATGCCGCGCTTTGGTTGTCGATAACGCACCTGCCATATCACTGGCTGGATTAGAGTCGATGTAATCGTTCTGTACGGCGTAACGCATTATGGCCGTGACCCGTTGTTGCAGGCGTTGAGCTACATCGTGTTTACCACTGGCATCAACTTTTTTAATCGGGGCTAACAGGTGACTGGTTTTTAGCTGGCGAATGTCGGACGAACCGATATGAGGGAAGATATAAAGCTCAAGATAGCGAAGAACGCGCGATCGATGGTCTTCACTCCATCGCTTGTTACTGGCATGCCATTCGCGAGCAATGGTTTCGAAAGTATATACACCCGAATTCTCGGCCAGAGCTTCTTTATGTTCTGCTTTTGGGTCAATGCCCTGCGCTAACAGCTTTTTAGCTTCATCGCGCTTTGCTCTTGCCTGAGCAAGCGTCACAGTAGGCCAAACACCAAAAGCGAGGCGATCCTCTTTTTTGTCTGAGGGGCGTCTGTATTTCATACGCCAGTATTTAGAACCCTTGGCCGAAACCTCCAGATACAAACCGCCGCCATCGGCCATTTTGTAGGTTTTGTCTTTTGGCTTTGCGGTCTCGACCTGTCTGGCGTTGAGCTTCATTTGGGGGCACATTTCTAATCGAAGTTAAGATGCCCCCAATTATGCCCCCAATGACATCCGGATTTCAACGGACAACCTCGGACGACTCAGGACGTAAAAATCGCTGCAAGCATTGATTTTAAAGGGATAATTGGACTTTCTCGGATGGTCTTGGAAGTACTAATGGTGCCGAAGGCCGGACTCGAACCGGCACGTATTTCTACGGTTGATTTTGAATCAACTGCGTCTACCGATTTCGCCACTCCGGCACGGAAGGGATGCGGAAAACGTTGTGGATTATACCTGTCGCACGCCACCATGCAAGCGGCAGCGCACGATAGTCGCGCTAAGTGTTGAAAAAAACAGCGCCATTGCGGTTCGATCGCCCACGCGCCCTTCTTCCTCCCGCTATTCTCATCTCTAACCTGAATTTTTCCGGAATTTACCTCGCAAAAAAATGCAACGTGACCCGCTCGGTTTACATTTGCTGCTGTTTACTATGAGATGTCGTTACTGAATCCAGTAATAGCAGTTACCAACCGTTCTCAGGACACCGTTATGCGTTTCTATCAGGTTGAACCCACGCTGGAAAACTACTGGCGCGGGATTATCCTCTTTGGCAAGAATGTGGCTTCCTACAAGTTTGCGCTCGCCCATGCATTGCACGAACTCAAACCTGATGGCAGCGATCTCATCACGCTTGAAGATCTGGCTGTACCGTTCAGCAGCCATTTGTGCCGCCATCTCAGACATGCGCCAAAGCAGATAACCTCACGCAGCAGCCAGTTTATTGCCGCCTGTACGCAATTTAATAACGGCGAGATCACGCGTGATGAACTCACCGCCATCACGGTCCGGCAGGGGTTTAATAACGTGATTGATGCCTTTCACAATGTGAATCAGGGCGAAATTGAAAAACGCTTTTTTATTGATGAGCGTAAAACGCATAAAGGCATCCGGATGACGGATAATTTCTACAATCTGGGTGAGCGCCTGCAATACCGAAACCTTATTTTTGAAACAGATGCGCGCTGGAACCTCGTCGAACAAGCCTGGGCAATGAATATCTCCAGCCACCTGATAAATGTCGAGTATGACAACGATGACCAAATGCTGTTTAGCAGGAACAGTGACCGGCGGGTGACGATCTCCAGCTGTCGGGACAGCCTTAACGGTTATCAGAAGGGGCGCTGCTTCTACTGTTTTGCGCCTATTAGCTTGCTCCCTGGCGACGACACCTTTGCCGATGTTGATCATTTTATCCCGTGGAAAGTTCGGGGACAGGTCGCAAATATCGATGGCGTCTGGAATCTGGTACTCGCCTGCAAAGAATGTAACCGGGGTGGGAAAGGCAAATTTGCCCAACTTCCCTCACCCAGGCTACTTCAGCGTCTTCGGGACAGAAATGAATATTTCATAAACAGCCATCTCCCACTGCGTGAAACATTGATTCGCCAGACGGGCGCGACCCCGACGCTGAGAAACACATTTTTGAACGACAGCTGGAATGAGGCGCTTAAAATACTCTTTCACCAATGGGAACCCCTTGCACAAGGAACGGATACATTCTGATGACTCTCGAATATTACCAGCGCCACGCGCAGGATTTTTTTAGCTCTACGGTTAATGTCGATATGGAATCGCTTTATCTCCCCTTCCTGCGACACCTCCCGCAGAGCGGACGTATTCTGGATGCAGGCTGCGGCTCCGGCCGTGACAGTAAAGCCTTCCTGGAAAAAGGTTATCAAGTCGAAGCATTCGATGCCTCTGCAGAAATGGTTAACCTTGCCAGCCAGCATACCGGACTGTGCGTCAAACAGATGACATTTAACGATATCGCCGACACCGAACGCTATGATGGTATCTGGTGCTGTGCATCGTTGCTGCATGTGAGCGCCGAAGCGTTACCCGGTGTAATGAGCAAACTCGCTCACGCGCTTAAAACCGGGGGGATATGGTATGTCTCGTTCAAATACGGCGAAACAGAAAGAGTGAAAGACGGCCGTCACTTTACCGATCTCACCGAGCAGGGACTGGAAAAGCTGATCGCACCGCTGAGCGATATCACGCTAATCAGCAGTTGGACGACGCTCGATAAGCGTCCTGACCGCGACGAAATGTGGCTCAACGCATTGCTGCAGAAAAGGCCCTAATCCCCCCTTCTGCGAAGCACCCTATTTCCCCATGCTCTACACTTCCTGTTCAACACCACACTGAGGGAAACACGATGTCGATGATAAAAAGCTACGCCGCAAAAGAGGCGGGCAGCGAACTCGAACTCTATGAATATGATGCGGGCGAGCTAAAGCCGGAAGATGTCGAAGTACAGGTCGAATACTGCGGTATCTGCCATTCTGATTTGTCGATGATCGACAACGAATGGGGGTTCTCTCAGTATCCGCTGGTTGCCGGGCATGAGGTGATTGGTCGCGTGGCGGCGCTCGGCAGTGCGGCGCAGGATAAAGGCCTGAAGGTCGGCCAGCGCGTCGGCATCGGCTGGACGGCACGCAGTTGCGGGCACTGCGATGCCTGTATCAGCGGTAATCAGATTAACTGCCTGGAAGGTGCCGTTCCCACGATCCTCAATCGTGGCGGCTTTGCCGAGAAGCTGCGCGCAGACTGGCAGTGGGTGATCCCGCTGCCGGAGAGCATCGATCATGCGGCTGCCGGTCCATTGCTGTGCGGCGGCATCACGGTGTTCAAACCGCTGCTGATGCACCACATCACCGCCACCAGCCGCGTCGGGGTGATTGGTATCGGCGGCCTGGGGCATATCGCCATTAAGCTGTTACACGCGATGGGGTGCGAAGTCACCGCGTTCAGCTCCAACCCAGCGAAAGAACAGGAAGTGCTGGCGATGGGGGCCGATAAAGTGGTTAACAGCCGCGATCCGGAGGCGCTGAAAGCGCTGGCGGGCCAGTTCGATCTCATTATTAATACGGTTAACGTCGATCTCGACTGGCAGCCCTATTTTGAAGCGCTGGCCTACGGCGGTAATTTCCACACCGTCGGCGCGGTGCTGAAGCCGCTGCCGGTGCCGGCGTTTACTTTAATTGCCGGCGATCGCAGCGTCTCCGGTTCGGCAACCGGCACGCCGTTCGAACTGCGCAAGCTGATGAAGTTTGCCGGGCGCAGCAAGGTATCGCCAATCACCGAGCAGTACCCGATGTCGAAAATCAATGAAGCTATCCAGCACGTGCGTGACGGCAAAGCCCGTTACCGCGTGGTGCTGAAAGCCGATTTCTGATGCGGTGGCTCAGTCCCGTAAGGGGCTGAGCTTATTGCCCATGACGAAATGCGAGCACCGCCTGGCGGCACTGTTCCGTCACATGCTCGATGTCATGGTTCACGTCGATGCGGGCAATATCGCGTTCATCTTCCTGCGGGCACTCCAGCGCGTCGAACTGACTTTTTAGTAATCCCACCGGCATAAAATGACCTGCCCGACGCTGCATGCGCGCCAAAATAGTCTCGTAATCGCCATCCAGCCACAAAAAATGCACATTCGGGCTGCCCTGGCGCAATATATCGCGATACTGTTTTTTTAATGACGAGCAGACAATAAATCCGGTTTCATTCTTTTTATACAGGCTGTATGACGCGTCATTTAACCGTTCTAACCACGGCAGCCGGTCTTCATCAGTTAATGGAATACCTTCCGACATTTTATCAATATTTTTGGCGGGATGGAGATCGTCACCATCTATGAATTTAGCGGATAATACGGCGGCAACTTTGCTGCCAATGAGTGATTTACCGCTACCAGAAACGCCCATCAAAATATAACTTTCCCCAGCCATCTAAAAAACTCCAGATTCATATTCCATGGCGCGATATTACGCCTTGCTGATGGGGAAATTCACGCTTTTTCAGTACCACGGAGCAGATTTACAAGGCGCATCACGTTATGCGTAACATTGTAGTGTAACAATTTTCCAGCGTGATCTTCATCACAAATAATAACAATTAAAACCGTTTAAATGCTGCCGAGGTTACTACCTGACCAGTGAGGAATTTATGCAAGTCAAAACCCAATCCTGCGTTGTCGCGGGTAAGAAAGCTGTTGCCATTACCGACCAAAATATTGAATGGAATAATAAAGGAACGTTAGTGCAAATTACCCGAGGGGGAATTTGTGGTTCCGATTTACATTATTATCAGGAAGGCAAAGTCGGTAATTTTACCGTTAAAGCCCCGATGATTTTAGGCCATGAAGTTATTGGTAAAGTGGTCAAGAGTGATTCACCTGAATTACATGAAGGTCAGGCGGTGGCGATTAACCCGTCGAAGCCCTGCGGCCACTGCAAATACTGTCTGCAGCATGAAGAAAATCAGTGTACAGAGATGCGATTTTTTGGCAGCGCCATGTATTTTCCCCATGTTGACGGCGGCTTTACCCGGTTTAAAACCGTCGATACCGCGCAGTGCATCCCCTACCCGCAGCAGGCCGATGAAAAAGTCATGGCCTTTGCCGAACCGCTGGCGGTAGCAATCCATGCCGCGCATGAAGCGGGCGACCTGCAGGGTAAACGGGTGTTTATCTCCGGCGTTGGGCCAATTGGCTGCCTGATCGTCAGCGCAGTGAAAACGCTCGGCGCAGCAGAAATCGTCTGTGCAGACGTCAGCCCGCGTTCGCTTTCGCTGGCGCAACAGATGGGCGCAGACACGCTGATTAATCCGCAACAAGACTCGCTCGACGCATGGAAAAAAGAGAAAGGCTATTTTGACGTCAGCTTCGAAGTCTCCGGCCATCCTTCCTCAATCACCACCTGTCTGGAAGTCACCCGCGCGAAAGGCGTGATGGTGCAGGTCGGCATGGGCGGCGCGGTACCAGAGTTCCCGATGATGATGCTGATCGGCAAAGAGATCGTGCTTAAAGGCTCGTTCCGCTTTACCACCGAATTCAATACCGCGGTGTCGTGGCTGGCAAATAACGTTATCGATCCGCTGCCGTTACTCAGCGCCGAATATCCGTTTACCGACCTTGAACAGGCGCTGATCTTCGCCGGGGATAAAACCCAGGCGGCGAAAGTCCAGCTCGTTTTTGAAGACATAAAATAAGGAATAGCATGATGAACGATCTTTTTTCACTGGATGGCAAAAATATTCTGATCACCGGTTCGGCGCAGGGAATTGGTTATTTACTGGCGACCGGGCTCGGCAAATATGGCGCGCAGATCATCGTCAATGACATTACGCCGGAACGCGCAGAAGCCGCCGTGGCAAAACTGCAGCAGGAAGGGATCCGCGCCGTTGCCGCGCCTTTCAATGTTACGCATAAACAGGATATCGACGCCGCCATTGACCATATCGAAAAAGATATTGGCCCGATTGATGTGTTGGTGAATAACGCCGGTATTCAGCGCCGTCATCCGTTCACCGAGTTCCCGGAACAGGACTGGAACGACGTGATTGCGGTGAACCAGACGGCAGTATTCCTGGTGTCGCAGGCGGTCACTCGTCGCATGGTGGAACGCCAGGCCGGGAAAGTCATCAACATCTGCTCCATGCAGAGCGAACTGGGCCGCGACACCATCACGCCATATGCCGCCTCAAAAGGGGCGGTAAAAATGCTCACCCGTGGGATGTGCGTTGAGCTGGCGCGCCACAATATCCAGGTGAACGGCATCGCGCCGGGCTACTTCAAAACCGAGATGACCAAAGCGCTGGTCGAAGACGAAGCCTTCACCGCCTGGCTGTGCAAACGGACACCTGCCGCACGTTGGGGCGATCCGCAGGAGCTAATTGGTGCGGCGGTTTTCCTCTCGTCCAAAGCATCCGATTTTGTTAACGGACACCTGCTGTTTGTCGATGGCGGCATGCTGGTCGCCGTCTGATACAACACAACGCAACATCACGCAGCGCCCTGGCGCTGCATTTTTGGCACACCACTCTACATAATTTATAAGAGAAAAGATTATGCCATTAATTATTATTGCGGCAGGCGTCGCGCTGCTCCTGGTCCTGATGATTGGCTTTAAAGTTAACGGCTTTATTGCTCTGGTCCTGGTAGCGGCGGTCGTCGGTTTTGCCGAAGGGATGGATGCCCAGGCCGTTCTGCACTCAATACAAAATGGGATCGGCGGTACGCTCGGCGGGCTGGCGATGATCCTCGGGTTCGGCGCCATGCTCGGAAAGCTAATCTCCGATACCGGCGCAGCCCAGCGCATCGCCACTACGCTGATTGGCACGTTCGGTAAAAAACGCGTGCAGTGGGCGCTGGTCATTACCGGGCTGGTCGTCGGTCTGGCGATGTTCTTCGAAGTCGGTTTTGTTCTGCTGCTGCCGCTGGTGTTTACGGTGGTGGCCTCATCCGGACTGCCGCTGCTGTACGTCGGCGTGCCGATGGTGGCGGCGCTGTCCGTGACCCACTGTTTTCTGCCGCCTCATCCGGGACCAACGGCGATTGCCACGATCTTCGAGGCCAACCTTGGCACTACGCTGCTGTACGGATTTATTATTACTATCCCGACGGTGATTGTCGCCGGGCCGCTGTTCTCCAAGCTGCTGACCCGCTTTGAGAAAGCGCCGCCGGAAGGCTTATTTAACCCACATCTGTTTACCGAAGAAGAGATGCCGTCGTTCTGGAACAGTATCTTTGCCGCGGTTATCCCGGTCATACTGATGGCGGTCGCCGCAGTGTGCGAAATTACGCTACCGAAGACCAACAGCGTGCGGGTGTTCTTTGAGTTTATCGGTAACCCTGCGGTCGCCTTGTTTATTGCCATCGTCCTCGCCATTTTCACCCTTGGCCGTCGTAACGGACGTACGATCGAGCAAATAATGGATATCATTGGCGACTCTATCGGCGCCATCGCCATGATTGTGTTTATCATCGCCGGCGGTGGGGCGTTTAAGCAGGTGTTGGTCGACAGCGGCGTGGGCCAGTATATTTCGCACCTGATGACCGGTACCTCACTCTCTCCGCTGTTGATGTGCTGGACGGTCGCGGCGTTGCTGCGCATCGCGCTCGGTTCAGCCACCGTGGCGGCGATTACAACCGCGGGCGTGGTGCTGCCGATTATTAACGTCACCCATGCCGATCCGGCGCTGATGGTGCTGGCAACCGGTGCGGGCAGCGTGATTGCTTCCCACGTTAACGATCCGGGATTCTGGCTGTTTAAAGGCTATTTTAATCTCAGCGTCGGCGAAACGTTGCGCACCTGGACAGTCATGGAAACGTTGATTTCCATTATGGGACTCCTTGGGGTTCTGGCGCTTAACGCCATTCTGCATTAGTTCGGCATTACCGGGGAGCACAAGCCAGCGCTCCCCGGCTCAGGAGAGAAGATGAGGAACCACAGAATTTCTTTGCAAGATATCGCCACCCTGGCGGGTGTGACCAAAATGACGGTGAGTCGCTACATCCGCTCGCCGAAAAAAGTCGCAAAGGAAACCGGCGAGCGCATCGCGCAGATAATGGAGGAGATTAACTACATCCCCAACCGCGCGCCGGCAATGCTGTTGAACGCGCAAAGCTATACGCTCGGCGTGCTGATCCCCTCGTTTCAAAACCAACTGTTTGCCGACATTCTGGCGGGGATTGAATCCGTGACCTCGGACCATAACTATCAAACGCTGATCGCCAACTACAATTACGATCGGGAGTCCGAGGAAGAATCGGTTATCAACCTGCTGTCGTACAACATCGATGGCATTATTCTTTCCGAGAAATATCACACTTTACGTACCGTGAAGTTTCTGCGTTCAGCGACTATTCCGGTAGTTGAGCTGATGGATATCCAGGGCGATCGTCTGGATATGGAGGTGGGATTCGATAACCGCCAGGCGGCGTTTGATATGGTCAGCACCATGCTGGATAAACGCCCGCGCCACAAAATCCTGTATCTGGGTTCGAAAGACGACGTTCGTGACGAGCAACGCTATCGCGGCTATTGCGATGCCATGACCCGCCGGGGTCTGGAACCGCTGCGCGTGAATCCGCGCGCTATCTCCTCCATCCATCTCGGTACCCAGATGATGCGTGACGCGCTGACTGCGCACCCGGATGTAGACGGCGTGTTCTGTACCAACGACGATATTGCGATGGGCGCGCTGCTGCTGTGCCGCGAGCGCGATCTGGCTGTGCCGGAGCAGATCTCGATTGCCGGATTCCACGGGCTGGAAATGGGCAGGCAGATGATCCCAAGCCTCGCGAGCGTGATCACCCCACGTTTCGACATTGGTCGCATGGCGGCGCAGATGTTACTCAGTAAAATCAAGAACAACGACCATAACCACAACACCGTAGATTTGGGATATCAGATTTATCACGGCAATACGCTTTAAGTCATTTTCTCTCCCCTGCGCATATTCTCTTTCATCGACATTGCCTATACTCCAGGCAGGATAAATGGAGGAAATCTCAATGAGCGTACCCCTGTTAATTGCCCGCACGCCGGACACCGAACTGTTTTTACTGCCTGGCATGGCCAACCGCCACGGGCTGATTACCGGCGCGACCGGGACCGGTAAAACCGTCACCTTGCAGAAGCTGGCCGAATCGCTGTCGGAGATCGGCGTGCCGGTGTTTATGGCCGATGTTAAAGGCGACTTAACCGGCGTGGCGCAGGCTGGACTGGCGTCTGAAAAGCTGCTGACCCGTCTGAACAACATCGGTATTACCGACTGGCAGCCGCATGATAATCCGGTCACGGTGTGGGATATCTTCGGTGAGAAAGGTCACCCGGTGCGCGCCACGGTATCGGACCTCGGCCCGCTGCTGCTGGCCCGCCTGCTGAACCTGAACGATGTGCAGTCCGGCGTGCTGGATATTATCTTCCGCATTGCCGATGACCAGGGGCTGTTGCTGCTCGATTTCAAAGACCTGCGGGCCATCACTCAGTACATCGGCGATAACGCTAAATCCTTCCAGAATCAGTACGGCAATATCAGTAGCGCCTCGGTCGGGGCTATCCAGCGCGGGCTACTGTCGCTGGAGCAACAGGGCGCGGCGCATTTCTTTGGTGAGCCGATGCTGGATATCAAAGACTGGATGCGCACCGACGCCAGCGGCAAGGGGATAATCAACATCCTTAGCGCAGAAAAACTGTACCAGATGCCCAAACTGTACGCCGCCAGCCTGCTGTGGATGCTCTCCGAGCTGTACGAGCAGTTGCCGGAAGCGGGCGATCTGGAAAAACCCAAGCTGGTGTTCTTCTTCGACGAAGCCCATCTGTTGTTCAACGATGCCCCGCAGGTATTGCTGGATAAAATCGAACAGGTGATCCGCCTTATCCGCTCGAAAGGCGTCGGCGTGTGGTTCGTGTCGCAAAACCCCGCCGATATTCCGGACAACATGCTCGGTCAATTGGGTAACCGCGTGCAGCACGCCCTGCGCGCGTTCACACCCAAAGACCAGAAAGCGGTGAAAACTGCGGCACAAACCATGCGTGCCAATCCGGCATTTGATACCGAAAAAGCCATTCAGGAACTGGGGACCGGCGAGGCGCTAATCTCGTTCCTCGATGCCAAAGGCAGTCCGTCGGTGGTGGAGCGGGCGATGGTGATTGCGCCGTGCTCGCGTATGGGACCGGTAACCGACGATGAGCGCAACGGGCTGATTAATCACTCCTCGCTGTACGGCAAATATGAAGAAGAGGTTGACCGTGAGTCGGCCTATGAGCGCTTACAGCAAGGCGTGCAGGCCAGTACTGAGCAGCAAAACACACCTCCCGCCAACGGCAAAGCGGTCGCAGTGGACGACGGTATTCTCGGCGGGCTGAAGGATATCTTGTTTGGCAGCACCGGGCCGCGCGGCGGCAAGCGTGATGGTGTGGTGCAGAGCGTGGCAAAAAGCGCGGCGCGTCAGGTCACCAATCAGATTATTCGTGGCATGTTGGGAAGTTTGATGGGCGGAAGAAAACGCTAGTGCCTGTGTTACTTTGCCAGATAAGGCGTTAACGCCTTATCTGGCCTACGGGTCCTGAGTAGGCCGGATAAGCGCAGCGCCATCCGGCACTGCGTGTGACGTTGCCGGATGGCGGGCTGTAATTACGATTTACGCAGCATCAGCCACAGGCTTATCAGGAAGAAGCTGGCACTTGGCAGCAGCGCCCCGATAATCGGTGGAATACCGTATACCAGCGTCAGCGGACCAAAGATCTGGTCCAGCACGTAGAACACGAAACCGAAGCTAATCCCCGTCACTACACGCACGCCCATCGGCACACTACGCAGCGGGCCAAAGATGAACGACAGCGCCATCAGCATCATCACCGCCACGGACAGCGGCTGGAAGACTTTGCTCCACATGTTGAGCTGGTAGCGTCCGGCGTCCTGGCCGCTGGACTTCAGGTACTTCACGTAATTATGCAGACCGCTGATCGACAGCGCATCCGGATCCAGCGCCACGACACCGAGTTTGTCTGGCGTGAGGTTGGTCTTCCAGGTGCCGCTCACGGTTTGTGAACCGGTAACCTGCTTCGGATCCTGCAGGTTGGACTCATCCACCTGCGACAGACGCCAGACCTTATTGTCTTTATCAAATTTGGCAGACGCCGCATAGCGCACGGACTGCAAACGACGCTGGTCGTTAAAGGTATAAATACTGATACCCCCTAACTCTTCGTCGCCCTTCACCCGCTCAATGTAGACAAAGCTGTCGCCGTCTTTCGCCCACAGCCCTTGCTGGGTAGACAGCAGCGAGCCACCGTACATCTGCTGTGCGCGGTAGTTACGCGCCATCTGTTCACCCTGCGGCGCAACCCATTCCCCGATGGCCATCGTCAACAGCACCAGCGGAATAGCGGTTTTCATCACCGACAGCGCAACCTGCATGCGGGTAAAACCGGACGCCTGCATCACCACCAGTTCACTGCGCTGGGCCAGCATGCCCAATCCCAGCAGCGCGCCGAGCAGCGCCGCCATCGGGAAGAAGATCTGAATGTCTTTAGGGGCACTGAGCAGCGTATACAGCCCGGCCCCCATCGCGTCGTAGCTCCCCTGCCCGGCCTTTTTCAACTGGTCAACAAACTTGATGATGCCGGAGAGCGACACCAGCATGAACAACGTCATCATGATGGTGGTGAAAATGGTTTTACCGATATAGCGGTCAAGTACACCAAAGGGCTGCATTATACCGCTCCTTTACGCAGAAAACGGGCACGCAAGCGGCGCACAGGCACCGTATCCCACAGGTTAAGCGCAATCGCCAGAGCCAGATAACTCAGGTTAACCGTCCACATCCAGAACACTGGATCCAGTTTCCCTTTGCCGCCGTTCGACTTCAGTGAGGTCTGGATCAGGAAGAACATCAGATACAGCAGCATGGCGGGCAGCATCGACAGTACGCGTCCCTGACGTGGGTTCACCACACTCAGCGGTACCACCATCAGCGCCATCATCGCCACCGTGAATACTAACGTGATACGCCAGTGCAGCTCCGCACGGGCGCGATCGGTGTCGGTCGTCCACAGCGTGTGCATGTCCATCTGGTCGGTATCGTTCGGATCCAGCGCCACGGCCTGATGGCCAATAATTGCCTGATAGTCCTTGAAGTCGGTAATGCGGAAGTCACGCAGCAGCGCGGTCCCTTCAAAGCGCGTACCTTCGTTCAGCGACACCACCTGGGAGCCATCGCGCAGTTGCGTCAGATGTCCGGAATCGGCCACAACCACGGAAGGACGGGCGTTACCTTTTGGGCGGATCTGCGCGAGGAACACATCTTTGAAATTACTGCCATCGACGCTTTCGATAAACAGCACCGAGCTGCCGTTAGTGGCCTGCTGGAACTGTCCCTGCGCGAGTGCCGCCATGCCGGGGTTCGCTTTCGCTTCCGCCAGCACTTCGTCCTGATGCTTTGAAGACCAGGGCCCTGCCCACATCACGTTGATCGCCGCAAAGATACTGGTAAACAGCGCCAGCACCATCGCCGCTTTCACCAGTACGGCCTTACTCAGCCCGCAGGCGTGCATCACCGTAATTTCACTTTCGGTATACAGTTTGCCCAGCGTCATGAGCAGCCCGAGGAACAGGCTTAATGGCAAGATAAGTTGCGCCATTTCTGGCACGCCCAGCCCCAGCAGCGAGAGCACCAGATTTGCCGGGATGTCACCGTCAACCGCCGCACCGAGGATCCTGACCAGCTTTTGACAAAAGAAGATCAACAGCAGGATGAATAGGATCGCAAGTTGGCTTTTGAGCGTTTCCCGTACCAGATATCTTATGATTATCACTTTAAATACGCCCGTAAAAACCCGTCTTTTGCAGGAAAATAGCTTGTTTCATGGCTTAAACGTCATTTATTCTCTTGAGTCGTCGAAATCGTCGCTAAGATCATTATACTCAACGGATCCACCTCTCAGAAATTGTTCTGACGTGCCAATGCCGTAATAACGTTAAGATTAACACGAAGTCACCGCAACAGCGGGTATGAGTTACGAAAGCTTGCAATTCTATCCGTAGCCACCGCCGTTGTCTTTAAGATTCAGGAGCGTAGTGCATGGAGTTCAGTGTAAAAAGCGGTAGCCCAGAGAAACAGCGGAGTGCCTGCATCGTCGTGGGCGTCTTTGAACCACGCCGCCTTTCTCCGATTGCAGAGCAGCTCGATAAGATCAGCGACGGGTACATCAGCGCCCTGCTGCGTCGTGGCGAACTGGAAGGCAAACCGGGTCAGACCCTGTTGCTACACCACGTTCCTAACGTTCTGTCTGAGCGCATTCTTCTCATTGGTTGTGGCAAAGAGCGTGAGCTTGATGAGCGCCAGTACAAGCAGGTTATTCAGAAAACCATCAATACTCTGAATGACACCGGCTCCATGGAGGCCGTCTGCTTCCTGACCGAACTGCACGTTAAAGGCCGTAACAACTACTGGAAAGTGCGTCAGGCTGTCGAGACAGCACAAGAGACCCTCTACAGTTTTGATCAGTTGAAGACCAACAAAAGCGAGCCACGTCGCCCGCTGCGTAAAATGGTGTTCAACGTTCCTACCCGCCGTGAACTGACCAGCGGCGAGCGCGCCATTCAGCACGGCCTGGCGATTGCCGCCGGTATTAAAGCCGCGAAAGATCTCGGCAACATGCCGCCGAACATCTGTAACGCAGCGTACCTGGCTTCTCAGGCGCGTCAACTGGCCGACAGCTACAGCAAAAATGTCGTCACGCGCGTCATTGGCGAGCAGCAGATGAAAGAGCTGGGTATGCACTCTTATCTTGCCGTCGGCCAGGGTTCGCAGAACGAGTCCTTGATGTCGGTTATCGAGTACAAAGGCAACCCGTCAGAAGACGTGCGCCCGATTGTGCTGGTCGGTAAAGGGCTAACCTTTGACTCCGGCGGTATTTCCATCAAGCCTGCCGAAGGCATGGATGAAATGAAATACGACATGTGCGGCGCGGCGGCAGTGTACGGCGTGATGCGCATGGTGGCGGAACTTCAGTTACCCATCAACGTTGTCGGCGTGCTGGCGGGCTGTGAAAACATGCCAGGCGGGCGCGCGTATCGTCCGGGTGATGTGTTAACCACCATGTCCGGTCAGACTGTTGAAGTACTGAACACCGATGCCGAAGGCCGCCTGGTGCTGTGTGACGTGTTAACCTATGTCGAGCGTTTCGAACCTGAAGCGGTCATCGACGTCGCCACCCTGACCGGTGCCTGCGTGATTGCGCTGGGTCATCACATCACTGGCCTGATGTCGAACCACAACCCGCTGGCGCACGAGCTGATTGGCGCGTCCGAACAGGCGGGCGATCGCGCATGGCGTTTACCGCTGGGTGATGAGTTCCAGGAACAGCTGGAGTCCAACTTCGCAGATATGGCGAACATCGGCGGACGCCCTGGTGGCGCGATTACCGCTGGCTGCTTCCTGTCGCGCTTTACCCGTAAGTACAACTGGGCACACCTCGACATCGCGGGAACCGCCTGGCGTTCAGGAAAAGCCAAAGGTGCAACCGGTCGTCCGGTGGCGCTGCTGTCGCAGTTCCTGCTCAATCGCGCCGGGTTTAACGGCGAAGAGTAAGTTTGCTTGATTGCCGGATGGCGCCGCATACGCGTCTTATCCGGCCTACAGTGAGTATTTAACCGTAGGCCGGATAAGCGTAGCGCCATCCGGCTTTGCATTTAAATCCACAACAAGAAGCCCCATATTATGAGAAACGCAACGTTCTATCTTCTGGATAACGACACACAACAAGATGGCTTAAGCGCCGTTGAACAACTGGTGTGTGAAATTGCCGCAGAACGTTGGCGCGCGGGCAAGCGCGTACTGATCGCCTGTGAAGACGAAAAACAGGCTATTCGGCTGGATGAAGCGCTGTGGGCAAGACCGGCAGAAAGCTTCGTGCCGCATAATCTGGCGGGGGAAGGTCCGCGTGGTGGTGCTCCGGTCGAAATAGCCTGGCCAGAAAAACGCAACAGCAGCCCACGCGATCTGCTGATCAGTTTGCGCGTCGGCTTTGTAGATTTTGCCACCGCTTTCACAGAAGTGGTAGACTTCGTCCCTTATGAAGATTCTTTGAAACAATCGGCACGCGAGCGCTACAAAGCTTACCGCGTGGCTGGTTTTAACCTGAATACGGCAACCTGGAAATAATGGAAAAGACATACAACCCACAAGATATCGAACAGCCGCTTTACGAGCACTGGGAAAAGCAGGGCTATTTCAAACCTAACGGCGATGAAAGCAAAGAGTCCTTCTGCATCATGATCCCGCCGCCGAACGTCACCGGCAGTTTGCATATGGGTCATGCTTTCCAGCAAACCATCATGGACACCATGATTCGCTACCAGCGCATGCAGGGTAAAAACACCCTGTGGCAGGCCGGTACCGACCACGCGGGTATCGCCACCCAAATGGTGGTTGAGCGTAAGATTGCCGCTGAAGAAGGTAAAACCCGTCACGACTACGGTCGCGATGCGTTTATCGATAAAATCTGGCAGTGGAAAGCGGAATCCGGCGGCACCATCACCCGTCAGATGCGCCGTCTGGGCAACTCCGTGGACTGGGAGCGCGAGCGCTTCACCATGGACGAAGGTCTTTCCAATGCCGTGAAAGAAGTCTTTGTTCGCCTGTACAAAGAAGACCTGATTTACCGTGGCAAGCGCCTGGTAAACTGGGACCCAAAACTGCGCACCGCCATCTCCGATCTGGAAGTAGAAAACCGCGAGTCAAAAGGCTCAATGTGGCACATCCGCTATCCGCTGGCTGACGGCGCAAAAACCGCAGACGGGAAAGATTATCTGGTGGTCGCCACCACGCGTCCGGAAACCGTGCTGGGCGATACCGGTGTGGCCGTCAACCCGGAAGATCCGCGTTATAAAGATCTGATCGGCAAATTCGTTATCCTGCCGCTGGTTAACCGCCGTATTCCGATTGTTGGTGATGAACACGCCGATATGGAAAAAGGCACCGGCTGCGTGAAGATCACCCCGGCGCACGACTTTAACGACTATGAAGTCGGTAAACGTCACGGCCTGCCGATGATCAACATCCTGACCTTTGACGGCGACATCCGCGAAACCGCGGAGGTGTACGACACCAAAGGCGAAGAATCTGACGTCTATTCCAACGCGATCCCGGCTGAGTTCCAGAAGCTGGAGCGCTTTGCCGCACGTAAAGCGGTGGTTGCCGCTATCGACGCGCTGGGCCTACTGGAAGAGATTAAACCGCACGACCTGACCGTGCCTTACGGCGACCGTGGCGGCGTGGTTATCGAACCGATGCTAACCGACCAGTGGTACGTCCGTGCCGACGTGCTGGCAAAACCGGCGGTAGAAGCGGTTGAGAACGGCGACATTCAGTTCGTGCCGAAGCAGTACGAAAACATGTACTTCTCCTGGATGCGTGATATCCAGGACTGGTGTATCTCCCGTCAGCTGTGGTGGGGTCACCGCATCCCGGCCTGGTATGACAACGACGGCAACGTCTATGTCGGCCGTACCGAAGACGAAGTGCGTCAGGAAAACAACCTCGGCGCCGACGTTGCACTGCGTCAGGACGAAGACGTTCTCGACACCTGGTTCTCCTCCGCGCTGTGGACCTTCTCTACGCTGGGTTGGCCGGAAAACACCGACGCGCTGCGTCAGTTCCACCCAACCAGCGTGATGGTTTCTGGCTTCGACATCATCTTCTTCTGGATTGCCCGCATGATCATGATGACCATGCACTTCATCAAAGATGAAAACGGCAAGCCGCAGGTTCCGTTTAAGACGGTCTACATGACCGGTCTGATTCGTGACGACGAAGGCCAGAAGATGTCCAAGTCCAAGGGTAACGTTATCGACCCGCTGGATATGGTTGATGGTATTTCCCTGCCGGATCTGCTGGAGAAACGTACCGGCAACATGATGCAGCCGCAGCTGGCTGAGAAAATTGCTAAACGTACCGAGAAGCAGTTCCCGGACGGCATCGAGCCGCACGGTACCGACGCCCTGCGTTTCACCCTGGCGGCACTGGCCTCAACCGGTCGCGATATCAACTGGGATATGAAGCGTCTGGAAGGTTACCGTAACTTCTGTAACAAGCTGTGGAACGCCAGCCGCTTTGTGCTGATGAACACTGAAGATCAGGATTGCGGCTTCAACGGCGGTGAAATGACCCTGTCGCTGGCGGACCGTTGGATTCTGGCGGAATTCAACCAGACCATCAAAGCGTACCGCGAGGCACTGGATAACTTCCGCTTCGATATCGCCGCGGGCATTCTGTACGAGTTCACCTGGAACCAGTTCTGCGACTGGTACCTGGAGCTGACCAAGCCGGTCATGACCGGTGGTTCTGAGTCTGAGCTGCGCGGCACCCGCCATACACTGGTAACCGTGCTGGAAGGTTTGCTGCGCCTGGCGCACCCAATCATCCCATTCATCACCGAAACCATCTGGCAGCGAGTGAAGGTTATTTGCGGTAACACTGCCGACACCATCATGCTGCAGCCGTTCCCGGAATACGATGCGGCGCAGGTAGATGAAGCCGCGTTGGCCGATACCGAATGGCTGAAGCAGGCAATCGTGGCCATCCGTAACATCCGTGCGGAAATGAACATCGCGCCGGGCAAACCGCTGGAGCTGCTGCTGCGTGGTTGCAGCACCGACGCGATGCGTCGTGTGAACGACAACCGTAGCTTCTTGCTGAACCTGGCACGTCTGGAAAGCATCACCGTGCTGCCTGCTGATGATAAAGGTCCGGTTTCTGTGACTAAAATTATCGACGGCGCCGAGCTGCTGATCCCGATGGCTGGCCTGATCAATAAAGAAGATGAGCTGGCACGTCTGGCGAAAGAAGTGACCAAAATCGACGGTGAGATTGGCCGCATTGAAGCCAAACTGTCCAACGAAGGCTTTGTCGCACGCGCGCCGGAAGCGGTGATCGCTAAAGAGCGTGAGAAGCTGGAAGGTTACGCTGAAGCGAAAGCGAAGCTGATTGAACAGCAGGCGGTTATTGCCGCGCTGTAAAGCTGTTTGCCGGATGGCGCTACGCTTATCCGGCAAACAGGCACCGTCATCGTAGGTCGGATAAGCGTAGCGCATCCGACACCGCAGACGATAAAAGCCTCTGACGCACTCGCCCAGAGGCTTTTTATTGAATTATCCTCGCTTGCGCTTTCCCTCTCCGCAGTGGTATTAACTGCATATGTCCCACTTTTACGTCATGAGTTCGCTATGAGTGTCATTACACCTGTCTCGGCGACGCTGCGTCGCATTGCTGCCGACGATAACACCGCCATTGCCCACGTGATCCGCCAGGTCTCCGCCGAATACGGTTTGACCGCTGATAAAGGTTACACGGTGGCTGACCCTAATCTCGATGAGTTATTCCAGGTATACAGCCAGCCGGGTGCGGCCTATTGGGTGGTTGAACAAAATGGGCAGGTCGTCGGTGGCGGTGGCGTTGCGCCATTAGGCTGTAGCGAGCCGGATATTTGCGAATTACAGAAGATGTACTTTCTGCCGAGCGTGCGTGGTCAGGGACTGGCGAAAAAGCTGGCGTTGATGGCTCTCGATCACGCCCGTGAGCAGGGATTTAAACAGTGCTATCTGGAAACCACCGAATTTCTGACCGAGGCGATTCACCTCTACGAACGTCTGGGCTTTGCGCATATTGCCGAGCCGCTGGGCTGCACGGGGCATGTAGATTGCGAAGTGCGGATGCTAAAACCCCTCTGACGTTAGGCAAAGGGGCAATACTGCGTTATTGCATTTCGGCTGAGAGCATCAGACGAATCACGCCGGCGGCGCGAGCGGTCGGCAATTTGAGAACCTGCGTCCACAGATCCTGAACCATATCGCAAGCCAGTTGCTCTTTACCCACGCCTTTATTCGGGTCGGCCATGATTTGAATATCCGGCCCATAGCGCTGCACCAGTCCCGGACTAATGGCTTGCAGATCCTGAAGCGCCAGCTCTTTTTCTTCCGCCGTAACTGTATGTTTTCCCGGGCCGTAAGCCGCCTGCAGCATCGTCATGTCATTCGCCATACGGCGACTCATAATTTCACGTGGAATAAGCTGTACCGGGTTGATACCGCCCTTTACCGCCGGGAACAGGAAGCGAAAGCATTCGTCACCGCCTACTTTCGCTATCGCGTCAATTTGCGCGAGGTTCACCTGCATATAGGCAATCACGTTGGCATCGGGTGCCTGCTGTAAGCGCGCCATCTGGAACGTCAGGATCTGCGGCTGTATGGTGTCAATAATCTGCTGCTCGCTTTTCCCCGCCGTTTTCATCTCCACCGCCTGGTTGAGAATCGTCTGCCATAGCGCGGGTTCCTGCTCCTTAATGACCTCATAGACGGGCATTGTCAGCATTGCTTTCTCGAATTTCTGCGTTTCAGTCAGCCCATAGTCCGGACTTTCGCGCGGGATGAGATAGTGCGTATCAAACAGATTCCAGCCGATAATCGCCACAACAAAAATCACCGCACCGGAGACCTTACCTACCCAGCCCTTTTTACGACAGACGCCCACCACGGTCGCAATCACCGCCCCGATATAGCCTGCCAACAATACGTGTGCCCAGTTCATTCACCATCCTTTTTCATATCAATGCATATGGCGGGGATATATTCCCCCTTCAAGTGGTTTGATTATTGCGGCAGGTGCGATCGATTTCTAGCCACCAGATTTTAGCTACCAGGAAGGAGGAAGAGAGACACGTACCAGAGAGTGGAGCTAGGCTGGCACGCCGCTATGAAAACGAAACTCATCGTCCGGCGATAAGATCAGGGATTCTTCCACCTCACCAAAAAACCGTACCCGGTCACTGATGTCATGGTCGGCCGCCTGCTGTGCCAACGCCAGATAATCCTGATAATGGCGCGCCTCTGAGCGCAGCAGCGACAGATAAAACGCCTGTAATTCATCATCCAGATACGGTGCCAGCGCGGCAAAACGCTCGCAGGATCGCGCCTCAATGTAGGCGCCGCAGATCAGCTTATCAATCAGCGTTAACGGCTCATGGGTACGGACTTCTTTAAGCATGCCCTTGGCGTAACGACTGGCGGTCATTTTGATATACGGAATTTGGCGGCTTAGCATCGCTTCACGCACTTGCCAGAAGTGGTGTAGCTCTTCTTTGATCAGCAGCACCATGCTGTCGATAAGCTGTCGCCCCCACGGGTCGTCAGTCCGGGGCATGATGCTTTTGCTGATCTGCTTGTTCAGCAAGGTGAAATCCGGCTCTTCCCCTTCTCGGAAGGCAAAGGCTTCATAGGGTTTCAGCCACTCCAGCATTGCCTGCGATCCCTGCTTATCCGCAACATATTTACGCACCAGCAGCATCGCGGTTTGCGCCGCTTTCAGCTCGCAGACCAGATGGTCGGTCAGCAGCAGGGGAAGATTTGCCGGGTCGCGCGCTTTATCAAGCCAGGCCTCGGGCGTTTTGCAGTGCAGGAAATCCAGAATCGGGGAGAGTATTTGCGGGTAATCCATACGTTGTCCTTGCCCTACGGCAGCATGCGCCGCCGTAGGTCAGCAGATGACTTAGTGACGCACGCCGTCATCATCTTCGTCGACGAGATCGTCATCGTCGCCGTCTTCACCTTCTTCGCCGTTAGGGTCTTCAAAATAAGTGCCCCATCCGTCGTATTCCACGTCAAATTTTTCAGCCAGGTTCATCAGTTGTTCAACCTGAGTGTCAATCAGCTCGGCGTTCAGCGCACATTCACTGAGGATGTCACAGCAAATGACCGTGTCGCCTTCTTCCACTTCCAGCTCTTCCGGCTCGGTGACTTCATAACCCAGCTTGAAGGCTTCTACCGCTGCTTTTTCCAGGGTTTCAAAGTCATCCGCGGAAAGGTGATGCTCAATGGTATACAGCGCGTCAGGATCGCTACCATCTTCAAGTAACTCTTCAATAATCAAGCGTGTTTCTTCACGCTGTTCTTCCAGGTGTTCCGGGTTTGCCATGGCTCATATCCTCATAATGTCCTGCCGATACTCTTATTGTCACATACCGCTGACATTGCCTCCACCTTTCCAGGAAAGATTTGTTAAACAAGGTTGCAAATGAATAAACATACATATAAATTGAATTTTAATTCAATAAATGGCCTAAGCCATGTGAGGGAACCATGTCTGCATTTTATCAGAAGCACTTCTTGAAACTGCTCGATTTTACCTCTGCTGAACTCACGTCACTGCTGCAGCTCGCCGCCCGGCTCAAGGCGGACAAGAAAAACGGCACAGAGGTCGCTATGCTGACCGGTAAAAATATTGCGCTCATCTTCGAAAAAGACTCGACCCGTACTCGTTGCTCTTTCGAAGTTGCCGCTTACGATCAGGGTGCGCGTGTGACCTATCTCGGGCCAAGCGGCAGCCAGATTGGCCATAAAGAGTCGATAAAAGACACCGCCCGCGTACTGGGCCGCATGTATGACGGTATCCAGTATCGCGGCCACGGTCAGGAGGTGGTGGAGACGCTGGCCGAATATGCCGGGGTTCCGGTATGGAACGGATTGACCAACGAATTCCACCCCACCCAGTTACTGGCCGATCTGCTAACCATGCAGGAACACCTGCCGGGCAAAGCGTTTAATGAGATGACGCTGGTGTACACCGGCGATGCCCGTAACAACATGGGCAATTCAATGCTGGAAGCCGCCGCGTTAACTGGGCTGGATCTGCGCCTGGTGGCACCACCGGCTTGCTGGCCAGAAGAGAGCCTGGTAGCCGAATGCAAAGCGCTGGCACAGAAAAACGGCGGTAATATCACCCTGACCGACGATATTGCGACAGGCGTGAAAGGTGCGGACTTCATTTATACCGACGTCTGGGTATCCATGGGTGAAGCCAAAGAGAAGTGGGCCGAACGAATTGCCCTGCTGCGTAACTATCAGGTCAACAGCGCGATGATGGCGCTAACCGGCAATCCGCAGGTGAAATTCCTGCACTGCCTGCCAGCATTTCATGATGACCAAACCACGCTGGGTAAACAAATGGCGCAAGAATACGGTTTGCACGGCGGGATGGAAGTAACCGATGAGGTCTTTGAGTCACCAGCCAGTATTGTCTTTGATCAGGCAGAAAACCGCATGCACACCATTAAAGCGGTGATGGTGGCGACATTAGCGAAGTGAGCGTGTAGATGAAAAGAATGCCGGATGGCGATGCTACGCATCTTATCCGGCCTACAACCGTGCTCCCGTAGGCCGGATAAGACGCTATTGCGTCGCCATCCGGCATCATAAAATCACTTATTCGACCAGCATTTTTACCACGGCTTTGCGCACCAGCGCAGGCGTACCTACCGCGCACAGCGGCTTATGCACTTCGCCCGGATAGAACACCACAAAATCACCTTCATTCAGCACCACCGTCTTCTCTTCCGCCCCTTCCGGCAAGAAAGCGATATCTTTGTCCGCCAGCCAGTCGGTTTCCGGCGTGCCCGCAGGCAGCGTACTGAAGGTCATCCCTTCCTGGCCTTTTAGCAGGATCTGAATATCCAGATAACGGGCATGATACTCGGCGCGACGCTGCTCAAACGGCTCGGTCATATCTTCGGCGATCAGATAAAACAGGCGGTTACCGTCGATATCATGTTTCCCTTTTTCGGTTGTGTCCGTCACGTGCGCTTTAATGTGTTCAATTGCCTGACGCAGCTCTTCCGGCAGCCATGCTTCCAGGTGATGAATATTGCCGATAATCATTTCAAACCCCTTAATTAAAACATTGTTTCATTTTAGTTGTTATACGAAAAATCCGTCTGCCATACCACTGCTATTTACCGATATTTTGCGTCAACGCATGTTTATCGCCTGCGGCGGTCCCCGCGGGCTTGGGTGAATGAATATTCATGAGAATCGTTTGCGATGAATAATTTGTGCATTATTCGCTTGATCCTATAACGTAGCTGAGTATAATCGCCGACAATTTGCCGGGAGGATCTATGGTTCAGTGTGTACGACATTTTGTCTTACCGCGTCTGAAAAAAGACGCTGGCCTGCCGTTTTTCTTCCCGTTGCTCATCATTCTAAGCCCCTCAATTGAGGGGCTTTTTTTTTGCCCAGGCGTCAGGAGATAAACATGGCTAACCCGCTCTATCAAAAACACATCATTTCCATAAACGACCTCAGCCGCGATGACCTCAATCTGGTACTCGCGACGGCGGCGAAACTAAAAGCCCACCCGCAGCCGGAGCTGTTGAAGCATAAGGTGATCGCCAGCTGTTTCTTCGAAGCCTCAACCCGCACCCGTTTATCTTTTGAAACCTCGATGCACCGTCTGGGCGCCAGCGTGGTGGGATTCTCTGACAGCAGCAACACCTCACTGGGCAAAAAAGGTGAAACGCTGGCTGACACCATTTCAGTGATCAGCACCTACGTCGACGCCATTGTAATGCGTCATCCGCAGGAAGGCGCCGCGCGTCTGGCCACGGAGTTCTCCGGCAATGTGCCGGTACTGAACGCGGGAGACGGCTCTAACCAGCATCCGACCCAGACGCTACTGGACCTGTTCACTATTCAGGAAACGCAGGGTCGCCTGGACAATCTGCAAATTGCGATGGTGGGCGATCTGAAATATGGCCGTACCGTTCACTCTCTGACTCAGGCGCTGGCGAAGTTCGAAGGCAACCGCTTCTACTTTATCGCCCCGGATGCGCTGGCAATGCCGCAGTACATTCTGGACATGCTGAATGAAAAAGGCATCGCCTGGAGCCTGCACGGCACGATTGAAGAAGTGATGGCGGACGTAGACATCCTCTACATGACCCGCGTGCAAAAAGAACGCCTGGACCCGTCCGAATATGCCAACGTGAAAGCACAGTTCGTTCTGCGCGCCAGTGACCTGGAAGGTGCCAGAGAGAACATGAAGGTGCTGCACCCGCTGCCGCGCATCGATGAGATCACTCCCGACGTCGATAAGACGCCACACGCCTGGTATTTCCAGCAGGCAGGCAACGGCATCTTCGCCCGCCAGGCGTTACTGGCACTGGTACTGAATAGCGAACTGGCACTGTAAGAGGACATGACGATGACACACGATAACAAACTGCAGGTTGAAGCCATCAAACGTGGCACCGTGATTGACCATATTCCCGCACAGGTGGGTTTTAAGCTGCTGACACTATTCAAACTGACAGAGACCGATCAGCGTATCACCATCGGCCTGAACCTGCCGTCCGGTGAGATGGGGCGTAAAGACCTGATCAAAATTGAAAATACCTTCCTGACCGACGAGCAGGTCAACCAGCTCTCGCTGTACGCCCCGCAGGCCACGGTAAACCGCATTGATGACTATGACGTGGTGGGTAAATCACGTCCCAGCCTGCCTGAGCGTATCGATAACGTGCTGGTGTGCCCGAACAGTAACTGTATCAGTCATGCCGAGCCGGTTTCCTCCAGTTTTGCAGTGAAAAAGCGTGCCGATGACATCGCACTCAAATGCAAATACTGTGAAAAAGAGTTTTCCCATTATGTGGTGCTGGCCAACTAATTGGGGTTGGTTATGAGATCCCGGCTCCCTATAATGAGCGGGAACATTCTATTACCGCTGTAATTCAGGAGAAATCATGAGCAAGACTATCGCGACGGAAAATGCACCAGCAGCAATCGGCCCATACGTTCAGGGTGTTGATCTGGGTAGCATGGTAATCACTTCCGGTCAGATCCCGGTTGACCCAAAAACCGGTGCCGTATCGGAAGACGTGTCCGCTCAGGCGCGTCAGTCGCTGGAAAACGTTAAAGCTATCGTAGAAGCAGCAGGCCTGAAAGTAGGCGACATCGTAAAAACTACGGTCTTCGTTAAAGACCTGAACGATTTCGCCACCGTCAACGCCACCTACGAAGCGTTCTTCACCGAGCACAACGCGACCTTCCCGGCACGCTCTTGCGTGGAAGTAGCCCGTCTGCCAAAAGACGTGAAAATCGAAATTGAAGCGATCGCCGTTCGTCGCTAAACCTTCTTGTGCCGGATGGCGGCTTAGCCTTATCCGACCTGGGGAAGCGTAGTTTGCAGGCCCGGTAAGCGCGAGCGCCACCGGGCATTTATCACATTACGCCAAACAGTTTCGGCAGGAACAACGAAATCGCCGGAATATACGTCACCAACATCAGCACCAGGAACAGCACCGCATAGAACGGCAGCATCGCCTTCACCACCTGCTCAATCTTCTGCTTACTCACCGCACTGGCGACAAACAGCACCGATCCTACCGGCGGCGTAATCAGGCCAATCCCTAAGTTCACCAGCATGATCATGCCAAAATGCACCGGATCGATACCCAACGCGTTGGTCACCGGCAGCAGAACCGGAGTCAGGATCAGGATCAGCGGCGCCATGTCCATTAGCGTACCGATCAGTAGCAGCATGATGTTAATGCACATCAGAATGACGTATTTGTTATCCGAGATGCTGGTAAAGGCTTCGGTGATACGCATCGGCAGCTGCATATAGGTCATTACCGCGCCGAAAGCGGCGGCAAAGCCGATCAGGATCATCACGATAGTGACCGTTTTCACCGTGCGGAACATCAGCTTCGGCAGCTCAGACCATTTGTAGTCACGATAGATAAACATGGTGACAAAGAAGGCCCACAGACAGGCGATCGCCGCGGATTCCGTCGCGGTGAAGATACCCGAGAGGATCCCTCCCATAATGATCACCACCGTCATCAGGCCCCACAGCGTGTCGACAAAAATCTTCAACGCCTGGCGAAACGGTACGCGCTCCCCTTTTGGATAACCGCGTTTGTGCGCAAACGCTACGCACATCACCATCAGGCTAAAGCTCAACAGCAGACCCGGTAAGATGCCGGCAATGAACAGCGCGGCAATAGACACCGTACCGCCGGTCGCCAGCGAGTAAATCACCGAGTTATGGCTGGGGGGCGTCAGGATCGCCTGTACCGATCCGCTGGCGGTCACCGCCGCCGCAAAGTCACGCGGGTAGCCTTTTTTGTCCATCTCCGGGATCATCACCGAACCAATAGAGGCGGTGTCGGCTACGGACGATCCGGAAATTGCACCAAAAAAGGTGGAGGCCACAATATTCACCAGCGACAGTCCGCCGCGAATAAAGCCCACGAATATGTAGGCAAAATTCACCAGCCGACGCGCAATCCCGCCTTCGGCCATAATCGCTCCGGCCAGAATAAAGAACGGGATCGCCAGCAATGAAAATTTATTCACCCCACTGGTCAGTTGGATCATCACCGCTTCCAGTGGAATATCAATGTACCAGGCGCCAATGATCGCGCTAATACCCACCGCGTACGCTACCGGTACCCCAATCGCCAGCATAATGCCGAGCGTAAAGACGAGAATAAATGCATCCATCTGCTTTCCTTTCTGAAATGGGGGCGGTAACTAGCTGGTCGAACCCAGCATGACAACAGGACGTTGGTACTGCGGACCACGGCAGATCTTCTCAAGAATAAAAAGCAGCGTGATGGCAGAGCCAATCGGTAACGGCAGGTAGTTTTGCCCGGCGCTTAACAGCGGGAATTCCGCAACGGGTTGTTCCCACAGTTCAAGACACAGCGTGGTGCCGTACCAGAGAATAAACAGGCTAATCGCCGTCAGCATAATATCGGCGATAAGAGAGCAGTAACGGCGGGCGGTTTCACCCAAACGATCGGTCACCATGCTTACCGCGATATGCGAACCTGCGCGATAACTCACCGCGGCGCCAATAAAGGTGAATGTCACCATACAGAGAATAGCGACAGGCTCAGGCCATGACAGGGCATTGTTCAGAACATATCGTGCAAATATCCCAATTGGGATGATGGCGACCATCACTAATAATGCCATCCCGGCAATCCACATTGAGACCCGGTAAAAAAAATCCATTACCGATGAATAGCATTCACCCATAATCATCACCTCGAATTAATCAAAAGACTCAGGCAGATGGTGGATGCCATCCGCCTGATGAACTACTTCACATCCTGAATACGTTTGATCAAATCTTGGTGATCTTTACCGTAATTATCCCTTACTGACTGCGTGGCTTTATAGAAAACATCAGTATCAATATCATGGAACTGAACACCATTGGCTTTCATAGTTTCCAGTGATTTCGCATTATAGGCTTCCCACAATTTACGCTGTTCTACCTGCGCTTCTTTCGCGAGCTTAATAATGAGATCCTGATCTTCTTTTTTCAATTTATCCCATTTCGTTTTCGAGAACAGGAATAGCTCAGGAATAATAAAATGTTTGCTCCAGGTGTAGTTTTTAACTACCGGTAAATAGTTGTGCGCCACAAACGTTGGCGGGTTATTTTCCGTGCCATCAATTACGCCGGTCTGCATGCCGCTAAACACTTCGCTGACCCCCATCACAATGGAGTTCGCGCCCATCGCTTTTAAGGTATCCAGCGCGATTGGGCTGGCCTGCACACGGATTTTCATCCCGTGTAAATCTTCTGGCTTGATAACCGGATTTTTAGTGATCAGGTTGCGCGTACCTGCATCCATCCAACCAAGGAATACCAGTCGTGATTTACTGTTTGCGGTCAGACGGTCGCCAATCTCCTGGCCAATCATCCCGTCCAGCACCTTATGCATATGGTCTTCATCGCGGAAAATATACGGCAGGGTAAAGACGTTAATTTCAGGGAGTATGGCGGCAACTGGGGTCATTGAGACGCGAATAATATCGATGGCGCCTAATTGCGCCTGCTCAATCATCTGTTTCTCATCGCCTAATACGCCACCGGGAAAGGTTTTAATCTCCAGACGCCCGTCGGTCGCCGCACTGAGTTTTTCACCCATGTGCTTCACGGCAACAACGTTCGGGTAATCAGCCGGATGCACATCGGCGGCACGGAAGGTTTGGGCTAACGTGGTATGACTGGCCAGCAAGACTGACGCGCCAATACACAGGCTTAACAGGTTTTTTGTCAGTTTCATTTGTCCTTCTCCAGAAGTTCATAATTTCCATTAATAGAAATGGTATGCAGAGCAAATGACTGCCGGAATTAAAAATGGGCAGCGAGAAACTTTTTTAACGACGTTACCTGCGCAGACTAGCTGGTGTAACAATTTATTTCGATGACTGCCTTCACAAAAAAACGTCAATGATAATAATTTTTAGCACACTGTTTCATTTTTGCAACGGAGATCGTTTTATTGAGAAAAAACAAAAGGCGAGAACGGGATATGTTAATACTTTACCCCGTTAGTATTTCAATAAAATTAAAACACAAATATTGCGAGGGAATATCTTCGAATGAAAAAGAAAAATGCCGAATGGCTGTACCCGCACCATTCGGCAGAGAAACGAAACGGTTATTGCCAGCCGTAACGGCGGCTATAAAAACCTTTCACTAATTGGGTCAACGTCATGTAACCCGCCAGAATCGCAATCAGCCACGGGAAGTAGCTCAGCGGCAATGCCTGCAATTGCAGGTAGCTCGCCAACGGGGAGAATGGCAGCGCAATCCCCACCACCATCACCACCAGCGTCATCAGCATCAGCGGCCATGCGGCGCGGCTCTGGATAAACGGTACGCGGCGGGTACGGATCATATGCACAATCAGCGTTTGTGACAGCAGCCCCACCACAAACCAGCCCGACTGGAATAACGTCTGATGCTCTGGCGTATTGGCATGGAAGACAAACCACATCAGGCAAAAGGTCAGAATGTCGAAGATCGAGCTAATCGGTCCAAAGAACAGCATAAAGCGCCCCAGTTCGGCGGGATTCCAGCGCTGTGGTTTTTTGATCTGCTCTTCATCGACGTTATCAAACGGAATTGCCACCTGGGATACATCGTACAGCAGGTTCTGGATCAGTAAGTGCAACGGCAGCATTGGCAGGAACGGCAGAAATGCGCTCGCCACCAGCACGCTAAAGACGTTACCAAAGTTGGAGCTGGCCGTCATTTTGATGTACTTCAGCATGTTCGAGAAGGTTCGACGCCCTTCGATCACCCCTTCTTCCAGCACCATCAGGCTCTTTTCCAGCAGGATGATATCCGCCGCTTCACGGGCAATATCAACCGCACCATCGACGGAGATCCCAATGTCCGCCGCGCGCAGCGCCGGGGCATCGTTGATGCCATCGCCCATAAAGCCGACCACGTGGCCTTCGCGTTTGAGCAGGGTCACTATGCGTTCTTTGTGCATTGGCGTCAGGCGGGCAAACAGCGTGGTGCGCTGGGCAAGCCGGGCCAGCTCGTCGTCGCTCAACCCTTCAATGTGGCTACCAATCACCACCTCACCCGCATCCAGACCGACTTCATGACACACTTTTGCCGCCACCAGTTCGCTGTCGCCGGTGAGGATTTTTACCGTAATGCCGCTGGCCTTCAGCGCCTTCAGCGCCGGGGCGGTAGTCTCTTTCGGTGGATCGAGGAATGCGATGTACCCTTCGAGGATCAGATCGGACTCATCAATACGCTGGTAGTCCCCTTCACGCGCGGGCAGGTATTTGGTTGCCACTGCCACCACGCGTAGCCCCTGACGGTTCAGCGTGTCGGTCACGCGCTTCACCCGACGCAGCATGTTGTCGTCCAGCGGAACAATTTCACCGTTGTGGCGCACCTGGGTACAGACGTTGAGGATCTCCTGCAGCGCACCTTTGCACACTAACTGGTGAACATCGCCCACTTCTGCCACCACCACCGACATGCGGCGGCGTTCGAAATCAAACGGGATCTCATCGATTTTCTGCCAGCGGGTCGAGAGTTGACGCGCCGATTCTTCATCCACACCGTCCAGCACCGCCGTATCCAGCAGGTTCTTCAGCCCGGTCTGATAATGGCTGTTCAGCCACGCAGAATGCAGAACGTGCTCGCTGGGTTTACCGGAGATATCGGTATGATTCTCCAGCACAATTTTATCCTGGGTCAGCGTACCGGTTTTATCGGTACACAGAATATCCATCGCACCAAAGTTCTGGATGGCGTCGAGGTGCTTAACGATAACTTTTTGTTTTGACAGCTTCACCGCCCCGCGCGCCAGCGTTGAGGTGACGATCATCGGCAGCATTTCTGGCGTTAAGCCTACTGCCACGGACAGGGCAAACAGCGCCGCTTCCCACCAGTCGCCTTTGGTGTAACCGTTGATAATCAGCACAATTGGCGCCATCACCAGCATAAAGCGGATTAGCAGCATGCTGACGCGGCTGATCCCTTTCTGGAATGCATTCTGCTCGCTATCCTGCTCGGTCACGCGACCCGCCAGCTGTCCAAACCAGGTGTTCGCCCCGGTAGAAATGACGATCGCCTGCGCCGTACCGCTCACCACGTTGGTGCCCATAAAGCACAGGGTATCGCACTCCAGCGGGTTGCTTTGCTGCGGGTCACGGCTGGTCGCCACCTTCTCAACCGGCAGTGACTCACCGGTCAGCGAGGCCTGCGCGACAAACAGATCGCGCGCCTGAACGATGCGTAAATCCGCCGGGATCATATCCCCCGCCGCCAGCTTGATAATGTCGCCGGGCACGAGCTGATCGATAGGCAGTTCAACCCAACCGTTTTCGCCGGTCTCGTTAATCACCCGCAGGACCGTGGCGGTGTTGCTGACCATCGCTTTTAGCGCATCCGCCGCTTTGGTGGAGCGCGCCTCCTGCACAAAGTTCAGCAGCGTCGAGATAATCACCATCAGGGCAATCACGCCTGCGGCAAACAGATCCTCGGTGGCATAGGAAATCCCGCCCAGAATGGTGAGCAGAATATTAAACGGGTTGCGGTAACAGACCCACAGATGTACCCACCACGGCGACGGTTTCTGCGCCGGCAGCTGGTTTTCGCCATGCTGCTCACGGGCGCTTTCCACTTCCGCGGCGTTCAAGCCTTCAGGGTGGGTATTAAAGGTTTTCCACAGCGTCTCTTCGTTCATCAGCGCCATCTTCAGGCAATGTTCACTCAGAGAAGGCGGAATGGGCGTGCTGGCAACGGTCTGGGCGTTCGGCAGCGGATCACGATGCACCAGACGATGCGGTAAATGGCGGTTCAGCCGGGCAAACAGCTGGCGGGTGATATTTTTAAACATAGGCAGTCCCTCTGCGCCGGTATTAACAGGCGCAGTGAATCCATCAGGCGTGGCAAAGCCTTGCCTGATGGCAATCATAAAATCACAACAGGGACGTCAGAACGTCACTGTCTTACGTTTCCGGTAAGACAGTGAATGCAGGCTTACCGGAAAGGGGTTTTTCTCCGTTTCGGGAGAGGGGTGGGATCGGGATCCATACAGCCTCCGGTAAGTGAATGATTTGCCCCGCGCATTATAGGGATAAATCTATAAGGTTCGTGGCAATTATGCCGGTATGATAAAGCACAGAAACTAAACCAAACGTATACCAGACTTTGCCCATTGCGCTGAGCATGAGTAAAGTTATTCTCTTTTGGCATAACTTCACACGCGACACGGGAATACAGGATGCAAAATCGGCTGACCATTAAAGACATCGCCCGCTTAAGCGGTGTGGGAAAATCAACCGTTTCCCGCGTCCTCAACAATGAAAGCGGCGTCAGTGAGCGCACCCGCGAACGCGTTGAAGCGGTGATGAATCAGCACGGTTTTTCCCCTTCCCGCTCTGCCCGTGCCATGCGTGGGCAAAGTGACAAAGTGGTGGCGATTATCGTCACGCGACTGGATTCGCTTTCCGAGAATCTGGCCGTGCAGACCATGCTGCCCGCCTTCTATGAGCAGGGCTACGACCCGATTATGATGGAAAGCCAGTTCTCGCCCGACCTAGTGGAAGAACACCTGGGTATGCTCCGACGCCGCAACATTGACGGCGTGGTGCTGTTCGGTTTTACCGGTATTACCGAAGCGATGATCGCCTCCTGGCAGGACTCCCTGGTGCTGCTGGCAAGGGATGCTAACGGTTTTGCCTCGGTTTGTTATGACGATGAAGGCGCAATCCATACCCTGATGCAGCGTTTATACGATCGCCAACACCGCCATATTAGTTTTCTTGGCGTTCCCCACAGCGACGTCACCACCGGTCAACGGCGTCATGCCGCCTACCTGGCCTTCTGTAAAAAACATCAACTGCATCCTGTTGCGGCCCTGCCGGGTCTCGCCATGAAGCAGGGCTACGAACACGCTGCCGATGTCATTACCCCAGAGACCACCGCCTTAGTGTGCGCCACGGATACTCTGGCTCTTGGGGTCAGCAAATATTTGCAGGAGCAGCGCATTGAACATCTGCAGCTGGCGAGCGTGGGCAGCACACCGCTGATGAAATTCCTCCATCCGGAGATCGTCACCGTCGATCCCGGTTACGCCGAAGCCGGTCGACAGGCGGCGTTGCAGTTGATCGAGCAGATCAACGGCCGCAGCGAACCCCGACAGATCGTCATTCCCGCCACCCTTTCCTGATCGCTTTCTGAGCGCTAATTTGTGATCTTCGCTGTGTTTCGGGAACGTTCCCATTTTTAAATATCCAGCGAAGATATACTCTGGCGCCAGGTCAACAACAGGGCTTAATCATGAGCAAAGTAAAACAAGCGGATATCGACCAGCTGATTGAGTTGGTGGGCGGGCGCGACAATATCGCCACGGTGAGTCATTGCATCACGCGCCTGCGTTTTGTGCTGAATCAGCCCGCGAATGCCAGACCGAAAGAGATCGAGCAGCTGCCGATGGTCAAAGGCTGCTTCACCAACGCCGGGCAGTTTCAGGTAGTGATTGGCACCGAGGTGGGCGACTACTACAAAGCGCTGCTGGCCACCACCGGACAGGCCAGTGCCGACAAAGAGCAGGCGAAAAAAGCCGCGCGACAGAACATGAAATGGCACGAGCAGTTGATCTCGCACTTCGCGGAGATCTTCTTCCCCCTGCTGCCCGCGCTGATCAGCGGCGGCCTGATCTTAGGTTTTCGCAATGTGATCGGCGATCTGCCGATGAGCAACGGTCAGACGCTGGCGCAGATGTACCCGTCGCTGAAAACCCTCTATGACTTCCTGTGGTTGATCGGGGAAGCGATCTTCTTCTATCTGCCGGTCGGCATCTGCTGGTCAGCGGTGAAGAAAATGGGTGGAACGCCGATCCTCGGCATCGTGCTGGGCGTCACGCTGGTTTCACCGCAGCTGATGAACGCGTATTTGCTGGGCCAGCAGGTGCCGGAAGTGTGGAACTTCGGCCTGTTTACGATCGAAAAAGTCGGCTACCAGGCGCAGGTTATTCCTGCTCTGTTGGCAGGTCTGGCGCTGGGATTGATTGAAACGCGCCTGAAACGCCTCGTCCCGGATTACCTGTATCTGGTGATCGTCCCGGTGTGCTCGCTGATCCTCGCGGTGTTCCTCGCCCACGCGTTTATTGGTCCGTTTGGTCGCTGGATTGGCGATGGCGTCGCCTTTGCCGTGCGTCATCTGATGACCGGCAGCTTTGCCCCGATTGGCGCAGCGCTGTTTGGCTTCCTGTACGCCCCGCTGGTGATCACCGGCGTGCATCAAACTACGCTGGCCATTGATATGCAGATGATCCAAAGCATGGGTGGCACGCCGGTGTGGCCGCTGATTGCACTGTCAAATATCGCCCAGGGCTCGGCGGTAATAGGGATTATCATCGCCAGCCGCAAGCAAAACGAACGTGAAATCTCGGTACCTGCCGCTATCTCCGCCTGGCTCGGCGTGACCGAACCGGCAATGTACGGCATCAACCTGAAATACCGCTTCCCGATGCTGTGCGCAATGATCGGTTCCGGCCTCGCCGGTCTGCTGTGCGGCCTGAACGGCGTGATGGCGAACGGGATTGGCGTCGGCGGTATACCTGGCATCCTCTCCATCCAGCCGACTTACTGGCAGGTATTTGGCCTGGCGATGGTCATCGCGATTGTTATCCCGATGGTGCTGACCTCGTTCGTCTACCAGCGTAAATACCGTCAGGGCACGTTACAAATTGTCTGACTCTTTTTTGGGGTGCCATTGCACCCCTCCGCATTTGCAGGAGACCACAATGACTATTCCACACTGGTGGCAACACGGCGTTATCTATCAGATTTACCCCAAGAGTTTTCAGGACACCACCGGCAGCGGCACCGGCGATTTGCGCGGCGTTACGCAGCGTCTCGACTATCTGCAAACGCTGGGCGTTGATGCGATATGGTTGACGCCGTTCTACATTTCGCCACAGGTTGATAACGGCTACGACGTTGCAGATTATATCTCCGTTGACCCGGCCTACGGCACAATGGATGACTTCGACGAACTGGTGGCGCAGGCAAAAGCGCGCGGCATACGCATTATTCTTGATATGGTGTTTAACCATACATCGACGCAGCACGCCTGGTTTCGTGAAGCGCTGGATAAAGACAGTCCGTATCGTCAGTTCTATATCTGGCGTGACGGTACGCCTGAGGCCTGCCCTAACAACTGGCGCTCCAAATTTGGCGGCAACGCCTGGGACTGGCACGCCGCAAGCGAACAGTATTATCTACACCTCTTTGCCCCGGAACAGGCCGACCTGAACTGGGAAAATCCGGCGGTTCGCGCCGAGCTGAAAAAAGTGTGTGAGTTCTGGGCCGATCGCGGCGTAGACGGACTGCGCCTCGACGTGGTGAATCTGATCTCCAAGGATCAGGACTTCCCGAGCGATCCTGACGGTGATGGCCGCCGTTTTTACACCGATGGTCCGCGCGTGCATGAATTCTTACGCGAGATGAACCGCGATGTCTTCACCCCACGCAGCCTGATGACAGTGGGTGAAATGTCCTCCACCACGCTCGAACATTGCCAGCAATACGCCGCACTGGACGGCAGCGAATTGTCGATGACCTTTAACTTCCACCACCTGAAAGTCGATTACCCGAATGGTGAAAAGTGGTCGTTAGCCAAACCGGATTACGTGGCGCTGAAAACCCTGTTCCGCCACTGGCAGCAGGGGATGCACAACGTCGCGTGGAACGCGCTGTTCTGGTGTAATCACGATCAGCCGCGCATCGTTTCACGCTTTGGCGATGAAGGACAATATCGCGTGCCGGCCGCCAAAATGCTGGCGATGGTGCTGCACGGGATGCAGGGCACGCCTTATATCTATCAGGGCGAAGAAATTGGCATGACCAACCCACATTTTCGCCAGATTACCGATTATCGCGACGTCGAAAGCCATAACATGTTTGCCGAGCTGAATGCTAGCGGGCGTGATGCCGACGAGCTGTTGGCGATCCTCGCCAGTAAATCCCGCGATAACAGCCGCACGCCGATGCAGTGGGACGGAAGCCAACACGCGGGCTTTACCCAGGGGGAGCCGTGGATCAACCTGTGCGACAACGCGGCGGAGATCAACGTTGCTGCAGCGCTAAGGGATTCCGATTCGGTGTTTTACACCTATCAGAAGCTGATTGCCTTACGCAAAACAGAACCGATTCTCACCTGGGGCGATTATCAGGATCTGTTGCCAGACAGTCCGCATGTCTGGTGCTATCAGCGCGAATGGCAGGGACAACGGCTGCTGGTCGTTGCTAATCTGAGCAACGCCTTCCAGCCCTGGCAACCGGCGCACACTCGCGACAACTGGCAGGTGTTGATGCACAACTATGACGAGGTCGCCCGCCAGCCCGGCGCGATGACGCTACGTCCTTTTGAAGCTATCTGGTGGCTGCAAAAATAGCTTGCAATTGGCATCAAGCCCGGCGCGTATAGCGCTGCCGGGCTTCACGGCATACGCTCAACTTACCACCCTGTTTTTGCTGAATAATTAATCAGAATTTTCTACGGGCAATTTACAATCGCTGTACTGCCCGTCATCTGTACGCTCTGGTTTTTACTTTGAGCTACATCAATAAAATCGCAAACATCCTTGATGCAAATCACTACATATAGAACTTAAAATGCACGCCGACCCAATATGTTGTATTAATCGACTACAATTGCTACAACGCCATTTCCCTCGGTAGCGGTGGAAATGTGGATAAATGGGGTCTGAATTACGGGAAGTCATTGACCAGAGAGATGAATAAACCAGTGAGTGCTTCCCACCCTCTGTGGATAACCTGTTCTTATAATGTTCTTATAAATATGGAGTGATCATGACACCGCATGTGATGAAGCGTGATGGCTGTAAAGTGCCGTTTAAATCAGAGCGCATCAAAGAAGCCATTCTGCGTGCAGCTAAAGCAGCGGGAGTCGATGACGCAGATTACTGTGCCACCGTCGCAGAAGTCGTTAGCAGCCAGATGAATGAGCGCAGCCAGGTCGATATCAACGAGATCCAGACAGCGGTGGAAAACCAGCTGATGTCTGGCCCGTACAAACAACTCGCCCGTGCGTACATCGAATATCGCCACGACCGTGATATCCAGCGTGAAAAACGTGGCCGCCTGAACCAGGAAATTCGGGGTCTGGTTGAGCAAACCAACTCCGCGCTGCTGAACGAAAACGCCAACAAAGACAGTAAAGTGATCCCAACCCAGCGCGACCTGCTGGCCGGTATCGTCGCCAAACACTATGCGCGCCAGCACCTGTTGCCGCGTGATGTAGTTCAGGCACACGAGCGCGGTGATATTCACTACCACGATCTCGATTACTCGCCGTTCTTCCCGATGTTTAACTGTATGCTTATCGACCTGAAAGGCATGCTGACGCAGGGCTTTAAGATGGGTAACGCGGAGATTGAGCCGCCAAAATCCATCTCCACGGCGACCGCGGTCACCGCACAGATTATCGCCCAGGTTGCCAGCCACATTTACGGCGGCACCACCATTAACCGTATCGATGAAGTTCTCGCGCCGTTCGTCACCGAGAGCTTTAACAAGCACCGTAAAACCGCAGAAGAGTGGCAGATCCCGGATGCCGATGGCTATGCACATTCCCGTACCGAGAAAGAGTGCTACGACGCATTCCAGTCCCTCGAGTATGAAGTGAACACGCTGCATACCGCCAACGGCCAGACTCCATTCGTCACCTTTGGCTTTGGCCTGGGGACCAGCTGGGAATCACGATTGATTCAGCAGTCTATTCTGCGCAACCGCATTGCCGGTTTGGGTAAAAATCGTAAAACCGCCGTGTTCCCGAAACTGGTGTTCGCGATTCGTGACGGTCTGAACCACAAGTTTGGCGATCCGAACTACGACATCAAACAGCTGGCACTGGAATGCGCAAGCAAGCGTATGTATCCGGACATCCTGAACTACGATCAGGTCGTAAAAGTGACCGGTTCGTTCAAAACCCCGATGGGCTGTCGCAGTTTCCTCGGCGTATGGGAAAACGAGAACGGCGAACAGGTTCACGACGGGCGTAACAACCTTGGCGTGATTAGCCTCAACCTGCCGCGTATTGCACTGGAAGCACACGGTGATGAAGCCACCTTCTGGAAACTGCTGGACGATCGCCTGGTGCTGGCGCGCAAAGCGCTGATGACCCGTATCGCGCGTCTGGAAGGCGTAAAAGCGCGCGTGGCGCCAATCCTGTATATGGAAGGTGCCTGCGGCGTGCGTCTGAAAGCCGACGATGATGTGTCTGAAATCTTTAAAAACGGCCGGGCGTCGATCTCTCTGGGCTACATCGGTATTCACGAGACCATCAACGCGCTGTTTGGCGAAAAGCATATGTACGACAGCGAGCAGCTTCGCGCCAAAGGCATCGCCATTGTTGAACGCCTGCGTCAGGCCGTCGATAAATGGAAAGACGAAACCGGCTATGGCTTCAGCCTGTACAGCACGCCAAGTGAAAACCTGTGCGACCGCTTCTGCCGTCTGGATACCGCCGAGTTTGGCGTAGTGCCGGGCGTGACCGACAAGGGCTACTACACCAACAGCTTCCACCTCGACGTGGAGAAAAAGGTTAACCCGTACGACAAAATCGATTTCGAAGCACCGTATCCACCGCTGGCGAACGGCGGCTTCATTTGCTATGGCGAGTACCCGAACATTCAGCACAACCTGAAAGCGCTGGAAGACGTCTGGGATTACAGCTATCAGCACGTGCCGTATTACGGAACCAACACGCCGATCGATGAGTGCTACGAGTGCGGCTTTACCGGTGAATTCGAATGCACCAGCAAAGGCTTCACCTGCCCGAAATGCGGTAACCACGACGCTGCTCGCGTGTCAGTCACCCGTCGCGTCTGCGGTTATTTAGGCAGCCCGGACGCACGTCCGTTTAACGCCGGTAAGCAGGAAGAAGTGAAGCGCCGCGTGAAGCACTTAGGTAACGGGCAGCTCGGTTAATTTCCGTTTGCAAAGACCGTAGGCCTGATAAGACGCAATCGCGTCGCCATCAGGCATCACAATGTTGCCGGATGGCGGTGCAAGCACCTTATCCGGCCTACATTCTTTCTGGACATCCTCTATGCGATATCATCAATATTACCCCGTCGACATCGTCAACGGCCCCGGTACGCGCTGCACCCTGTTTGTGTCTGGATGCGTGCATGAATGCCCAGGCTGCTATAACAAAAGCACCTGGCGTCTGAACTCCGGCGAGCCGTTTACCAAAGAGATGGAAGATAAGATCATTGCCGATCTCAACGATACGCGGATCCCTCGCCAGGGGATCTCGCTGTCCGGCGGCGATCCGCTGCATCCGCAAAACGTGCCGGATATCCTGAAACTGGTGCAACGCATTCACGCTGAGTGTCCGGGGAAAGACATCTGGGTATGGACCGGCTACAAGCTTGATGAACTTAACGCCGCGCAAATGCAGGTGGTGGATCTCATCAACGTGCTGGTCGATGGCAAATTTGTACAGGATCTGAAAGACCCGGCGCTGATCTGGCGCGGCAGCAGCAACCAGGTGGTACATCACTTGCGATGATCGCTAAAGCCGTTTGTTTGCATCGTGATAGACGGCTGAATGTTCTCGCTTGCCTACCGCGACAACAAACACAATCACAACTTCATCCCGAACCTGGTACACCAGACGATAGCCGGACGATTTAAGCTTAATTTTATAGCAGTCAGGAAGACCGTTTAAACGGGCAGAGTCAATTCTGGGGTTCAATAGCACATCAACCAACTTTTTCTTAAGCTGAGCCTTCACTGTATCGCCCAGCTTATGCCACTCTTTTAAGGCCCTCGGGTCGAATTCCAGTTCATAAGTCATCCAGACTAACCTTGATTCCCTTTTGCGGACTAGACAGCCTCTCCCGAACTGTCTGAATCAGTGCATCTTCACTATCGCTAAGAGTGACGGTTTTCACTGGCATGCGCCCCGTTTCCGCGACGTACTGGAACAGTAATCGCACGGCTTCCGTTGGAGTAATGTTCAGTTTATCCAGCACGGCATAAGCCTCATTTTTGAGTTTGTCATCCAGACGGACGTTCAGCGTGGCCATTATGCCTCCGGTAGAATCGAATGTGTAATGCAGTTTAGCATTACATTCGCATTACATCGAATTATGGATAACACCTCTCAAAAACGACTGACGCACTCCATGGCAACCGTTTTGAACTCGGTAAAATTCTGACACGCACAGAGCCGCGTCATAGCGCGTTCACGCAGGAAGGTGACGAAAATATCGTAGATGGCCATCGCTTCTTCATACTCGCTTTTACTGATGGCCAGCAAGAAGATCACGTGGGCGGTTTCGTCTCCCCAGGCGATGCCCTGCGGGGCGAGCACCGTATAGACCACCGTTTTTTTAGCCAGCAAACCGAGGGAGTGCGGCAGGGCAATGCTATCACCCAGCAAGGTGCTGACGATGGCCTCGCGCTCAACGACGGAGTCGAGAAACTCCGCATCGACAAAGCCTTCATCGTGCAGCTGGCCGCATAACGTGTTGAACAGCGTCTGTTGATCCATCGGTTCGTCAATAATGCGAAAATGGGCGGCGTCGAAGAATTTGTTCAGCATCCACGGGCGGGTGCGATCCACCAGCACCAGCTTACCAATTTGCTCCAGCTGATAATCAGTGGGGAACGGGGCGATCATCACCACGGGCTTATCTTTTTCATTTATTCGTGCGGTAGAAATCACGAAGTCTTCGCTGATGGCGTCCCGTTGTTCGTAGTCGCGCAGCGTCACGGTGCCGACAATCTCAATCTGCGGATATTTACGCGCCAGCACCGCTTCAATCATGCGCGCCATGGCGTTTCCTGCGTCACAAACCAACAGCACACGAGGCTGTCGCTGGTAACCGATGTTGTAACTACGTTCCAGCCCAACGCCAATGTGCAGCACGAGGAAGCCAATCTCATTTTCGCTAATGGTATACGGGGTGTATTTCCCCCACCCCGACACGGCGGCCAGCGTCATATCCCATGCCATCGGATAGTGCTGTTTAATATTTTCCAGCAGCGGATTGGGGATCATGATCTGGTAGCGTACCCGGGTGATCATGGTCTTAATATGAGTCAGTAGATCGGCATGCAGTTGCCGATCGTTCATCAGGTTGTAATTGTACTGCGTGTTGATAAAACGCAGGATGTAATTGACCAGCGCTTCGTCATCGTCGGCGTTAATCGCGCTGGGGGCGATATCCTGTACCTGACGGGCGGCGATATGTACCTTCAGCCAGTTCTCCTCAAACACGGAGAGTGGTTTGTCTGCCAGTTGGTGCAGGACTGAAGCAATTTCCCGCGTCGCCAGGCACACCTCATGTTCCACCTCTTCTGCGGTAAATTCCGGCAGCGGATAGCCCTCGCTAATCCGGCGTACCGCCACCGCACAATATAAGCGCAGAAAGAGTTCACCTTCGTCGGTCAGGCGAATATGAAAGCGGGTGAAAATATCCTGTAAAACCGGCTGCAGCTGTTGCGGGACGCCCGCATTGAGCGCCTCTTCCATCACCAGCGGATGGGCCGGATCCTGCTGCGCCAGCATCCACAGAAGATCGGTCAGACAGGCGCGGATCGCCATCTCACTGCCAAACAGCTTCATCCCATGTCGGGGGCGCGTTTCCAGCGTCAGTCGATAGCGTTGCAGGTGCTCACGCACGTCTGCCATGTCGTTTTGCAGCGTCGCCCGGCTGATGAACCATTCATCAGCTAAATCTTCCAGCTTCAGCGAAAAAGCCGATGTCAGAAAACGAACCACCAGCCAGTGTACCCGCTCCTGGCTGGTACGCGGAATGCGCAGCAACCGCTCGGGCTGCTGCGTTTGTAATGTCTGGTAGCGTGCCGGATCGTCAATTTTCAACTGATAACCGTTGCCCCGGCTAAGGACAAACTGCGCGCCATACGGGGTGAGAAGCGCGTTCAGCGCGGTAATATCCGCCCTGACCGTGCGTGTGGAAACCGACAACCGCTGCGCCAGCTCATCCTGCGGCAGCGCCTCGCTTTGCAGCATGCCAAACAGCTGCGCTAAACGTTGGTTGGGGAATCGCACGTCAGTTTCCTCACTAGTCAGTTAACCTACGCAGGCCCGGGTCATTGCCAGCAGCTGGCGCACATCGTCAGGCCGGGTGTTGCCGCTCACCTTATCAATAATAGAACTATAAATGTGAGGAATGATTTTGCTCACGCCGGCATCAAGGGCAATCTGCAGAATCTCAGTAAAGTTGTCCAGGTCGATACCGCCCGTAGGCTCCAGCCAGAAGTCATGCCGGGCGCAGGCTTCAGCCACCGCCTGATATTCGTCGCGGCATTGCAGACCGCCCATCGGAAAGTATTTAATCGAGCTGCCGCCCATGTCTTTCAGCAGTGCAATGGCGGTTGCCACCGGTACCACACCATCTGCTGACTGGCTGCTGAGCGGGCCGGTGGAGATCTTCACCCAGCCCGGCGTACCGGTTGGCGAAACCAGACCGTTGACCACCGTTTGAGATTGCCCCAGCAGCGCCCGACTGGTCGCCACGCCGGTAAACACCTGATTGACGTGCTGCGGCTGCACCTGACGAGAAATTTCACTAACCATCGCCGACTGGTTCGGATCGCCCGCCCCGAGACCAACGGACAGCGCATTGTCGATAAGCGCCGCGTATTCACGCATATCCGCCACCGCGCTTTCAACGCTCGGGTAATTTTTGGACAGCACACCGACCAGCACATGGCCTTCGGCCGCCGCGTAAATATCACTGGCGTTCTCTTTTGACCCCGCCAGCACGTTCAGGCAGACGCGATCGCGATAAAAGTTAGGCGTCAGTTTCATACTTTTTTCTCCTGCCCGGTCACGTCCGCAATACGACGCGCCACTATCTCCAGCTGCGCGCGGTCTACACTGCGCACGTCCGCTTCAATAATGCCTTCGTTGGCTTTGTAGCCGCGGAAGTAGATCGCATACTCGCCCTGCTTAAGCGCCTCAACCAGCTCGCCGGTGGCGATCCCGGTTACCGCTTCGTCAAACTTAATTTCGGTACGCGCAATGTCGCGCCCTGCGCTGTCCCACACCACCCGCGCACTGACGCCATTGAAGGTATTCAGCGTATTAATAAACGGCGTCATTTTTTCGACCATCTCTGCACCGCTCTCTTTCTGCGCGCTGAGGTACAGTTCGATGGCGCAGGTCAGCCCGAGAATGCCCTCTTTGCCGACCTTCATCGCCCGGCCAATACCTGCCGTCTGGCGTTTCACCCACTCCACATATTGTGTTTTACCAATCACCAGGCCGCTGGTTGGCCCTTCGATCGCCTTGGCGCCGCTGTAAATCACCAGGTCCGCACCGACACGGTAGTAGCACTGCAAATCTTCTTCCGCCGCTGCATCCACAATCAGCGGCAGATTATGCGTACGTGCGACCACGGCGGCCTGCTCTACGCTGAGCATGCTTTTTTGTACGCAGTGGTGCGATTTGATATACAGAATGGCTGCCGTGCGCGGCGAGATGGCGGCTGTCAGCTGCGCCGCCGAGCATTCATTGGCGTAGCCGGCCTCGACTAACTTGCCGCCGCCAAGCGCCACCATGCTGCCAACCGGTGCGCCAAAGTTGACGTTATGGCCGCGAGGCAGCACAATTTCGTTGTTGTCAATTGGTGTGGCGTGCAGGTTTTCCAGCAGCCAGTCGCTGTCTTTTACCAGCACAGCCGCCACTGACAGGGCAATCCCCGCCGAGGCACAGGACACCACCGTGGCGCCTTCCACCTCGAGCAACTTCGCGATGTAGTCTCCGGTTTTATTGACCAGATCTTTCATTTCGAAGTACTGATTCATCCCCGCCATCGCGGCCTGTACCACTTCGGGTCGCGGCGTAGAGACCCCAAGCGCCGTCATGCGACCAGAGGTATTAATAACCTGTTTTAAATGGTATTTCTCAAAAATCGAAGGCATGTTCCGCGCTCCCTTGTTCGGTCATATAGCCCTTGCCCGCACGTATTGCGGCAAGCGGTACCAGCAGTTGTTCAGCCTGCAGGCTGTCGTTTTCGGCATCGACCAGCACGGCGGGCTGGCGCTTCAGCGTAAAGAGGGTGAGATCGGCATCCAGACCGACCTGAAGTCGGCCTTTATTTTTCAGGCGCAGGCCGTCGGCGGCACTGGCGGTCACGCACTCAATGACCTGCGGGAGCGACATACCGATGGCGAGAAATTTCGACATTACGTTGGCCAATGAATGCACCGGGCCACTGATGCGGTTGCGGCAGTAAATATCTGAGCTGATGGTGTGCGGCAAAATGCCTAAGCTGATGGCGCGTTTCGCCACCGCAAAGCTCAGACTGGCGGTACCGTGTCCAACATCGAGGCGTACGCCGCGCGAAATCGCCCGCGTTACCGAGGCCCGTAATTCGCCTTCTGGCGTCAGAATACGGTTCGGTTTGCCGTTATAGCAGTGGGTAATAATGTCGCCCGCTGTCAGGCGTTCGGCTACCTCATCCAGATCCGGCGGGTTGTTACCGATGTGCACCATTAGCGGCAGGTCACCATTCTGCGCTTGCATGGTTTTGGCGTGGTCCAGCGGGGTAATGCCATTTTCACCGACCACGCTGCTGCTCATCCGCGCCTTCAGGCCGACAATAAAATCCGGGTGACGTTGCACCGCCAGCTTCACCGCGTCAGCGTCGATATTAGCCATATTGGCCAGCTCGTTTTGCGCAATCAGCCCCACGCGGGAAATATTCAGCAAGGCATAAACATCGGTGGTCGCTTCACGGGTTAAGGTATAGAAATCATCAATATCATCAGCGCCGGTGCTACCGGCATCCACCACCGTGGTGACGCCGGTGGCAATCCCGATGCTGTCAGGCTGGTCATGATAAATCGGGGATTTCGGGTAGCAGTGGACGTGAGAATCAATCCACCCGGCGCTGACGTAGCACTCACCGCGTAAATCGACGGTTTTCACCGCCGGATCGGTTATCTCGCCCAGCGCCGCAATTTTGCCGTCCTTGACCGCAATATCGCTCACCGTATCGTCTACCAGACGCGCATGGCGCAGGAGTAAATCAAACATCACACTCTCCTGTAGAAAGAGGAAATCGGTTGCCGGATGGCGACATAAATGTCTTATCCGGCCTACAACGAGTACGATGCTGTAGGCCTGATAAGCGCAGCGCCATCAGGCAATTAGCTAATCGCAATCGGGAAGATGGAACCGAGGATCATGGCCCCAAGGATCGCACCGCCGGTGATCGGTTTCTGCCACAGGTAAAACAGCAGCGCCCCGGCCAGAGAACCGACGCCGATAGGGATGGAAGCCGTCATCGCGCTGAGGATGATCAGCGGTCCAAGGAAGCGACCTGAGGCGTTACCGGCTCCCATCATCACGTCCGCCCCGTAGGTCGAATCGCTCTGATTGATGGTGAACTTACGCGCCAGAATGATGATGTAGCCAATTGCCAGGCCAATCACCAGACCGGTGACCAGCGAGGCAGCAAAGTTAGCGACCGGGAAAATAATGCCAGCCCCCAGCAGCAGTGCCGGCACGCCCAAACCAACGCCGGTCTGGATGGCCCCGCCGATGTCCAGGATACCCACCAGCGAACCTTCAATAATGCGGGCAAACAGGAAGCTCGCACCAAACGCCGCTACCGCCCCGTAAGAACCGGTGTCCATTCCCGCTTTCAGCATTGCCACAAAGGCCACTTCGTTAAACGCACCGATGCCATACAGGTAGTACATGTGCGTGCCGGCAAAGACGCCGGAGGAGAGCAGGCCCACGAAGATCGGGAACGACCAGTCGGCGAACCAAAAACCTTTATTCTGTTCCATTGTGGCCTCCGTTATTTGCCGCTGAGTGAGTTGTGGATCAGTTCCAGCCAGTTCGGCACGGTCAGATGGAAGGATTCAATCATCTTCATATCGAAGCCGCGGAAGAAACCACTCAGCACGAACAGCGCCACGATAGCCACCATCATCACTTTAGTGACATGGTTCCAGCCACTCTCTTCGACGCCTTTACCAATCAAAATACCGAGCACCAGACCCGGTACGGCGTTGCCCATTATCAGCTGCGCTGCGCCGCCAAAGACGGTCGCCCAGAAACCCGATTTCTTGCCAGCATCGATTGCCGCCAGCCAGAAGATCACCGGCATCACGGTGTTGACCAGCAGGTTTGCCGCCGGTACCAGCACCTTCACGGCAGTAACCTGCAGCGCCGCCGGTACGGATGACGCGGTCAGGTTCAGGAAGGTCACGACAATCATGCCAATCACGCCACAGGCAATCGCCATGCGTCTGGGGTCATGCAGCGTCTCACCGACATTACGGTTTTTAAGCATCAATGCCGCCGCACCCCAGTTAGGGATGATGCGGTGGTCAACGTCCTGCGTGAACGCCCCCGCCGCAACGGATGAAGCCCAGGCGTTAAAGAAGAAGCCCAGGCCGAATGAGAAGTGAGAAGCAGGATCCCCTTCACAGGAATTCAGCTCCCCCAGAGTACGAAACGCGCCCATCCCCTGAGAGGTAGGCGCATGAAACATGCGTGCAGCCCCAGCGCCGACACCTACGCCAACCAGCGCGCCGATGATGAGCGATTTTATTAATATTATCAGGAACATAATTATGCCTTTTAATAGTGAATCAGCGTTGCGTGACGAAATCCACCTTCTCAAGATTGATGGCAGTCACGTTGACGGTCACATCCAGCTCCACGCTGAAAGTGCGTCTTTCGCGGCGCAAAAAGAGGAATAAAAACGCCTCTTTACGCACCGTTTCACGCGCTTGAACAACCTGCACATCCTGTGGCTCAATACGCAGTAAGATATGCGGTGACCCTTTCATCACCGCGGCCTGAACGTGGTTCAGGGCATCGGCAAAGGCGCGCGCTTTGGCGTCACCCTTACCCGTGACTCTCACCGTTGTGGTGAATTGCTCTTTCATACTTAAGCGCCGTATTTCTTTTGCCACGCCTGCACCAGGCGCTCGCCGAGCTCTTCTTTGTCCATAAAGCCGAATCCCAGCACGTTACAACCTTCGTTGATGGCGGTGACGCCCTCTTCAACCGAGCGCATACCGTATTTGGCTTTGTAACCATATTTGGTCTGCGCGGTGATAGCCCCCGCGCCGCCGCTGCCGCAAAACGAAATGCCAAAGGTGGCGTTTTCCGCTTTCATCATGTCACCCAGCTTCATATCTGCCGCCACGCCCGGTACCACGACCGCACGACCGCCTGCTTTCTCAACGCCTGCCGCCACTTTCTGGCCTTTACCCAGACGATCGCCAATCACCACAGTAATCTGTTCCATCTTGTGCTCCTTAAAGGTTCTCTTTTGCGACTTCGAAATGTACCGACAGCAGCCAGGCCTCTTCTTCAGGAAGGTTGCCAAACTCCGCCACGATGTCGCGGGCAAGTGCCATTGATTCGGCAGATATTTCATCAAATAAGCTGGCATCGACTTCAGGTAGCGGTTCACCCGTCACCGAGCGGTGCGCCATGGCGCGAACATGCGATGTCAGCATTTGTTCCTGTACGGCATTGGGAATGATGTGGCGTGCGCGCAACAGGGCATACACCTGCGCCAGCATGCGTTCGGCCAGTTCACCAGACGGTGTCACCGATTCCCCCCTGTCATTCATTACCGCTCCGTTATTCACTCGTCATACCCCACTAATGGCTCTAAGCGTAAACTAACGGTGGAGGTTAAAAGTTTGTAGCGAGTTGTTTTCCACTTCGAAGTGGAAAGGTGAGCAACGATAGTGATCTGTGCCGCAAAAAGGGCGGGATTGGTTATTTATCGCCTGGATAACGTGATGGGGATCGCACGAGATAGCAGGGAAACCGCAAGTGGCAGGAAAAACGGGTTGGCGTTAAAAGTTAAAAAATGTGATGGGTATAGCGTTTACTTATGGGGGGCGGTGCCGGATGGATACGCTGTCGCGTCTTATCCGGCCTACGACGTCGCGCAGGCCGGATACATAAATTAACGGTACTTCTTATGGTAAGCGTTGCGGGTGGTTTTTAGCTCTTCCGCTGCCGCTTTCGCCTCTTTGACTTTACCTTCGTTCGCCAGTTTTAACGCGCCGTCGATCTGGCCGATTAGCGTGTCAAAGCCGTGACGGAAATCTTTCATCTCCGGGCTGTCCGGGGATTTAGTTTCCAGCTTCGGTGGCGTTCCTTTTTGTGCATCCTGCGCGGCTGCACGCATTTTGGTTAACGCGTCTTTCAGTTCAGTTGCGTTATCCGTTTTTTCCACGATTTTCAGGTTGTCGTTGAGGATCCCCATATCGTCTTCGAGATCGGCTGCAAACGCAGATGAACCTAAAACCAGCGTTGAAGCCGCGACGATCGCTAACAGGTGTTTACGCATTGCTCACTTCCTTTTTTATTATTAAGAATAACGCCAGATACCCGTAATAATTCACGCCGCAGCTCGAAGTATGACGGGTATTACTGCCCGGCGATTTTCATCTCCGGCAGTAGCACAGAACCACACTGTATATTACTGCGCGTTTCAATATCGTTACCGACGGTGACAATATTGCGCCACATGTCTTTCAAGTTACCGGCGATGGTGATTTCACTCACCGGGTACTGAATTTCACCGTTTTCGACCCAGAAACCCGCCGCGCCGCGCGAATAATCGCCGGTGATACCACTCACGCCCTGCCCCATCAGCTCGGTTACGACCAGACCAGTGCCCATCTCTTTGAGCAACTGCTCGAAGCTTAGACCTTGTCCGGGAATACGCCAGTTATGAATACCACCGGCATGACCGGTGCTTTTCAGTCCCAGCTTGCGGGCAGAATAGTTGGTCAGCAGCCACTGAGTCAGGACGCCGTCTTTGATAATATCGCGACGTTCCGTACGCACGCCTTCGCTGTCGAACGGCGAAGAGGCCAGCCCTTTCAGCAGATGCGGGTGTTCTTCAATGGTCAGCCATTCCGGCAGAATTTGTTGGCCCAGCGAGTCCAGCAGGAAGGTAGATTTACGATACACCGAGCCACCGGCAATGGCCCCGACCAGGTGTCCGAACAGGCCGGTCGCCACTTCATTGGCGAAAATAACCGGTGCTTTCATTGTGGACAGTTTACGCGGTGACAGACGGGATAAGGTGCGGCGCGCACAGTCGGCCCCCACCCATTCCGGCGTTTGCAGATCGCCGATTGCGCGGCCAATGGTGTAGGCGTAGTCGCGTTCCATATCGCCATTTTCTTCGGCGATCACGCAGCTGGAGAGAGAATGACGCGTGGAGCAGTAGCCCTGCAGCATACCGTGGCTGTTACCAAACACTTTGATGCCGTAGTGGCTGTTAAAGCTGCCACCTTCGGTGTTAGTAATGCGCTTATCGGCCTGCAACGCCGCTTGTTCAGCACGTGCCGCCAGTTCGATGGCTTCGTCAGGCGAGACTTCCGCCGGGTGGAACAAGTCTAAATCTGGCGCATCAAAGGCCAGCAGTTCTTTATCCGCCACGCCTGCGCACGGGTCCGGCGAGGTGTAACGAGCAATATCCAGCGCAGCCTGCACGGTACGCGCAATCGCCTGTGGACTTAAATCGGTGGACGACGCACTACCTTTACGGTTCTGGTGATACACCGTAATGCCCAGCGCCCCGTCGCTGTTGAATTCTACGTTCTCCACTTCACCATAACGGGTGCTGACGCTAATACCCGTCGTCTTGCTTACGGCGACTTCTGCACCGTCCGACTGAGCTGATGCTAATTCCAGTGCTGTCGAGACTGCTTCTTCCAGAATCTTACGCTGCGCTTCAACTTGTGAGATTACTTTCATCGCAAATGCCATAATGTAGAGAGAGTTTCTCTGAAGTCTAACAGAGAACCGTTTTTCAGTGCGCATCTTAACTGGTAACATTAGCCTCTTTTTTTAAGGAGCCTGACATGACTAAGCAGCCCGAAGACTGGCTCGACGACGTTCCCGGTGATGACATCGAAGACGAAGACGATGAAATTATCTGGGTCAGTAAAAGTGAAATAAAACGTGACGCCGAGGAGTTAAAGCACCTGGGCGTGGAACTGGTAAAACTGGGGAAAAACGCGCTGGATAAAATCCCGCTCGATGCGGATTTACGTGCCGCCATTGAGCTGGCTCAGCGTATTAAGATGGAAGGCCGTCGCCGCCAGCTGCAGCTGATTGGCAAGATGCTGCGTCAGCGCGATGTCGATCCTATCCGTCAGGCGCTGGATAAGCTGAAGAACCGTCACAACCAACAGGTTGTAATGTTTCACAAGCTGGAGCAGCTGCGCGATCGTTTGATCGTTGAAGGTGATGATGCGGTAGCGGAAGTCCTCAGACTGTGGCCGCACGCCGATCGCCAACAGCTTCGTTCTCTGGTTCGCAATGCGAAGAAAGAGCAGGAAGGCAATAAGCCGCCGAAATCAGCACGTCAGATTTTTCAGTATTTGCGTGAGTTGGCAGAAAACGAAGTCTAATTTCTTCGTATGCTGAAAGTGCCGGATGGCGGCGTAAACGCCTTATCCGGCCTACAGTCGATCGTAGGCCCGGTAAGCATTGCGCCACCGGGCATTTTTTTACTCTTCGGCTTGTGCCTGTGCTTTCTTCGCCAGGCCGTCCAGCAGTTTTTGATGAATACCGCCAAACCCGCCGTTGCTCATCACCAGAATGTGATCGCCAGGCTGCGCGGTTTTCACCACCATGTCCGCCAGCGCGTCAACATCACCGCTCCAGTGAGCAGGCTGCACGCAGGCTTCCGCGACTTCCGATACCAGCCACGGAATGTGCGGCGGTTGCAGCAGGAACACTTCATCTGCACGACCTAACGACGGCGCCAGATCGTCTTTGCACAGTCCCATTTTCATGGTGTTAGAACGTGGTTCCAGCACGGCAATAATGCGCGCCGTGCCACCGACTTTTCCGCGCAGCGCGGCGAGCGTTGCCAGAATCGCCGTCGGGTGATGGGCGAAATCGTCATACACCGTCACGCCATGGGCTTCGCCGCGCAGTTCAAGACGTCGACGTGCGTTAATGAATGAACCCAGCGCATTGGCGGCATCCGCAGGCTGAACACCAACGTGGCGAGCGGCAGCAATAGCCATCAGGCCGTTGTGCATGTTGTGTTCGCCGACCAGGCCCCACTTCACTTCGCCCACTTTTTCACCGTCTAACAACACTTCCCATTCGGAGGCATCGGTCGTCAGTTTCTTCGCCTGCCAGTGACCTTGCTCACCAACCAGTTCCTGTTCGCTCCAGCAGCCCATCGCCATCGTCTGTTTCAGATTGATGTCGTTTTCCGGGTAGATGATGCGTCCCTGACCCGGCACGATACGTACCAGATGGTGGAACTGTTTCTGAATGGCTTTCAGATCGTCAAAGATATCCGCGTGATCGAACTCAAGGTTGTTGAGGATCAGCGTACGCGGGCAGTAATGTACGAATTTGGAACGCTTATCGAAGAATGCGCAGTCGTACTCGTCCGCTTCAATAACGAAAAAGTCGCTTTCACCCAAACGCGCAGAAACCTCGAAGTTCCCCGGCACACCGCCGATGACAAAGCCTGGCTTATAGCCGCAGACTTCGAGGATCCAGGTCGCCATTCCAGCCGTGGTGGTTTTGCCGTGAGTTCCCGCCACTGCCAGCACCCAGCGATCGCGCAGCACAAAGTCATGCAGCCACTGCGGGCCAGACATGTACGGAATGTTCTTCTCCAGCACCGCTTCCACGCACGGATTACCGCGTGTCATGGCATTGCCAATGATCACCAGGTCCGGTTGCGGGTCGAGCTGGCTGGCATCGTAACCCTGAATCAGTGAGATGCCCTGCTTCTCAAGTAAGGTGCTCATCGGCGGATACACATTGGCGTCCGAACCCGTTACTTCATGACCGAGCGAGCGAGCCAGCATCGCCAGACCGCCCATGAAGGTGCCACAAATTCCCAAAATATGAATGCGCATACGTCACTATCCTTTTTTAATCTGGGGGTCATTTTACGCACATGTCAGGCAACTGAGAAACGCATTTCAGGATAATCCGCAGTTTGCTGGCGCGATTCACCTAAGCGCGAGGGCTGAAATATTTGTTAAGATTATGGCGGTCGCTTTACTCCATACAATTTGCAGGGAAAGTGTTATGAAAACGTTAGGTGAATTTATTGTCGAAAAGCAGCACGAGTTCTCTCATGCTACCGGTGAGCTGACTGCTTTGTTATCGGCAATAAAGCTGGGCGCCAAGATCATCCACCGCGATATCAACAAGGCCGGTCTGGTCGATATCCTGGGTGCCAGCGGTGCTGAGAACGTGCAGGGAGAGGTTCAGCAGAAGCTCGATCTGTTCGCGAACGAAAAACTGAAAGCTGCACTGAAGGCACGCGATATTGTGGCGGGCATCGCCTCTGAAGAAGAAGATGAAATCGTCGTCTTCGAAGGCTGTGAACACGCAAAATACGTTGTACTCATGGATCCACTGGATGGTTCATCGAACATCGATGTTAACGTCTCTGTCGGCACGATCTTCTCGATTTATCGTCGTGTCACCCCTGTCGGTACGCCGGTAACGGAAGAGGATTTCCTGCAACCGGGCAACAAGCAGGTGGCGGCGGGCTACGTCGTTTACGGTTCATCCACCATGCTGGTGTATACCACCGGTTGTGGCGTACATGCGTTCACCTACGATCCTTCTCTGGGCGTATTTTGCCTCAGCCAGGAGCGCATGCGTTTCCCGGCCAAAGGCAGCACCTACTCCATTAACGAAGGCAACTACATCAAATTCCCGAATGGCGTGAAGAAGTACATTAAGTTCTGCCAGGAAGAAGATAAAGCCACCCAGCGCCCGTATACCTCGCGCTACATTGGCTCTTTGGTGGCGGATTTCCACCGCAATCTGCTGAAAGGCGGGATCTATCTGTACCCGAGCACCGCCAGCCATCCGGATGGAAAACTGCGCCTGCTGTACGAATGCAACCCAATGGCCCTGCTGGCCGAGCAAGCGGGCGGCAAAGCAAGTGACGGTAAAAACCGTATTCTGGATATCATCCCGGAGAGCCTGCACCAGCGTCGTTCATTCTTCGTCGGTAACGACCATATGGTTGAAGACGTTGAACGTTTAATCCGTGAGTTCCCGGACGCGTAAGACTCAGACGCCGGAGCAATCCGGCGTCCTTTACGTGCTTAGTTGACGAAGGTCAGTTTGACTCGTTTTGATACGCGGAAATACGGTATCCAGATAAGGATCTGGGCCGCGCAGGAAACAAACGCTTTTATATCGTCAGTGCTCAGCCCCACGCCATAGAACGTGGCGCCCAGCCAGCTGTCCATCGCGTAGTAAAGCGTGGTGCCTAAAATGAAGGCAGTATAAAACTTGGGTAGCTGACGTTTCTTTTTGAAAAACAAAAACGTCGTGTAAACCAGCAGCATTAAGAGAACGGCCATACAGACGAGTTCAAAAATAACCAGCGCACTCACGTCCGTTTCAGTGTGCAAAACAAACATCGCCACACCGAAAAAGCCAATGACCCCAGAAATGACGGACATCACCAGCGTCACCGCCGGTAAATAAAGCCAGCCGCCAATTCCCGTATATTTTTTATTCTCACAACGCGTGCAATGGGTATCCGGAGGCAGTACGTTCTCCCCACAGCTGGCGCATGCTGTCGGTAGCCCTTCGCCTTCGATTCCTTTCATGCTTTTGATTCCATTAAGTAAGTGTAGCCTCCTAGTGTATACGCATTACCCGCTATACGCGAAAAACAGCCCACGACATCATTTTGACGCGCTCGTGGTATTCACCCGTGTGACCGGTGAACTTTGGCGGTTTTCCCATAGCACCGTCAGACCGCGCTGTAAGGCGATAAAAACAAACAGCAGAATACCGATGGCGATCTTCGTCCACCATGAGCTTAATGTGCCGTCAAAGTTAATGTAGGTCTGAATCAATCCCTGGATTGCCACGCCAAACAGGGTGCCCAGCACCGTGCCCACGCCGCCGCTCAGCAACGTACCGCCGATCACCACCGAGGCAATGGCATCCAGCTCGACGCCGACGCCTGCCAGCGCATAACCGGCCTGGGTATAAATGGAGAAGACAATCCCGGCCAGCGTCGCCAGCCCAGTAGAAAGCATATAGATGCGGATTGTCGTGCTGCGGGTCGAGATCCCCATCAGGTTAGCTGACGTCGCGCTACCGCCAATGGCGTACACCTGATTGCCAAAGCGTGTACGGTGCGCAAGGAAGATACCGATCACCACGACGCCCAGCATCAACAGTCCCATGGCGCTCAGACGACCACCGCCGGGGATCTTCCAGGCAAGGCTGGAGAGAGTGTCATAAATCGGGTGGTTGATCGGGATAGACTCTTCGGAGACCAGATAGCTGACGCCACGCAGAAAGAACATTCCCGCCAGCGTAATAATAAACGCCGGGATCTTCAGGGCATCAATCAGTAACCCCATAAAGGCGCCAAACGCGCAGCCCATCGCCAGAACCAACGGGAACGCCAGCAGCGGGGAAATCCCCCAGTAACCAATGGCTTTTGCCAGAAATACGCCGGTAAAGGCAATCACCGAACCGACGGAAAGATCGATGCCGCCGGAGAGGATCACGAAGGTCATACCCACGGCGATAATGCCTAAAAAGGCGTTGTCGGTCAGGATATTGCAGATCACGCGCGTTGAGGCAAAGGCCGGGAACTGCGTCAGGCAATAGAGGTAGCCCAGCACAAAGACGCCAAGGGTGATCATCAGCGGTAAGTTACGTTTTATCATTACCACGCACTCCTTTTATCAGGCTGATAAAGCGTTGCGACTGGACGACCAGCACGCACAGCACCACAATGGCTTTAACCACCTGGTTGAGCTCCGGCTGGAAGCCAGACAGTAAAATCCCGGTGTTCATGCCCTGAATAATCAACGCCCCCACCACCGACAGCAGCAGGTTAAATCGCCCGCCCATCAGCGAACCGCCGCCGATCACTACCGCCAGAATGGCATCCAATTCCAGCCATAACCCGGCGTTGTTGGCATCGGCTCCGCGAATATCCGCCGTGACGATAATCCCGGCAATGGCCGCGCACAGACCGCTCAGCACATAGGTGAGCATCACAATAACGCGGGTATTCACCCCGGCATTTTTCGCCGCCCGAATGTTGATGCCGACCGCCTCAATAAACATACCCAGCGCCGTTTTACGCGTCAGCAGCCAAAAAGCGACCAGCGTTAGCAGCGCGATGATCACCGGCGTCGGGAACAGCAACAGCGATCCGCTACCGAACCATGACAGATCGGGCGAGTTAAACGTGACGATCTGCCCGGAGGTGATCAACTGCGCTACCCCGCGCCCGGCCACCATCAGGATCAGCGTGGCAACAAACGGTTGGATCTTAAGGATGGCCACCAGAACCCCGTTCCATAATCCCGCCAGGATACCGGAGCCTAACGCCGCAAGCAGGACCACCGGGAGGCTGTGCCCGGCAACCGTCATCGCGGCGGTGGTTGCCCCCGCAATGGCCATCACCGCGCCAACGGAAAGATCGATACCGCCGGTGGCAATCACCAGCGTCATGCCAATCGCCAGCAGCGCCACGGGCGCGGCGCGGTTGAGAATATCAATCGGGCTGCCGAACAGACGGCCATCCTGCAAAATCACCTGATAAAAGTGCGGGGCGACCAGGCTGTCAACCAGCAGCACCAGCAGCAGCGCCACCAGTTGCGGCATGCCCTTCGGCCAGCGAAATCGTCGTTTCGCGGTGTTGGATTGAGGGAGAGATTGAGGCATCACAACAGTCTCCTTAGGCCGCAATGGCGTTTATGATTGCCGGTACGGACAGTTCAGCCAGCGGGATCTCGGCCACCTGTTTGCGATCGCGCATGATAATGACCCGATCGGCGTAACCCACCAGTTCTTCCAGTTCAGAAGAGATCACCAGCAGCGCCAGACCGTCGGCGCACAGTGTCTCGATCAGGCGAATGATCTCGGCGTGCGCCCCAACGTCGATCCCACGCGTGGGTTCATCGAGGATCAAAAACTGCGGTTTAGTCAGCAGCCAGCGCGACAGCAGAACTTTTTGCTGATTACCGCCGGAGAGAAACTCGATCGGCTGTTCGGCGTTGGGGGTGCGGATACCCAACTGGCGGATAAAACGCTCGGCAATGTCATTTTGCTCTTTGCGCGGAATCGGCCGCAGCCAGCCGCGCTGTGCCTGCAGGGCCAGGATGATATTTTCCCGCACCGAGGCGGCAGCAATAATGCCGTCCGTTTTCCTGTCTTCCGGGCAGAAGCCGATCCCCAGACACGAGGCCTGATGCGGCGATCGCAGGGTCTGCGGTTTGCCTTTGATCAGCGCACTGCCGCTGTCGGCAGGTTTAATGCCAAAGATCACTTCTGCGGTTTCTGTACGTCCCGATCCCAGCAACCCCGCCAGGCCGACGATCTCGCCGGGACGGACCTGCAGATCGAACGGTGCGATCGTGCCTTTTTTGCCAAAACCACTGAAGGCCGCCACCGGTTTGTCACTCAGCAACGTGCGGCCCGCACGCTGCAACGCGTGGGTATCCAGTTCCCGACCGAGCATCATCTTCACCAGTTCGATCTGCGGCAGTTCGCGGGTTTCGCGACAGCCGACAAAGCCGCCGTTACGCAGAACGGTGATCCGATCGCTGACTTGATAGACCTGATCGAGAAAATGGGTAACGAAGATCAGGCTGACGCCGCGATCGCGCAGATGCCGCATCAGACCGAATAGCATGTCGACTTCCTGGGTATCCAGGCTGGCGGTGGGTTCGTCGAGGATCAATACTTTCGCCGACAGATCGATAGCCCGGCAAATGGCGACAATCTGCTGCATCGCCACCGAAAAACGGTTTAACGGCTCGCGCACATCAAGGGAAAAACCGTAGGAGGCCATCAGCTCCGTAGCACGCTTTTCCATTTGCTTGCGCTGCAGCAGGCCAAAGCGTCGCGGCTCGCGGCCAATAAACAGGTTATCTGCCACTGACATATTGGGCAGCAGGTTCACTTCCTGATACACGGTGCCAATCCCCAGTTGCTGGGCATGGGCGGTATTCTTGGGTGAGATAGCCTGGCCTTCAAGCCAGATGGTGCCGCGATCGGCGTGGTAAACGCCGGTCAGCGCTTTGATCAGCGTCGATTTACCGGCTCCGTTTTCACCGAGCAACGCCATAATCTCGCCACGCCGCAGGCTGAAATCCACGTTATCCAGCGCTTTGACGCCAGGAAAAAATTTACTTAACCCTTCGGTGCGAAGGATTTCCTGATGTTGGTCGGTGGTCATGGTATTCCTCCGGCATTACGCCGGATGGCGCTACGCTTATCCGGCCTACAAAAGCGCTTAATGTAGGCCGGGCAAGCGCAGCGCCCCCGGCATTTTCATGAAGGCTTAGTAGCCCATGTTTTTCTTCTTCTCTAGCTCTTCTTTCGCGGTATCCGGCAGATAGAGGATAGATTTGGTAATGGTCAGCTTCTCAGGCATGGTGCCGTCTTTTTTGAATTTCTCCAGCGCGTCAAAGGCTGGACCGGCCATGTTTGGCGTCAACTCGACGCTGGCGTTGGCTTCCCCGTCAATCATCGCTTTATAGATATCCGGCACGCCGTCGATAGAGCCAGTCAGAATGTCTTTGCCCGGTTTCAGACCCGCTTCTTTGATTGCCTGAATCGCCCCGATCACCATGTCATCGTTGTGGGCGTAAACCATACAGATGTTCTTGCCGTTGTTTTCCGCTTTGATAAAGCTCTCCATGACTTCTTTGCCTTTACTGCGGGTAAAGTCGCCGGACTGAGAGCGGATAATTTTGATGTTTGGTGCCTTGGCAATGGCTTCAGCAAAGCCTTTTTTACGGTCAATCGCCACGCTGGCACCGACGGTTCCTTGTAGCTCCACAACGTTACACGGCTTGCCGTTCACTTCTTTAATCAGCCAGTCGCCAATCAATTTGCCTTCCAGCACGTTGTCGGCCGTCACGGTGGTCATATAGAGAGATTTGTCTTTAACATCGATGGAACGATCGAGCAAAAAGACCGGGATCTCGGCATCTTTCGCTTCTTTTAATACCGGCTCCCAACCAGTTGCTACCACTGGCGCAATGAAAATAGCATCCACGCCCTGCGCCACGAATGAACGTACCGCTTTAATCTGGTTTTCCTGTTTTTGCTGGCCGTCGGCAATTTTCAGCGTAATGCCGCGCTTCTCGGCCTCGCTTTTCGCTACGTTGGTTTCTGCTGCACGCCAGCCGGATTCAGACCCGACCTGCGAAAATCCTACGGTTAAAGGGGCGGCCATCGCCATAGATGACATGGCTGCCGAAACTGCTGTGACTAAAAGTAAGCGCTTCCACATAAGTGCGTCCTCGTAGGGTGATTATTGTTGATTAATAAACCGTCGCGAAAAAACTATAGACAATCGAGCATGTAACGGATTGCGTTACATCACACTTCAAAAAAGTAAATAAAACGTTAATCACAAGTTTGTAATCGCTTTCATTACCCTATGAAAAATGCAGCTGAAGTTATGGATTTTTCTGTCATTAAGACAGGGGGAAAAAGCGAAAATCCGAGGTGGCAAATCGAAAACAAGCGGAGACATTCAGCGCGAGTTGGCTATAATACCCGCCACTTGTTTGCCATAGCATATTTAAAGGAAACAGACATGAGCTTACTCAACGTCCCTGCCGGTAAAGATCTGCCGGAAGATATCTACGTTGTTATCGAGATCCCTGCGAACGCAGATCCGATCAAATACGAAGTTGACAAAGAGAGCGGCGCCCTGTTCGTTGACCGCTTCATGTCCACTGCGATGTTCTATCCGTGCAACTACGGTTACATCAACCACACCCTGTCTCTGGATGGCGACCCGGTCGACGTTCTGGTCCCGACACCGTACCCGCTGGAGCCAGGTTCAGTGATCCGCTGCCGTCCGGTTGGCGTACTGAAAATGACCGACGAATCCGGTGAAGATGCGAAACTGGTTGCGGTACCGCACACCAAGCTGAGCAAAGAATACGATCACATCAAAGATGTGAACGACCTGCCGGACCTGCTGAAAGCGCAGATCACTCACTTCTTCGAGCATTACAAAGATCTCGAAGCAGGCAAATGGGTGAAAGTTGACGGTTGGGACAACGCTGAAGCCGCTAAAGCTGAAATCGTTGCATCCTTCGAGCGTGCGAAGAAATAAGTTCGCCTGAGCTCAAAACCCTGAACGCCAGCGTCTGGTTAGTAAGGGTTTTTTACTTCTCATTTTCCCTCTCTTCGTTTTTCCTTTCTCCGCTGTTTTCTTTTTGACCTACCAGATTGGGTAGTCACATTTTGCTCATCTTATTTGCGAATGAGACTAGATCTCATTATCATTCGCAACACGTAAATAAATGTGAATAAACGTCAATGAACCTCCACACTGTGAAGTCCCTGAAACACTATTCCGCCGTGGCCCTCGCCACAACATTGTTATTTACCAGCCTGCCCAGCGTGGCAGAGATGCTGTCTGAGAAAGATTTCCTGACCCGCGACGTCGGTAACGGGGTGTATGAGTTGGCGGTTGATGGCCAGCAGAAGGCGCTTTTTGCCGCCTCTTCACCGTCGTTTGATAAAGACAAAACCCGCGGGGTTATCTACAAACTCGATCTGGAGAAACTCACCACCACCGAAGTCATCGAAACCAGCCGCCGGGCGTTTGCTACCGCGCTGGATGAAGAAAATCAGGTGCTGTATGTCGGTAATACGCTGGAAGGTTCGGTGACGATTATCGATACCCGCAGCGGTAAAGAACGGGTGATACTGCAACTGAGCGATACCAGCAACCCGAAGGAAATCATCCATACGCGTGAAATGGTGCTGGATAAGCAACATCACCGCCTGTACGTTTCCGGCGTGGCTGAAAAAGGCGTTATCTGGGTGGTGGATACGCAAAAGCGTGAAAAAATAGCCACCCTTGAAAATATGGGCGAATACCCGACCGGCATGGCGATTGATGCTACAAACGATCGTCTGTACGTGGTGAACGGCAGAAACGAGCTGATTACGCTGGATACCACCCGCCACAAAATAATTAACCGTTTTTCCGTTGAACCCGCTAAAAAGCATTTCTTCCTGAATATCGCCCTTGATAGCAAAAATAATCGCGCGTTCCTGACCGATCCTGATTTAGCCGATGTTCTGGTTGTCGATATTCATACCGGAAAAGTCATTGCCCCAATCAAAGTCATTAATTCACTGGCCGTTCTCTATAACGAGACGCGTCAGGAAGTTTATATTACACACCGCAATGCCAAGCAGGTCAGCATTGTCGACAGCAACACCTATCAGGTAAAACACAGCATTGAAACCAATGCGTTACCTAACAGCCTGGCGCTTTCGCCGGACGCTAACACCTTATATGTCAGCGTAAAACAGCCGGAAAAAATGATTGGCGTCAAGCCCGACTACGTGCTGAAAATCGATTTATCTCAATACTAATAATCAAAAACTATTTTGCACCTTGTCGCCATGTTGCGCGGCAAGGTGGCGCTTTTATTTTTTTACTTTTCAGGTGTCTTATATTATGAAAACGCGTCAACTTATTACGCTGACAGGGATCGTTGCATTCTCAGGCGGGGTTATTTTTCCCGCGCAGGCCGAAGAATTAACGGAAACCTCACGCAATAGCGAAGATGAAATGGTGATTACGGCGTCCGGTTTCTCGCAGCAAAAGCGTGAAGCCCCGGCGACTATTTCAGTTATCGACCGTAAAACGCTGGATATTCAGCCGGACCGCAACGTGGGGGAAGCCATTAAAAATATTCCCGGCGTCTCGGTGTCGAACAGCAGCGGCATGAATGCTGGCAGCATTATGATCCGCGGCATGGACCCGTCCTATACCGCCTTCATGGTGAACAGCGTCAAACAAAATACCGGCCAGTCACGCCCCTATGGGCACGACATCGGCACCGAAGCCAACTTCTTACCGCCAATGGAAGCCATTGAGCGCATCGAGGTTATTCGTGGGCCGATGTCATCATTGTACGGTTCCGATGCCATCGGCGGCGTGGTTAACGTCATCACCAAAAAGCCGTATGGGGCGAAAGACTGGACGACGGCAATTGCCGCAAATACCTGGCTTCAGGAACACCAGTATCTCGGCAATACCAGTCAGATGAATCTGTTCACCATGGGGCCAATTATTCCCGATGTTCTCGGCTTAAGCGTGGCTGCCGACTGGCTCGACCGTCGCGACGACGATCGGAATAATTACTTCGGCAAACATAACCGCAAATCCGTGGATATGACGCTGGGTCTGGCCGCCAGCGAAAATAACCTCTTCGATCTCAACGTTGTCACCGGCGAGCAGGAAAAAAACCGCACCCAGAAACGCGGTGCGCCGTGGTCATGGTTATATGATCGTAACGCCGCCACCCTGACCCATACCGGCTGGTATGCCGACGATACGATCGCGACAACTAACTACATTAACTACGAAAAAGGCCGCTCAAAATACGTTTATGACGGTCAGTCACCGCAGTATGTGCAGATGGAAAACTACGTCGCCAATTCACAAACCACCTTCACGCTCGACACCCATAAGCTGACCGTCGGGGCGAACTTCACCCGCGAAGAGTTAAACGACCGGTTTGATGTCGCCAACAAAACGCTGCCAGGCTCGGAGCCTGTTACCAAAATCAGCCGCAACGGTTGGGCGTTGTTCGTGGAAGACGGTTGGAGCATCAACGATTTCATCCTGACGACCTCCGCGCGTATGGATCAGGACGATAACTTTGGTACGCACATTACGCCGAAAATGTACGGCAACTGGGCATTCAACGATGCCTGGGCGCTGAAAGGTGGCGTCTCCGCCGGGTATAAAAAGCCGGAACTGCGAGCCACCTCCAGTAACTTCGTCACCCCTTACGGTTCAACCGTGCCCTACCCCTTCCTGACGGTCGGCAATGACGACTTAAAACCGGAGAAAAGCGTTAACTCTGAGCTGGGTCTGTACTGGACGGGCGATGTGTTGTCGCTCGATGGCACCGTGTTCTATACGCAATTCAAAGACAAGATTGCGGAACAAACCATTTGTGAAACCACGGCGACCAACCAGTGCTCAGTCAATGGCTACAACGCCGACTCGGTGAGTAAATACTTTAACGTCAGCGAAGCCGATGTGTACGGCGTCGAGCTCAACGCCGACTGGCAAATTAGCACCGACGTCAAAGCCAATGCCAACTACACCTACAACCACAGCGAGCAGAAAAGCGGCGTCAACAAAGGCTACGCGCTGAACGATTACCCGCGTCATATGGCGAACTTGTCGCTGAACTGGACGGCGACGCAAAGCCTCGACGTGTGGAGTACGGTGAACTACCGCAGCAGCAACCGCAACAGCGGTAATAACAACAAGTACGATGATTACACGATGGTGGATGTGGGCGTACGCTACCAGTTGAATAAGCACACACAGCTGATGGCGGGGGTCTACAACGTGCTGGATGAGGATCCGAAACTCACGACCGCATGGAGTGAGTCCGCTCAGGTGGAAGGACGCCGCTATAACCTTGGCGCGCGCGTGGAGTTCTAAATCCTAAAAACAACGCCACCCGAGGGTGGCGTGTTATACCTGTCGTCTTTCAAACTGCCTCTGCGTTGGCTTTTCTCGCTTACCCCAGTCACGTACTGATGTACGCTCCTGGGGATTCTCTGCGTCGCCGCCTTGATGCAACTCGAAATCCATCAGGTATATGTTAGTACTTGTCGCGGTCTAACCAGTTACCGCTTTCTATCAGCGTTAACCCATCTACCGGACGTTGATATACATACATCCATGCACTTCCGTAAGGCGTCTGAATTAACTGGCGTGCGTACTCTCCGCCGCGCGAGCGCAGCGCATCAAGCTCTGCCAGCGTGGCGTTATCAATACGATAAACTTCCCCGTGTACCGTTCCGTTTCCCGGAACCGCGCCTGGATAGTGGCCCAGACTGTACAACTGGTAGTTATCGATGCTGAAATTACCCAGCAACTGGGCGTTGGTCATCCAGTGGCTGTTACCTTGCTTGGTACGTAAACTACCATAAACAAATATTCGCATTGCTAAAACTCGAACTGATAGAGCAAATCAAGTGCCTGATCAACGCCAGACACAGCTTCCAGATATAGCTTAGGCATCAGACGATAACGTAGCGTGAGTGTCGCTAAAGAGTCAAATATACCCACACCATATTTCACCTGCAGACCTGGCAGTACATATCCGCTGACAACCACCTGAGATGAATCGCCCACCCCTTGCGTGTCCAGCGCCAGATTGCTTACGCCAAACGTCTCCCCGATTTTACCCACAATCTGACCACTTTGTGCAACCCCTAAGCCAATAAGCATAGACGTCATTGCCGCACTATCGCTCTGTTCGCTGTCCAATCCTTGCCCGCGCAGCAGGTAAGAGAGCGCCATTTGCTGCGACATCGCCGGGTCGGAGAAGATTTCCGCTTTCGGTTCATCTGCCGTACCCGTTACGCGAACACCGGCGATCACGTCGTCTTCGGTGGCATCCGGGTTACGAATAGCCTCGATATTGAGCAGCGGCTGATCCGGTGGACCGGAGAACAACAGCTCACCTTTACGTACAATCAAATCCTGACCATACGCATGGAAGCGGCCGCTTGGGATATTAATCTGCCCGTTGAGGCCCAGCCCCTGCTTATCCTGTGCCACTTTGAGATCGCCCGTCAAACGTGCTTTCAGACCAAAGGCATCGATACGCACGTTGTTGCCGACGTGGATGTTCAGGTTGCTGTTGATCGGGATCCCGGCGCTCTGCGGTTTCTCCGGCTGTAGATTGTCATTGAGCATCACCATATCACTGGAAACACCGACTGCGCTTTCCGGCAGGTCGTGCACCACAATACGCGCCCACGGCACATCAACATTGCCGTTCAGAGTAAACAGGTTCGGTGTGGCTTCAAATTCCACATCCGGCGAGACATCCAGGCGCACCATTGGCGGCACGGTGATACGCACCCGGCTGCCTTTGGCCGCAATGCGCGCTCGCCAGTTGTCTAGTTGACTCCAGTCGGCGTCACCGCTCAGGTTTATCTCTCCCTGCTGCGTGCGCACCACGCCCGCAATTGTCGAACGGGTCCCGGTGAAGTTAACGGCCAACTGGCTGGGTTGCATGTCGAACGGCATAAAGTTGCCGTCAACGTCCAGGCCGCTCAGCTGCAACTGGCCGAGCAATTGTGGACTTTGCAGGTCACCTCCGAGGCGCAGGTTGGCGTTTAGCATCCCGGCGGCTTTTTCGCCGCGCGAGAAGATAGGGTTCACCATCGCCAGATTGAAATTGCGGATATTGACGTTCCCGCCCAGATTGCGTCGTCCTTGCGGGTCACTTATCTGCACCTGACCGTCAAACTGGCCGTTATTGGTCAGGCGGATCAGCCAGCCCAGTTCGGCACGGTTGTTGTGCAGGTCGGCGGTGAGATTCAGCGTGTCAAACGCCACCGGCAGCGGGGCATCGTTGACGCTTTGTGTCACCTTCACATTACGTCCATTCAGCGTCACCTGCCCCTGCGGCAGTCCTTCTTTGGTGGTGTCCCAGCTCACATCGGCCTTGCCTGTGAACACGCCGCTGGCCTGGGTGGCATCCGGCATAAACGGTTTCAGCATCGCCAGATCGAAACGGTTAAGGTTCACCACTGCGCGACCTTCCGCTCCGGCATCTATCGTCTGCGGTACGCACAGTTCCGCATTCGGGTTGTTCCAGCAGTGCGGCCCGATGCTGATTTTCTGTTCCTGATTGCGGTAATCCAGCGCAATGGCGCGGTTCAGCGACCACGGACCAACCGGGGTCTGGAAGCGGGTATTGCTTAATTCCCCTTTCCAGCGCTGCTCTTTGCGATCAAAACTCCCGGCCAGATCAAGCTGTCCCGAAACCGGCTCGCCCTGAATACGTAGCTGCAGCTCATGCTGCTTTTCGCTTCCTTTGGCGTTCAGCGTAACCAGATTGATGTTCACATCAGGTTGCACAATCCGCTCAACGCGCACGTTGAGGTTACCGGCAATCTGCTCCGCTGATTTCACATCGCCTTCAACACGCACCTGAGCCACGGACAGTTCCTGCCAGCGCAGGCCACGGGCGGTGATATCCGCCAGCAGTTCCGGCGCCTCTACCGTACCACGCACCTTGACCTGCCCCTTCGCCGTGCCGCCCAGCCCCGGCAGCGCGTTATCCAGACTTGGGGCATCAATCGTCGCGTCGAGATTGAGATCTTTGACGCCCAGCTCACCTTTCACCTCAGCGCTGTTGCGCCCCAGTTCCAGATGCAGGCCGGGGATGGTCCACTGCAGGTAGCTGTTACCCTTCAGCGAGCCGTTCACATTGACCTTGTTCTGCTTCACGTTACCGCTCAGCTTCAGCTCTGGCACCTCCATCTGCCAGCTTCCGCCGTACAGGCTACCGCGGGTTTTGATCACACCATTCAGTTTCGAGGGCCAGTCCGGCACCTCTTTCGCCGTATTGATGCCGTCCAGCGTCAGCTCCCCGCGCCAGCTAATGGCTTGCTGCCAGTCCACCAGCGCTTTCAGCTCGGTTTTACCTTCCAGTGCGGCAACGCTAAGTTTGTCGAGATTGATCTGCTGCTCATTGCCTTTGGCATCCAGCGTGATGATCGCCGGAGGAATATCCTGGCCTTTCACGGCGGCGTGCATCGAGAGCGTATAGTCGGTCATCTTGCCGGTCAGCTTGAGCTTGATGTCATCGGCCTGGAACTGCTTATCGCCGGTAAATGGCCAGTAAACCTGCTTACTCACCACCTCCAGATTGAGCGGTAATCCCGCTTCCGCCAGACGTGTCTGTGCACGCAGATCCATGTCCACCTGACCAGACAGATTGACACCCACTTCCAGCTGGTCACGCAGCGCGCCGCCAACCTTCAGCTTCACCTTCTCGCCTTTTAACGGTTCGATGTTCAGCGTGCTGTTGAGGGTAATATCAACCGGCCATTTGTCGGTCAGTTGCGCCGTACCGCTGGCCTTCACTGCCCCCTGGCTGGAGTCGATATCCAGCGCGTCGAGCTTCATGTTGCCGTCAATGCTGCTCACCTTCAGCAGCATGTTATATACCGTTAAATCCGTATCACCGGTGACGCGCAGCTGCTCACCGCGAAATTCTTCGATATTAAGATTCAGCGGCAGATGAACGTCGGTCATTTCCGGCAAAACAGGTTTTGAGAACAGATCTTTCAGCGTTTCGCCCAGCGGTTTTTCATCCGGCTGCGGGTTTTGGATCTTCGGTTCCACCACCTCTTCCTGCGCCACGTCCGCCACTTTTGGCAGGGCGATTAACAGCCCCTGCAATGACGTAGGTTTCAGGGTCAGCGTTTTTTCCTGCCAGTTCAGTCCGGAGGTAAAATCCAGCACCGACACCGTGGTGTCATCGATTTTGATATTGATGTTGTTAAGCGCCACGCGGGAAAGCGTGATCGGGTAAGGCGTGGAGAGGTTTAGCGGGCCGCTGTCTTCTTCCTCAACCGGCGCAGAAGGCGGCATCTTTTTGCTGTCGATCGCCACGTTGATGTCTTTCAGCGACAGATCGTTGACGCACAGGCTGCTGTCCCACAGGCAGTTAAGACCAACGGCCAGATGCACTTCACCGGCATTCACCGCCACACCAGGTTGGTCGTAGCGAATATTTTTAAGCGACAGATCCCGCCAGCCGCCGGTGACCTGGCCAATCTCCAGCCCTGGAACCCAACGATTAGCGGCCTTGAAGACCAAATGCAGGCCCGAGGTCGTGCCGACGAGGAACGCCACGAAGCCCAACAACAGCAGGATAACAATCAATACGCCGAGGCTTATCTTCTTCCATAAACTCATAATTCAGGCCCCAGACCGATGTAAAACTGTAAACCATGTTCATCTTTGTCGCCGATCGGCGCAGCTAAATCGAGCTTGATCGGCCCGACCGGTGACTGCCAACGAACGCCAACCCCGGCACCGGTTTTGAAATCGCTGCGGCGGATATCGCTCACCGCTTCACCGCTATCCACAAACATCGCCCCCCACCATTTACCGGTTACGTTGTACTGGTATTCCAGCGATCCGGTCGCCAGCTTGGAGGCCCCTTTCAGCTTGCCGTCACTCCCTTCAGGCGAAATAGATTTGTATTTATAGCCGCGAATACTGCGATCGCCCCCGGCGAAGAAACGCAGGTCCGGCGGGACTTTGTCGAAATCGCCGGTTTCAATCCAGCCGAGGTTGCCACGCATCACAAAGCGATGGCTATCGTACAGCGTACGGATCCAGACGTTTTGCGCCTGAAAGACGGAGAAGTCGACGTCAGAGCCCCAGGCGGTATTGGAGTAATCAATGGAATAGCGCTGGGAATCGCCCCAGACGGGCATCAGGCCGCCGCGCGAGCGCGTCCGGCTGATCATCACGCCCGGATACAGCAGCATCGTGGTGTTGGTGACGTTACCCTGAGTAAAGTGGTCAAGACTCCAGCGCAGGTTGATCGCACGCTGCCAGCCGCTGGAGAGGTCCCAGTAGCGGGAGACGGCAAGCGTGGTTGAGTCCTGCTCGGTGTCGTTCAAATCGGTACGTTTAAAGCCCCCCTGCACCAGGTAATACTGCTCCAGCGGGTTCTTTAACAGCGGCATTTTATAGCTGAAATCCAGGACCTGCTCCGGCGCAGAGATACTGGCACTGGTGGTCAGGCTATGGCCGTAGGAGTTCATCCACGGCTTTTTCCACGTGGTTTTTAACCGTGGTCCGACGTCGGTTGAATAGCCCACCCCGGTTTCAATGGTGTTTTCCGTGCGTGGTGAGACCACACCTTTCAGCGGTAACACTTTGGTTTCGCGGGCTTTGTCGAACTCTGGTGCCACCACGACAGAATTAAACCAGCCGGTTGCTGAGAGACGGCGGTTCAGCTCCGCCAGGTCTTTGGATTCGTACTCTTTGCCCTCTTTGAACGGCACCAGGTTTTGCAGGTACTCATCGCGAATTTGCGAACCTTCAAAGGTGACATGACCAAAGCGATAGCGCTCACCGCTGTTGTAATCGATATCCCAGAACGCCTGGCGACGATCGAGCGCAATCCCCAGCTGGCTTTTATTAAATTCACTGTCAAAGTAGCCTTTGCGCAGCGCCACGCTGGTTAATGACTTTTTGAAGCTGTCATAGTCTCCTTGATTGAGCACCGTGCCGATTGCCGGACGCGTTTTCAGCAGATCCAGGTAATCGCTATCGGTGCGCGCCCCGCCGCGTAAAACAACGTCGGTTCCACCAATAAGTACCGGCTCTCCGGGCGTCACTTTAGCGATTAATACCTGACGTCCCTTCGCCGGCGGCGGACGCAGTTCAAAATCAATGGTCGGCTCAAAATAGCCCAGCGCTTTTAACCCTTCGCGAATAGCGTCATCAACGCGCGCACGAAAACGTCGGTCTGGTGTGACTTCATCACTTTGAATCGTGGACAACTGCGCACGGACGTTTTTCTCCAGCGGTCCCGATAATCCTTCGACCTGTAAGCGAACATTTGCGGCGACGGCCGGGCCGCTTAAGCACAGCAACCCCACCCAACACAACTGACGGATATGTGGCACATTTTCTCCTGAATATCCTTTTTTCCCACCCCTGGAAAAAAATACTCTGCCGTTCCTCGGCTTAACAAAAAATCAACAATAAGAGTTGAAAAACAGACGGCAACCCAAATATTTCTTATGTTTAACTCTAGACGTATTCACGCCAGTTATTGTGGGCAAAGACGCGTCTTGTTACAACCTTAACCCAAATGACTGATTTCGGGAGAACGGCCATGAGTTTATTTGATAAAAAGCATCTTGTTTCTCAAGCAGATGCTCTACCTGGACGCAACACCCCGATGCCCGTGGCAACGCTGCATGCGGTGAACCAACATTCGATGACCCACGTACCCGAAGGGATGGAAATCGCCCTGTTCGCGATGGGCTGTTTCTGGGGCGTGGAGCGTTTGTTCTGGTCTTTACCCGGCGTTTACAGCACGGCTGCCGGGTATACCGGCGGCTACACGCCTAACCCAACCTATCGGGAAGTCTGTTCTGGCGAAACGGGCCATGCCGAAGCGGTGCGTATCGTTTATGGCCCGCATGTTATCAGCTACGAGCAACTGCTGCAGGTGTTCTGGGAGAATCACGACCCGGCGCAGGGCATGCGTCAGGGCAATGACCAGGGCACGCAGTATCGTTCGGCCATTTATCCGCTCACGCCGGAGCAAAAGAGTGCAGCAGATGCCAGCCTCGCGCGTTTTCAGGCGGCGATGACCGCTGCGGGCGATGACCGCCACATCACGACAGAGATTAATACCGCCACGCCGTTCTATTATGCCGAGGACGATCACCAACAATATCTGCATAAAAACCCTTATGGATATTGTGGCATTGGCGGCATTGGCGTGTGCCTGCCGCCGCAGAACTAATCTGCTGCTGCCCGATGGCGCTACGCTTATCGGGCCTGTCGGGTCAACTATTGCTCCCGAGCCAGCGCGGCATGGCGCGTGGCATTGGCGACGGTTCCCCTTTCCGTCACTTTGCCCTTGAGCAGCAGATTAAACACCGGCGCAGCCGGGCGATTGAGGCGGTTTTGCAGCAAATGCACCGCTTCTACGCCTAATGCCCGACAGGGAATGGTAATGCTGGTGACCGCAGAAACCACATGGCCATCCAGTTCTTTGACGTCCGTGGTCATCAGCGAGATATCATCGGGAATGAGTACCCCCAACGCTTCCAGCACGCGACGAACGCCGCTGGACATTGACGCCCCGGCACAGAAAATCACTTCCGGCCATTCGCTCTGCGGCAGTTCACGTAGCCGGTCGCTAATCGCCTGTATCGCCTCTGGTTCAGAAAATCCTTCCGTCACCAACAGATCGCGCCGGGCATCAAACGGCACCTGATACTGCCGATAGATCTCCTTTATGCCTTCCAGACGCCAGTACAGGGTTTCACGTCGTAGGCTGGTGACGTGGAGAATGCGCCGATGCCCCTGCTCAAAAAGATACTGCACCGCCTGGTTGCCAATCGATCGGTGATCGGGCGAGACCGCGTCCAATACCCCTTCTTTATCCTGTGAGTTGATCAGCACGCAGGGTTTTCCCAGCGACTGCGCCAGCTTATGCACGGTGGGGTCATCAATGCCGATGAGAATAATGGCGTTGATATTCTTGCTGTTGGCCTTTTGCAGAAAGAGCTTGATGTCGGCTCGCTGCTCATCTAACCCGCAGTAGCTCAGATAGACATCATGCGGCGCAATAGCTTCAGCAATGCCGCGCGTCACTTCGAGGTAAAACACATCGCCCTGCGCAATGAATGTGCGCTGTGGAGCGAAGACCGCAATCCCGTTGATCAGCAGCCGCCCGCAGGCCAGCGTATCAAGCACCCCTAGCTGGCGCGCACATTTCACGATGGCTTCCCGAGCTTTATCGCTGGTACAAGACTTCCCGCTCAGTACCCTCGACACGGTACTCACGGAGAACCCGGTTAAGGCAGCGATTTCATCCATTTTTAGCTTGCCTGACATTCTGTGACCTCGCTCGCAATCTATCTTTGCAAGTTTTTGCAAACCTAGTTCATTGACTCTAAAACACTTTTTCAATATCTGTGCGAACTTCTTCCTCATCCTGCAACCGCTCTCACAAAATCACATTGTCGATATTCCAGGCGTTTCTTATGGTCCGCTTATCCCTTATTTCTGATGAAAAGGCCTGACATGAAAAAATTACGCTTTGGCATTATTGGCGTGGGAAATATTGGCACAGTCCACGCCCGCTATCTGCTGGCTGGGACCGTAAAGGACGCCTGCCTGACGGCGGTCTGTGATAATAACGCCGACAAGCATGCCGCTATTCGCCAGTTAGTAGGCGATGCGGTTGCACTGTTTATCAGCGCTGAGGAGATGCTGAACAGTGGGCTTGTCGACGCGGTTATCGTCGCTACGCCGCACTATGCGCATCCGGGTTTATCGATGATGGCGATGCGTCTTGGCATTCATACGTTGTGCGAAAAACCGGCCGGGGTCTGTACTGCGCAGGTCCACGAGATGAACACCTGCGCCCGTGAATGCGATGTGGTGTTCGGCATGATGTACAACCAGCGCCCGAACCCGCTGTATCAGAAGGTGAAAGATCTGATCGACAGCGGCGAGCTGGGCGAATTGCGCCGCTCCAACTGGATAATCACCAACTGGTATCGCTCACAGAGTTACTACAACTCCGGCGGCTGGCGCGCGACATGGAAAGGCGAAGGCGGCGGCGTGCTGCTCAATCAGGACCCGCACCAGCTTGATTTGTGGCAATGGCTGGTCGGTATGCCCATACGCTTGCGCGCGTTTTGCCAGTTTGGCAAACACCGCCAGATTGAAGTAGAAGATGAGGTCACCGCCTACGCGGAATACGCCAACGGTGCAACCGGCGTGTTCATCACCACCGTCGCCGAAACCCCCGGCACCAACCGCCTCGAGATCGTCGGCGATCGCGGAAAAGTGGTGGTGGAAGAAGGCCGCCTGCGCTTCTGGCGACTGCGTGAATCCGAAACCGACTTCAACGCCCGCTGGCAAAACGGCTTTGGCGAGCCGGAGTGCTGGGAAGTGACTATCCCTACCGCACCAGAATGCAGTGAGCATCATGTCATCACCGCCAATTTCACCGCCGCGGTCCTGCACGGCGAACCGCTCATCGCCCCTGGTCTGGAAGGCATTCGCGGCCTGACGCTGTCCAACGCCATGCATCTCTCTACCTGGACCGATGACTGGGTTGAGCTGCCAATTGACGAGCAGCGCTACGCCCGGTTGTTGCAGGCGCGTATCGACTCATCGGTCGAGAAAACCACCGCCAGCCGCACGCTGGACGCCTCCGCAAGCTGGCAGCGTTAAGGGGATGACCATGCTGAATATTGCCATTGTCGGCACCGGAAACATCTCCCATAACCACATTCAAAGCTATTTACAGTTTGCGGATCGCTGCCGGATCGTCGCGCTGGTCGACATCTGGCCGGAAAAAGCCGAAGAGAAGAAAACGCGCTACGGCCTAAGCGAAGCACGGGTCTACAACAGCCATCAGGCCATGCTGGACGCAGGTATTAATGTGGACGTTGTCGACGTCTGTACTCCGCCGTACGTCCACGCCGACATCAGCATTGATGCTCTGCACGCGGGCAAACACGTGCTGTGCGAAAAACCGATGGCCGCCTCGCTCGCAGAGTGTGATGCGATGATTGCCGCGCAGAAAGCCAGCGGAAAAATGTTATCGGTCATCGCACAAAACCGCTTTACCGATGCCTTCTGGCGCTTAAAAGCCGCCGTTGATTCCGGCCTTGCGGGCAAAATTTGCCACGCACAGGTGGACTCGTTCTGGTGGCGCGGGCATTGCTATTACGATCTGTGGTGGCGCGGCACCTGGCAGAAAGAAGGCGGCGGCTGCACGCTGAATCATGCGGTACACCACATCGATGCAATTCAGTGGATGCTCGGCTTCCCGAGCGAAGTGGTAGCGATGATGAGCAATGTCGCCCATGACAACGCGGAAGTGGAAGATCTCAGTGCGGCCATTTTCAAATATTCAGACGGGGCGCTGGCTCAGCTCACCGCATCCGTTGTGCATCATGGTGAAGATCAGAAAATCGTTATTCAGGGCGAAAAGGCGCGGATCTCCGCCCCGTGGAAGGTGTATGCCAGCCAGTCGGCGGATAACGGCTTTCCACAAGCGGACAATAATCGCGAACTGGAAGAGCAACTGGACGCGCTGTTTCATGCCATGCCTGCGCTTCAATGGACGTTGCATAGCGGACAAATCGACAACCTGCTCAGCGCTATCGAACAACAGACGCCCCCACTGGTCGACGGGGAACAGGGTAAACGTTCGCTGGAGCTGATTACCGCTATCTACAAATCCGCCATTACCTGCACGGTGGTAACGCTGCCCATCCCCAGCCACGACGATTTTTATCGTACCGGCGGCCTGATGGCAAAAGCCCCGCATTTTTATGAGAAATCCGCCTCCGTGAGCAATTTCACGGAAGTCGGTGCTATCCCTCTGGGTAAAGACTTAGATTCAGGAGCAGAGTAATGAACAAGACAGATGGAATGAACTACGCCCCGACCGGCAAACCACAGCCAGTGGTAAAACCTGGTGAGTTTGTGATTGCCGCTGCCACGCTCGACCACGGTCATATCTACGGGATGTGCAACGGGCTGATCGAAGCCGGAGCCACCCTGAAGTGGGTGTACGACCCGGACCCGGCGAAAGTGGAGAAATTCCTGCAACAGTACCCGCAGGCGCAGGTGGCTGACTCACTGGAGACCATTCTCAACGACCGCGATGTCAGGCTGGTCGCCGGGGCGGCAATCCCCTCTGAACGCTGCCCGCTGGGACTAAAGGTGATGGCGGCGGGTAAAGATTATTTCACCGACAAAGCACCGCTGACTACTCTCGAACAGCTGGAAGACGCCAAAGCCATGGTGGCCAGGACCGGGCGCAAGTACGCGGTTTACTACAGCGAGCGCCTGCACGTTGAAAGCGCAGTTTTTGCGGGCGATCTGGTCAAGCGGGGGGCAATAGGCCGGGTGATCCAGACCCTGGGCACCGGCCCGCATCGTGAAGGCAGCGGACGTCCGGACTGGTTCTACGATCGACGCTATTTCGGCGGCATTCTGTGTGATATCGGCAGTCATCAGATTGAGCAGTTCCTGTTTTACACCGACAACCTCGAGGCGCATGTGGTCGCAAGCCAGGTGCGCAACGTCAATCATCCGCAGTATCCACAGTTTGAAGACTTTGGCGATGCGATGCTGGCGGGCGATAACGGCGCAACGGGCTATTTCCGCTGCGACTGGTTCACGCCGGACGGCCTCAGCACCTGGGGGGACGGACGCCTGACGCTGCTGGGCACCGAGGGCTATATCGAGATCCGCAAGTATGTCGATATTACCCAAGGTGAACAGGATGTGGTGTATCTGGTTAATAAAGATGGGGAATTCCGCTATCCGGTCGCCGGTAAGGTAGGGTTCCCGTTCTTCGGCGAGTTTATTCTCGACTGCCTGAACCGTACCGAAAACGCCATGACCCAGGCCCATGCGTTTAAAGCCGCCGAGCTGTGCGTGAAGGCGCAAATGCTCGCCAATGCGCATGCATAATGGGGGCAGCATGAAAACGTTAAATGCCGCCATTATTGGTGCCGGTGCCATCCACCGTAGTCACGTCAACGCCCTACGGCTCTTGCCGGGGGTGACGCTACGCGCGCTGGTCGACACCGACAGCGTCAACGGGCTACAGCAGGCGATGGCCTATAACTGCCGATTTTATCCCAATTACCGGGAAATGCTGCTGGATAACGACATTGACGTCGTGCATATCTGTACGCCGCATTTTGAGCATAAAAATATGATTCTCGCCGCCCTTGCTGCCGGGAAGCATGTGTTTTGCGAAAAACCGGTAGGCATGAATGGAGGGGAAGTTGCCGACATCGCTGACGCCGCAGCCTCGGCGCCGGGACTACTGGGCGTGTGTTACCAAAACCGACTGAATCCCACCAGCCTACGCATACGCGATGAACTGGCGAAAAATACGCATGGCAAAATGCTCAGCATGAAAGCCGTGCTGACCTGGTCACGCTCCGGGGCGTACTACAGCGACAGTCCGTGGCGCGGGCGTTTTGCCCGCGAAGGCGGCAGTTTGCTGATTAATCAGGCCATTCATACTCTCGATCTGATGCAGTGGTTCGCCGGGGGCGTCACACGCTTAAAAGGCGTGGTGGATAGCAGCGAACTGGCAGCGGTGACGGAAGCAGAAGACAGCGCGATGGCAACGCTGCATTTTGCCAACGGTGCACGTGGCCTGTTTTACGCCAGCAACTGCAATACGCTCGATTCGCCGCTGCTGCTGGAGATCCACTGTGAAAACGGCATGCTTCAGCTAACTGACAACGCGCTATGGCGCGTCACAAAGGACCAGCGCCTGAAGCTGGATAGCGATGGTTCACCAGACGGCAGCGCCAAAAGCTACTGGGGTCTTGGTCACCAACTGGCCATTCGCCAGTTCTATCATGCTATTACCCATCGCGGTCAGACAGAATATATCGATATCCATCAAGCCCAAAAATCGCTGTTGATGGTGGACGCTATTTATCGTTCATCTCTGACGCGACAATGGATAAATATTAATAATTAAAATTCATTAAGCATTCCATAAGTAAATAAATAAGCCGGGTAATACCGGCATACAGATACCCTATACACAAAATCATTCAAGATGCTTTAAGGCGGCAAGTCTGGTAACGCCCAGGCGCTTACATAAATAAGTGACTGGGGTGAGCAGGCGTAGCCAACAAAGAGGCTGCTTGAAGGATGACGTATATATACACTGGAAAAATAATTATGGTTAAACCAACTGAACGCAGAGTCGGTTATGGTGTAGCAATTGGCTACGGCATCACTGATTTATTTGGCGGCGGGGCTTTCGCTATTATCGGCACCTGGCTGTTATTTTTTTACACTACCTATTGCGGTTTAAGCGTCCTGGAGGCAGGTTCCATATTTGCTATTGCCCGCGTGATTGATGCTTTACTCAGCCCGATTATGGGCTACGTCACCGATAATTTTGGCAATACCTGGCTTGGGCGGAAATTTGGCCGTCGCCGCTTCTTTTTATTACTCAGTTCGCCGCTCATGTTTCTCTATGCCCTGCTGTGGCTGACCGATATGGGTTACTGGTATTACCTGGGAACCTATTTGTCGATTGAATTGCTGTCGGCCATGGTACTGGTACCGTGGGAAACCCTGGCAGCAGAGATGACTAACCGTTACGAAGAGCGTAGCCGCCTTTCCGGCGTGCGCATGATCTGCTCGCAGCTCGGCGGCTTTCTGGCCGTCTCAGTTCCCGGCATTCTCATGCAGTTTACGGGCAAAGATAATCCGTTTACCTACACCCTGACCGGGATTATCTTTTCCGTCGTTTTCTGTATCGCCGTGTTTATTACCTGGCGCTGCACATGGGAGGCCAAAGATGTGCAAGAGGAGGCATTTAAAACGGACCTTCAGCGCAGCAGCGGATTGTTCAATCATCTGAAGTACCTGGTACTCGATCTCTTCTCCTCGTTCAAAATTCGCGCTTTTCGTTTGCATATTATTATTTATATTTTCTCTTTCACCGCGATGGATGTATTCGGTTCAGTATTTACCTTTTACGTTATCTATTGTTTGAATCAGGATGCCGCATCGGTTTCCGGCTGGTTAAGCATTGCCGCGTTTGCGTCGGTGTTTGGCACCTATGGTTTTATGCTATTACTGAATAAACTCAATATTACGCCGTCCGCGGCGCTACGACTCTCTTATAGTTGTATATTTGCGGTGCTGGCATTTTTATTTATTATCTATTACACCCAAACTCAGGTCTCCAACGTGTTGTTCTCCGCCGTCTTTATTCTGCTCGGCATGGCGCGCTCGGGTCTCTATTATATTCCGTGGAATATTTACAGTTTTATCCCCGATATCGACGAGATGGTGACCCAACAGCGGCGCGAAGGCATTTTTGCGGGCGTAATGGTACTCACCCGCAAGAGTACCGTGGCTATCGCTATCCTGCTGATCGGCATGGTGCTGGAGGAGTCGGGTTTTGTGAAAGGCAGCGGCGCCCAGCCTGCAATGGCGCTGCACGCCATTATCGGCTTGATGATCTTTGCTACCACCGCGCTGCTGGCCGTCAGTTTCTACACCACCTACAAATTCAAGCTCACGCGTGAGACGCATAAATTGCTGCTCAAAGAGATAGCCCGCCGCAAGCTGGGAGGCAACTATCGCGACTGCGATGAGGAAACACGGGTGGTGATAAAGCAGCTCACCGGCTACGAGTACGATGAAGTCTGGGGTGGCAGTGCAACGCAGCGGGCCACGGGGCGCGTCAGTCTTTCAGAAGCAGAATAAGGAGCGCATCATGTATAAACCCTGGAGCAAAACGCAAGCACAGCGCTGGCATCAGCAGCAACCCTGGGGCTGTGGTTTTAACTATTTACCACGTACAGCGGTCAACTGGCTCGACATGTGGCAAGCCGAGAGTTTCGATATCCACACCATCGAACAGGAACTTCGCTGGGCCAGCCAGTACGGCTATAACCAGTTGCGAACGAACTTACCGTTTACCGTCTGGCAGCATGACCGCGATGGCCTGATTGGCCGTATCGACACCTTTCTAAGCATTGCACACGCCCACGGTATCAAGGTGATGTTGACGCTGCTCGACGACTGCGCCTTTTCCGGCGATGAACCGTTTATCGGCCTGCAAAAAGCCCCGGTTCCCGGCGTGCATAATAGCCAGGCGGCGGGCAGTCCGGGACGGGCCTGCATAATGGACAGAACCTGCTGGCCGCACATTGAAGCCTACGTTCGCGATATCATTCGATACTATCGTCATGACTCGCGCATCTGCGTCTGGGATCTCTACAATGAGCCCGGCAATGGCGGGATTTTCTGTAGCACAGGTGAATTTGCCCGTTACGACGACCGGCTGGAAATTTACGCCTTGACCCTGCTAACCCACCTGTTTAGCTGGGCGCGACAGGAGTCGCCGTCTCAGCCCCTAACCGTCGCCGCCTGGCATATTGACGATCGCGCAGCATGCGGGAGCGCCTTTACCCATCCGATAGATGTTGCCGCACTGCGACTTTCAGATGTCATTAGCTACCATGCGTATGTTGATACCCCAGGCCAACTGTCTCTTTTGTCACAGCTCGCTGAGTTTGGCAGACCGGTTTTCTGTACCGAATGGCTGGCCCGCCACGTTGGTAGCCGAATAGAAGAACAGCTGCCGCTGTTTAACGCGCAGCGCGTTTCCAGCTATCACTGGGGGCTGGTGCAGGGCAAAACGCAAACCTGGCTACCGTGGCCGGATATCGAGCTCAACGACAAGACCGCACAGCTATGGTTTCATGATGTCCTGAAGCCAGACGGTTCACCCTATTGCGAACAAGAGATGCAGACCGTACGCCGGATTAACGCCGTTGGATAAGCCGTAATAATCCCCCTCTGGCGACTTTACAGTACCTTACGCTATACTAGCTTCTGAATTTACCGGCTCACTTCCACGAGCCGGTCTTTAGTTTGAATTCAATATAGATTCATACGGATTTATCCATTTCCCTTCCGAGGATCTGGCCTTAACGGCTGGATAAGATATGTTAAACAGTATTTTAGTCATTCTCTGCCTGATCGCCGTGAGTGCGTTTTTCTCGATATCCGAGATCTCGCTTGCCGCATCACGCAAAATTAAACTTAAGCTGCTTGCCGATGAAGGCAACATTAATGCGCAACGCGTAATGAAGATGCAGGAAAACCCCGGCATGTTCTTCACGGTGGTGCAAATTGGCCTTAACGCCGTCGCCATTCTTGGCGGTATCGTGGGTGATGCGGCATTTTCCCCGGTCTTTTACGGCCTTTTCTCAAAGTACTTTGCTCCAGAACTGTCCGAACAACTGAGCTTTATTTTGTCGTTCTCGCTAGTAACGGGTCTGTTCATCCTGTTCGCGGATTTAACCCCGAAACGCATCGGTATGATTGCGCCAGAAACTGTGGCTTTGCGCATCATCAACCCGATGCGCTTCTGTTTAATGGTGTTCCGTCCGCTGGTGTGGTTCTTCAATGGGCTGGCAAACAGTATTTTCCGGCTGTTCAAGATCCCAATGGTGCGTAAAGATGACATCACCTCCGATGATATCTATGCCGTATTTGAAGCCGGTGCGCTGGCGGGTGTCTTGCGTAAGCAGGAGCATGAGCTGATCGAAAACGTGTTCGAACTGGAATCCCGTACCGTACCGTCATCCATGACCTCACGTGAGAACGTCATCTGGTTCGATCTGCACGAAGATGAGCAGAGCCTGAAGAACAAAGTGGCGGAACATCCACATTCCAAGTTTCTGGTGTGTAACGAAGATATCGATCACATCATCGGCTACGTGGACTCCAAAGATCTGCTGAACCGTGTGCTGGCCAACCAAAGCATGGCGCTGAACAGCGGCGTACAGATCCGCAATACGCTGATCGTCCCGGATACCCTGACGCTGTCTGAGGCGCTGGAAAGCTTTAAAGCCGCAGGCGAAGACTTTGCCGTTATCATGAACGAGTACGCGCTGGTGGTGGGCATTATCACACTGAACGACGTGATGACCACGTTGATGGGTGACTTAGTCGGTCAGGGTCTGGAAGAACAGATTGTGGCGCGTGACGAGAACTCCTGGCTTATCGACGGCGGTACGCCCATTGATGACGTGATGCGCGTACTGGATATCGACGAGTTTCCGCAGTCCGGCAACTATGAAACCATCGGTGGTTTTATGATGTTTATGCTGCGTAAAATCCCGAAACGTACCGACTCAGTGAAGTACTCAGGCTATAAATTCGAAGTGGTGGACATCGATAACTACAAGATCGATCAGCTGCTGGTGACGCGTCTGGACAGCAAACCCACCGTTCTGGTGCCAAAGCTGCCGGATGCGAAAGAAGACGGCGCGGCATAAGTTTGCCGACCTGAAAACATCAACGGCTCCTGTTACAGGAGCCGTTTTTTTATAGACTACTTAAACTACCGCATAGCACTTTGATCAAGCCATCTCAGTTTGCAGACGCAAGACCTGACGGTTAACTTCGGACATAACAGAAAAATGCAGTTTGTCCTTCACTTTTGGGATAAGAATCTTACCCTTATCAAATTCAAAAGCGCCTACGTCCTTGATATATAACCGTCCACGAAACAGGATCTTCACGTACTTCGCCACCTGCAGCGGGTTGTACCGTTGGAAAATTTTCATTGTTGTCTCCTGCTGAGCATTACGCCTTTGCGGTACCACAATCGGTCCGACAATCCTCAGGCGCAAATTTTAATGCCATATGACTATAGACTATCTCTACGTTGTTTCCAGCGTGTATAAGTTTATTTACCTTCAGGTTACAATTATTCAGAATTATCTTTTCAACGTTTCGCTGTCCTCAGTATAAGCCTTCATTTTTCACAGGATTTGTGCGCTCGTCCGCAAACTGGCATTGCGCTTGCGGGAAAAAGCATCAATCGCACATATGCTTAAACTCCACACCCAAGTGGTCGGATCACCTGCAAAATAAGAAAGAAGGAAACACCATGACCTTACAAAAACTGCTGGCACTGTCGTGCCTGTTGCTGCCGATGATGGCCTCTGCCCATAAATTTGAAACCAACCAGCGCGTGCCGCCGGTCGGGATCGCCGATCGCGGCGAACTGATTCTTGATAACGATAAGTTTAGCTACAAAAGCTGGAATAGCGCGCAGTTGCCGGGGAAAGTTCGCATTGTGCAACACATCGCCGGACGCACCTCGGCAAAAGAGAAAAACGCCACATTGATTGAGGCCATCAAAGCGGCGAACTTGCCGCACGACCGCTATCAGACCACCACCATCGTTAACACGGATGATGCCATTCCCGGCTCCGGCATGTTTGTACGCAGCAGCCTTGAGAGCAACAAGAAGCTTTACCCGTGGTCACAGTTTATTGTCGACAGCAATGGCATCGCGCGTAAAACCTGGCAACTGGACGAAGAGAGCTCAGCCATCGCGGTCCTCGACAAAGACGGTCGCGTTCAGTGGGCGAAAGACGGGGCGTTAACGCAGGAAGAGGTGCAGCAGGTTATCGCCCTGCTGCACAAATTGCTCAGTAAATAGAGACCCGGAAGCCGGGGTTAAGGAACGATTCACGCGGGGTGTAATCCAACGGTTTACCCTGCCAGTCGTGAACGTGCGCTCCGGCTGCCGCGGCAACGGCGTGGCCTGCTGCGGTGTCCCAGACGTTGGTCGGCCCAAAACGCGGGTACAGCTGTGCCTGCCCTTCAGCCACCAGGCAGAACTTCAGCGATGAGCCAATCGACGTGGTCTGGTGCTCACCGAGCTGTTGCAGATACTCTTTTAGCTCGTTGTCGGCATGCGAACGGCTTATCACCACCAGCGGTGGACGCGCGTCGCGCACCTGGATTTGTTTGTGCACGCCGCACTCTTCTTTCCAGGCTTTACCTTCGGCCGCGCTGTACATCACCTTCATTACCGGGGCATATACCACGCCCAGTACCGGTTTTCCTTTCTCGATCAACGCGATATTAACGGTAAATTCACCGTTACGTTTGATGAACTCCTTGGTACCATCCAACGGATCAACCAGCCAGTAACGCTGCCAGTGCTGGCGGATATCCCAGCCCGGCGGATCCTCTTCTGACAACACCGGTATATCCGGCGTCAACGCCTGTAATCCTGCAAGGATCACCGTGTGCGCGGCAATATCCGCCGCCGTGACCGGAGAATCATCCTGCTTGCTGGTGATTTCTATCGGTTTGATTCCATCGTAGACCTGCATAATGGCATCGCCCGCGTTCCGTGCAAGCTGGCATACATGTTCTAGCATTCTCCACCTCATTTATAGCAGCGGTGTTAACTCGTTGTTTTACTTATACCCGATCGTTAGAGGATCCGCCAACTGTGATAGCGCCTGCGGTTTTAAACGCTCTATTCATGGCATGATTCACACTTCTGTAAGCAATAAGCTGTATATACATTTTCTTTTGTGGCCTGGTTCTAAAAAGGATGCCCTCTGATGATTAAGTTTAGTGCAACGCTTCTGGCCACGCTGATAGCGGCCAGCGTGAATGCCTCAACCGTCGATCTGCGCATAATGGAAACCACTGATTTGCATAGCAATATGATGGATTTCGATTATTACAAAGATACGCCAACGGAAAAATTCGGCCTGGTACGTACGGCAAGTCTGATCAATGCCGCCAGAAATGAAGTCAAAAACAGCGTACTGGTCGATAACGGCGATCTGATTCAGGGCAGCCCGCTAGGAGATTACATGGCGGCGAAAGGGCTGAAAGCCGGCGAAACGCACCCGGTTTATAAGGCGCTGAATACGCTGGATTACACGGTCGGCAACCTCGGCAACCATGAATTTAACTACGGTCTGGACTATCTGCATAAGGCGCTCGCAGGCGCGAAGTTCCCTTACGTTAACGCCAATATCATCGACGTTAAAACCAAAAAACCGCTTTTTACCCCCTATTTGATTAAAGACACCGAGGTGGTCGACAAAGAGGGTCACAAGCAGACGCTGAAAATTGGCTACATCGGTTTTGTGCCACCGCAAATCATGACCTGGGATAAAGCCAATCTCAGCGGCAAAGTGACAGTGAATGACATCACCGAAACCGCACGTCAATACGTACCGGAAATGCGGGCCAAGGGCGCGGATGTGGTCGTCGTGGTGGCTCACTCGGGCCTTTCTGCCGACCCGTATCAGGCTATGGCGGAGAACTCGGTTTATTACCTCAGCGAAGTACCGGGTGTTGATGCCATCATGTTTGGTCATGCTCACGCCGTGTTCCCGGGGAAAGACTTTGCCAACATCAAAGGCGCAGATATCGCTAAAGGTACCCTGAACGGCGTTCCGGCAGTAATGCCAGGCATGTGGGGCGATCATCTGGGCGTGGTGGATTTGGTGCTGAATAACGACAGCGGGAAATGGCAGGTCACCCAGGCGAAAGCTGAAGCCCGCCCGATTTATGATGCGGCGGCAAAAAAATCCCTGGCCGCTGAAGACACGAAAATTGTTGAGATCCTGAAAGCCGACCACGACGCCACGCGCGAATTCGTCAGCAAACCAATCGGTAAATCGGCCGATAACATGTACAGCTATCTGGCGCTGGTGCAGGACGATCCGACCGTGCAGGTGGTGAACAACGCGCAAAAAGCTTACGTTGAACGCTTTATTCAGGGCGATCCGGATCTGGCGAAACTGCCGGTACTTTCCGCCGCCGCACCGTTTAAAGTGGGCGGCCGTAAGAACGATCCGGCCAGCTTTGTTGAAGTGGAAAAAGGCCAGCTCACCTTCCGCAACGCCGCCGATCTGTATCTCTATCCCAACACGCTGGTAGTGGTAAAAGCCAGCGGTAAAGAGGTGAAAGAGTGGCTGGAATGTTCCGCAGGACAGTTTAATCAGATTGATATTCACAGCAGCAAACCGCAGTCGCTGATCAACTGGGATGGCTTTCGTACCTATAACTTCGACGTGATCGACGGCGTAGACTATCAGATTGATGTGTCACAACCCGCCCGCTACGACGGCGAATGCCAGACGGTCAACCCGCAGGCAGAGCGTATTAAGCATCTGACCTTTAACGGTAAACCTATCGACCTGGACGCTACCTTCCTGGTAGCAACCAATAACTATCGCGCCTACGGCGGTAAGTTTGCCGGTACCGGCGACAGCCATATCGCCTTTGCCTCACCGGATGAAAACCGCTCGGTGCTGGCCGCGTGGATAGGGGCCGAGACGAAGCGTGCCGGTGAAATTCACCCGGCGGCGGATAATAACTGGCGTCTGGCGCCGATCCACAGCGAGACGAAGCTGGATATTCGTTTTGAAACCTCGCCGTCCGATAAAGCCGCCGCGTTTATCAAAGAAAAAGGACAGTATCCGCTGCAAAAAGTCGCCACCGACGATATCGGTTTTGCGATTTATCAGCTGGATTTGAGTAAGTAATTTTAGTGCCGGATGCGACGCAATAGCGTCTTATCCGGCCTACGCATGAAGCCGACTTGTAGGCCGGATAAGCGCAGCGCCATCCGGCACATCGTTCACCCCGGGATCCGCTGCGCCAAAACCTGCGGTAAATTCATTTCTATCCAGTCCGCCAGTGCGGCAACTTTATCACTCACCTGCTCACCCAACGGCGTCAGACTGTATTCCACGTGCGGCGGTACCACCGGATACGATACCCGGTTGATAAACCCGTCCTGCTCCAGCGCCTGTAAGGATTGCGCCAGCATCTTTTCACTGACACCACCCATCTTACGGCGCAGATCGCTAAAACGGTGCGTGCCGTCGCGCAGCGCCACCAGAATCAATACTCCCCAACGGCTGGTAACGTGTTTTAACACCTCGCGGGAAGGACACTGTTCAGCAAATAAGTTGCCGTCGCGCAGTTGCTGAGAAAGCGTCGAATCTGTCATTTTCATACTTACCTTTTTGTGCGTACTTACTAAAAGTAAGTTTAGGTGTTAGCGTGAGTCAACACAAGACAAAAACCTGGAGTTCCTCATGATTGCGATTACCGGCGCCACTGGCCAACTGGGCCAACACGTTATTGAAAACCTGCTGAAAACCGTTCCCGCCAGCCAGATTGTGGCGATTGTGCGTAACCCAGCTAAAGCCGCTGCCCTCAGCCTGCAGGGTATTACCGTCCGCCAGGCGGATTACACCGACGAAGCTGCCTTTACCACCGCATTGCAAGGCATCGACAAACTGCTGCTGATCTCCTCAAGCGAAGTCGGACAGCGTACCCCACAGCACCGCAACGTGATCAATGCGGCGAAATCTGCACGAGTGAAATTCATCGCCTACACCAGCCTGCTGCATGCCGACACCTCCCCGCTGGGGCTGGCAGATGAACACGTGGCAACCGAGAAGATGCTGGCAGAATCCGGCCTCGATTACGCGCTGCTGCGTAACGGTTGGTACAGCGAAAACTATCTCGCCAGCGCCCCCGCCGCCCTCGAGCACGGCGTGTTTATTGGTGCCGCCGGAGACGGCAAAATCGCCGCCGCCACCCGCGCGGACTATGCTGCCGCCGCCGCGCGCATCATCAGTGAAGAAGGCCATGCCGGGAAAATCTACGAGCTGGCGGGAGATGAAGGCTGGACGCTGAGCCAGTTGGCCGCCGAACTGGCTCAACAGAGCGGCAAAAAAGTGGTGTATCAGAACCTTAGCGAGGCCGATTTTGCCGCCGCGCTGAAAGGGTTTGGCCTGCCTGCCGGACTGGCAGAAATGTTGGCCGACTCTGATATCGGTGCCTCAAAAGGTGGACTGTTTGACGACAGCCATACGCTGAGCACACTGATTAAACGCCCGACCACATCGCTGGCGGAGAGCGTCAGCGGCATCGTATAACTGTTAAAATTTGGTTAATTACGGTGGCATCCCCGCGCATCCTCTCTGATAATGATAAGACGATGTGTGGGGAGAGATAACGTGCAGGGTGTACCTGAGCAGTTTATTGATGAGAAAGACAGCGCCCGTTTTCGCCATCTGGCGCAGATACCGGGCGTTGAGCTGTATCATGCGCATATCTCGCGTTATGCGTTTGAGCCTCATACCCACGAAGCGTTTGGCATTGGCGCGATCGAAGCCGGCGCCGAGCGTTTTCGCTATCGTGGCACCCAGTACGTGGCACCGGCCCATTCCGTCGTGACCATGAATCCCGATGAGCTGCACACCGGCGAGGCTGAAACCGCCGACGGCTGGCGCTACCGGATGATTTATCTCGACCCCTCTCTTCTGCAAGAGGTCACCGGGATCCGCCACTGGTGGTTCCATGATGTGACGCGCCACGATCCCCACCGTTCACGCCAGATCTGTTCGCTGATCCACGGGATGTGGAACACCGAGGATCCGCTGGCACAAAAAGGATTGCTGCTCGATCTGATCGACACCTTCCAGCCACTGGCTCGTCATGCGCCGGTGTCGCGGGAAGGCGCGCATCGCTTTGATCGCGTGCGCGAATATCTGCATGATAACTACATGCACCCGGTTACGCTCGACGAACTGGCTCGCGTGGCTGCGCTCAGCCCCTGGCATTTTCAGCGCCAGTTCAAACTGCACTTTCACGTCACCCCGCATCAGATGCTCATGGCTGTTCGCCTGTGGCGCGCCAAAGACTTTCTCACGCGCGGTATGCCCGCCGCCGACGTTGCTGCGGCAACCGGCCTGACCGACCAGTCGCACCTCACCCGCGCGTTTACCCATCGCTACGGTATTACGCCTGTGCGTTATCAGAAGCAGGTTTATTCGCGCTAATGCGCAATCTCATACAATACAGCGGCATTTTCCCTGCCTACACTCGGCGCAATGTTCAATGATGTGGATGTCAAAATGATTAGCGGTGTGTTGTACGCCCTGCTGGCGGGGTTGATGTGGGGGCTGATTTTTGTCGGGCCGTTGATCGTGCCGGAATACCCGGCGGTATTACAGTCGATGGGACGCTACCTGGCGCTGGGGCTGATTGCCCTGCCGCTGGCCTGGCTGGGTCGCGGACGTCTGCGTCAGCTATCGCGCAAAGACTGGAAAACCGCGCTGGCTCTGACCATGATGGGCAACCTGATTTATTATGTTTGTCTGGCCAGCGCCATTCAGCGCACCGGTGCGCCGGTCTCGACGATGATCATCGGCACGCTACCGGTAGTGATCCCGGTCTTCGCCAATCTGCTCTATAGCCAGCGTGACGGTAAATTATCCTGGTGGCGCTTGGCCCCGGCGCTGGTGCTGATCGGCATTGGCCTGCTGTGCGTGAATATTTCTGAGTTGAATCAGGGGTTACCTGATTTTAGCGGCTGGCGCTACGGGTCGGGTATCGCCCTGGCACTGGTTTCCGTGGTGTGCTGGGCATGGTATGCGCTGCGTAATGCCCGCTGGCTGCGTGAAAACCCTGATAAGCATCCGATGATGTGGGCCACCGCCCAGGCACTGGTGACGCTGCCCGTTTCTCTGCTCGGTTACATTGCGGCCTGCCTGTGGCTGAACGGGCAAACGCCGGACTTCTCCCTGCCCTTCGGCCCGCGTCCAGGCGTATTTATCGGCCTGATGGTCGCCATTGCGGTGCTGTGTTCGTGGGTGGGGGCATTGTGCTGGAACATCGCCAGCCAAAAGCTGCCAACGGTGATCCTCGGGCCGTTGATTGTATTCGAGACGCTGGCGGGACTGCTGTATACCTTTATCTTGCGCCATGAAATGCCGTCGGCGCTGACGATTAGCGGCATCGCGTTATTGGTTATCGGTGTGGTGGTGGCCGTCAATGCCAAGCCGGAGAAACCGAGCGTCGTCGTGGTTCCACAATCATAATGTGCCGAATGGCGCTGCGCTTATCCGGCCTACGCGATAATAGGCCGGATAAGGCGTTTACGCCGCCATTCGGCGCGACACTTTAAATACCGCAACGGTCTGATTCAGGCGTGCCGCCTGTTCTTCGAGCGCCGCCGCCGCTGACGCGGATTCTTCCACCAGCGAGGCGTTTTGCTGCGTCACGCGATCCATCTCGGCAACGGCCTGACCAACCTGATCGATTCCCCGACTCTGCTCATCAGAGGCCGAAGCAATCTCACCCATGATATCGGTCACGCGGGTGACGGCGCTGACGATCTCCGCCATTGTTTCACCCGCTTCATGTACCAGTGCAGTACCGGCGTTGACCCGATAACCAGAATCATCAATCAGGGCCTTAATCTCTTTCGCCGCCTGCGCGCTGCGCTGCGCCAGAGTGCGCACTTCTCCTGCTACTACCGCAAAACCACGCCCCTGTTCACCGGCCCGTGCGGCTTCTACCGCCGCGTTCAGCGCCAGAATATTGGTCTGGAAGGCAATACCGTCAATAACAGTGGTAATTTGCGCGATTTTGCTGGAACTGGTGGCAATTTCATCCATGGTACGCACCACGCCATCAACCACCGTGCCGCCTTTTTGCGCCGTCTGCGAGGCATTTTTTGCAAGGCTAGTCGCCTGTCGTGCATTATCCGCATTCTGTCTCACGGTAGCGGTGAGCTGTTCCATGCTGGCTGCCGTTTCCTCCAGCGATGCGGCCTGCTGTTCGGTACGCGAGGAGAGATCGTTACTGCCCGCGGCGATTTCACCCGCCCCGGTGTAAATGGTATCGGCCCCATCACGCACCACGCTAACCGTGTTCGCCAGCGACTGCTGCATATCGCGGACGTTACGTGCCAGCAGCGCCATTTCATTGCTGCCGTCAGCACTGATGCTGTGGGTCAGGTCACCTGCGGCAATATGGCGAATATGTTCCATCACCTCGCGCAGTGGCTTCAACAGCACGCGCTGCATGGCTATCCAGCTAACGACAATCACCGTGACCACAATCAGCATGACGGCAGACAGCAACCAGATAATTTTCTGGTAGTCATTCTCGTTATCCTGCACGCCCGCATTTGCCAGCGCGGATTGTGCCGCACGCCATTCCTGATACACACCCTGCATTGCCGTCTGCTTTTGTTCAGCATTCTGTTTGAACATCTCTTCCAGTTTGCCTTCCGCCAGCAGCGCGTTCATTTTGGCAAGCGTGGTCGAATAAATGCCGTACTGCTCTTCCAGTCGATCAGCCAGATGTTCATCCAGACCCGGCGTTTCCGGCAACGCATAGTATTTATCGTAATGCTCTTTCGCTTCTGCCAGCAGTCGATTTGCCGTGCTTACCAGCTCTGTTAGCTGCCCGCCGTTCACCTCGCTGGCCATCGTGCCCTGCAGACGCAGCATGCCCCGGTTGAGCGTGACGCGCGCCTGGTTCAGGCTAATCCACGCATCGGTAAACTCGGCCACGTTCTGGCTGGAAAGCTGAGACACGTTAAAATTTTGCTTATCGTTGTTGAGTGCGCCAATAAAAACGCCTGCGGAGATGAGCTGCATCGCGCCCAGGGAAAGTAACACGGTGATAAGTAAGGTTATCACTTTGATTCGTTTGAACATCTGTTGCCTTTTTATTATGCAGGTATTGTCTGAGGTCTAACTATCGGCAGCCGCGCCCGCTTATTTAATCTTCTGACGCGGCTTTTTTCGCCGTTTTACGCCTTTTCAATAAGATTCAGCAGGTTAACGGTATAAGAAATTTTCGTGACAGCCATCACAAATCCCACCACCCCGAAAGGGGTATATCCTTCGCTATAAGTTGCATTTAAAATACATCTTATATTATTGAGAATGAGGTAACGGCTATGTCTTATCGCGATCAACCTTTAGGTGAACTGGCGCTCTCTATTCCTCGCGCTTCGGCACTGTTTCGTAAGTACGATATGGATTACTGCTGCGGCGGTAAGCAAACGCTGGCACGCGCTGCCGCACGTAAAGAGCTGGATGTCGAGGCTATCGAAGCCGAACTGGCAAAACTGGCTGAGCAACCGTTGGAAAAAGACTGGCGCAGCGTGGCACTGGCAGAAATTATCGACCATATCGTCGTTCGTTATCATGACCGCCACCGCGAACAGCTGCCGGAACTGATCCTGCAGGCCACCAAAGTTGAACGCGTGCACGCAGACAAGCCAAACGTACCACGCGGTCTGGCGAAAAACCTGACCATGCTGCATGACGAGCTGTCCAGCCACATGATGAAAGAAGAGCAGATCCTGTTCCCGATGATCAAACAGGGAATGGGTAGCCAGGCAATGGGGCCAATCAGCGTAATGGAAAGCGAGCATGACGACGCCGGTGAGCTGGTCGAAGTGATCAAGCACATCACCCAAAACGTGACGCCGCCGCCGGAAGCCTGCACCACCTGGAAAGCCATGTATAACGGCATTAACGAACTGATCGACGACCTGATGGAACACATCAGTCTGGAAAACAATGTGTTGTTCCCGCGTGCCCTCGCTGGTGAATAAAAAGGGCGCCTGAGAGCGCCCTGATTGATGAAGCATTAGAGCCGCGTCGCGGCTCTTTTTTTATTAACGTACACCTGCCATACGTTTCTTACCGATAAACAACCAGCCCAGCCCCAGCGCAATGAACCACAGCGGCGTGACGATCAGCGCCTGACGGGTATCTTCTTCCAGCGTCAGCAGTACCAGCACGAACACGAAGAACGCCATGCACACCCAGCACATCACCTTGCCCCACGGCATTTTGTAAATCGACTTCTCATGCAGCTGCGGACGCTGTTTGCGGTACACCAGGTACGAGCAAAGAATGATGGTCCAGACAAACATGAACAGAATCGCCGATACGGTGGTGATCATGGTGAACGCACCGATTACGCTCGGATTAACGTACAGCATCACCACACCGCCCAGCAGGCAGATACAGGAGAAGGTTAAGCCTTTCGCCGGAACGGCACGTTTGGACAGCTTGGCGAACGCTTTCGGTGCCACGCCTTCCTGCGCCAGACCGAACAACATACGGCTAGTCGAGAACACACCGCTGTTCGCAGAAGACGCCGCAGACGTCAGAACCACAAAGTTAATCAGGCTCGCCGCCGCCGGCAAGCCGACCAGCACGAACAGTTCGACAAACGGGCTCTTGGTTGGAACCACCGAGCCCCACGGGGTGACGGACATAATCACAATCAGCGCGAACACGTAGAACATGATGATACGGATTGGAATCGAGTTAATCGCACGCGGCAGGGATTTCTCCGGATCTTTGGTTTCCGCCGCTGTCGTCCCGACCAATTCAATACCCACGAACGCAAACACCGCAATCTGGAAGCCCGCAAAGAAGCCGCTCAGACCTTTCGGGAACCAGCCACCGTCATTCCACAGGTGGGTGAACGATGCCTGAACACCAGTAGGTGACTGGAAGTGCGTCAGTACCATCACCAGACCAACCACGATCAGGCCGACGATGGCGACAATTTTGATCATCGCAAACCAGAATTCCATCTCACCAAACATTTTCACCGTGGCGAGGTTGAGGACCAGCAGCAGAATGATTACCGCCAGCGATGCCACCCAGTCGGATAGCCCAGGGAACCAGAATTGCGCATACGCGGTAATGGCAACGACGTCCGCCATCCCGGTCACGACCCAGCAAAACCAGTAGGTCCAGCCGGTAAAATACCCAGCCCACGGCCCGAGCAGGTCAGAGGCGAAATCACTAAAAGATTTGTATTCGAGATTCGAGAGCAGCAATTCTCCCATTGCGCGCATCACGAAAAACAGCATAAAACCGATGATCATATAAACAAAGATGATCGACGGCCCGGCGAGGCTGATGGTTTTCCCGGAGCCCATAAACAGGCCGGTACCGATAGCGCCACCAATGGCAATAAGTTGAATATGACGGTTTGTGAGATTGCGCCGCAGCGACTGTTCAGACGAAGCCTCTTCGTCGGCAACGACTTTTACCTGATCTACCATGTTTTTTTCTTCCTGTACCTGTCTGTGTTGTTCAGGCTCTACGGCCTTTGGTGTGTCTATGATACGACGATCCCGTTATCAGGACTCATCGATATTAGGTAAGAATTGGCGGGATGAATACTAAGATTTAGATATAATGTTAATTTTATGTTTAAAGTGAGTGTCATATCACTCTGATAGCGCGAATCAGCTCACAAAAATACGCGCAAGCGCGCTATTTGCAAGATAAAATATCGACATCGGTATAACTATAGCTTTTCACGCTATTTTTCTGCTCCCCCCAAGGCTGAGGGGAACAGAAGTCACTGCTTACAGGATTTCAAGCAGCTCAACGTCGAATACCAGCGTGCTGAACGGAGGAATGGACGCACCCGCGCCACGCTCACCGTAGGCCAGTTCCTGAGGGATAGTCAGCTCCCATTTGGAACCCACCGGCATCAGGGTCAGCGCTTCAATCCAGCCAGGGATAACGCCGTTAACCGGGAATTCAGCCGGTTCACCACGGGCAACGGAGCTGTCGAACACGGTACCGTCGATCAGTTTACCGGTGTAGTGCACGCGTACACGGTCGGTACGTGCCGGAATAGCCCCTTCGCCCTGCGTCAGAACGCGGAACTGCAGACCGGATTCAGTGCTGTTTACACCGTCTTTCTCACGGTTTTCTTCCAGATATTTGACGCCATCAGCAGCCATAGACTGGAAACGCTCACGACGGACCGCATCAGCACGTTCGTGGATTTCACGCAGCGCACGGTGAACAACGTCAACCGGCACAGCTGGATGTTTGCCTTCCAGCGCGTCAGCAATACCCGCAACCAGCGCTTCAGGCAACAGCCCTTCCAGACCGGATTCGCTCAGCTGCTGTCCTACCTGCAAACCAATGCCGTAGCTTGCTTGCGCTTCGATAGTGTCAAAAGTCGGGGTGGCCATCATATTTCCTTTCATCGGAGGTAAAGTAGCGGGCAGCATAGCAGCCATGCCGCATCCGGTAAAACTTTGTCTCGGGAACAGATGACAAATCGCGAGGAAACATAAACAATAGGAATATCCCGCGTTGACGTCACGAAAGCGGGCATGAAGGCAAATATCATAGAATCAGGCATCTATACTCTATGATTCAGGAACGAGACGCGGAGCAGGAGGAAAGCCATGCCCGGGCGCTTTGAATTAAAACCAACCCTGGCGAAAATCTGGCATGCACCGGACAATTTTCGCATTATGGACCCGCTACCGCCTATGCATCGCCGCGGCATTATTGCTGCCGCTATCGTGCTGGTGATAGGTTTCCTGCTCCCTTCCAACGATACCAGCGATACTCCTGCGGTCACACGTGATGCCCAGTTGGATCTCCAGTCGCAATCGCAGCCACCCACTGAAGCTCAGCTGCAGGCGCAGCTGGTCGCCCCGCAAAACGATCCGGGTCAGATGGCACCGGTCGCACCGGAACCCATCCAGGAAGGCGATCCCGATGCGCAGCCGCAAGCCCAGCAGTCCCAGCCTCAGACGCAGCCTTTTCAGCCCGATAGCGGGATTGACCAACAATGGCGTACCTACCGTGTAGACTCCGGAAAAACGCTCGCCCAGGTGTTCCGTGACCATAATCTTCCACCGACCGATGTGTATGCCATGGCGCAGGTTGAAGGTACCGGAAAACCGCTGAGCAACCTGAAAGACGGTCAGATGATACAAATCAGGCAGAATGCCAATGGCGTGGTCACGGGGTTAACCATCGATACCGGCAACGGCCAGCAGGTGCTGTTTACCCGCCAGCCTAACGGCAGCTTTATTCGCGCACGTTAAATGTACTGATTGCCGGGTGGCGACTTCGCCTTACCCGGCCTACGGCTCCCGCGATTGTAGGCCTGATAAGCGGTAGTGCCATCAGGCGTTACCGCTTCACCTTATTCACCCACCAAATCCCCGAACAGACCAGCACCAGCGCCACTGCGTATTTCCATTCGAGAATGTTCTCACCAAGAAAAATCGACGACAGCACCGCACCAGAGACCGGGATCAGGAAGTTAAACGGCGCGATCATTCCCACGCGGTTGTATTTGAGCAGAATACTCCACAGTGCGAACGCCACTGAGGAGAGCAGCGTCAGGTAGCCCAGAATCGCCACCGATGCAGAGCCGTGGACGGTAAGTGTTCCGCCAAAAGCGTAGCCACCGATAACCAGAGCCAGACCGCCCATCCCCAGCTGATACCCCGTCATTACCGTCGGGTCAACCGTCTGCGAAATACGTTTTCCGTACAGCGTAGCGGCAGAGAGAATAAAGGCCGCCAATACCACTGAACCGTCTCCTAACAGGGTAAAGCTAAAATCCATCAGCCCACTGTTAAAATTCACCACCATCACGCCAGCAAAGCCCAGAATGCAGCCCAACGCTTTGTTGTAGCTCAGCTTGTCGTTCTGATAGATAAAGTGGGCCAGCAGCACACTAAAGAACGTTCCGGTGGCGTTCATGATTGAGCCTTTCACACCCGTGGTGAAGGCCAGACCGATATAGAAGAAGATGTATTGCAGCGAGGTTTGCGTCAGCCCCAGCAGCGTAAGCTGACCAAATTGACGCGGACTTAACCTGCCAATGGGTTTGCGCTGCGCCATCGCCAGCAGTAGCAGCAATAACCCCGCAAACAAAAATCGGTATCCGGCAAAAACAATCTTTGACGGAATATCATCGGTGGCAATCTGGAAAATCTCATATCCGCTTTTAATCGCCGGATAGGCGCTCCCCCACAGCAGGCAGCAAAATGCCGCGCTCAGGTAGACCACGTTTTTACGCGCGAACAGAGGTTGGTGCGTTGTGTCCATGCCATCACCACTTTGAAATTGTGTTTTATTTTTATGATTATCGCGAAAAGGATAAAGAATAGCCAGAGCGAAAAACAGGAGGGCAGAAAAGCAAAACGCCGGCACAAGGCCGGCGCTTTTACGCGGTTTTTAGAATAAAAACTTATTCTGCAACTACGTTTACAGTCAGCTTAGCAAACACTTCGCTGTGAACCTGGAAGCTCACTTCGTGCTCGCCAGTGGTACGCAGAACGCCGTTCGGCAGACGAACTTCGCTCTTAGCTACTTCAACGCCAGCTGCAGTTACAGCGTCAGCGATGTCGCGAGTACCGATGGAACCGAACAGTTTACCTTCGTCGCCTGCTTTAGACGCGATGGTTACGGTTTCCAGTGCATTGATTTTCTCAGCGCGAGCTTCAGCAGCAGACAGAACGTCAGCCAGTTTGGCTTCCAGTTCAGCGCGACGTGCTTCGAAGAATTCAACGTTTTTCTTGGTAGCAGGAACAGCTTTACCCTGTGGTACCAGGAAGTTACGAGCGTAGCCCGCTTTAACGTTAACCTGATCACCCAGGCTACCCAGGTTTGCTACTTTATCAAGCAGAATAACTTGCATTACCTTATCCTCTTAAAGTCGTTAATAGACAGCGGCCGATTACTGATGACGATCGGTATACGGCAGCAGGGACAGGTAGCGAGCGCGCTTGATGCAGCGAGCCAGCTGACGCTGGTATTTTGCACGAGTACCGGTGATACGGCTCGGGACAATTTTACCGCTTTCGGTAATGTAGTTTTTCAACGTTGCGATGTCTTTGTAATCAATCTCAACAACGCCTTCCGCGGTGAAACGGCAGAACTTGCGACGACGGAAATAACGTGCCATATGGCTAGTCTCCAGAATCTATCAATTCAATCTGCTCGGCATGCAGAACCATTTTGCTCAGGCCGTTCTTTGCCTTGTGGCAAGAAATGAACCCCTGAACAGTTACTGCGCTACCGACCGTTATACTGTGAGTAATGGCCTGGTTTTCGTGTCCGCTAATAATAACGGGCATTTGGCACCACGCCTGCCGGTGGAAACCGGCTTCCTCCTGCACAGAACGATGCTCAAGCACGAACTGGCAATGAGGAATTCCTGATGGGCTGACCTTGCGAAGCGGCGTCCTGCACACTGTGCCAGATAACACCAAACGGTTGGTCATCAGAAATTACTCTTCAGAATCCCCAGCTTCAGCATCATCTGCGGTTTCGTTAGCGAAATCATCGCGACGTTCACGACGCTCGTCTTTCGCTTTAACCATCGGAGATGCTTCGGTAACAGCGTGCTTAGTACGCATTACCATGCTACGGATAACGGCATCGTTGAAGCGGAAGTTTGTTTCCAGCTCATCGATAACTTCCTGCGGCGCTTCAACGTTCAGCAGAACGTAGTGAGCTTTGTGCAGTTTGTTGATCGGGTAAGCCAGCTGACGGCGGCCCCAGTCTTCCAGACGGTGGATCGTGCCTTCTGCTGCAGTGATTGCACCAGTGTAGCGTTCGATCATACCCGGAACCTGTTCGCTCTGGTCAGGATGGACCATAAAAACGATTTCGTAATGACGCATCGAATTGCTCCTTACGGATTATTCAGCCTCCTGTCTGGGTCAGCCGAGGCCCATGGAGGCAAGGAACGTGTTAAAGGTCGGCTGAAAAATGACGCGTCATAATACTGGCGGTAGCAGGTAAACTCAAGGTGATTGTATGAATATTTATCAAACCGTCATTAATACATATCCACCAGCATTTTGACACTGATGCAAATCGAGACAATCACAATCATCGGTCGGATGACTTTCTTCCCACGCGTCAGTACTACCGAGGCTCCAAGACGCGCACCGAGAGATTGCCCAACGAACATCACCAGTCCCAGCGACCAGATCATTTTACCGCCGAAAATGAAGAACAGAATCGAGGCGATGTTCGACGCCAGGTTAATAAAGTTGGAGTGAATTTGCGCCTTATCGATGCCGTATCCCCATAACGTGATATAGCAGAGCGTATACAAGGAACCGGCCCCTGCGCCGAGAAAACCGTCATAAAAACCTACGCACCCACCGCCGATAAGTGAAAAGAGAAACAGCGATACCTGCTGCTTTCTTTTTGGTTCGCTCAGGTTAGGGGCAAAAATAAAGTAGATGGCGACGGTAATTATCAGCACCGGCAGCAGCTTTTTTAGCAGGTCCGGCTCAATGAACTGAATCAGTGTGGTACCCAGCGCGGAACCGATAAAGGCAGATAAGAACACATACTTGTGTTCCTGCACGTTGATATGCCCCCGGCGCAAAAAGTAAATCCCAGAGGTGAGTGAACTACCCAAGGCCTGAATTTTATTGGTCGCCAGCGCATTGGCCGGCGGTAAACCGGAGATCAACAATGCGCCAATTGAAAGAAACCCACCGCCCCCTGAAACCACATTAATAAAACCCGCCACCAGCGCAACCATAAACATAATCACGAAGTAGCTGAAATCCATGAATGAAGTATCCATAAGCTTTTGCCTTATAATCATGAAGTTATATTCTTTTTCAGCTCACTATAAACGGCGTACCCTTCCGGTTAAATTGACCATTTGGTAAGAGCTTATGCCGGGCAAACAGGAATTTTTTAACCGTAGCGGAAGGTATCAGTTGATTGTTAATTAAAGAAAAGACGGCTATGCGGTAATTTTTTGAACAACTGCATCAGAAATGGTCGCTATCGACTCTGTCGGTTGTGGTTAAAATTAAATCAGAAGTTATCCACTCACAGGAGAGCGCTAACCAGAGACCGCGGTCGAGGAGGTACCTATGCGAACCCGTGTGTTGACCCTTTTGGCCGTGCTATTGCTCAGTGCAAATGCAATGGCAGCCATTGAAATTACCCACCGTCAGGCCAGGAATATGGATGATGTGCAGAGCTTAGGCGTGATTTACATAAACCATAACTTCGCCACTGAAAGTGAAGCAAATCAGGCCCTGAATGAAGAAACAGATGCGCAAGGCGCCACCTACTACCACGTGATCCTCACCAGGGAACCCGGAAGTAACGGAAATATGCACGCCAGCGCGGATATTTATCGCTAGCTACCCAGAAATAACCAACGAGAACATTGCCACAGTTTGACTTGCCCCCTTGATTGGGGGCTTTTTTTGCAGTAAAACGCCGCCGAAGCCAGACCGATAACATCCCCTTAAAGATTTAGCTCCGGGGCATTTTTCTTACTTCTGCCCGTAATAGGCGTTCGGACCGTGCTTACGCATGAAGTGTTTATTCATCAGGTAATCGTCGATGGGGTTAAGCCCGGGGTTAATGCCGCGCGCAATCCACGCCATCTTTGCCACCTCCTCCATCACCACCGCATTATGCACCGCATCCTCGGCATCTTTACCCCAGGCAAACGGGCCGTGCTGATAGACCACAATGCCCGGCGTATGTAACGGCTCAACGTCGGCTAGCGTTTCTATGATCACCTTTCCTGTGTTCAGCTCATATTCGCCCTGCACTTCTTCTTCCGTTAATGCCCTGGTGCAGGGAATATCGCCAAAAAAGTAATCCGCATGGGTGGTTCCCAGCGCCGGGATCGCCTGCCCCGCCTGCGCCCATGCTGTGGCGTGGGTAGAGTGGGTATGCACTATGCCGCCAAGCGATGGATAACGCTGATACAGCGCCAGATGAGTCGCGGTATCAGAGGAAGGGCGATAGCCACCCTCCACCACGTTCCCTGACATATCCACCACCACCATATCGTCTACTGTCATATGCGTATAGGCGACACCGCTGGGCTTGATTACCACCTGCCCGCGTTCACGGTCGATAGCGCTGACGTTGCCCCAGGTAAAGGTCACGAGGCCATAGCGCGGCAGATCCATATTGGCTTCGAACACCTGCTGTTTGAGTTTTTGCATTACGCCGCCTCCACCAGACCTGCGCTTGCCATTCGGGCCTTCACCCAGTCACGCGCTTTCGCCACTTCCGCCGCCGGGTCGTCAGTGGTTTCACTCCACATCTCAATCAGATAGGGTCCGCAATAGCCACTCTGCTTGAGCGTCTCAAAACAGCGCTCGAAATCGACAACGCCTTCACCAAACGGTACGTTCTTAAATACGCCGGGTTTAGTGTCTTTCACGTGTACGGCGACGATGTGTCCGATTCCGGCCTGTAGCTCCATCTGCACGTCGTTATCCCACGCCGACAGGTTGCCGATGTCTGGGTAGAGCTGGAACCACGGGTTATTCAGGTAGTGCGCGTAGCCTAGCGCCTTGCTGATCGAGTTCATCAGCGGGTAATCCATGATCTCCATCGCCAGCGTCACCTGTGCGCGGCTCGCCATCTCGACGCTCTCTTTCAGCCCGTCGCGAAAACGCCGACGCGTCTCGTTGTTGGCTTCTTGATAGTAAACGTCATAGCCCGCCAGTTGGATGACTCGAATGCCGACGTCCTGGGCGAACTGGATCGCTTTACGCATGATCTCCAGCCCCTGAGCACGTACCACGTCATCTTCACTGCCGAGCGGGAAGCGACGATGGGCGCTCAGGCACATCGACGGTACCCGCACGCCGGTTTCGGCAACGGCGTTAACCAACGTCAGACGCTGCTCACGGCTCCAGTCGAGACGCGCCAGGCGAGCGTCGGTTTCATCGACTGACATCTCAACGAAGTCAAAACCCAGCGTTTTCGCAAGCTGTAGCCGCTCCATCCAGCACTCTCCGGCGGGGAGTGCTTTCTCGTAGATGCCGAGCGGAATTTGTTTCGACAGCATAATTGCTCCTTAGCCCCACAGCTGGGCAATAGAGCGTTTAAACTGACGCGCGGCTTCAACCGGGGAAGCGGCATCGCGAATGCTGCGACCCGCGATAAAGACGTGAATCGGAATGCCTTTGAACAGCGGCAGATCTTCCAGCGCCAGGCCACCGGTCACCGTGACCTTAAAGCCCATATCAGACAGACGTTTGATCGCGCTGATATCCGCGTCACCCCACGCCACACCTGCTGCCTGTGCATCGCGACTGCGGTGATACACCACCTGTTGAATGCCCGCTTCACGCCACTCCTGCGCTTGCTCCCAGGTCCAGTAGCCGGTCAGTTCAATCTGCACGTCGCCATTGAACTCTTTCGCCACGTCCAGCGCACCTTTGGTGGTATTGATATCTGCACAGCAGATAACTGTCACCCAATCCGCGTTGGCTTCAAAACACATGCGGGAGAGAATTTTTCCCGCGTCGGCGATTTTGGCGTCTGCCAGCACGATTTTATGCGGATACAGCGCTTTCAGGTCGCGAACCGCACGCACGCCTTCGGCAACGCAAAGAATGGTACCCACTTCAATAATGTCTACTTCATCGGCAATCAGGCGTGTCGTTTCATACGCGGAAGACATGGATTGGTTATCCAGCGCAACCTGCAACATAGGTAATGACATTTTGGTGTTCCTTTTAAACAGCCGCCGCGGTGGCGTTATCAATTAAATCCAGCACTTCCTGCGCGGTGCGGCAGGCACGTAAACGGTCGAAGTTAGCTTCATCGTCAAACAGGTTAACGATCTGCATGATGCCCACTTCTTGATGGGTGTTGGCGTCAACAGCCGCCATCGTTATCAGGATATCGACAGGGTCGTTATCTTCATGGTTGAAGACCAGCGGCGTTTTCAGGGTCACCAGCGCAAAACCGGTTTTCTTCACACCTTCTTCTGGGCGCCCGTGCGGCATCGCCAGACCCGGCGCTATCACAAAATAGGGACCATGTTGGGCAACGCCATCCAGAATGGCCTGGTAGTAGCGCGGCTCAACCACATCAGCCTTAACCAGCAGATCAACGCCCAGCTTGACCGCCTCCTGCCAGGTGCTGGCCTCGGCCTGTAATAGGATCGCGTTATTGTCCGCCAATGAATCTCGTAATTTCATATGGCGTCCTTACTTCACATCTTGTGGGAAATGCGCGTTGATCACTTCCAGCAGCTTTGGACCAAAGTCAGCGGGCGACAGCATGTTACGTACACCCACCACGTATTTATTGCCGGTAACGGTAATCTCACCGGCGATGTGGGTGGAGGCGATGATGATATCCGCGCCGCTCAGTTCACTTTTGTATTCACCCACCGCGCAGCTGTTCACCGTGTGGTCGATATTTGACTGGGTTAAAAACTGGTCCACTTTCATTTTCATAATCATGGAGCTGCCTTGCCCATTACCACATACAGCCAGAATACGTACGGTCATAATCGGAACTCCTTATTAAGCAGACTGTTCTGCCAGTTGTTTTTCTGCGTCTTCCTCAGCGCGCAATGAGCGTCCTGCGAAAAACATATAAGCCAGTGCAATCACAATAATGACGGCCATAAAAATCAGCCCTATGGAGGCGAAGCCCTGCATCATCGGCGGTGCCAAAATTGACCAGTCCGCCATACCCATCCAGGCGCTCATACCGGTGAGTTTCACCGCCCAGACGCAGCCGAAGATTTCAATCATCCCCATCACCAGGCAAATCTTGAGCGCAGCACGCCAGCCGCCAAAGTGATTAGCAAACACGCCGATAGTGGCGTTAGAGAAGAACATCGGGATAAAGCCCGGAATGATCAGAATGGAGGAACCTACGCCGACAAGGATGCCGACGGCGATCAGCTGACCGATGGTGCCCCACATAAAGCCCCAGACCACAGCATTCGGCGCGAAGCTATAAATGGCCGCACAGTCGATGGCCAGTACCGCCCCTGGGATTAGACGCTGGGAGATACCGTTAAAGGCTTCAGAGAGTTCGGCGACAAACATGCGCACGCCCTGAGTAATAATGAAAATGGCCACCGCAAACGAGAAGCCGGTTTGCAGGATATAGACCGTCCAGTGGGTTTTCCCCGCCATCGCCTGCACCACATCGATACCGAAAGAGAGCAGGATCGCACCGAAGAAAATGGTCATCACAATCGCTGTCGAGACGATATTGTCGTGGAAGATATTCAGCCAGCCTGGCAGCTTGAGGTCTTCAACGCTTTCCTCTTTTTTGCCCAGATACGGTGCGATTTTATAAGCAATCCACGACGCAAACTGCTGTTGGTGCCCGATAGAGAAGCCGCAGCCATCAGTCACTTCCTGCGTCGGCTTGTACATCATGTTTGAAGTGATGCCCCAGTAAAGCGACACCAGCACCGCAGTGCAGATAATGGTGGTCCACATGGAATAGCCGAAGATATAAAACGAGACCGCAATCAATCCCGCCTGCTGGAACATGATGTGCCCGGTCAGCATGATGGTGCGAATCCCGGTAATCCGTCGTAGCAACACGTAACAGATGTTCAGCGCCAGCGCTAACAGCACCGCATAGCCCACCCAGCTATAAGCGTCGCCCATGCGTTCGATGGTTGCCATCATTGAGGCGTAGGTATCGGAAATCGCCCCGTTGATGCCATAAACCTCAGACATCTTCGCCACGACCGGTTTGAACGTGCTGGTGAGAATGCCGGACCCGGCCTGTAGCAGCATAAAGCCGATGATCGTTTTGATAGTGCCCTTGATGATAACGCTGACACTTTTACGCAGCAGGATGTAACCGAGGCAGGTCACAATACCCAACAGCAGCGGGGCGTTGGTCATGACCTGATTAAAGAACACGGTAAAGATGTTGTAGAGGATCTCCATAACGATCTCCAGTAGACGAAGTTGCTGAACATTCATTACAGATGCCCAGGATATTGTGCCCTCACTTTAGTTTTCAAAAGTAATCACATCAAGATTGAATTTGATTAAATGTGATGCAGTACGCAAATTATTCACTTACGAATGAAATGGTTTTTCCCACATTCAATCAAACGAAAATAAAATCAATAAAAACAATTAAATATGATTATTAATTAATGAGATGGCACTTTATCTTATTGCAATATTTATCGAGAGCGTCTCTTTTTGTTGAAAAAACACGCATTGCCATTTTGATAAAATAGTGTCAGGATTAATCAAAATAAGTCACAATTTGATTTAACTTGAACAAACCTGAAGGTAAATGCGATGAGTAAAGTAAAAAGTATCACGCGTGAATCATGGATCCTGAGCACATTCCCGGAGTGGGGCAGCTGGCTAAACGAAGAGATCGAACAAGAACAGGTTGCACCAGGCACCTTTGCGATGTGGTGGCTGGGCTGTACCGGAATTTGGCTGAAATCGGAAGGCGGGACTAACGTCTGCGTTGATTTTTGGTGCGGAACAGGCAAGCAGAGCCACGGTAATCCACTGATGAAAACAGGCCATCAGATGCAGCGTATGGCAGGCGTGAAGAAACTCCAGCCAAACCTGCGCACCACGCCGTTTGTTCTCGATCCTTTCGCTATTCGCCAGATCGATGCCGTTCTCGCCACGCACGATCATAACGATCATATCGACGTGAACGTTGCTGCCGCCGTCATGCAGAACTGTGCCGACGATGTGCCGTTTATCGGACCACAAACCTGTGTGGATCTGTGGGTGAGTTGGGGCGTGCCAAAAGAACGCTGCATCGTGGTGAAGCCAGGCGACGTCGTTAAAGTAAAAGATATTGAAATCCATGCGCTCGACGCGTTTGATCGTACGGCATTAATCACCTTGCCTGCGGATCAAAAAGCGGCAGGTATCCTGCCTGACGGCATGGATGCACGTGCGGTTAACTACCTGTTCAAAACGCCGGGCGGTACGCTATATCACAGCGGTGATTCTCACTACTCCAACTATTATGCAAAGCACGGCAACGAGCATCACATCGACGTCGCACTTGGCTCCTACGGTGAGAACCCGCGCGGTATCACCGACAAAATGACCAGTTCCGATATGCTGCGTATGGCAGAAGCGCTGAATACCCAGGTGGTTATCCCCTTCCACCATGATATCTGGTCAAACTTCCAGGCCGATCCACAGGAGATCCGTGTTCTTTGGGAGATGAAAAAAGACCGGCTGAAGTATGGCTTCAAACCGTTTATCTGGCAGGTTGGCGGCAAGTTCACCTGGCCGCTGGACAAAGATAATTTTGAGTATCACTACCCGCGCGGCTTTGAAGACTGCTTTACCATTGAACCGGATTTACCGTTTAAATCCTTCCTGTGATTGCAGTTAAAATGCCGGGTCTTCCCGGCATTTTTACCCATTTATCTTAGTATTTTCAGGCTATTTCAAATATCATCTTTTCAAATCAATTTGTATCGGAATAGCTCATGACTGAAGCACAAAGACATCAAATATTGCTGGATATGCTGGCGCAATTGGGCTTTGTTACCGTTGAGAACGTGATTGAACGTCTGGGAATCTCACCCGCCACAGCGCGCCGGGATATCAATAAACTCGACGAAAGCGGCAAGCTCAAGAAAGTCCGTAACGGTGCAGAAGCCATTACCCAGCAGCGCCCGCGCTGGACCCCAATGAATCTGCATCAGGCGCAAAACCACGACGAAAAAGTGCGGATTGCCAAAGCCGCTTCCCAGTTAGTGAACGCGGGTGAAAGTGTCGTGATCAACTGTGGATCAACGGCGTTCCTGCTTGGCCGCGAAATGTGTGGCAAACCGGTGCAAATCATCACCAACTACCTGCCGCTGGCGAATTTTCTGATCGACCAGGAGCATGAAAGCGTGATCATCATGGGGGGACAGTACAACAAAAGTCAGTCCATCACGCTGAGCCCACAAGGCAGCGAGAATAGCCTGTATGCCGGACACTGGATGTTTACCAGCGGTAAAGGACTGACAGCTGACGGACTGTATAAAACCGATATGCTCACCGCGATGGCTGAACAAAAGATGCTTAACGTGGTCGGCAAACTGGTGGTGCTGGTTGATAGCAGCAAGGTCGGTGAGCGCGCGGGCATGCTGTTCAGCCGTGCCGATCAAATCGACATGCTGATTACCGGCAAAAATGCGAACCCTGAGATCCTGCAACAGCTGGAAGCACAGGGCGTGACTATTCTGCGCGTTTAGAGGTGTTGGCGGAAAAACGCGACTGTCGCCGCCAGCGCTTCTGGCGTGATGCGATGCCGTACGCCTGCTTCCCACAGGCAGGTCAGCGAGTTGTCCAGACCTGCCTGGATTAGCGCCTGTTGTAAGCGGAAGGTTTCCACTGCCGGCACCACGTCGTCATCCTGGCCATGCCACAACAGCAGCGGTCTGTCGGCAAGGCGCTCCAGTTGATGCGTTACCTCCCAGTCAGCCAGTGGCGCGACAATCGCATCAAATTCCGCCTGCTGCTCCGTCGTCTGTACCAATACTGGCGGAAAAAGCGTATGGGCAAGTCGGGTAAAATAGCCCGATCCCATCAGGCAGGCTGCACATTTCACCTCGGGATGGCGCACCATAATGCCCAGCGTTGTCATGCCCCCCATAGATGCCCCTGCCACGGCAAGACGTTCATCCAACAGCCAATTTTCAGCCACCAGCGCCGCACGTAACGCCGTAAATTCCTGCATGTTTTGCTGCAATATCTGCCAGAAGCGGTGCATTCTTTCCTGCGCATTACCGTGGAAGCGCGTGCCATGATCGGGCGCATCGGGCATGATGACCCGAAACCCGGCCTGTGCCAGTGCAACGGCAAAATAGCTGTAGACCAGACTGGAAGAGGTAAACCCGTGATAGACGATAACGCAGGGGAGTGAAAGGTCGTGTTTATTCGTGGGAAATGCGTGCAGGACAGGGATCCCCGCCAACTGTCGTGTTTCAATTTCTATCATATGTCGCCTCTTTTTTTCTGGTATGCCATGGCGAAATACTTAACGCAAGTGAATGTGTGCGGCAATGATTCATAATGTTGAGAACTGGGTTACGCTTTCGCAACATTTTCATTCGAAAATCGCGTGAGAGATAACAATTCGGGAACATTCCCCCTAAAGGGAAATTAATAAGGCACTACACTATGGCTATCAGGAAACGAGATAGAGTTATGCATCGGTTTGCCTCTTTGATGCTGGTGATGTTGTTAAGCGCCTGTAGCGTGCTGCAGGGCACGCCACAACCGGCACCGCCCGTCGCCGATCACCCACAAGAAATCCGCCGTGACCAGAGTAATGGGTTACAGCGATTGGGGGTTGTGAGCGCGTTGGTAAGAGGTTCTCCAGATGATGCGCTGGCAGAGATCCGCGCCAAAGCCGCTGCGGCTAAAGCTGATTATTACGTTGTCTTATTAGTCGATGAGACCATCGTAACAGGCCAATGGTATTCACAAGCCATTTTGTATCGTAAATAACATTGGGTTGAAATTTAGTCAGTTTTACATTGCTTTGCGCCCCTATGCGTTTTCCTGTGCACAATAAACCAACAGCAGGGAGCTGGAGGTTTATTCTCGCGATGGAATGCCCTGCCACGTGTAGGGGTACGAATAATGGAGCTGACGATGAAACAATCACTAGCCTTATCCTCACTGCTGCTTTCTACTGGAATGGTGGATACCACGGCACAGTCTGCCGAGTTCGCCAGCGCTGACTGCGTAACGGGTCTCAACGAAATTGGCCAGATATCTGTCAGTAACATTGCGGGAAATCCGCAGGATGTGGAGCGTGTTGTGGCGTTAAAAGCGGATGAGCAAGGTGCCTCATGGTACCGGATTATTCAGATGTACGAAGAACAGCAGCCCGATAACTGGCGCGTACAGGCCATACTTTATGCATAACAGATTGCCGGATGGCGTAAACTTATCCTGGCTACAACGAACGTAGGCAGGATAAGACGCGCCAGCGTCGCCATCAGGCATATTATTACCGTAATCCCCCCGTTGCCCGCAGTAGCAAATCATTCTGTACCTGTTCAGACAACTTCATCCCGCCGCGCGTATCCAGCATCATCTGACACCAGGCCTGCGCCACGGGCGGAGACGCATAACGCAACATCTGCGTCCCGCAGCCGAGCAGGAACAGTTGCTGGGTAATTTCCCGTCCCAGCGCTTCACTGGGTTTGTGTAAATGCGGCTGTAGCTTACGCACCATTCGATCGTAATGCCTGTCTTGCCCTTTGACCTCGGCAAAGGCCTCGCTGAGCATGTCGACCATACCAGGTTGTTTCGCCAACACCCGCAACACATCAAGGCACATGATGTTGCCAGACCCTTCCCAGATGCTGTTGACCGGCATTTCACGGTATAAACGCGGCAGCTCACTCTCTTCGCAATAGCCTGCACCGCCGAGCACCTCCATGGCCTCTGCAACAAATGGCATACCGCCTTTGCAGATGGAAAACTTGGCTGCCGGGGTGAATAACCGGGCCCACAACGCTTCTTTCGCATCCGTTCGACGATCCCAGGCCCGCCCCAGGCGAAACAGTAGCGCGGTTTGACCTTCCAGTTGAAGCGCCATGCGGCTTAATAACTGTCTCATCATCGGTTGATCAATCAACGGCTTGCTAAATACCTGGCGTTGATGCGCATGATAAATGGCGACAGAAAAAGCGCGTCGCATCATACTGTGGCTCCCCAGCGCACAGTCAAAACGCGTCATGCCGCCCATTTTCAGAATATGGCGAATACCTTCACCTTCTTCTCCCAGCAGCCAGCCCATCGCGTCCTGAAATTCAACCTCACAGCTGGCATTAGAGCGATTGCCTAGCTTATCTTTCAGGCGCTCAAGACGGATGGAGTTACGCTGGCCATCAGGTAAAAATCGCGGCACAAAAAAGCAGGATAAGCCGCCTCTGGCCTGCGCCAGCACCAGATGGGCGTCACTTTGCGGTACCGAGAAGAACCATTTATGCCCCACCAGCCGATACGCGCCATCCGCCAGCCGTTCTGCCTGAGTGGTATTGCTCAGCACATCCGAGCCACCCTGCTTTTCCGTCATCCCCATACCAATCAGCAGGCCGCGTTTTTGCCCGCCGGGCAGAAGATGAGAATCGTAGCGATCGCTACGCAGCGGCGTCAGCCAGTCATGAAATTGCGAAGGTAACATCTGGAGTAACAACGGCGTAGCGGCAAAGGTCATGGTCACCGGGCATAAGGTTCCCGCTTCCACCTGTGCATGCAGCATAAAACGTGCAGCTCGGGCAACAAACGTTCCCTGCCGCGCATCCTCTTCCCAGGCAAGATTATGCACGCGGTTGGCGCACAATCCCTGCATCAGTAAATGCCAGGCGGGATGAAAGCGCACATCATCCAACCGCTGCCCCTGCGGATCGTATCGCAGCAGTTCAGGCGGATACGCGTTAGCCAACCTACCCAGTTCAAGCGATTCTGCAGTGCCTAATTGCTGACCAATACTGGCGAGGAGATCGCTATCCCAGGCAGCGCCTTCGCGGTTGACTGCTTCACACAGTGCTCCATCCGATAGGTATAAGTTGCTGTTATTGAGTGGTACTGGTTGGTTAAAAACGGTATGCGTTTGCCAATGCATTGTGTCTCCCTCCATCAATGGCCATCGCCTTAAGTATGGTCAGAACCACACTCTCTGCGAAGGAGGGAGATCACAAAAGTACGTTTAGCCAGCAATGTAATGAGGAATAAAACGAGAAGTATCTTTCGTAATCAACGTATTGTCTTCACGGATCCCCATGCCGCAGGCTTCATCGTCGACGATCCAACTACCAATCAGCGTGTAGCTATCGCCAAAACGCGGCAGCGGCTGAAACGCCTGATAGATCATCGGTTCTTCTGCGTAGTCGCCATCAGCATGTTCAACAATCTGCTGCTGACCATTAAAAATGGTGACGTTGCCCCCCTCACGGGAAAATATCGGTTTGCGTACATAGCTTTCGCCGGGTGCAATTTTTGACGTTTCACCTTCGAACCAGGCTGGCAGGAGGTTTGGATGGTTGGGGAAGTATCGCCACAGCAGAGGCATCAACCCTTTGTTACTGAGCACGCTCTTCCACAGTGGTTCGACCCACTGTTCCCGGCGATGACGTAGCAACGGACCGTTATCGTCACGCATCATCCACTCCAGAGGATAGAGCTTAAAGGCGCGACGAATGACGTTGTCATCAAGATCCGTCAGCACACCGCCGACGCCAAGCCCCAGATCCTCAACATAAATAAACCGCGACGCTTGACCTGCCTGCTGCGCACAATCCTGCAAATACAGCACGGTGGTGCGATCTTCGTCGGAATCTTCACAGCAGCAGAAGTAAAACGGCTCCGGACTGTAAAGCTCACTAAAACGGGCGATCAGACGTTCCTGGATAGCGTTGTACTGGTCAGTGTCCCGCGGGATCGCCCCACTGTGGCGAGCATCTTCCAGCCATAGCCACTGGAAATACGCCGACTCGTACAACGACGTTGGTGTATCAGCGTTGTATTCCAGCAGCTTGACCGGCGCATTGTTGCCACACCAGACAAAATCCATTCGCCCATACAGCGAAGGATCGCGATTGCGCCAGCTCTCAGCAATAACATCCCAGTACAGTGGGGGAATGGCCAATTGCTGAAGAATCTGCTCGTCCTTAACTGCTCGCTCAACGACGTCCAGACACATTTGATGCAACTCAGCAGTAGGCTTTTCGATCTGCTCTTCAATTTGCCGTAGCGTAAAGCGATAAGCCCGGCTTTCATCCCAGTAGATTTCGTTGTCGATAATGTGAAAATCAAAACCATGATCGTAGGCGATCTGGTCCAGATCCTGGCGAACAGGAATATCATGTCGTAACATCGTTAGCCTCCCCAGTGCCCGCGCGCGCTGGACGAACGCCCGTAACCCCCGCGAGAAACCGTCGAGACTTTCTTCGTCGTGTAGGCATGCGTCGTGGCGGTATCGTTTTTTCCGCTACCGGAACGCCAGGCATAGTCGCCTGAGGTCGTACGCCAGACGGGGCGGGAAACGTATGATGAGCCGCCACTGCTGTAAACATACTGCTCGTCACGATCTTTGCGAATCACCCGACTGAGCAAAAAACCGGTAAACACCGGCACCCAACTCTGATCGGTGCTATCGAGGTAGCAATCGCCAAACTGGGTCTGACAACTCGCCTTACTTAATTGCGTTGGCACTTTGCCATAGAACTCTGTCTTGGCATTGTTCCAGCCGTCCGCACACACGGTAGCGGTATTACCGTCATCAATACATTCGCTCACCGTGGAGTAAAACCGGCCGTCTCCGTCGTTGTCCGAGCCTGTATCATCCCCGCATCCCTTGAGGATAAAAAATGCTGCGCCGCCCATAATCGCCAGCGTCAGATACTTTCCACTGTAGCGACTGCGTTTTTTCTCAAAGGGATTCACCGGGCGATTCATTCGGGCGATCGCCGAATGACCTGTTCCCAATTTCTTTTGTCCGGATTTACGTTTTCTAGCCATGATCGTCCATTACCATGTCATACAGGCGGCATTAAAAATCCCGCCAGCCAGCGCAGCGGTTCCCATAAACAGTCCCGCAGCGGTGTTGTGGTTAATAATTTTTTCACTCAATGCTGGCATATATAAGCGTACACCACCGTAGATAATAAGCTGTATCACCAACGCAATACCGCCCCAGGCAAAATAATCAGGAATACTGACCGCGTTGATTGCTGCGCTGGATAAAGGAATAACATAGCCCAGCAGCGTGCCGCTAAATGCCAGAGAGGCTGCCGTATTGTTATTTTTAATCAACTGCCATTTATTGTGCGGTGTTATCTTTGAATAGATAATAAGAAAAATTATCACCATGGCCGCACCAATAAAAAAATAGGCACAAAAGGCCAGTAATGATTCCAGGATATGCATTGTTTTCGTCCCTGACGTTAACCAATAATATTAAGAGATGTTAATGGGATATCGACACCCAGCGCCCGTGAGAATATCCACTCTGGCTCGCCTTGTTCATTGAACGACTCTTCGCCGTTCAACAGCAGATATTCCCAGGTATCTGCTGTTACCTGTCGTTGGTAGCCCATGGTAAAGTTATGCACTTCCCACTTTGCATGCTGCTGATTCTCGACCTTTTCCAGCATGTAGACTGGCTCAATATTCCCCGGTTCTTCGTCATTAAAAAAACGCTGCCAGTGCTGACCCTGCCAGAAAAGCGCTGGCATGCCGATCTCTGCCGGGCTAATGGCGGACTGCCAGTGTTTTTTCTGAGTTAAGCCATAGCTTTCTTCATACACAAACAGTTTGATATCGTCGATATCATCCATATCTGACCCGCCGGTAGTATTGATTTGCAGAAATTCCTCGCCCGAGGTGTAGTAGCGGAAAATCTGGCTTCCACCGCCCAAATTAATATGGCTGATTGCCGCAACGGTATACTCCTCGCCGGGCAACACCACCAACAAATCCTCTTCTAACAGGCGAAACGCCAGTGTGTCGAGCGTAAACCCTGCGCTCAAATGTAGGCCCAATGGGCCACGAACGGGCGTAGCGGCCTCTGCAGTGCCAAATATACGCTGTAAAAAAGTCGACATCGTTATCCCTTACTAACCTGCCAGCTAGCAATCTTTGCGGGCAGGCTTTGCCGTATAATTACTCGCCTTGCTGGCGTTGTAGTCGCGCCAGCACATCATGGGCAGAACTTTTGTTGGCAGCGCCAATGCCGACTTCAGCCAGTTTCTCGTCCAGATCGCGTCCGTCAGTCACTTTCTCCAGCTGTGTTGCCGCATCCAGCCGGGCCTGTCGCTCTGCCTGACGTGTTTGCAGACGTTTAAGTGACTCTGCTGCCGTCGATACGCTGGAGGAAGCCCCGACTGTAGATGTTGTCACGGCCTGTTGAGCGCGCTGCATCGCTTCCGTTGCCTTAACCACCTCAAGCTGCTGTTCAAACTGAGCAATCCGCTGGCCCGTTGCGGTAACGGCCTTTTCAACGCCATCACGTGAGATTTCTAAGTTAGTAAGCACTTGCTGTTCAGCCGCAATCACGTTCTCCAGACGCGCGATCTCTTCGGCGACTTCGTTAATTAACGACGGATTGACGTTTTTACTTAGCGCTTCCAGCGCCCGCGCTTCAAGAGTGGGCTGACGTTCGCGCAGATCTTTCAGTTTGTCATTGCTCAGTTTCACGCGTGCCAACAGGTCAACTCGCGATTTCCCGGCTTTTTCCAGTTCATTTCTTGCGTCACGAATGTGTTGCTCCAGCATTCTGACGCCCTGTGCTTCTTCGATTGACTCTTCTGCCTGAGAAAGCACAGATTTGCCGAGGGTAAACAGGCTTTTCAAGATTCCCATCAACAGCGTTCCTTGTTATTCGTGAGTATATTCTTCAGTGATTTCCGCCAGATCTAGCGCGTTATCCACGAGCGTTGTCATTTCAAGCACCACGTCCTCTAATGTGGAGTTCAGCGACAGCGCACCAAATGCGACGTAGTATTCATCCTGCCGCACACGAGAAATGCCTACAGACGACAGTGGAAGCAGCTTTTGATTGCGTAATAAGAAAAGATTAAATGCGTCCTGATGCTGAATATTATTCACTGGGCAAATAACAGTTTCGATAATCATCTGGCGGGAGGTAAATAGAATACTGAGAAGTAAGTCTCCATAATCATTCATTTTAATAATCAATGACTGCTCATTACTTATAATATCTATATTAAAACCATGAAAATTAGTGAGCGCTTTAGTCAGCACCTGCGGGGTCCATGCCATATATAAATCCTGTATGTTATACTTAAATAAATATAAAAATATTTTCCTTCTCTTATTAGAATATCAGTTTTAGATAAAAAAAAACCATCCGAAATTGGATGGCTTTTTCTGAAAATTAACGTTTATCCACGCTGGCGGACGGCCTCAAACAGGCAAATCCCCGTCGCAACAGAAACGTTAAGCGATGAAACGCTCCCCGCCATCGGAATACTGATCAGCTCATCACAATGTTCGCGGGTCAGACGACGCATGCCTTCGCCTTCTGCGCCCATCACCAATGCCAGACGACCGGTCATTTTACTCTGGAACAGAGTATGGTCCGCTTCACCGGCGGTTCCGACGATCCAGATATTCTCTTCCTGCAGCATACGCATGGTACGTGCCAGATTGGTCACGCGGATCAGCGGTACGTTTTCAGCAGCACCGCAGGCTACTTTTTTCGCCGTGGCATTCAGCAACGCAGAACGATCTTTCGGTACGATAACCGCGTGCACACCGGCAGCGTCTGCGCTACGCAAGCAAGCACCAAGGTTGTGCGGATCGGTGACACCATCGAGGATCAAAAAGAACGGTTGATCAAGTGAGGCAATCAGATCCGGCAGATCGTTCTCCTGATACTGACGACCCGGTTTCACGCGGGCAATGATTCCCTGATGAACTGCACCCTCACTTTTCTCATCCAGGAACTGGCGATTCGCCAACTGGATGACAACACCCTGGGCTTCCAGGGCATGGATCAGCGGCAGCAGGCGTTTGTCTTCACGCCCTTTGAGAATAAAGACCTCCTGAAAGCGCTCAGGCGCACGCTCAAGCAGGGCCTGCACCGCATGGATGCCGTAAATCATTTCACTCATGAATGTACTCGTTAAGATAGTTTAAGTGTAACGCCGGGCAACGCGTGGCCGCCCGGCTTACGGTTTATGGCTGTTATTGCGCGACGTTCTTTTTCGCCGCGCGTTTGGCTTTGGTGGCGGCCGCGATTTTAAGCGTTTTTGTCGAGGGCTTTTTCGCTTTTTTATCGCCTTTTTTCTCAGCCGTTTTTTTATCCGCCTGAGGTTTGGCTTTGCCTTTTTTCTCGCCGCGGAATGCGCTATCCGGTTCGAAATTCACCTTTTTTCCCGCCTGACGACGTCGGCCGGTGCTTTTACCCGTATCGCCTTTCTTCGCCTTTTCACGCGCAGTTTTACCCTCGTTGCGCGGGGCACGTTCGCTGGAGATCAGGCTAAAGTCGATTTTACGCTCGTCCATGTTGACGGCTTCCACACGCACTTCGACGCGATCGCCCAGGCGATACATCTGACCGCTTGATTCACCGGTCAGGCGTTGCCCAACCTGATCGAAGCGATAGTAGTCGTTATCCAGCGAGGAGACATGCACCAGGCCGTCAATAAACAGTTCATCCAGGCGGACAAAGAAGCCAAAACCGGTCACACTGGCAATGACGCCTTTAAAGACATTACCGACCTGATCCAGCATGAAGTCACACTTCAGCCAGTCAGATACATCGCGCGTAGCTTCATCAGCACGACGTTCTGCCATAGAACAGTGCTGACCCAGTTGCAGCATCTCTTCCATCGAATAGTGGTAGCCACCGGTTTCCGTGGTATTGCCTTTGTGGCCCTGCTCCTGCGCCAGCAGATACTTGATCGCACGGTGCAAAGAGAGGTCCGGGTAACGACGGATCGGCGAGGTAAAGTGGGCATAAGACTGCAGCGCCAGACCAAAGTGACCGCGGTTTTCGGGATCGTAAATCGCCTGCTTCATCGAGCGCAGCAGCATAGTTTGCAGCATTTCTGCGTCAGGTCGATCGGCAATCGACTCCAACAACTCGGCGTAATCGCGCGGCTCAGGTTTGTTACCGCCCGGCAGCTCCAGTCCCAACTCCGCCAGCACGGAACGGAAGGAGGTAATCGCTTCAGTCGTCGGCTTGTCATGGATACGGAACAGTGCCGGCTCTTTGGCTTTCTCAACAAAACGTGCCGCTGAGATGTTCGCCAGGATCATGCACTCTTCGATCAGCTTGTGTGCGTCGTTACGCTGAGTCTGCTCAATGCGTTCAATACGGCGTTCGGCATTGAAGATAAACTTCGCTTCTTCGCTCTCAAACGAGATACCGCCGCGCTCTTCACGGGCTTTATCCAACACTTTGTAGAGATTGTGCAGCTCTTCAATGTGTTTCACCAACGGTGCGTATTGCTCACGCAGTTCCTCATCACCCTGCAGCATGTGCCAGACCTTGGTGTAGGTCAAACGCGCGTGGGAGCTCATCACCGCTTCATAGAATTTGTAGCCCGTCAGGCGCCCTTTCGTGGAGATGGTCATCTCACAAACCATGCACAGCCTGTCTACCTGCGGGTTCAGCGAGCATAACCCGTTGGAAAGGACTTCCGGTAGCATCGGTACAACTTGCGACGGGAAGTAGACGGAAGTCCCGCGGCTGCGCGCTTCCTGGTCCAGCGGGGTAGGCGGACGCACGTAATAACTGACGTCAGCGATAGCAACCCACAAACGCCAGCCACCGCCGCGTTTCTTCTCACAGTAGACTGCGTCATCAAAGTCACGCGCATCCTCACCATCAATTGTCACCAACGGCAAATCACGCAGGTCAACACGACCGATTTTGGCCTCTTCAGGTACTTCTTCTTTCAGCCCGGCGACCTGTTTAACGACTGCATCAGGCCAGATATAAGGGATTTCGTGCGTACGCAGGGCCATATCAACGGCCATGCTGGTACCCATGTTGTCACCCAGCACTTCAACTATTTTACCCACCGCTTTAGTGCGACGAGTTGGGCGCTGGGTCAGTTCAACCACCACCACAAAGCCCATGCGGGCGCCCATCACCTCTTCTGGTGGGATCAGGATATCAAAGCTGAGACGGCTGTCGTCCGGAACGACAAAACCTACGCCCGCATCGGTAAAGTAACGACCGACAATCTGACTGGTTTTCGGCACCAGTACACGCACAATACGCGCTTCGCGGCGGCCTTTACGATCCGCGCCCAGCGGTTGCGCCAGTACTTGATCGCCATGGATGCAGGTTTTCATCTGCTCACTGGAGAGATACAGATCGTCTTTACGTCCTTCGACGCGCAGAAAGCCGTAGCCATCACGGTGGCCAATAACGGTACCTTTCAGCAGGTCAAGACGCTCCGGCAGTGCGTAACACTGCCGGCGGGTGAAGACCAGTTGCCCATCACGCTCCATCGCGCGCAGGCGGCGACGAAGCGCTTCGAGCTGCTCTTCGCCTTCAATGTTGAGTTCAACGGCCAGCTCATCGCGGTTGGCCGGTTTTTCACGTTTAGTTAAATGTTCGAGGATAAATTCCCGGCTCGGGATGGGATTCGCGTATTTTTCTGCTTCGCGTTCCTGGAAAGGATCATGTGACATCGAGGTTCCTCCATTGTCAGCTCTGATGAAGATTTTCGTCACTCCACCAGCAATAATTTATATAGCGGTTGATTCTTTTCAACCAAATCAGCAAGTGTGTAGTTGTCCAGTTCCGTGAGAAAACTTTGCACTGCCTTAGAAAGCGCCTGTTTGAGTCGACAGGCAGGGGTAATGTGGCAAAACTCGCTGCTGCAGTTGACCAACGTCAACGGCTCCAACTCGCGGACCACATCACCAATACCAATATCCTTTGCCGCTTTGCCCAAGCGGATACCGCCATTTTTTCCACGGATAGCAGTAACGAAGCCAGCCCGGCTAAGTTGATTAATTATTTTGACCATATGATTACGGGACACGCCGTAGACTTCTGTCACCTCAGAAATACTGGTCATACGTCCTTCGGGTAGCGACGCCATGTAGATTAGCGCACGTAATCCGTAATCGGTGAAACTCGTTAACTGCACATCAACCTCTGGAAAAAGGATAAAACGGATAAGCCTGGTAGTATTAATTATATTGATGATAAACCAGCCACCAGCCAGGTCGCTAATTTATTTCAATTCGGGAAGGAAAAAAGCGAGGAACCTACATGATTATAAGCCAGATACTGATACAAAGCCTTGCATCCGGCTTGCTTTAAAGCAAGCGCAGCGCCATCTGACGCTACGCTACAACCTACATTATGCGTCGAACGGGTCGCGCAGAATCATGGTTTCAGTACGGTCTGGGCCAGTTGAAATGATATCAATCGGCACACCGGTCAGCTCTTCAATACGCTTGACGTAGTTCAGCGCTGCCTGCGGCAGACCGCTACGCTCTTTCACACCGAAGGTGGACTCAGACCAGCCAGGCATGGTTTCGTAGATCGGCTCGATGCCTTTCCAGTCGTCAGCTGCCAGCGGGGTAGTCGTGACTTCACGGCCATCCGGCATACGGTAAGCGACACAGATTTTCACTTCTTTCAAACCGTCCAGGACGTCCAGTTTGGTCAGGCAGAAGCCAGACAGGGAGTTAATCTGTACTGCACGACGCACAGCAACGGAGTCCAGCCAGCCGGTACGACGACGACGACCGGTGGTTGCGCCATATTCGTTACCCTGCTTGCACAGGAACTCGCCGACATCATCAAACAGTTCGGTCGGGAACGGACCCGCACCTACACGAGTAGAGTAGGCTTTGATGATACCCAGAACGTAGTCCACATAACGCGGGCCCAGGCCGGAGCCGGTCGCCACGCCACCTGCGGTGGTGTTGGAGGATGTTACGTACGGATAGGTACCGTGGTCGATATCCAGCAGCGTACCTTGCGCACCTTCAAACATGACGAAATCGCCACGCTTACGCGCCTGGTCCAGCAGATCGGAGACATCAACAACCATAGAGGTCAGGATGTCGGCAATCGCCATCACATCATCCAGCACTTTCTGGTAGTCAACGGCTTCAACTTTATAGAAATTCACCAGCTGGAAGTTGTGATATTCCATCACTTCTTTCAGTTTTTCAGCGAAGGTTGCTTTATCAAACAGATCGCCAACGCGCAGACCGCGACGTGCTACCTTGTCTTCATAAGCTGGCCCGATGCCACGACCGGTGGTGCCGATCGCTTTCGCGCCACGTGCTTTCTCACGCGCATTATCTAACGCAACATGATAATCAAGGATCAGCGGACACGCTTCAGACAGCAGCAGGCGCTCACGGACAGGAATCCCGCGGTCTTCCAATCCTTTCATCTCTTTCATCAGCGCGGACGGAGACAGCACAACACCGTTACCGATGATGCTGATGACGTTTTCGCGAAGAATACCTGATGGAATAAGATGGAGGACGGTTTTTTCACCGTTGATTACGAGAGTATGGCCTGCGTTGTGACCACCCTGGTAGCGCACAACATATTTAGCCCGTTCAGTCAGGAGATCGACGATCTTCCCTTTACCTTCGTCACCCCATTGGGTGCCCAGTACGACGACGTTGTTACCCATTTTTCAAAATCACCGTTTGCTTAAAAATGGATTCTACCACCGCTTTTTCAGATATACAGCACTTTTTGCATGCGGAAATCCGTAAATTAGTCTACTTATTGGTCAGCCAATCGTTTTCTTCAACATGTAGTAGACCACCACGCCTGCAACCACAAGACCTCCACCAAAACGCCGCAAAATATTTTCAGGAAGTTGCGCCATTGCCCCGATCATTTTCTTCCAGGCACTGGGATATAGCATCGGACCCAGTCCTTCCAGCACCAAAACCAGCGCGAGTGCCAACAAAATTGTTGAGTTCATCCGTTGTCCTTATCTAAAAAGAAAACCACCGCATCCTTGGGGATGCTGGTGGTTTTGCTGGTTTAAAACCGCGGGTGCGAGTTTAGCGTGTTGCGTTGCTCGGCGTCTTCATGTAGCGGAAGAAATCGCTGTCCGGGCTCATGATCATCACGTCCTGATTGCCTTCGAAGCTCTTCTCATAAGCACGCAGGCTACGGATGAAGGCGTAGAAGTCAGGATCCTGACTGAATGCATCAGCAAACAGTTTAGCGGCTTCTGCATCGCCTTCACCGCGCATAATACGGCCCTGACGCTCAGATTCTGCCAACGTTTTGGTGACTTCATAGTCCGCTGTTGCACGCAGTTTTTCCGCTTCTTCCTGACCCTGTGAACGATGGCGACGTGCTACGGCTTCACGCTCAGCACGCATACGGTTGTAGATCGCCTCAGACACTTCAGCAGGCAGGTTGATTTGCTTAATACGCACGTCAACCACTTCGATCCCCAACGCCGCCATACTGTTCGGGTTGATGACCGGTACTTTACCGTTGGTTTCAGCCTGAACACGCTCAGCCGCTTCGGCAATCGCGCTATCCGCTGCCGGCGTTGCGACTTCGTCTTCCGTACCTGCAGAACCCGAGTTCAGCGCGTCACGGACTTCCAGCGTTAAGCGACCACGAGAGTCGGTAACGATGTCTTTTACGTCCAGACGACCAATTTCAGAACGCAGACGGTCAGAGAACTTACGTTTCAGCAGAACTTCTGCCTGAGAAACATCGCCACCGCCCGTTGCCAGGTAGTAACGGCTGAAGTCACTGATACGCCACTTGATGTAGGAATCAACGATCAGGTCTTTCTTCTCTTTGGTGACAAAGCGATCGGCCTGGTTGTCCATGGTCTGAATACGCGCATCAAGCATCTTCACGGATTCAATAAATGGAATCTTGAAGTGCAGACCCGGTGCAACAACCAATGGTTTGTTGTCATCGTCACGTAAAACTTTGCCAAAGCGCAGAGTAATACCACGCTCGCCTTCTTTGACCACAAAGAGAGACATGAACAGCACTACCAGAACGATGATGATAATCGCAATAACTGACTTACGCATCGTTATTCCCCCTGACGCTGGTAGTCGTTACGCTGCGCGTTAACGCGGCGTTGGTCCATAATATCGCCCTGACTGGTGGACGAAGTGTTGCTTGCTCCCGTGCTGGAAGAGGATGCTGGCGGCAGAGTCAGCAGGTTTGAGCTGCTCTGACTCTTGGCTGCCGGAGCGTTGCCGCCTTTTAGCATTTGATCCAACGGCAGAACCATCAGATTGCCACCCTTGTCGTTAACCAACACCTTACGGGTATGGCTCAGCACTTTTTCCATGGTCTCGATATACAGACGCTCGCGAGTAATTTGCGGTGCGGCTTTATATTCCGGCAGAATTTTGGCAAAACGCGCCACTTCACCCTGAGCTTCCAGGATGGTTCGTGTTTTGTATGCACGCGCTTCTTCAAGAATACGCTGCGCCTGACCATTAGCACGCGGCTGTACTTCGTTGGTGTACGCTTCTGCTTCACGAATGTACTGCTGCTCGTTTTCACGCGCCGCAATGGCATCGTCAAATGCCGCTTTCACCTCTTCCGGCGGACGAGCAGCCTGGAAGTTGACGTCCAGCAGGGTAATACCCATGTTGTATGGACGAATGGTCTCTTCCAGTTCACGCTGGGTATCGCTACGAATAACGGTACGCCCTTCGGTCAGGATACGGTCCATGGTGTATTTACCGATAACCCCACGCAGTGCACTGTCGGTTGCCTGACGCAGACTGTCATCAGCACTGGTCACGCTAAACAGATATTTCTGCGGGTCGGTCACGCGGTACTGCACGTTCATCTCAACGCGCACGACGTTTTCGTCAGAAGTCAGCATCACACCGGAGGCTGCCAGTTCACGCACGGCTTCAACGTTTACCGGCGTAACGGTATCCACAAATGTCGGTTTCCAGTTCAGACCCGGCTCAACCAAATGGCTGAATTTACCGAAGCGTGTCACTACGCCGCGTTCCGCTTCTTTAATGGTGTAGAAACCGCTGGCTGCCCAGATAATGACAATAGCGGCAGCAGCAATAGTAAAGACTCGACCGCCCAGTTGCGGACGCGGGCCTTGCGATGAACTACCGCCACCACCAGAGCCTGTACCTTTACCGCCACCCAGACCACCGAGTTTTTTACTCAGCTTGCGGAAGATATCATCAAGATCGGGAGGCCCCTGCTCGCGACCACCTTTGTTTCCATTTCCCTCAGGGTTGCCGCCAGGTTTGCTGCTTCCCCAGGGGTCGCGGTCTTGTCCGTTATTACCGGGCTGATTCCACGCCATGTTTGTGCTCCATATTTGTTATGCGATGCTATACCTGCGTCTTTTGCGTTGCAGATGCGTTGGCTACGCCCTTCACCCCCAGTCACATAGTTGACTATGCGTTTGGGGATGCCGGGACTTGCCGCCTTCCTACCGTACAAAATCCACGAGGTATAGAGGCGAAAAAATCTTCAGGCCATATCCGACAGGTCAGACAACATAGTCTTCCAGTGCCGGTTCTTGTTTACAGAGGCGACGCCAGTCAACGATCGGCATACGTACTTGCAGACCTACGCTGCCGTCCTCCTCCATCCACTCTCTTTCTATTGCCTGAAGTTGGTAAAACCGGCTTCTCAGACGCCCTTCCTGCGGCGGCAAACGCAGCGTATGCTGCGCAACCTCACCAGAAAGACGCTCTGTTAAAGCCTGAAAAAGCTGTGGTATGCCAATACCGGTTTGCGCTGAAACCCAAACACGGATTGGTTTATTTTCTTCATCTCTGTCGATACGCGGTTCAAAATCGTCCAGCATATCGATTTTATTCATTACCAACAGAGTCGGGATCTCATGCGCATCGATCTCTTCGAGTACCGTATCGACGGCCTCAATGTTTTCCTGCACACGAAAATCTGCCGCATCAATAACGTGCAGCAGCAATGTCGCCTGACGAGTTTCCTGCAAAGTGGCTTTAAATGCCGCTACCAGGTCATGCGGTAAATGACGGATAAACCCTACGGTATCCGCCAGCACGGTTTCGCCGACGTCCGCCACGTCGATACGACGTAGCGTCGGATCCAGGGTCGCAAACAGTTGATCTGCTGCATAAACCCGGGCTTCGGTTATCTGGTTGAACAGGGTGGATTTTCCGGCGTTGGTATATCCCACCAGTGATACGGTTGGGACATCCGCTTTCTTGCGCGACTGCCGCCCCTGCTCACGTTGCTTTTCAACTTTTTGCAGGCGCGACTGGATCTGCAAAATACGATTACGCAGCAAACGACGGTCGGTTTCGAGCTGGGTTTCACCCGGACCGCGCAAACCAATCCCGCCCTTTTGCCTTTCAAGGTGGGTCCAGCCACGGACCAGACGCGTAGCCATATGGCGCAACTGCGCCAGCTCAACCTGCAACTTACCTTCATGGGTACGCGCACGTTGGGCAAAAATATCTAAAATGAGACCGGTCCTGTCGATAACAAGACACTGGCATAACTGTTCCAGGTTACGTTCCTGGGCAGGGCTCAAAGCATGATCAAAAATCACCACCGCAGCGCCAGTCGCTTTTACGGCTTCCGCAATTTCGATTGCCTTACCTTCACCAACAAAAAACTTCGGGTGCGGTGCTTTACGGCTCCCGGTAATCACCTGCATTGCTTCGACACCGGCGGAAGAAACCAGAGATTCAAACTCCTGGAGGTCTTCCATATCTTTGTCTTGCGAAAAATAGATGTGTACCAGTACCGCCTGCTCACCGGCATCATAACGGTCAAACAAGCGTCAACCCCTTAATATATATCAACGGGGAACGCAGGATCTCTGGCTCCCCGTGTGTAAAACAGCCCAAAACCTTATTCGGTTTCTTCGCTGTCCTGTTGCGCAGAAGAACCCTGCGCGCTGCTACCATGATGGTAGTTACTGCTACCTGTGCCGCCGGTGGCATTATTGCTGTGATGAGATACCGGGCGAGACGGGACAACAGTAGAAATCGCGTGCTTGTAAACCATCTGGCTGACCGTGTTTTTCAACAGGATCACGAACTGATCAAAAGACTCGATTTGACCTTGCAGTTTAATACCATTCACCAAATAAATAGAAACTGGAACACGTTCCCGACGCAATGCGTTCAGGAACGGATCTTGTAAAGATTGCCCCTTAGCCATTCTCTCTTTTCCTTATATGCTTATTTGTACTTTGAACCTTTCGATTCTGAAAAATTGCGCACGATACGTTTCAATTGTACACATTCAATTCGCGATAGCACCAACAACCTGTAATACTTCGTTTCGCGCCTGGTCAGGCTTTTCACTGTCAAGCCAGTGCACCCCTTCCCAACCACGTAACCAGGTTACCTGCCGCTTCGCCAATTGCCTCGTGGCGCAAACACCTCTATAAACCATTTCATCGTATGAAATTTCGCCTTCAATGTACGACCACATCTGGCGATACCCAACACAACGAATGGAAGGCAAATCCGTATGCAAATCTCCTCGGGCAAAAAGCGCCCGGACTTCTGCTTCAAAACCTGAAGCTAACATCTGATGAAAACGCTGCTCAATTCGCTGATGGAGCAGTTCACGGCTCGCCGGGGCGATTGCAAACTGATGCACCTGATACGGCAAAGCATCTCCTGACGTTTGCGTCAGCTCCGTTAAAGTTTTACCCGAAATGAAAAAAACTTCCAGTGCCCGGGAAAGTCTTTGCGGATCATTTGGATGAATCCGCGCCGCAGCAACCGGATCGATCTCCTGAAGCTGTCGGTGTAACGCATCCCATCCACGCTCTGCCGCCTGCTGCTCAATGCTGGCTCTGACCTCCGGGTCCGCCGACGGTAACGGCGACAACCCTTCCAGCAAGGCTTTGAAATATAACATTGTGCCACCCACTAACAGCGGAATTCGTCCCGCTGCGGTGATATCGGCCATCTCCGCTAGCGCATCGCGACGAAAATCCGCCGCAGAATACGCCTGCGCTGGATCGCGAATATCCAGCAATCGATGCGGCGCAGCCTTTAACTCTTCAGCATCCGGCTTAGCTGTACCGATATCCATCCCCTTGTAGATAAGGGCGGAATCAACGCTTATCAACTCTACTGGCAAAACTTTACGCAATTCAATTGCTAATGCCGTTTTACCGGAGGCCGTCGGCCCCATCAAAAATAGTGCCTTTGGCAGGCTCGCCTTACTGATATCACTCATGTTTCAGGGCGTTCATTACCGAATGTAAGTCAACAGGTTGTAACAGACCACCCGGCGGTGCCTTCACTAACTGTGGGCATAGCCGCTCAACATCCGTTAACAGCGTAATGGCCTGAGCCATGCTCCACTGCGGATGTTCACTCGTGACGTTTCGCGCAATCCACTGTGCAATATCGCCAGATTCGGATACGGACTGCAGCGCCAGGTAGCCTATCAGTTCAGGAATCAAGATTTGTAAATTTTGTTGGCGTAAGGGTAAAGGCACCGCTCGGATGGTCACATGCTGCGCATCCAGTTGAAATTCAATGCCCAACTCAGCCAACTGACTCTGTGCTTTTTCCAGTGCCGTCTTCTCATCATCGGTCACTTTCAAACGCAAGGGGATCAGTAACGGCTGGGCGCAAACGGGTCCTTGAGCTGGCGTTAACTGCGCCTGACGCAGCCAGCGCTCGGCCACCGGCAACGCCAGCAGGCGAATATGACCGTCACATTCCAGTAATGCACAGTCAGCCCCCACGATCGTCAATACACGACCAAAACTTTGGCTATTTCCGATAAGCGGTGCCGAGGGTGTTTCAGGCATCGTGGTTTTATGCGTTGGCGCAGGTGTCTGCAGCAGTTGCTGATAAACTTCCCCCTGCTGCTTTTGATACCCAGGCTGAGCATGTGGCCAACTGGCACTCGTCTGACGGCCACCACCACCGCCTGCCGATACGGAATAACGCGGCGTAGCCGGTTCACGCGCGGGGGCAGGTTCGGCAAAGTGGTTTCGTCCAGCCGCAACCCGGTTCTCCGGGATATGCCTTGGCGCAGGCGTGTCGTCATCGGCCAACGGCAGCGACGTTTCAAGCTGCTGTTGCAATACGCTCAACACCCCCTGATAGATAAAGTCATGCACCAGCCGGGACTGATGGAAACGGACTTCATGCTTGGCAGGATGCACGTTAACGTCCACCTGATGCGGGTCGATTTCCAGGTACAGGACAAACGCTGGCTGTTGATCGGCCCCAAGTTTGTCTTCACAGGCCTGACGGATAGCATGGTTGATCAGCCGATCGCGCATCATACGGCCATTCACATAGCAGTACTGTATTTCGGCCAGCGCCGTCGTGGTGTGATTCGGGTCAGCGACCCAGCCACGCAGCGTTAAATCTCCATGCTGCCACTCAATCGCCAGCGCATGCTCCAGAAACGGCGTGCCGCAAATCGCGCCCAGACGACGCTCTTTCTGCCCATCGGCGGTGACTGCACGGTACTGACGCACCATTTTACCGTTATGCGACAAATTTATGGTCACATCAAAACGCGCCAGCGCAATGCGGCGGATTATCTCGTCGATATGGTTAAATTCGGTTTTCTCGGTGCGCATGAACTTACGCCGTGCTGGCGTGTTGTAGAACAGATCCAACACTTCCAGCGTGGTGCCCACCGGATGTGCGGCAGGTTTAATCGTCACATCCATATCGCGCCCTTCGGCATAGGCCTGCCAGGCTTCGGATTGTTCTTGCGTACGTGACGTCAGGGTTAAACGAGAGACCGAGCTGATGCTGGCCAGCGCTTCCCCGCGAAATCCGAGGCTAACAATAGCTTCGAGATCGTCAAGGGAGGCAATTTTACTGGTCGCATGACGCGCCAGCGCGAGCGCCAGCTCGTCTTTTTTAATGCCGCAGCCGTTATCACGAATACGGATCAGCTTGGCGCCACCACGTTCGATATCAATATCAATGCGCGTTGCACCCGCATCGATACTGTTTTCTACCAGTTCTTTAACCACTGACGCAGGCCGTTCTACCACTTCACCTGCGGCAATTTGGTTCGCCAACTGTGGCGGTAGAACCTGAATCGGCATGGCTAATCCTTAATTGGTTAACGTGTCGCCCGGCGAGATGGCGCTAGCAGTTTGCGCCGGTGCGCCCTGTGGCCCGGTTTGCATCGGATGCGACTGGAAGTAATTACGCAATCCTTTGTAAATCGCCTCGGCCAGCTGCTGCTGATAATCATCGCTCGCCAACAAACGTTCTTCGCTGTTGTTACTGATAAAGCCGGTTTCAACCAGCACAGACGGGATATCCGGAGAACGCAATACGCCAAGGCTGGCGTGCTCCGGGCGGCGCTTATGCATCGAACCAATGCGCTCCAGCTGGCCGATCATACTGGTTGCCACATCATACCCTACACGCTGTGAATGACCGAACTGCAGGTCCAGCACCGCCTGACTCAAATACGGGTCGGACTGACTGTTGGCCAGCACATCACCCGCACCACCCAACAGCTCCGATTGCTTCTCGTGCTGTTCCAGCCAGCCAGCCATTTCAGTGTTGGCTCGACGGTTTGACAACACCCAAACGGAAGCACCCGTGGCATCCCGGTTGGGTGCCGCATCAGCATGAATGGAGACCAGGAAGTTGGCATTTTGTTTACGCGCCACGTCAGAACGGCCCATCACCGAGATGAAGTAATCGCCGTCACGAGTGAGTACGCCCTTAAACATCGGATCGTCATTGAGCAGACTGCGCAGCTTACGCGCGACGGCGATGGTGACGTTTTTCTCACGCGTGCCGCCAGGACCAATCGCGCCAGGATCTTGTCCACCGTGCCCGGCATCAATCGCAATGACCACTTTATCGCCATTATTGTTGCTCACCGCCCGAGCGGCAGGCCGCGTGGCCGTATTACTGTTGATGACGGCTGTCGTGCGATTATTTTCCGTTTTAAACGGGTTACGCGCGGGTTCTGACGGACGCGGAGCGACAACGGGTGCTTCAACGCGCTTCACCACCACAGGAGGTGGCGGTGGCGGCGGAGGTGCATCAGCATTGATGGTAAACACCACGGTATAGTTACCGCCGTTTTGCCGTTTTACAGCGGCGGCTTTTCCGTTCTCGGTTAAATCGACAACCAGTCGCAAAGACTGTGGATCGTTCGGTGTACCCGCACGGATGGCCTTAACCAGGTTATTACCGCTAAACAGCAGCGGCAGTCCCTGAATCACGCCGGTTTGTTTAATATCCAGCGCAACGGTGCGCTTCCCGTCCTGCGAAACAGCATATTCAGGCTCGCCAATAAAACTGAGCGTAATCCGCGCCTGTTGTTCGCCGTTAGAAACCTGAAGATCGGAAAGGCTGGCGGCCCCTGCCTGCGCGCACAGCAGGACCAGGGTTGCCATCAGCCAATTTCTGATGCGATAAATCATCCCGCCACCCTTTAAGGTTATTCGGCTAAACGCGCCAGCAATAAATTACCCGATGAGGAGACGGCACTTACGCGCGCCTCTCGACCTTGCGCCTGGTATTCGATGTGTATTTCGACGTCCGGGTCCGGGAGCACACCTTTACCTTGTTGTGGCCATTCCACCAGGCAAATTGCATCATTGGCAAAATAATCACGGATCCCCATAAATTCGAGCTCCTCGGGGTCCGCAAGTCGGTACAGATCGAAGTGATATACCATTAAATTTTCAAGCGAATAGGGTTCGACCAGCGTATAGGTGGGGCTTTTTACATTGCCTTTATGACCTAGCGCCTGCAGGAATCCCCGGCTGAAGGTGGTTTTACCCGCGCCTAAATCGCCGTACAAATAAATAACCGTTGCGCCGTCACAGGCCTTCGCGACCCGCAGTCCCAGGTCTAATGTCGCCTGTTCATCCGGTAGCGGAATTACTCTATTCATCATGATAAACGTCAATCACATCAGGGTTAACAATACGCTGTAGCGTGGTAAAGAGATCTGTCGCCAGCATGCCGCGCGTACCAAATCGCGCCGCCAGCACATCCGCTGCCGCGCCGTGCGCCACACATCCCGCACACGCAGCATCATACGGGGTAAGCTTCTGTCCGAGCAATGCGCCAATGATTCCGGAAAGGACATCACCCATACCGCCGCTGGCCATTCCTGCGTTACCGGCATCGATAATGGCTAATGCATTGTGCTCCGAGGCCACTACCGTACCCGCGCCTTTCAGCACCACCACACCTCCGTACCGTTTTACCAGACGCTGTGCAGAAAGTAAGCGATCGTCTTCAATTTCTGTAATGGAGCAGCCCAACAGTCGCGCAGCCTCGCCCGGATGCGGCGTGATCACGCGATTGTGACGTTTATCGGGATTGATTGCCAGCAGGTTAAGCGCATCGGCATCCCACAGCATCGGTTTGCGAAAATTCTCAACTTTTTGCAGTGTTTTTTTTCCCCACTCTTGCTGCCCAAGTCCGGGACCGATGACAACGACATCCGCCCACGCCAGACTTTCCTCCACCGCGCGAGGCGTCAACTCATCGACCATCAGTTCCGGACGGGCGGTCAGGATCGGTGCAATATTTTCACTGCGCGTGAGCACCTTAACCAATCCGGCACCAGCGCGAAGCGCCGCTTCACCGGCCATGCGTATGGCGCCTGCTGTGCCATAGTCACCCCCGATGATCGCCAGTCGACCATGGTCACCTTTGTGCGATGTTGCGCGGCGTGGTGTCAGCCAGCATCTAAGCTGTGAGGCATCAACGCGCTGAATGGGCGCGTCCTGCCCCGCCAGCCAGGCATCCAGCCCGAGCGCGTTAAAATGGATACGCCCTGTGACATCACGCGCTTTGCCCGTGAGCTGACCGGGCTTCAATGCAATAAAGGTAACGGTATGGGCAGCATGAATCACCGCTCCGGGCGTTCCCCCCGTCTGCGCCAGCAGACCGGAAGGAATATCAATAGCCACTGTGGGAGCAGAATGCACATTCGCCTGTTTGATTAATGTCGCCAGTGGGTCGCGAGGTGCATGTTTTAAGCCGGTGCCGAGCAACGCATCGATAATCACATCCACCTCTTGCGGCCAGATAATATCCGGGGCGTGGATAACGCCACCTGCGTTCAGCCAGGCATGACGAGCATGTTCTGCCTCCTGTGGGAGCGGTTTGTCGCTTTCTTGCGCTAATAGCGTGACGTGAATCCCCGCGGCTTTGGCAAGTCTCGCCACGACATAGCCGTCGCCGCCGTTATTACCGTGGCCACAGAGCACCAGCCAGTGCCGAGCGGCAGGATATGCATTGCGAGCAACCTGGAACGCCGCCTCTCCCGCACGTTGCATCAGCTCATACAGCGTCAGCCCAAGGCTGTCTGCCGCCTCATGTTCCATCCGTTTGATGTCATCGGCGTGCCAGATAGAGTGTGGTATACTTGCGGGGTTTTTCTTCATTGTATGGTCCGTCATGTCAGAGCCCCTCGATCTCAATCAGTTAGCACAAAAAATTAAGCAGTGGGGGCTGGAACTTGGCTTTCAGCAGGTCGGTATTGCCGATACAGACCTTAGCGAAGCCGAACCCAAACTGCAGGCCTGGCTGGATAAACAATACCATGGCGAAATGGACTGGATGGCCCGTCACGGCATGATGCGCGCCCGCCCCCACGAGTTATTACCCGGAACTTTACGCGTCATCAGCGTACGGATGAATTATCTCCCCGCCAATGCCGCGTTTGCCAGCACGCTAAAAAATCCGTCGCTAGGCTACATCAGCCGTTATGCACTGGGCCGTGACTACCATAAGCTGCTGCGTAACCGTTTAAAAAAGCTGGGAGAGTTGATCCAGCAGCATTGCGTTTCGCTGAATTTTAGACCTTTTGTCGATTCTGCGCCCATTCTGGAGCGTCCGCTGGCGGAAAAAGCCGGACTTGGCTGGGTTGGTAAGCACTCACTAATTCTTAGCCGTGAAGCCGGGTCATTTTTCTTCCTTGGTGAACTGCTGATCGATTTACCGCTTCCTGTGGATCAGCCTGTAGAAGAAGCCTGCGGCAAATGCGTGGCCTGTATGACCATTTGCCCCACGGGCGCCATCGTTGAACCCTACACCGTTGATGCCCGCCGCTGTATTTCCTATCTCACGATCGAACTAGAAGGCGCTATCCCGGAAGAGTTTCGCCCACTGTTGGGCAACCGAATCTATGGCTGCGATGACTGCCAGCTCATTTGCCCCTGGAATCGCTATTCGCAGCTCACTGTAGAAGATGACTTTAGCCCACGTAAACAACTGCATGCCCCGGAACTGATTGAGCTGTTTGGCTGGAGCGAAGCGTGGTTTTTAAAAGTGACGGAAGGTTCGGCTATTCGTCGCATCGGACACCTGCGTTGGTTGCGAAATATCGCCGTCGCGCTGGGAAATGCCCCGTGGGATGAAACCATAATAAATGCGCTGGAAAATCGCAGAGGTGAGCACCCACTTCTCGACGAGCACATAGAATGGGCGATTGCGCAGCAGATTGAGAAAAGAAATGCCTGCGTGGTTGAAGTGCAATTACCGAAGAAACAGCGGCTGGTCAGGGTGATTGAAAAAGGTCTGCCGCGTGATGCTTAAGTCATCCACAGCTTGTGCATAAAAATAAAAACACATTGATATTCAAGAAGGAAAAAATCGTCAAGTGATCACATTAACAATTTGAAATGAAAATTAATTCATTAAATTCAAATGGTTATAAAGATACTATTCACCAAGCGAAGTTTTTTGCATTCCAGGAATATTACTCTGACCTGTGGATAAGTCTGTTTACAAGAGTATGTCAAAGACAAAAGAAAACAGCCCCAACGCGATTATTCGTTGTGGATATGTTTATTGATATAAGAATTTGGAGCGGGAAACGAGACTCGAACTCGCGACCCCGACCTTGGCAAGGTCGTGCTCTACCAACTGAGCTATTCCCGCTTGGGTGGTGCGTATCTTGCGATACTTTTCAAATTTTGGAGCGGGAAACGAGACTCGAACTCGCGACCCCGACCTTGGCAAGGTCGTGCTCTACCAACTGAGCTATTCCCGCTTAATCTTCGTCTTTCGAAACGCTACTGCGTTGGCTGCCTTCATTCACCTTAGTCACTTACTCAAGTAAGTTCCCAAGGATTCATTCAGTTGCCGCCTTGTCGCAATTCGAAATCCTGCGATTGGTGGTCTGTGCTTAGAAAGCACTTTTCAAATTTTGGAGCGGGAAACGAGACTCGAACTCGCGACCCCGACCTTGGCAAGGTCGTGCTCTACCAACTGAGCTATTCCCGCAAATCTGTACTGCTTTTGTTGCTGTCGTAACGCGTAAATCTCTGTCGTTACGGGAGGCGCATTATACGAGAAATTCGTTTAGCTGCAACCCCCTTGAATACGATTTTTTTGAAAACTCGTTCAAGTGATTACTTTACAATCAAGCTGGACAATTTAGCGTCAAAAAGCCGGTGACGCAAGCCACCGGAGAACAAAATCAAAGCTTAATAAAATGCTCACGGTAGTAAGCCAGCTCAGCGACGGACTCACGAATGTCGTCCATCGCCTGGTGTGTCCCCTGCTTCGTGAAGCCATCGAGGATCTCCGGCTTCCAGCGACGGGCCAGCTCTTTCAACGTGCTAACGTCCAGATAGCGATAATGGAAATACGCTTCCAGTTCCGGCATGTATTTGAACAGGAAACGACGATCCTGGCCGATGCTGTTGCCACAAATCGGGGATTTCCCTGCCGGAACCCACTCTTTTAAAAATGCCAGCGTCGCCAGCTCCGCTTCACGATCGCCCATGGTGCTCGCCTTCACGCGCTCCACCAGACCACTTCCGGTATGCGTACGCACGTTCCAGTCATCCATTAGCGCCAGCTGCGCGTCGGACTGGTGGACGGCAATCGTCGGTCCTTCAGCCAGAATATTCAGATTGGCGTCAGTCACCAGCGTCGCGATCTCAATAATGCGATCGCGCTCGGGATCCAGACCTGTCATCTCCAGATCGATCCAAATCAGGTTGTTTTCATTGCCACTCATGCTATTTTCCACCCTTCAGACGTCACATTCAGTGTGACTATATTCATCTAAAATTGCGTGTATCATAAATGTTTTGCCCATCATGGGCGACCAGGAGTCAGTACGATTGAGTAAAAATAAACTCTCCAAAGGCCAACAGCGCCGCGTGAACGCCAATCACCAGCGTCGTCTTAAAACGTCCACGGAGAAGCCCGACTACGACGACAACCTGTTTGGCGAGACCGCTGAAGGTATTGTTATCAGCCGCTTTGGCATGCATGCCGACGTGGAGTCTGCCGACGGCGATGTCCACCGTTGCAACATCCGTCGCACAATTCGTTCGCTGGTAACCGGCGATCGTGTAGTCTGGCGTCCAGGTAAGGCCGCAGCCGAAGGCGTGAACGTTAAAGGGATCGTTGAAGCGGTACATGAACGTACCTCGGTGCTAACGCGTCCGGACTTTTATGACGGTGTAAAACCCATTGCGGCCAACATCGACCAAATCGTCATTGTCTCAGCCATCTTACCCGAGCTGTCACTCAATATTATCGACCGATATCTGGTTGCCTGCGAAACGTTGCAGGTTGAGCCCATTATCGTACTCAACAAAATCGATCTGCTCGACGATGAAGGCATGGTCTTCGTGAATGAGCAGATGGATATCTATCGCAATATTGGCTATCGCGTGTTGATGGTCTCCAGCCATAAAAAAGACGGCCTGCAGCCGCTTGAGGAAGCGCTGACCGATCGCATCAGCATTTTTGCTGGTCAATCAGGCGTGGGCAAATCCAGCCTGCTCAACAACCTGCTCGGCCTGCAGAAAGAGATCCTGACCAACGATGTCTCCGATAACTCCGGTCTTGGGCAACACACCACCACGGCCTCTCGCTTGTACCACTTCCCGCACGGCGGTGACGTCATTGACTCCCCCGGCGTACGTGAGTTTGGGTTGTGGCATCTTGAGCCGGAACAAATCACCCACGGGTTTGTCGAATTCCATGACTTCTTAGGTCATTGCAAATACCGCGACTGTAAGCATGATACGGATCCAGGCTGCGCTATCCGTGAAGCAGTAGAGAAAGGGGCTATCGCCGAAACTCGGTTTGAGAATTATCACCGCATCCTTGAAAGCATGGCGCAGGTAAAAACGCGTAAAAACTTTTCTGATACGGACAACTGACAACTAAGCTAAGCATCGCTAGAATCGTCCCCCTTTTTTCAGGATCCGGCCCGCATGCCGGATCGGGAACAAATTATGGCCTGGAGGCTACCTTGTTAAATTCATTTAAGCTTTCGCTACAATACATTCTGCCGAAACTATGGCTCACTCGCCTGGCGGGTTGGGGTGCAAGCAAACGAGCAGGATGGCTAACTAAACTGGTTATCGATCTGTTCGTGAAATATTACAAGGTCGATATGACAGAGGCGCAGAAGCCGGATACCGCCAGCTATCGCACCTTTAACGACTTCTTCGTGCGCCCACTGCGTGACGATGCCCGCCCAATTAATACCGACCCGAATGTTCTGGTTATGCCAGCTGACGGCGTGATTAACCAGTTGGGGAACATCGAAGAAGACAAACTGTTGCAGGCCAAAGGGCACAGCTACAGCCTTGAAGCACTGCTGGCAGGTAACTACCAAATGGCGGACAAGTTCCGTAACGGAACGTTTGTCACGACGTACCTCTCACCGCGTGATTACCACCGCGTACATATGCCGTGTAACGGTATCCTGCGGGAAATGCTGTACGTGCCCGGCGATCTTTTCTCGGTCAACATTCTGACCGCGCAAAACGTGCCCAACCTTTTTGCCCGTAACGAACGTGTTATTTGCCTGTTTGACACTGAATTTGGCCCGATGGTGCAAATTCTGGTCGGTGCAACCATCGTCGGTAGCATCGAAACTGTCTGGGCTGGCACCATCACGCCACCGCGTGAAGGCGTAATTAAGCGCTGGACATGGCCTGAAGGTGAAAGTGAAGGTTCAGTGGCGCTGCTGAAAGGCCAGGAAATGGGCCGCTTTAAGCTTGGTTCAACCGTCATCAACCTGTTTGCACCAGGCAAAGTTAATCTGGTCGAGCAGTTGCAGGATCTTTCGGTCACCAAAATCGGTCAACCGATGGCAATCTCTACCGAAACGTTCGTGACGCCAGAGGCCGAACCCGCCCCGCTTGCGCAAGACGAGATCGAAGCAGAACACGCTGCCAGCCCGCTGGTTGACGACAAAAAAGACGAAAGTTAAACATAGGAATCGCTGCTGTGCGCCTGATTATCACTTTTCTGATGGCCTGGTGCCTCAGCCAGGGGGCGTACGCTGCGACGGCCCCCGATACCAAACAAATCACCCAGGAACTGGAGCAGGCCAAAGCGGCAAAACCCGCTCAGCCAGAAGCCGTCGAGGCGCTCCAGTCCGCGCTGAATGCCCTTGAAGAGCGTAAAGGCTCTCTCGAGCGCGCCGAACAGTATCAGCAGGTTATTGATAACTTCCCCAAGCTGTCCGCGACGCTACGCGCGCAGCTTAGCAACCTGCGCGATGAACCTCGCAGCATCCCCACGGACCTCTCGGCTGACGCCTTAAACCAGGAGATCCTGCAGGTCAGCAGCCAGTTGCTGGAAAAAAGCCGTCAGGCCCAGCAGGAGCAGGATCGCGCCCGCGAAATCGCCGATTCATTAAACCAGCTCCCTCAACAGCAAACCGATGCTCGCCGTCAATTAAATGAAATTGAACGACGCCTTGGCGCAGCCAGCGGTAATACGCCGCTCAATCAGTCGTTGCAGGCTGAATCCGCCAGACTCAAAGCGCTGGTCGATGAGCTGGAGCTGGCACAACTTTCCGCTAACAATCGTCAAGAACTGGCGCGTATGCGCTCCGAACTGGCCGAAAAACAGAGCCAGCAGCTCGACGCTTACCTGCAGGCATTACGAAATCAGCTCAATAGCCAGCGGCAGCGTGAAGCGGAGCGGGCGTTGGAAAGCACCGAACTGCTGGCAGAAAACAGTGCAGGACTGCCGGAAGGCATTGTCGATCAGTTTAAGGTCAACCGCGAACTGTCACAGGCGTTAAACCAACAGGCACAACGTATGGACCTGGTGGCGTCTCAGCAGCGTCAGGCCACCGGTCAAACGTTGCAGGTACGTCAGGCATTGAACACGCTGCGCGAGCAGTCACAGTGGCTGGGGGCGTCGAATATGCTGGGCGAAGCGCTTCGCGCGCAGGTTTCCCGTCTACCTGAAATGCCTAAGCCGCAACAGCTCGATACCGAAATGGCGCAGCTGCGCGTACATCGCATGCGCTATGAAGACCTCCTCAACAAACAGCCGCAGCTGCGCCAGATCCATCAAGCGGATGGACAGCCGCTTACCGCAGAGCAGACCCGTATTCTCAATGCCCAACTGCGTACCCAGCGTGAGCTGTTGAATTCCCTGCTACAGGGCGGCGATACGCTGATACTCGAGTTAACCAAGCTGAAAGTCTCCAATAGTCAGTTGGAAGATGCGCTGAAAGAGGTTAACGAAGCCACGCACCGCTATCTGTTCTGGACCTCTGACGTCAGCCCGATTTCACTCTCCTGGCCGGTCGATTTGGTTCAGGATCTGCGTCGTCTAATCTCATTAGATACGTTTAATCAGCTTGGTAAAGCCAGCGTCATGATGCTCACCAGTAAAGCCACGCTGCTGCCGCTGTTCGCCGCGCTGGTGCTGGTAGGGTTTAGCCTCTATTCGCGTAAGCACTTCACCCGCTTTCTTGAGCGATCGTCTGCGCGGGTCGGTAAAGTCACCCAGGATCACTTCTGGCTAACGATACGAACGGTATTCTGGTCAATTCTCGTTGCCTCGCCGCTGCCGGTGCTGTGGGCGACGCTGGGTTACGGCCTGCAGGAAGCCTGGCCCTATCCGCTGGCCGTCGCCATCGGCGATGGTGTGACCGCCACGGTGCCTATGCTGTGGGCGGTGATGATTTGCGCTACCTTTGCGCGGCCGAATGGTCTGTTCATCGCGCACTTTGGCTGGCCGCGCAACCGCGTCGCTAAAGCTATGCACTATTACCTGATGAGCATCGGACTGATTGTTCCGCTGATCATGGCGGTGATCATGTTTGATAATCTCAATGACCGGGAATTCTCCGCTTCATTAGGACGCCTGTGCTTTATGTTGATTTGTGGCGCACTGGCCATCGTCACTCTGAGCCTCAAGCGCGCCGGGATCCCGCTGTACCTCGACAAAGAGGGCAACGGCGACAACATGGTCAACAGCATGCTGTGGAATATGCTAATGGGTGCCCCGTTAGTTGCCATTCTTGCGGCCGCGGTAGGTTACCTGGCCACAGCACAGGCGCTGCTGGCCCGCCTGGAGACGTCTGTTGCTATCTGGTTCTTGTTGCTGGTGGTTTATCACGTCATCCGCCGCTGGATGCTTATCCAGCGCCGTCGTCTGGCTTTTGACCGCGCCAAACACCGACGCGCAGAAATGCTGGCGCAGCGTGCACGTGGTGAAGAAGAACCCGCGCACTCCACCAGCCTGGAAGGAGCGATAGATATCGATGAAAGCGAAGTCGATCTGGACGCGATAAGCGCACAGTCGCTGCGCCTGGTGCGGTCTATCCTGATGCTCATCGCCCTGCTTTCAGTCATCGTGCTGTGGTCAGAAATTCATTCCGCGTTCGGCTTCCTGGAAAATATCTCACTATGGGATGTGACGTCCACGGTGCAGGGCGTAGAAAGCTTAGAGCCGATTACGCTGGGCGCAGTGCTTATTGCCATTCTGGTGTTTATCATCACCACCCAGCTGGTGCGTAACCTGCCTGCACTGCTGGAACTGGCGCTGTTGCAGCACCTGGATTTAACACCAGGTACCGGTTACGCCATCACCACTATAACCAAGTATCTACTGATGCTAATTGGTGGCCTGGTGGGCTTCTCAATGATTGGTATTGAGTGGTCGAAACTGCAGTGGCTGGTTGCTGCTCTCGGTGTTGGTTTGGGCTTTGGTTTGCAAGAGATCTTCGCCAACTTTATATCCGGCCTGATCATCCTGTTTGAAAAACCAATTCGTATTGGCGACACGGTGACCATTCGCGACCTCACCGGCAGCGTGACCAAGATTAACACCCGCGCGACCACCATCAGCGACTGGGATCGTAAAGAGATCATCGTGCCCAACAAGGCGTTTATCACCGAGCAGTTTATCAACTGGTCGTTATCCGACTCAGTGACTCGTGTGGTATTGACCATTCCTGCACCGTCAGAAGCCAACAGCGAGGAGGTCACGCAAATCCTGCTCACTGCCGCCCAGCGCTGCTCACTGGTTATCGACACACCGGCGCCGGAAGTCTTCCTGGTTGACCTTCAGCAGGGGATTCAGATCTTTGAACTGCGTATCTATGCCGCAGAGATGGGACACCGTATGCCATTGCGCCACGAGATCCACCAGCTGATTCTGGCGGGCTTCCGTGAGCACGGTATTGATATGCCATTCCCACCGTTCCAGATGCGTCTGGAGAGCCTCAGCGGAAAGCAAACGGGGAGAACGTTAAGTTCTGCGGGCAGAGGTAAGCGCCCGGCGGGAAGCTTGTAAACGTGAGTGGTGCCTGATGGCGGCTTCGCCTAATCCGGCCTACGAAGATGCTTCTTTAGTAGGCCGGATTAGGCAGGTCGTTTATTCAACCGCCCATTCAGGCTCATTGGCTATACGACGGCTGTAGTTCTGGTAAATCGCCATGGCTAACAACGAGAAGAAAATCGGCCCGCCGGTCATCCACAGCGCACTGCTCCAGTCGCCAGCTTCAATCACCGGCTGGATAATGGTGAACACGTTGGCGAATGTCACCACCAGCACCACGACACTCGTGGCCAGTAGCGTTGCGGCTCGGGTTTTAAATATCACAAACGGTCTTTCCAGACCGACGCGAGATTTAAAGAAAGGGAACGCCAGCGCGAGGAACAGATACGGCAGCGTCATCGAGACGTTCGCCATCAGCGTCAGCTTGTTATAGAACGCTGAGGCCGTATCGCCGCCAAACGACACCAGCAGAATAAACAGGCTCACCAGCAGACACTGCATCCACATCGCCGTCGTCGGCATCCCCATAGCGTTCAGTCTGGTCATCGGTGCAGGCCACAGTGCTTTTGGCGTCCCCTGAATAATCGCTTTCAGCGGCGAATAGCTGAGCGTGAAAAATGCCCCGGTATAAGCAAGGAACATAGACAGGCCGGTAATACGCGCAAACCAGACGCCCGTAGTGATTGCCGCCTCAGGTGAAAGATGCAGCGCATGGCCCAGCGTCATCCCCAAACTCTTCATCAGGATATAAGTAATATTACCCAAGTTCACTGAACTATTACTTAATACATCCTGCCAGTTGGTACTCACGCCCCATAAAAAGATGGCCAGCGAATAACCCACTGAAATGACAATCGCCGCGAAGACAATGCCTTTCGCGAAGTTCTTTTCAGGTTTCTCTGTTTTATCAACCAGTCCACCCACGGCTTCTATTCCGCCATAGGCAAAAATAGCAAACACCACAAATGACAGCATGGCCAGACCGGACTGATATCCCGGATTCGGTGAAGAGACAAAATTAATATCCTGTGCAAAGTGGCCACCGGTTAATAACAAAATAGCGATACTCACTAACAACAGAACTAAATTAAGACACATGACGGCAATTCCGCCAACCGCCGTAATGCGAGCAATCTTATTAATACCCCGTGACGCTACGCCAGTCACCAACACCATCCAGCCAACAGCAAGCAGTCCGACGACCTGCGTGGGCTCAAACCCGGCGATACGCCAGGTCTGCGTCATATCCGCGCCGAATATAAAGGTGGAAAAAGGCACCCAGACTTTCGCCGCGGTGCTCACCATCCAGATAACGTAGGAAGAGAACCACATAAAGGTGCCGATAAACGCATAACGAGGTCCGACGCTATTATTCATCCACGAATAGATCCCACCCTCTTCTTTCCGATAGGCAGACCCCATTTCAGCCATCATTAAGGCAAATGGGATAAAGAATAATAATGCAGAAAATACATACCATGGAATGGCACTGTATCCCATTAAATAGAAAGCCGAGGGGCTATTAGCAAATCCAAAAACAGACGTAAATATCATCAGGATGAGACCAGTCAGGCTCATCTTTTTTATTGTTTGGGTCATTAAACTATCCCTTACTCTGGAGAGTGTTTATCAAACACCACTCACCGGTGAATACTGCCCCCTTGCAGAGATCAGCAATAAGAAAATCAACACAGGATTGATACCTGAATGCTAACAAAATTCCAGAGTTAAATTGTGGCTATTAGAGGGGAAATGAAAAAAGATGCTACAAAGTGACGACTATGCGCCACTTTGCAATGCGGAGACGTGAATTACGCACGATCGACGGTAAAGGCGATAACATCAGCGAGGCTATCGGCCCCCAGTGCCAGCATAACCAGACGGTCGACGCCCAGCGCCACGCCTGAGCAATCCGGCATCCCAACTTTTAGCGCTTCAAGCAGATTGTTATCGATAGGCTGTTGCGGTAAGCCACGGGCGGCTCGTTTGCGGTTATCCTGTTCGAAGCGTTGCTGCTGCTCGCGTGCATCGGTCAACTCATGGAAACCATTCGCCAGCTCAATACCTTTGTAGTACACCTCAAAACGTTCGGCCACGCGGTGGTCTTCAGTACTGATTTGCGCCAACGACGCCTGGCTGGCCGGGAAATGATATACAAACGTCGGTTTATCTTTGCCAATGTGCGGTTCGACGCCCATCGCAAACAGCAGTTGCAGCAAGGTATCCCGGTCTTCTTCGGTGTCCGCGATATTGCTGAGATCCAGCTTAGCCGCCGCTTCGCGCAACTGTGTTTTATCCGCTGACAGCGGGTCGATTTCAAGATGACGCTGGAAGGCTTGCTGATAAGAGAGGCTTTCCGCCGGAGAGCAGTCCAGCACTTGCTGGAGCAAATCATCCACTTCATTCATCAGACGGTACATGTCGTAATGAGGACGGTACCACTCGAGCATGGTGAACTCGGGGTTATGGTGACGCCCCATCTCTTCGTTACGGAAACTGCGACACAGTTGGTAGACCGGACCACACCCTGCCACCAGCAGGCGCTTCATATGGTATTCCGGGCTGGTCATCAAATAGAGGTTCATGCCCTGAGAATGACCCGGGCCAACGAAACGCGTTTCGAACGGGAACAGATGAATATCCGTAACCGTCGCCTGACTCATACAAGGTGTCTCAACCTCAAGCACGCCACGGTCGGCAAAAAAGCGGCGGATTTCCGCTATAATTGCTGCACGTTTTAACAGATTGGGGATGGACGCGCTCGGCTGCCAGGTTGCCGTTTCGCTCATGGTTGTTTCTCCGATTTAAGACAAGGGCACGAAGTCTACTCGTAACGCGTTAGCGAGACAAATTTCGGGAGGGAATAACAAACACGGACAAGTTGATAAAAAAAGCAACATTGGGTGGTTTAGTAATTAAATTAATCAAAATCAATGATAATTCCCCCCTGTGATACGCTAAAAAAATCGAACACGTCAAATTTCCCGCTCCTCCCTGAGACTATACTATTGTACCTATAAAGGAGCAGTGGAAACGCGTTCATAACCCGTTTGACTCAGATGAAGCATCTGATTACGGGCGGGGATGAAATAACAACAATCTGGAGGAATGTCGTGCAAACCTTTCAAGCCGATCTTGCCATTATAGGCGCCGGTGGCGCGGGATTACGTGCTGCAATTGCTGCCGCACAAGCAAATCCCAACGCTAAAATCGCACTGATCTCAAAAGTGTACCCAATGCGCAGCCATACCGTTGCTGCTGAAGGCGGCTCTGCTGCTGTCGCGCAGGATCATGACAGCTTTGACTACCATTTTCACGATACGGTAGCTGGCGGAGACTGGCTGTGTGAGCAGGATGTCGTGGATTACTTTGTCCACCACTGCCCAACTGAAATGACGCAACTGGAACAATGGGGTTGCCCATGGAGCCGTCGTGAAGACGGTAGCGTCAACGTACGTCGCTTCGGCGGTATGAAAATTGAGCGCACCTGGTTTGCCGCGGATAAGACCGGCTTCCACATGCTGCATACGCTGTTCCAAACGTCTTTGCAGTTCCCGCAAATTCAGCGCTTCGACGAACACTTCGTCCTGGACATCCTGGTTGATGACGGTCAGGCTCGCGGCCTGGTTGCGATGAACATGATGGAAGGCACGCTGATGCAAATCCGTGCTAATGCGGTTGTCATGGCAACAGGCGGCGCTGGCCGTGTGTACCGTTACAACACCAACGGCGGCATCGTTACCGGCGACGGTATGGGTATGGCACTGAGCCACGGCGTTCCGCTGCGTGATATGGAATTCGTTCAGTATCACCCGACTGGTCTGCCAGGCTCCGGTATCCTGATGACCGAAGGCTGCCGCGGTGAAGGCGGTATTCTGGTCAACAAAGATGGCTATCGCTATCTGCAGGACTACGGCATGGGTCCGGAAACCCCACTGGGCGAGCCGAAGAACAAATACATGGAACTGGGTCCGCGCGACAAAGTTTCTCAGGCCTTCTGGCACGAATGGCGTAAAGGCAACACCATTTCCACACCACGTGGCGATGTGGTTTACCTCGACCTGCGTCACCTCGGTGAGAAAAAACTGCTCGAGCGCTTACCGTTCATCTGCGAACTGGCGAAAGCCTACGTGGGTGTCGATCCGGTTAAAGAACCGATCCCGGTACGTCCGACCGCGCACTACACCATGGGCGGTATCGAAACCGATCAGCACTGTGAAACCCGCATTAAAGGTCTGTTCGCCGTTGGTGAATGTTCCTCTGTTGGTCTGCATGGCGCTAACCGTCTGGGTTCTAACTCTCTGGCAGAACTGGTGGTCTTTGGCCGCATGGCGGGTGAACGTGCAGCAGAACGCGCTGCAACGGTAGGCGCAGCAAACGGTGCCGCACTCGACGCACAGGTTGCTGGCGTTGAAAAACGTCTGAAAGATCTGGTGAACCAGGAAGGTAACGAAAACTGGTCCAAAATCCGCGACGAAATGGGTCTGTCCATGGAAGAAGGTTGCGGTATCTACCGTACGCCGGAACTCATGCAGAAAACCGTTGATAAACTGGCCGAACTGCAGGAACGTTTCAAGCGCGTACGTATCACCGATACCTCCAGCGTCTTCAACACCGACTTGCTGTACACCATCGAACTGGGTCATGGTCTGAACGTTGCTGAATGTATGGCGCACTCTGCGCTGGCACGTAAAGAATCCCGCGGCGCGCACCAGCGTCTGGATGAAGGCTGCACCGAGCGTGATGACGTTAACTTCCTCAAACACACTCTCGCCTTCCGTGATGCTGACGGCACAACTCGCCTGGAATACAGCGACGTGAAAATCACCACTCTGCCGCCAGCTAAACGTATGTACGGTGGCGAAGCGGAAGCAGCCGATAAGAAGGAGAAGGCGAATGGCTGAGATGAAAAACCTGAAAGTTGAGGTGGTGCGCTATAACCCGGAAACCGATACCGCGCCGCACAGTGCTTTCTATGAAGTTCCTTATGATGAAACCACATCTCTACTGGATGCGTTGGGTTACATCAAAGATAACCTGGCACCGGACCTGAGCTACCGCTGGTCCTGCCGTATGGCAATCTGCGGCTCCTGCGGCATGATGGTCAACAACGTGCCTAAACTGGCGTGCAAAACCTTCCTGCGTGAATACACCAACGGTATGAAGGTTGAAGCGCTGGGCAACTTCCCGATCGAACGCGATCTGGTCGTCGATATGACGCACTTTATCGAAAGCCTGGAAGCGATCAAGCCGTACATCATTGGTAACCCGCGTACTCCGGATCAGGGTCCAAACACCCAGACTCCGGCGCAGATGGCGAAGTATCATCAGTTCTCCGGTTGCATCAACTGTGGTCTGTGCTATGCCGCGTGCCCGCAGTTCGGCCTGAACCCAGAGTTCATTGGACCGGCTGCAATCACCCTGGCGCATCGTTATAACGAAGATAGCCGCGACCACGGTAAGAAGGAGCGTATGGCTCAGTTGAACAGCCCGAACGGCGTCTGGTCCTGTACTTTCGTGGGCTACTGCTCCGAAGTCTGCCCGAAACACGTCGATCCGGCTGCGGCCATTCAGCAGGGTAAAGTTGAAAGTTCAAAAGACTTTCTTATCGCTACCCTGAAACCACGCTAAGGAGTGCACGATGACGACTAAACGCAAAGCCTATGTGCGGCCAATGACGTCCACTTGGTGGAAAAAACTGCCATTTTATCGTTTTTACATGCTGCGTGAAGGCACGGCAGTTCCGGCAGTCTGGTTCAGCATTGAACTGATTATCGGCCTGTTTGCACTCAAGCATGGTGCAGAGTCCTGGATGGGTTTTGTCGCCTTTTTACAAAACCCGGTGGTGGTAATTCTTAATATTATCGCCCTGGCTGCAGCGCTGCTGCATACCAAAACCTGGTTTGAGCTGGCGCCAAAAGCTGCCAACATCATCGTAAAAGACGAAAAAATGGGGCCAGAGCCGATCATCAAAGGTCTCTGGGCAGTTACTGTGGTTGCGACAGTAGTAATACTGTTTGTTGCCCTGTTCTGGTAAGGAGTCCGGAATGATTAATCCAAATCCAAAACGCTCTGACGAACCCGTATTCTGGGGCCTGTTTGGTGCAGGCGGTATGTGGAGCGCTATCATTGCGCCGGTGATGATCCTGTTGGTAGGCATTATGCTGCCGCTGGGCTTTGTTCCTGATGCTTTCAGCTATGAACGCGTACTGGCATTTGCTCAGAGCTTCATCGGACGTGCGTTCCTGTTCCTGATGATCGTTCTGCCGCTGTGGTGTGGTTTACACCGTATGCACCACGCGATGCATGACCTGAAAATCCACGTGCCAGCTGGCAAGTGGGTATTCTACGGTCTGGCTGCGATCCTGACCGTTGTAACGGCGATTGGTATTCTGACCATCTAATCGCTCCGCCCTCTTATCATCCGGTAAGAGGGCGTTTTTTCGCTCTCTCTTCCCTTAATTCCCCGCCAGGTTCTACACTTAGGAAAAACCTTAAAAGGAAAATCCTATGCGCTTGCTGCCTGTAGTTGCTGCCATTACGGCTGCATTTCTGGTTGTCGCTTGCAGCTCCCCTACGCCACCAGCAGGCGTGACCGTTGTCAATAACTTTGATGCTAAACGCTATCTCGGAACCTGGTACGAAATCGCGCGCTTCGATCATCGCTTCGAACGAGGACTGGATAAAGTCACGGCCACCTACAGCCTACGTGATGATGGTGGTATCAACGTCATCAACAAAGGCTACAACCCCGACAGAAGCATGTGGCAAAAAACGGAAGGCAAGGCTTATTTCACTGGTGATCCTACGCGAGCGGCGCTGAAGGTGTCGTTCTTCGGTCCATTCTACGGTGGGTATAACGTGATTGCTCTCGATCGGGAGTATCGCCACGCGCTGGTTTGTGGCCCGGATCGCGACTACCTGTGGATCCTCTCACGTACCCCCACTATTTCAGACGAGATGAAACAGCAAATGCTGGCAGTCGCGGCCCGGGAAGGGTTTGAAGTGAACAAGCTAATTTGGGTAAAACAGCCTGGCGCTTAGTGGGTACTGAGCTTCAGACCAATAATTCCGGCGACAATCAGACCCAGACTCAGCAAACGTGCCGGACCGGCGGATTCCCCCAGCAGCAGGATACCGGTAATAGCCGCCCCTACCGCACCAATACCGGTCCAGACCGCATAAGCTGTTCCAACGGGCAACGTTCGCATCGCCCAGGAAAGCATGGCGATACTGACGATCATGGCCACAATGGTAATAATGCTCGGCGTCAGACGGGTAAAACCGTGGGTATATTTCAGGCCAATTGCCCATACGACTTCAAGCAGGCCAGCAATCAATAAAACGATCCAGGACATATCAGGCTCCAGAATAACAATGGGGCCGTCCCCGGTGAGAGAAGCGTTTGCAGGTCGTCCTACAACGCTGAACTATGAAAAAGCATTTTTGCCCGAAAGAAAATGAATTTCAACATTTTTATCCATTGCCTGCTTAAAGCAAGAATTGAGCACAAATAGCAGCGTAGTTCCCGCATTTGGCTGCCATTGGTCTTATCTATGATAAATGGCTTTCTGAAGTCAGGAAGCCGTTTTCCCCACTTCTGAATGCGAAAAGTTTATGCATAAAATTTTAGTGATTGACCGGTGCCACTTTACCCGTACAGGGGTCGAGGCCTTGCTTAATCATTCTGGTAGGTTTAATTCGTCGTTTCTGGTATCAGGAATCAATAACCTCTTACTGGCAAAAGAACATATTTCGCAGTGGAAACCGCATCTGGTGATCGCGGATTTATATGGTTTTCTCAGCGATGTACATGCCAGTCCGCCGATTGCGCCTTTTTTTATGAGCTGTGGTCTGATCCCCCTGATTTTACTGCAATCAGGAGACAGAAAGCCTGTACCCGCTCACAACCCGCAATACGCCGTCCATTCGGTATTATCCAAACGCACTACGCTCTCTGAGTTGTCAGACAGTATTCAGGATGCTCTCTGCGTTCGTCCTGCGCTAAAGACCACTAAAAACGCGACACCGCTGCTTACGCCGCAGGAAGAGAAAGTACTGTCGATGTGGATGGATGGCGTGAGTAACACTGCGATAGCCTCGGCACTCGGCATTCATGGCAAGACGGTTTACACCTATAAACGCAACATTCGCATCAAGCTGCATTTAGGAAACCGCTTTTCACCGTTTCTGTCGCTACCCGAGAAAATGAATTAACGGTACGACAGAGCGTCGTACCGTTCATGATTATTGCTGAGCTTTTGTCGCTGCACCAGAGATTGCGCTACCGCCTTCAGAAATATCCTGCCCAACACCTTTTGTTGTATTACACGCAGTCAACACTGAAGAAAGAACCAACACAGAAAAGAGCGCTGCAATTGTCTTTTTAACCATAACGTCTTCCTTTTCTAGCCAATATTGTTTGTGTATAGCTACTTAATGATAGACAAGATCCGGAAGGATGACGGAAAAACGCATATTTTTAAGACAATATGACAGGCTCAACTGGCCGCGTGAGAGATGGAATTACCAAGATGTTTGATGTCTTCACCGAAGCCACGTGCGGTATTACAGCCCGTCAGGAGTGTGCTGGTGAACAGGATAAGCATTACAAGACCGAGAAGACGTTTCATCATTCCTGCCCTGGAAAAGTATGGCGCAGCAGCCTGCGCCATCGATCAAATAGGATGTATTACTTAACGCGGGAAACGTATTCGCCTGAACGCGTATCCACTTTGATCACTTCGCCGATCTGTACGAACAGCGGAACTTTAACAACTGCGCCGGTAGACAGCGTCGCTGGTTTGCCACCCGTACCCGCGGTGTCACCTTTCAGACCCGGGTCAGTTTCAACGATTTCCAGCTCAACAAAGTTCGGTGGGGTCACGGAGATAGGCTGACCATTCCACAGGGTCACGATGCACTCAGCCTGATCCAACAGCCATTTAGCGCTATCGCCTACCGCTTTCGCGTCAGCAGCCAGCTGTTCGAAAGTGGAGTTGTTCATGAAATGATAGAACTCACCGTCGTTGTACAGGTAAGTCAGGTTCATATCTACAACGTCTGCGCCTTCAGCGGAGTCGGTGGATTTGAAGGTTTTCTCTACACGAGTACCGGTCAGCAGGCGGCGCAGCTTAACGCGCGCGAAAGCCTGGCCTTTACCCGGTTTAACGAATTCACTGGCTTCAACCGCATAAGGTTCGCCGTCCATCATGATTTTAAGACCGGCACGAAAATCGTTGCTATAGTAAGTCGCCATAAGGCCCTCTGAAATTGTTAACTGGTAGCTTAGCCACAAAATGGCGCATATTGTAACCCTAAACACCCCATCCAGAGAAGATTGGTTAGTACAACTTGCCGATGTTCTCACCGATCCGGATGAACTATTACGTCTTTTGAATATAGACGCTGATGAAAATATGCTCGCAGGTCGTGAGGCAAAACGTCTTTTTGCCCTGCGCGTCCCGCGATCGTTTATCGCGCGGATGGAAAAAGGCAACCCCAACGATCCGCTGCTGCGCCAGGTACTCACCTCCCAAGATGAATTTGTCGCCGCGCCAGGATTCTCGACCGACCCGCTGGAAGAACAGCACAGCGTCGTGCCGGGATTACTACATAAGTATCGCAATCGGGCGTTGCTGCTGGTAAAAGGCGGATGCGCGGTCAACTGTCGCTACTGCTTCCGTCGCCATTTCCCTTATGCCGATAATCAGGGGAATAAGCGTAACTGGCAGATTGCATTAGATTACATCGCGGCGCACCCGGAGCTGGATGAGATTATCTTCTCCGGCGGCGATCCGTTAATGGCCAAAGACCACGAACTGGACTGGTTGCTCACGCAACTGGAAGCCATCCCACATATTAAGCGCCTGCGTATTCACAGCCGTTTGCCGATTGTCATCCCGGCGCGAATTACCGACGGATTGGTCGAGCGTTTTGCTCACTCTTCTCTGCAAGTTCTGCTGGTGAATCACATTAACCACGCCAACGAAATTGATGAGACATTTCGTCAGGCGATGGCAAAACTGCGTCGGATTGGCGTCACACTGCTCAACCAAAGCGTGTTATTGCGCGGCGTGAACGATAACGCCCAGACGCTGGCGAATCTTAGCAACGCGCTATTTGATGCCGGCGTGATGCCCTATTACCTGCACGTGCTGGATAAGGTGCAAGGGGCCGCACACTTTATGGTCAGCGACGATGAAGCGCGTCAAATCATGCGAGAACTGTTGACGCTGGTGTCTGGCTATATGGTCCCCAAACTGGCGCGTGAAATTGGCGGAGAGCCCAGTAAAACACCGCTGGATCTGCAATTACGTCAGCAATAATCCAAATGAGTGTCCGTTTTCGGACACTCACTGCCAAATAATATAATTTCAATTTATTCAGTCCTTCTCTGACTTTTAATTTATGTTATTTTAGCGATAGCTATCTTTTAATATATTTATAAATCATATAAATAGATCAATATTTAGTTTTCCGTTGAATATTAGGTGAGAGAGAGAACCGCCGTGGCTATAACGATTAAAGGTATTAATACGGGCATTATTCGTCAAAAAAATGAGTTCATTGCGCTGGCATTAAAGATAAAGGAACCCAGAAATAAAGAGTCGCTGTTTTTTCTGTCACCATTAGGGCTACGAGACCTGCTTATCGCGCTGGAGAGCAGATTGCATACCAAGCACCTTTTGGGCGAGGATGCGCGTCTGCAGTATGAAAAAGCACGTGACAAAGTCAGTCAAAAAATGCATGAAAACATGCCATTAATGCAGGAGGATGAACTTAAAAATGCGGATATTAATCGTCGGATAAATTCACTGGCATTAGTAAGCGACGAAGGCGAAAACTTAACACTCTCTCTTACACTGCATAATGGTCGAGTTTGTGAGCTATTAATTAATGAACTACAAATTACGGTACTGGCACATGCAATTATTCACGCAATAAATAATGCAGGGATGCGCGAATTAGCACTGCGTATCACATCGTTATTAGATTTCCTGCCTCTATACGACATTGATTGCCTGGATAACGATAATCTTGAATACGATGCCTATACACAATCAGAATGGAAACATAATCTGTTTAATCATTATCTGGCTGTCATCTATCGCTATAAAGACAAAGCAGGGAAAGTTCGGTTCTGTGGTTCAGTGGTGAAAACTCGAGCCCCTTCGGATGATAAAGACGTAGAAGCGATCTCTCGTCGGCTTATCGACTTCAGCCCACGGCTAAAAAAACTGGCCGGTGTACCGTGCAAAGTGTTTGTCAGAACACTCACGGGGGATAAAACACAAAAGCTGACACAGGATCAGTGCCTGCGCGCGCTGCATCATTTACGCCTACAGTCTGCCAGTAAAGCGCAGAATGCCTGATGGCGCTGCGCTTATCAGGCCTACGCTTATGTGTACCGTAGGCCGGATAAGACGCTTCAGCGTCGCCATCCGGCATCAACAGCGTTTATCAATTAGGGCACTTATAAACCTGACCAATCATCTCGCTGGCGGTTGGGACAAAACTCGACAACATACCTTGTGATGGGCTGCTTACACCATAAATCACATTACCGCCCATTGCCGCAGCCTGGTTACGCAGATCGTTCGCCGCGCCGCGCATAGAGCCGCCCTCTTCGCCGTGCTGACCAGAAAGCCAGTTGCTCTGCTTACCTGTTGCGGTACCAATCAGCTGGCACTCGGCACCTGGCTTCTCTTCAACGAAGCGTACGCTTTGTCCGGCTGAACTCAGTTCGTTGCTGGAGCTACAACCCGCCATCAGTAGCGCGGCACCAACGATCCCTGCTAAATATTTCACGTGCATGTTATTCCCCATAATCAATGCGCTGGACGTTTTGTCCGTAGCTGAATCATATACTAAAAAGATGACCAAAAGAAAAACCCCCGGACATTTCTGCCCGGGGGTTTCTCATTTTTCGCGAGATGCGTATTTAATCAAATAATTCAAGTTGCAGCCAACGAACCTGCGGCTTGAAGTATGAAGATTAAATTACATCATGCCGCCCATTCCGCCCATGCCGCCCATACCACCAGCAGCACCTAAGTCAGCGGAATCGCCTTTCGGCAGGTCGGTTACCATGCACTCGGTGGTGATCATCAGACCCGCAACAGAAGCCGCGTACTGCAGAGCAGAACGGGTTACTTTAGTCGGATCCAGGATACCCATGTCGATCATGTTGCCGTATTCTTCAGTTGCAGCGTTGTAACCGTAGTTACCGTCACCCGCTTTCACGGTGTTAGCGACAACAGACGGTTCTTCGCCGCAGTTCAGAACGATCTGACGCAGCGGGGATTCCATTGCGCGCAGCGCAACTTTGATACCCACGTTCTGGTCTTCGTTCTGACCACGCAGTTCGCTCAGTTTGGATGCTACGCGGATCAGCGCAACACCACCACCAGCAACCACGCCTTCTTCTACCGCAGCACGGGTCGCGTGCAGGGCATCTTCAACGCGTGCTTTCTTCTCTTTCATTTCAACTTCGGTAGCAGCACCCACTTTGATGACTGCAACGCCGCCTGCCAGTTTCGCTACGCGCTCCTGCAGTTTTTCACGGTCGTAGTCAGAAGTTGCTTCTTCGATCTGCTGGCGAATCTGGGTTACACGACCCTGGATTGCCGCTTCTTCGCCCACACCATCGATGATGGTGGTGGTGTCTTTGTTGATCACAACGCGTTTTGCCTGGCCCAGATCTTCCAGGGTCGCTTTTTCCAGCTCCATACCGATCTCTTCAGAGATAACGGTACCGCCGGTCAGGGTCGCGATATCCTGCAGCATAGCTTTACGGCGGTCGCCGAAGCCAGGTGCTTTAACCGCAGCCACTTTCACGATGCCACGCATGGTGTTAACGACCAGGGTAGCCAGCGCTTCGCCTTCAACATCTTCAGCAATGATCAGCAGCGGTTTGCCTGCTTTCGCAACGGCTTCCAGAACCGGCAGCATTTCGCGGATGTTGGAGATTTTCTTATCAGCCAGCAGGATGAACGGCGTTTCCAGTTCTACTGCGCCCGTTTCCGGCTTGTTGATGAAGTAAGGAGACAGGTAGCCACGGTCGAACTGCATACCTTCAACTACGTCCAGTTCGTCCTGCAGACCGGTACCGTCTTCAACGGTGATCACGCCTTCTTTACCGACTTTGTCCATCGCTTCAGCGATCAGTTTACCTACGGTTTCGTCGGAGTTAGCGGAGATGGTACCAACCTGAGCAATCGCTTTAGAGTCGGAGCACGGTACGGACAGGGCTTTCAGTTCTTCAACCGCAGCAGCGACAGCTTTGTCGATACCACGTTTCAGATCCATCGGGTTCATACCCGCAGCAACAGCCTTCAGGCCTTCAGTGATGATGGACTGAGCCAGTACGGTCGCAGTAGTCGTACCGTCACCTGCAGCGTCGTTCGCTTTAGAGGCAACTTCTTTCACCATCTGCGCGCCCATGTTTTCGAACTTGTCTTCCAGCTCGATTTCACGTGCTACGGAAACACCATCTTTAGTGATAGCTGGGGCACCGAAAGATTTATCCAGAACCACGTTACGGCCTTTCGGACCGAGGGTAACTTTTACTGCGTCTGCCAGTACGTTCACGCCGCGCAGCATTTTCACACGAGCGTCGTTACCGAATTTTACGTCTTTAGCTGCCATTTTCTCTTTCCCTTAAATTCGTATGTTCAGTGTCGTTCGCGGATTAAGCTTCAACAATCGCCAGGATGTCACTTTCAGACATGATCAACACTTCTTCATTGTCGATCTTCTCAGATTTAACACCGTAGCCATCGTTGAAAATGACGATATCGCCAACTTTCACGTCCAGCGGCTGTACGGTACCGTTGTCCAGGATGCGACCCTTACCGACAGCGATGATTTCGCCACGAGTTGATTTACCCGCTGCGGAACCGGTCAGTACGATGCCGCCAGCAGATTTGGATTCAACTTCTTTACGTTTGACGATCACACGATCATGTAACGGACGAATACTCATTGATAGCTCTCCTTTGAGAAAGTCTTTATCAGTTATGGGTGGCGCCGGCCCGTGAACGGTTTACCGGCTAGTGACCAGAGAGATGGGGATGGGGTTTTCTCCCTTCAAGGGGGCAAGCGAAAATTTTTTTTTATCAGGAGAAAATCCCGCCAAAACACCGACACACCTCACATTTAATACCGATTTCAGTCACGTCGTCATAAGCAAATCCGATTGTGATACCATCGAAAATCTGCGCTGTAGCCTATTTAACGGGCATAATCGGATAACAATTTATGAGTGGACTGAAGCAAGAGCTGGGGCTGGCTCAGGGCATTGGCCTGTTGTCGACATCATTGTTAGGGACAGGCGTTTTTGCTGTTCCCGCATTGGCTGCCCTGGTGGCGGGTAACAATAGCCTGTGGGCCTGGCCGGTCCTCATTCTTCTAGTCTTCCCCGTAGCGATTGTCTTTGCCGTGCTCGGTCGCCATTACCCCAGCGCCGGCGGTGTGGCACATTTTGTCGGCATGGCCTTTGGCTCTCGCCTGGAGCGTGTTACCGGCTGGCTGTTTTTATCGGTGATTCCGGTCGGGCTGCCAGCGGCATTGCACATTGCCGCCGGATTCGGTCAAGCCATGTTTGGCTGGCATGGCTGGCAGCTTTTGTTGGCAGAACTCGGTACGCTGGCGTTGGTTTGGTATGTGGGTTCCCGCGGTGCCAGCTCCAGTGCAAACCTGCAAACGGTTATCGCCGGGCTGATTGTTGCCCTGATCGTTGGCATCTGGTGGGCGGGTGAACTTAAACCCGGCGAAATCCCCTTTCCTGCCATTACCGATGTTGAACTGCCTGGGCTATTCGCGGCGCTGTCGGTGATGTTCTGGTGTTTTGTTGGTCTTGAAGCATTCGCACACCTGGCCTCGGAGTTCAAAAAACCGGAGCGAGACTTTCCCCGTGCACTGATGATCGGCCTGCTACTGGCCGGTTCAGTCTACTGGGCATGTACGGTCGTGGTACTACATTTTGGCGCCTATGGTGAGCAAATGGCTGCGGCAGCATCGCTACCTAATATTGTCGTGCAACTGTTTGGCGTACAAGCTCTGTGGGTAGCCTGCATCATTGGTTATCTGGCCTGCTTTGCCAGCCTGAACATTTATATTCAGAGTTTCTCCCGCCTGGTGTGGTCGCAAGCGCAATATAAGCCGGAGAGTTACCTGGCTCGCTTGTCCCCTCGCCATCTTCCGCGCAATGCTTTGAACGCGGTGTTAGCTTGCTGCGTGGTCAGCACATTGTGCATCTATATACTGCAAATCAACCTTGATGCATTAATCATCTATGCCAACGGCATCTTTATTATGATTTATCTGCTGTGCATGCTGGCAGGGTGCCGACTGCTAAAAGGACATTATCGTGCGTTGGCGGTGATTGGCTGTCTGTTGTGCCTGTTGCTGCTGGCAATGGTTGGCTGGAAGAGTCTGTATGCACTGGTTATGCTGGCTGGACTGTGGTTGTTTTTACCCCGCAGGCCGGATAAGGCCGTTACACCGCAATCCGGCAAGTAAAGCCTCGTTGCCGGATGATGCCGCTCACACGGCGTATCCGGCCTACAACGTCATTAATCCCGACGGTCGTCGTCTTTATGATCAAGGCGGTTGCGCTCATCATCTTTACGCTGGAACTCACCGTCAAAGGTCTCGCCCCCACCAGTTCCTGCACTAAAGCCGCCCCCCGGCATACGAGAAAAGCGCAGGTGCGGCAGCAGCTTCATGGTCAGATGCTTCTGCACCGGAGGTAATAAAAGAAGAAGACCAAGGAAATCGGTGAAGAAGCCCGGCAGCACCAGCAGCAAACCAGCAATAATCAGCGACACGCTCTTGATCATTTCTTCAGCAGGACTTTCACCCGCCGCCATTTTTTGTTGCATCAACAAAAAGTTCTTAAACCCTTGGTTACGAACCAGAGACATACCGATAACCGAGGTAAAAATGACCAAAATCAGCGTCATCAGAACACCCATAACATGGGCAACCTGAATGAAAATAGATATCTCTATGTAAACATAGAGAAAAATGGCAAGTAATGGTATCCAGCGCAAAGGACTCTCCTGTAAATAACAGCCGTTTTCGCCACGTCTGTCCGAATGGTTATGTGACTCGCATCGGAAAGATGTGGGGGGAATTAGCAAAATTTCAAGCGGGTTCTACACTTATTTTTGGTATTAATCCTAAAGGGGTGATCTATTTCACAGAATAATAATTAAGGGGTAATTTCCGCGTTTTAAGTGATCCAGATTACGGTAGAAATCCTGAACCAGCATATGATCTCGGGTATCAGACCGATGCAGGGGATAATCGTCGGTCGAGAAACAATCGAAATCACATATATCCTGTGTGTTTAGTAAAAAATCATTGGCAGCTTGAAAAAGAAGGTTCACATGTTAAACAACATTCGTATCGAAGAAGACTTGTTGGGTACCAGGGAAGTTCCAGCGGACGCCTACTACGGTGTTCATACTCTGAGAGCGATTGAAAACTTCTACATTAGCAACAACAAAATCAGCGATATCCCTGAATTTGTTCGCGGTATGGTAATGGTGAAAAAGGCAGCGGCCCTGGCCAACAAAGAGCTGCAAACCATTCCTAAGAGTGTGGCAAATGCCATCATCGCAGCATGTGATGAAGTTCTGAATAACGGAAAATGCATGGATCAGTTCCCGGTAGATGTTTACCAGGGTGGTGCGGGTACCTCCGTCAACATGAACACCAACGAAGTGCTGGCCAATATCGGTCTGGAACTGATGGGTCACCAGAAAGGTGAATATCAGTACCTGAATCCGAACGACCACGTGAACAAATGTCAGTCTACCAACGACGCTTATCCGACCGGCTTCCGTATCGCTGTTTACGCATCCATCATCAAACTGATTGATGCCCTTAACCAACTGCGTGAAGGCTTCGAACAAAAAGCTGTTGAATTCCAGGACATCCTGAAAATGGGTCGTACCCAGTTGCAGGATGCTGTACCGATGACTCTCGGTCAGGAATTCCGTGCTTTCAGCGTTCTGTTGAAAGAAGAAGTGAAGAACATTGGCCGTACTGCTGAGCTGCTGCTGGAAGTTAACCTCGGCGCAACCGCAATCGGTACAGGTCTGAACACCCCGAAAGAGTACTCTCCGCTGGCTGTACAGAAACTGGCTGAAGTGACTGGTTTTGCCTGTGTTCCGGCTGAAGACCTGATTGAAGCAACGTCCGACTGTGGCGCATACGTTATGGTGCACAGCGCACTGAAACGTCTGGCTGTTAAGATGTCCAAAATCTGTAACGACCTGCGTTTGCTCTCCTCTGGCCCACGTGCCGGCCTGAACGAGATCAACCTGCCGGAACTGCAGGCGGGCTCTTCCATCATGCCAGCAAAAGTAAACCCGGTTATCCCGGAAGTCGTCAACCAGGTGTGCTTTAAAGTCATCGGTAACGACATCACCGTCACCATGGCGTCTGAAGCAGGTCAGCTGCAGTTGAACGTTATGGAACCGGTTATTGGCCAGGCGATGTTTGAATCTATCCACATCCTGAGCAACGCTTGCTATAACCTGCTGGAAAAATGCGTTAGCGGCATTACGGCTAACAAAGAAGTGTGTGAAGCATTCGTGTATAACTCTATCGGTATCGTGACCTATCTGAACCCGTTCATCGGTCACCACAACGGCGATATCGTCGGTAAAATCTGTGCCGAAACCGGTAAGAGCGTGCGTGAAGTTGTCCTTGAACGTGGCCTGCTGACCGAAGCTGAGCTGGACGATATCTTCTCTGCTCAGAACCTGATGCACCCTGCTTATAAAGCAAAACGTTATACTGATGAAAGCGAACAGTAATCGTGTAGGGTAGTACCAGAGAAGGCACGTCAGATGACGTGCCTTTTTTCTTGCACGAAGTTACTTAAAAACAACAATTTAATATCAACTTGTTAAACAACAAGGAAGGCTAATATGATAGTTTTAGAACTTATCATCGTTTTGCTGGCAATCTTTTTAGGTGCCAGACTTGGGGGTATCGGTATTGGATTTGCAGGTGGGCTGGGTGTTCTGGTTCTCGCCGCTATTGGCGTAAAACCGGGTAACATTCCGTTCGATGTTATTTCCATTATCATGGCGGTCATCGCTGCCATTTCTGCTATGCAGATTGCAGGTGGTCTGGACTATTTGGTTCACCAAACTGAAAAACTGCTGCGTAAGAACCCAAAATACATCACGATCCTTGCACCGATTGTGACCTATTTCCTGACTATCTTTGCAGGTACAGGCAACATCTCTCTGGCAACGCTGCCGGTTATCGCTGAAGTGGCGAAGGAACAAGGCATCAAACCTTGCCGTCCGCTGTCTACTGCAGTGGTTTCTGCACAGATTGCGATTACTGCGTCGCCAATCTCCGCAGCTGTGGTGTACATGTCTTCCGTCATGGAAGGTCATGGCATCAGCTACATCCACCTGCTGTCCGTGGTCATTCCGTCCACGCTGCTGGCGGTACTGGTGATGTCCTTCCTGGTCACTATGCTGTTCAACTCCAAGCTGTCTGACGATCCGATTTACCGTAAACGTCTGGAAGAAGGCCTGGTCGAACTGCGCGGTGAAAGACAAGTTGAAATCAAAGCGGGCGCAAAAACCTCCGTATGGTTGTTCCTGCTGGGCGTAGTTTGCGTGGTGGCTTACGCCATTATCAACAGCCCAAGCCTCGGTCTGGTCGCTAAACCGCTGATGAACACCACCAACGCCATCCTGATCATCATGCTGAGCATCGCGACGCTGACCACGATCATCTGCCGCGTTGAAACGGACTCTATCCTGAACTCCAGCACCTTCAAAGCCGGTATGAGCGCCTGTATTTGTATCCTGGGCGTTGCATGGCTGGGTGATACTTTCGTCTCTCATAACATTGACTGGATCAAAGAGACTGCAGGTAGCGTCATTCAGGGTCATCCGTGGCTGCTGGCTGTCATCTTCTTCTTTGCTTCTGCACTGCTGTACTCTCAGGCAGCAACGGCAAAAGCTCTGATGCCGATGGCTCTGGCACTGAACGTTTCTCCGTTGACCGCTGTCGCATCCTTCGCGGCTGTTTCTGGCCTGTTCATTCTGCCAACTTACCCAACGCTGGTTGCGGCGGTTCAGATGGATGACACCGGGACAACCCGTATCGGTAAATTCGTCTTTAACCATCCGTTCTTCATCCCGGGTACGCTGGGTGTGGTACTGGCTGTCTGCTTCGGCTTCCTGCTGGGCAGCTTCATGCTGTAAGTTTTACCTGCAGGGCGCCTGTGCGCCCTGCAGTTCCTCTCTCCCGTCTCGCTTTGACTAACATCCTTCTTCCGTCCGTTGTATAGTGACACCTCTCTTGCTGGTTACTCTGTGCTTTCGAGGTGTTTATGCTTGATGTAAAGAATCAGGATATCTCCATCCCCGATACCGTTGTCGTGCTCTGTACCGCCCCGGATGAAGCAACAGCTCAGGATCTGGCCGCTAAAGTACTGGCGGAAAAACTGGCCGTCTGCGTCACACTGCTGCCCGGCGCTACCTCCCTCTATTATTGGGAAGGCAAGCTGGAGCAGGAATATGAAGTCCAGATGATCTTAAAAACCGCAGTTTCACACCAGCAAGCACTTCTCGATTGCCTGAAGTCACATCACCCGTACCAAACACCTGAACTTCTGGTTTTACCCGTCACTCACGGAGATTTTGATTACCGCTCATGGCTCAACGCATCCTTACGCTGATCCTGCTGCTCTGCAGCACATCAACTTTTGCTGGCTTATTTGACGCACCAGGTCGCTCGCAGTTTGTCCCGGCCGACCAGGCATTTGTGTTCGATTTTCAGCAAAACCAACACGCTCTGAACCTCTCCTGGCAGGTCAAAGACGGCTATTATCTTTATCGTAAACAGATAAGCATAACCCCATCTCAGGCCGAGACTGCCGAGGTAAAATTGCCGCCCGGGGTCTGGCATGAAGATGAGTTTTACGGCAAAAGTGAAATTTATCGTCAGCAGTTGACTATCCCTGTCACCGTCAAGCAGGCTGCTGCGGGTGCGACGCTAACGGTTACCTACCAGGGCTGTGCCGACGCCGGGTTCTGTTATCCGCCTGAGACAAAAACCGTGCCGTTACGTGAAGTGGCGGCCAGTGCAGAAGCACCACCAACGACCTCTTCAGCAACGGTATCGCCAGAAGAACAACCACAACCCACGACCCAACTGCCGTTCTCCGCATTGTGGGCACTGCTGATCGGGATTGGCATTGCCTTTACACCTTGCGTCCTGCCGATGTACCCGCTGATTTCCGGTATCGTGCTAGGTGGAAAACAGCGCTTATCAACCGGACGAGCACTACTGCTAACCTTTATCTATGTCCAGGGAATGGCGCTCACCTACACCGCGCTGGGTCTGGTGGTTGCCGCTGCGGGGTTACAGTTCCAGGCGGCGCTACAGCATCCTTATGTCCTGGTTGGCCTTGCTATCGCCTTTACGCTGCTGGCTTTATCGATGTTTGGCCTGTTCACGCTACAGCTGCCTTCATCACTGCAAACACGCCTCACGTTAATGAGTAACCGTCAGCAAGGCGGCTCTCCCGGCAGCGTATTTACAATGGGGGCGATTGCCGGTCTGATCTGTTCGCCTTGCACCACCGCCCCACTGAGCGCAATTCTGCTGTATATCGCTCAGAGCGGAAACATGTGGCTAGGCGGCGGCACGCTGTATCTGTACGCGCTGGGAATGGGACTGCCCCTGATGCTCATTACCGTCTTTGGTAACCGTCTGCTACCGAAAAGCGGCCCGTGGATGGAGCATGTCAAAACCGCCTTTGGTTTTGTCATCCTGGCGCTTCCCGTATTTTTACTGGAACGTATTATCGGTGACGAGTGGGGGATCCGCTTGTGGTCGTTACTCGGCGTCGCGTTCTTTAGCTGGGCCTTCATTACCAGTCTGCAAGCCAAACGCCCATGGATGCGCCTTGTGCAAATAGCCCTGCTCGCCGCCGCTCTGGTGAGCGTACGTCCCTTGCAGGACTGGGCATACAGTACGCCGCATGCACAAACGCAGGCACATCTGAACTTCAAACCCATCGCGACGGTCGATGCGTTAAATCAGGCGCTGGCAGAGGCAAAAGGTAAGCCGGTGATGCTGGATCTGTATGCCGACTGGTGCGTAGCCTGCAAAGAATTTGAGAAATACACCTTCAGCGATCCGCTGGTTCAACAGGCATTAAGCAACACGGTATTACTGCAGGCGGACGTCACGGCAAATAATGCCCAAGATGTCACACTGCTGAAGCATCTGCAGGTTTTAGGGCTGCCAACCATTTTGTTTTTTGATGCTCAGGGTAAAGAGCAGCCAAACGCGCGGGTAACAGGCTTTATGGATGCCGCAACATTTAGCGCACATTTGCACGATCGCCAACCGTGAGCGACACTTGCAAAAGGAAAACGGAGGAGAATACCGTGCAACGTGAAGATGTCCTGGGAGAAGCCCTGAAATTACTTGAGGTGCAAGGGATAGCCAATACCACGCTGGAAATGGTGGCCGACCATATTGATTATCCGCTTGATGAGCTGCAGCGCTTCTGGCCCGATAAAGAGGCCATCTTGTACGATGCCCTGCGGTACCTTAGCCAACGGGTAGATATCTGGCGGCGTCAGCTTCTGCTTGATGACACCCTGAGCGCTGAGCAGAAGTTACTGGCTCGCTATAACGCCCTGGCCGAATGTGTGAGCAACAATCGTTACCCCGGCTGCCTGTTCATCGCCGCCTGTACCTTCTACCCTGACCCTGGCCACCCTATCCATCAACTTGCGGATCAACAAAAAAAGGCGGCACATGATTTTACCCATGAACTGCTGACGACGCTGGAAGTTGACGACCCGGCGATGGTCGCCAAACAGATGGAACTGGTGCTTGAAGGTTGCCTGAGCCGCATGCTGGTCAATCGTAGCCAGGCCGACGTGGAAACGGCACACCGGCTGGCGGAAGACATCCTGCGCTTCGCTCAATGTCGTATGGGCGGTGCGCTGACCTAAGCAAACATCCCCGCCCATGCGGAGATAAGCAGACACAGCGCCATCACCCGTTGAAAACGCACCATCGCCGTGGTGGTGCGAAACACCCTGTTTACCGCCTTACCCAGCCACGCCCAGCACAACAAGCACGCCACAGATATCAGTAAGAACCACAGCGCCATTAGCGCGACATCCCGCAGCATATGCTCACCCGTAGGGGCAAACAGACTCACCACCGCCAGCGCCATCATCCACGTTTTGGGATTGATAATCTGCAACAGTGCCGCTGCTTTGGCAGTAAAGCGATGGCGCGTTTGCCCAGCAATATTCGTTGCCGGAGCACAAAACAGCTGCCAGCTCATCCATGTCAGCCACAGTACACCCGCCCAGCTCATCACCTGGCGTACCAGCGGATACTGGCGCAGCAGTTCACCTGCACCGGCTCCAGATATCAGCACAATGGCGCTGGCGGCCACACAGCCGCTGACAAGCGCAGGCAGTGTGGCTCTCACGCCATAATGCTGACTGCTGGTCAACACAAGAATATTGGTGGGGCCTGGCGTTATCGAAGCAACAAAAGCAAACAGCAAGTACGGCATAATATTCACAGGTGACTCCTTATTATTGGAGTCCTGACTGTGCCGTTATTTATTGGAAACGTCTGGAAGGTTTGTGCACAACTTACGGTAATGTGCAGGCGTAATCCTGTACGCCCGCTGGAACCAGCGCCCAAGATGACTTTGATCGGCAAAGCCCAGCGTTGTCGCCACAGCGACGGGCTGTTCCCCTCGCGCCAGGAGCTGACGTGCTTTTGCCAGCCGCAACTGGATAAGCCAGGCATGCGGTGCCATATGGAATTCTCGCTTGAAACTGCGGGTCAGGGTAAAGCGGTCTGTCCCTGTCTCCCGTGCCAGATCGGAAAGGCCGATATTGTCGCCCATATGCGCATGCATATAGTCCCGCGCTCGATGCGCCATTGCACAACCCTGTATTTGTGATGGCAGACGCTTACGCCACCGACAATGTGCCGTGAGCTGAGTCAGCAAATTATCCATATTGCTTTGCTGCACGATACGCATTTCATCGGTATGCAGTGAACCAAATGTCTCACCAATCGCCCGAACCAGATGCGGCTCACGGGTCAGCGTTTGGTTAAAGTGCAGTGAATAGCTACCCGGAGTAGCCTCGTACAGCCCATGTAACGTGTGGGTCAGCCACTGTTCATCAAGGTAAAAGGTCAGATAGGTAAAACCGCCTGCAACCGGGGCATCACCATCATGGATTTCACCCGGTTCTAGCAGAAACGCATCACCCGGCTGGCTATGATGACGCTCCCGGCGACAGTGAAACTGCTGGGTACCGGAAAGGGTGATCCCCACCAGATAGCTGTCATGCCAGTGCGGGTCAAAGGCATGGCCTTCAAAGTGCGCCTTAATAGTCTCAATACCGGTATCGGCATGCTGTCGTAGTTCAAGCCAGTCGTTTGCCATACTGCCCTCCTCTCGCTGCCAGCATTGCCTGGTTAAATCACACCTGTCTGGAAGATTTGTGCAAACGTCAGGCATAAACGTACAGACTGCCGTAATATTAAGCGGTTGAACAGCTTTTCACGATATTTGATTGACTGCCAGGCGTGAATGCGGTTTAATGCGCCCCGTTGCCCGGATAGCTCAGTCGGTAGAGCAGGGGATTGAAAATCCCCGTGTCCTTGGTTCGATTCCGAGTCCGGGCACCAAATTCATATCAACGGACCTCCACGGAGGTCCGTTTTTGCATTCTAAGCCCGCCAAAACCAACATTCCTACAATCCCTTAACTCCACCCAACTCAATCAACTTCAACCCGCATCAAGTCCCTTGCGAGGGTACAACTGAGGGTATAGTCTGATTCGATAAAATTTATACCCCTTTTTACTATCAGGAGATACCGCCAATGGCGCTCACTGACGCTAAAATCCGTGCCGCTAAACCGGATGAAAAACCTTATAAACTTGCCGACAGCGGCAACATGTTCTTGCTCGTTCACCCTAACGGCTCTCGCTACTGGCGGCTCCGCTATCGGTTTCTGGGCAAAGAGAAAACGCTCGCTCTGGGGGTCTATCCTGAAGTCTCGTTATCAGAAGCAAGGGAAAAACGCGATACGGCGAGAAAGCTGATAGCTGAGGGAACTGACCCATGCGAACAGAAAAGGATCAAAAAGTCGGTACCCGAAACAGCTCAGACATTTGAAGGCATCGCAAGACAGTGGCATAAGAGCAACAAAAAATGGTCAGCCTCACACAATGAGAGGATACTGAAAAGCCTCGAAACTCATGTTTTCCCCTTTATTGGTTCACGTGACATTACCACCCTCAGGACTCCCGATTTACTTGTTCCCGTTAAAGCAGCCGAAGCAAAGGAGATATATGAAATCGCAGCGCGCCTTCAGCAGCGTATCACTGCAATCATGCGCTATGCTGCCCAGTCAGGCATTATCACCTATAACCCTGCCTTGGATATGGCTGGCGCGTTAACCACAGTGAAACGCCAGCACCGCCCTGCCCTCGCCTTAAATCGCATTTCAGAGCTTCTTGAACGACTGGATGCCTACAGAGGACAACCTCTCACCCGGCAGGCAACTAAACTCACCCTGCTTATCTTCATCCGTTCCAGCGAACTACGCTTTGCCAGGTGGTCTGAGATCGACTTCAAGAAAGCCATGTGGACCATTCCTCCTGAGCGGAAACCTATTGAAGGGGTCAAGTATTCCCATCGTGGCTCAAAAATGCGAACAGAGCATCTTGTGCCACTATCTACTCAGGCGGTGAATATACTGAAGCAGATCCACACTATCAGCGGAGAACATGAACTGATTTTCACCGGCGATCACAATCCATGGAAACCCATGAGTGAGAACACTGTAAATAACGCACTGCGTCTGATGGGCTATGATACAAAGGTCGATGTCTGTGGTCACGGCTTCCGGGCAATGGCCTGTAGTTCGTTGATTGAGTCAGGTCTTTGGTCCAGAGATGCGGTCGAACGTCAGATGAGCCATATGGAACGTAACACAGTGCGGGCTGCGTATATCCATAAAGCGGAACATCTGGATGAGCGAAAGCTGATGTTGCAGTGGTGGGCTGATTTTCTGGATGCTAACAGGGAACAGAGTGTCAGCCCTTTTGACTATGCAAAAATTAATAATCCTTTGAGAAGGTGACAGAACTCCATACACACACATGCTCTTCCCTCACAGGGGAAGAGCACTCATTGATAAAATACTGGCGTACAACCCCGAAGATAATCAGGGAGCACGCTGATTGATAGGACCGGAATTGTTACGCTCATGGCGACCATGAGGGGCAGTCCATGTACTGATGGTGCATGTAGTTGAATTTTCACCTTACTGGTATGAACTTAGTCTTCTGTATTTTCTGAATGGAGAATACATTAAAGGTGCGATAGCTTTTCGCCACGGTTTTACCACAAAATCTTAGGAAGGTGCGAATAAGCGGGGAAATTCTTCTCGGCTGACTCAGTCATTTCATTTCTTCATGTTTGAGCCGATTTTTTCTCCCGTAAATGCCTTGAATCAGCCTATTTAGACCGTTTCTTCGCCATTTAAGGCGTTATCCCCAGTTTTTAGTGAGATCTCTCCCACTGACGTATCATTTGGTCCGCCCGAAACAGGTTGGCCAGCGTGAATAACATCGCCAGTTAATTATCGTTTTTCAGCAACCCCTTGTATCTGGCTTTCACGAAGCCGAACTGTCGCTTGATGATGCGAAATGGGTGCTCCACCTTGGCCCGGATGCTGGCTTTCATGTATTCGATGTTGATGGCCGTTTTGTTCTTGCGTGGATGCTGTTTCAAGGTTCTTACCTTGCCGGGGCGCTCGGCGATCAGCCAGTCCACATCCACCTCGGCCAGCTCCTCGCGCTGTGGCGCCCCTTGGTAGCCGGCATCGGCTGAGACAAATTGCTCCTCTCCATGCAGCAGATTACCCAGCTGATTGAGGTCATGCTCGTTGGCCGCGGTGGTGACTAGGCTGTGGGTCAGGCCACTCTTGGCATCGACACCAATGTGGGCCTTCATGCCAAAGTGCCACTGATTGCCTTTCTTGGTCTGATGCATCTCCGGATCGCGTTGCTGCTCTTTGTTCTTGGTCGAGCTGGGTGCCTCAATGATGGTGGCATCGACCAAGGTGCCTTGAGTCATCATGACGCCTGCTTCGGCCAGCCAGCGATTGATGGTCTTGAACAATTGGCGGGCCAGTTGATGCTGCTCCAGCAGGTGGCGGAAATTCATGATGGTGGTGCGGTCCGGCAAGGCGCTATCCAGGGATAACCGGGCAAACAGACGCATGGAGGCGATTTCGTACAGAGCATCTTCCATCGCGCCATCGCTCAGGTTGTACCAATGCTGCATGCAGTGAATGCGTAGCATGGTTTCCAGCGGATAAGGTCGCCGGCCATTACCAGCCTTGGGGTAAAACGGCTCGATGACTTCCACCATGTTTTGCCATGGCAGAATCTGCTCCATGCGGGACAAGAAAATCTCTTTTCTGGTCTGACGGCGCTTACTGCTGAATTCACTGTCGGCGAAGGTAAGTTGATGACTCATAATGAACCCTGTTCCATGGCTCCAGATGACAAACATGATCTCATATCAGGGACTTGTTCGCACCTTCCTTAAGGAAACAGATAAGTAAACAAATCAACATTCCCAGAACCACCCTGCAGAGTCTGTTCCGGCGCTTTGCCCGTTCAGGTCTGAACTGGCCCGTTCCCGAACATATATCACCTGAGCAACTTGAACAGCTTCTCTACCCCGGGAAAAGCCAACAATACGAACCGGTTCCCACCAGAGAAATACCCGAAAAACGCCGGCGACCTAATTTCTCCACGGAGTTCAAACTCCACCTTGTGGAGCTGTCGATGCAACCTGATACCAACGTGGCTCGTCTTGCCCGTGAACACGGTATTAATGACAACCTGCTGTTTAACTGGCGTCACCAGTATAAACAGGGAAAACTGAATCGCAGGGATAACCTGCCTGTCAAACTGCTACCGGTAAGTATCGCGCCTCCCCCAGTCGTTCCAGCCCCTCTGACGGCACCATCGCCTGCTGATGTACCCTGCTGCGAAGTAGAGCTACCAGGTGGAACGATAAAACTACACGGAACTATGACACCGGCTCTGCTGCGAGTATTACTTGGCGAGTTGAAAGGGGAGCTCCGATGATAACTCTGCCGACTGGTACCAGAATCTGGATCATCGCTGGCGTCACCGACATGCGCTGTGGCTTCAATGGCCTGGCCTCAAAGGTCCAGAACACGCTGAAAGATGATCCCTTCTCCGGGCATATCTTCGTTTTCCGTGGCCGCAGCGGCAAAATGGTAAAAATCCTGTGGGCAGACCGTGACGGGTTATGCCTGTTCGCCAAGCGTCTTGAGCGGGGACGCTTCGTCTGGCCGGTGACCCGGGAAGGGAAAGTTCATCTGACGCCTGCACAGTTGTCCATGCTGCTGGAAGGTATCGCATGGCAACATCCAAAACGGACGGAACAGCCTGGTATACGGATATAACCCGTGATAAAACAGGTGGATGAACAGTGAACTCCCGGATGACATCGAGCAACTGAAGGCCCTGCTGGTCGCGCAGCAGGCAGTTATCGTTCGTCTGTCCGGTGAAATAACCGGCTACGCCTGCGAAATCGACTCGCTCAGGGCACTGGTCGCTAAACTGCAGAGAATGCTGTTCGGCCGCAGCAGCGAGAAAAACCGGGAGAAAATAGAAAAGAAGATCGCGCAGGCTGAAAAGCGGATAACCGAGCTTCAGAACAGGCTTGGCGAAGCGCAGTCGCAACTCACCTCAATGGCCGGAGATGCAGTACCAAAAACATCAGACTCTCCCACCCGCAAAGCGCTTCCGGCAACACTCCCCCGTGACAGGCAGGTTATCGCCCCGGCAGAAACCGAATGCCCTGTCTGCAGTGGCAAACTGAAACCGCTGGGAGAGAGCATCTCTGAACAACTGGATATCATCAACACCGCCTTCAGGGTAATCGAAACGGTTCGTCCGAAGCTGGCCTGCAGCCGGTGCGACTGTATCGTGCAGGCACCGCTGCCGCCGAAACCCATCGAATGCAGCTACGCCAGCCCGGGGCTGCTGGCCCGTATCATTATGGCGAAGTTCGCTGAACACTTACCACTGTACCGCCAGGCTGAAATCTACGCGCCGGCAGGGCGTGGAGCTGAGCCGCAATACGATGGGGCGCTGGGTGGATATCATGGGAGAGCAACTTCGCCCGCTGTACGATGAAATGAACCACTATGTGCTGATGTCGGGTAAAGTGCATGCAGACGACACGCCGGTGAATGTCCTGGAGCCCGGACAGGGTAAAACCCGTACCGGGCGGTTGTGGACGTATGTTCGTGATGACTGCAACGCCGGGTCAGCGCTGGCACCGGCGGTGTGGTTCGCCTACAGCCCCGACAGAAAAGGCATCCATCCGCAGACCCATCTTGCGGGGTTCAGCGGTGTGCTACAGGCGGATGCGTACGCCGGGTTCAACGAGCTGTACCGCGATGGCCGGATAACGGAAGCCGCCTGCTGGGCTCACGCCCGCCGTAAAATCCACGATGTGCACGTTCGCACGCCGTCAGCCCTGACGGAGGAAGCCCTGAAGCGTATCGGCGAACTGTATGCCGTGGAGGCGGAAATAAGAGGAATGCTGGCGGAACAACGGCTTGCTGAACGTCAGCGGAAAACGAAACCGCTGCTTAGTACCCTGGAAAGCTGGTTGCGTGAAAAAATGAAAACGCTGTCGCGACACTCGGAGCTGGCAAAGGCGTTCACGTACACCCTGAACCAGTGGCCGGCCCTGACGTACTATGCAGAAAACGGCTGGGCCGAAGCCGATAATAACATCGCTGAAAATGCGCTGCGGATGGTCAGTCTGGGTCGTAAAAACTGGTTGTTCTTCGGCTCAGACCACGGTGGTGAGCGGGGAGCGTTGCTGTACAGTCTGATCGGGACGTGCAAACTGAACGGCGTGGATCCAGAAAGCTACCTTCGCCATGTCCTTGACGTCATAGCTGACTGGCCGGTCAACCGGGTCAGCGAGCTGCTACCCTGGCGCATCACACTGCCAACTGAATAACACATCCCCGTCAATACGGTTCTCGCTGTACGCTTACCAACGTGAAGGTTTTCAGCCGTTCTTTGCCTGCCAGACACGCGTCCGTGACCAGAGCCGCCGGGAGCACACGAAACATATGCTGCGCCTGCGCCGTGCCGGGCAAATCACTGGTCAGCAGGTTCCGGAAATTATTCAGCTCAACTCGCATGACGGCTCCAGCAGCTACCAGATGCTGCCGGGCCTGTTCCGTAGTGTCTGCTGTAATGGCCTGAGCCATGCAGTAATACCCCACCACTTACATCCCTTCAGCATTACGGAATAACCGATATGAAAACATCACCCGATTCACTATCATGGGCGGCATTGTCACATCTGTCCCCCGTCGAAATCTGGCGCCTCCTGCTGGGATATCTGCTCAGCCAGCACTACGGACTGACTCTTAACGACACGCCGTTTGGCAGCGATGGCGTGATTCAGGAGCACATTGAGGCCGGTATACCGCTGGCGGATGCCCTGAATGATGTTGTTGAAAAATATGACCTAGTACGTACAGGCCAGAGCAGCTTCCGTTTCACGGTGCGGTCTTCACTTATCACCCCCACGGATGTCCTGCGGGCACGGAAAGCCACAGGGCTTCTGAAGCGGGGCTATTACAGGCGGGTGACGGATATCACGCAAGGTCTGCCGATTGACGGGACACTTCCGGCAGGCACCTTCACCCGCAGACAGGCTGAGGCCACTGCCGCCCTGTATATCAACGTTGGCATTGAGGATGACCAGCACACCCACTTCCGGCTGGTCATTCGCGATGCGGACGGCCAGCTCATCTGGCGGGCATGGAACTTTGAGCCCGGTGCTGGTCATGACCTGAACACCCACCTGCAGCGCTACGGTGTGAAAAAACGCTGACAGCACGCCGCTGGCCCGTCTGGGGCAGGGCTGGCGGATCTCAACCTGAACAACTGACTGTCCTTTGTTGGTGGAAAGTCCGACCCATGCTTCTTTATCCAAGCGTATCCAGGCATTAAAAAATAGGTCATCGGAGTACTGTTTGTAGACAATGTTGCCGACGATATTCTGTGGGTGTCACACCTGTTTGCTTCTTAAATGCAGTATTAAATACCGATTTAGAATTAAAACCCGAAGCATACATAATATCAAGAATGGTCCGCTTATCTCCCGGCGTGGCCAGTAACTTTTTGGCATACTCTATGCGGTACTCGCTGATAAAGGTAAAAAAGTTCTGCTGAAATCCATTGTTGATAATGGCGGAGAGATCGTGCGGTGAAAGTTTTATCTGGCGCGCAAGCTGGCTTAAGGAGAGGGTGGAATCCAGAAACGGCTGATTCCGACGCATAAAATCCACCACGTTATCTACCTGTTTTGACTCCGGTAACAACAGTGTTTTAACCGGCTGAATATCCACCAGCAGGGTTTCATCTTCCTGCGTTAGCCCCATAAACGCAGCGGGCTGTCGCAGTGCGCAGATCAGCAATGTATTAATGAACGCAAACCCCGCCATACTGACAACAGGCAGTATCCAGGTGGTTTGATCGGTTAGCCTGAACAGATAGAAAAACAGGCAGCAAATGATACTGACGATCCACAGCCCCGCGTAACCCGACAGCAGGAAGCGGAGCCAGAGTATTTGCTGGCGGGCGATATCAGAATAAAGACGCTGGATATCCGAATTAAATGACTGCAAGCGGCCGAGCGAATAGCCCAACCAACCGAGAAATACCCCGTGATAGACCAACGCAAGGGGCAGAGGTTCCGGCATTCCTGGTAAATCCTGTTGTTGTAATATTGTTATTTTTTCCGACTCAGGTAGCGGAACATATAGTGTGAAAAACACAATCAGGCCAGCCGCGAACGGGATTAAGTGTACGGCATGAATGAGCCGAATTTGAAAACGGCAATACATCAGCGATCGGGTATACAGATAGATAGCTGGCGGCTGAAGCAGAGAGATGAGCGTACCGATATAAGCGTAGTTTGGGTGTGAAAAACTTACACCGCTTCCGTAAAGTAAAAGCTCGCCAAAACCGGCGGCGACGGTCAGCAGGACGACCACCAATAGCCGGTTGCTGGTTTGTACAATGTTGGACGGCAAAAGTAGAAAAACAGAAAGCAATACAGCCTGCATTATTCCTGCTGCCAGAAGAAAAACGGATAGCTCAATCAGCATGTATTACCGCCACCAATCATTCAAAACGAGACATAAAGAACGGGTTCCGCTCTGCCTCTTGTTAGCGGAACGTTCGACTTTGCGCTTTGTAGGTTCGACTTTACCAATTCGAACGACGCCCTGATTTCACGCCAGTACTCTGATGTCAAATCGGCAGAGGGTCTGAAATCCTACGTCGATTAACATCCCCAAAAAGCAGATGAACAGGTCGAAAAAGACCCGGGAGCATTATTGTGAAAAAGCAGAAAAACATCAGAACTACCCTGTGCGCGAGCATCGTGATCCTTGCGGGAATGACGATAAGCACAACGGCGTTCGCCCACTGCGACGGCATGGATGGACCGGTGATTACCGAGGCTAAAAGCGCGCTCCAGGCGCATGATGTTACCCCGTTATTAAAATGGGTGCCAGAAAACCGTGAAGATACCGTCAGGAAGGCGTTTGACGAGGCAATAAGCAAACAAGGTGGCAGTCAGGCCGCTCAGGAGAAGGCCGATCAGCAGCTCTTCACCACTCTGGTACGTGTTCACCGTGAGGCGGAAGGCGCGCCCTTTACCGGTGTAAAACCGGCAGGCCATATTCCCGTGGTTGTACAAGAGGCAGATGCCGCACTCAACGCCGGCAATGTTGATAGCCTGGTGGCGAAGGTGACTGCCAATGTTGAGCATGCTCTCCGGGAAAAATTTGCTAAAGCTGAACAAAGTAAGCAACAAGTGAATCAATCGGTTAAACAGGGACGTGGATATGTGAATGACTACGTTCACTACATACATTTTGTCGAAGAAGTGAACGGAATGGCGGCAGGAGGATCGCCTGAGATGGAACATCAGCACTAATTATCATGTCCGCCAGAGATGCCCTTGCGGCATCTCTGAATCACCACGATAACGCCCAGCGGGATTTGGAGGATTGTAATTAAAATTATGTAATTACCTGTTTTTGATATGTTCATTCCGACAACGGATGTAAGTAAATTTATGGACGAAAAAACTCAGAGCTCTGCGGTTGAACGGGCTAAAGGTCCGCAAACTTAATGAGTACATCAGAGAATTTCGACGTGCATACGCCAATGATGCTGAATCGTCACGGATAGAGGCTGCTACAGGCAAGAATACCGTGAACTAAATAGCTGCGCTTAATACCGCTACACTTTTGCCACCCCATGTTGTCCCCCCGGGAATGGGCTGACGGTTTCCATATAATGATGGACCTTTTTCAACAACTGTCACATTGAACGGCACTGATGATTGCGGGTTATCGTGTCGTGCAGCGCCTGCCACAACCGCTCTACGTGGTTCACCCACGGCGAGTAAACTGGCTGGTAAATCACCCGAACTTCGGGTTTGCTTTCAGCCAGCCCTGAGTTTTACGGCTTTTATGGATGATGTAGTTATCCACGATGAGCGTGATTGTTTTCGCTCGCCGGTATGTCGCTTTCAGATGTTTTAACAGACTGATAAATAAAGATGAACTTTTGCTGTTGCCGCCCACATAGCTGACTTTTCCTGTACCGCTGTGCAGCGCCCCGGCCAGATAATATTTCTCATTCTGCCCCAGGGTTACTATGCGTTTTTGATGCCCGCGTAGCTGCCAGTCCGCGCCGATTTTTGGATTGAGATGGATATCCACCTCATCCTCATAAAAGACCGGGTGCTCTGCGCTGCATTCGTCCAGCGCTTTATGGATTGCGGCCATTTTTTCATCTTTATGCGGGTCACGGATACACAGCGTCGGTGCCGCTCTGCGCCAGCAACAACCCAAATATAAAGTACTGATGACAATACCGGGGATTGGCCCACTTATTGCGGCAGCTTTTCTGAGTGAAGTGAATGCGGAGCAGTTTTCTAACGGGCGACAACTATCCACCTGATGTGGTCTGGTTCCCAGACAACGTAGTTCAGGTGGGAAAAGCAGCCTGTCATCCATGACCAAAAATGGGAATCGTGGCCTCAGAACCTTAATTATTCATGGTGCCCGCTCGGTTATGCACTGGGCGATGATGCATTGGGTATATGGCTGAAGCACCTCACCGATCGAAGGGGAAAAATGAAAGCCACGGTCGCGCTGGCCAATAAACTGACTCGCATCGTCTGGCGCTTACTGACCGAATCAACAAGTTTTAATATCAACAGGGCTTTCGCTATGAGCTAAGCATTGTTGTATCCGGAGAGACAATTCCTCCTGAGTTTGCAGATACTGATGAGAGAACGGTAAACCAACCCTGTAACAGCCTGAACTGTGCCGAGGTAGTAACATACCGATGTAGTGATTAGGAAACAGGGTGCGGATGACATCATGGCGCGGGTCATCAGACCCACTAACGACGCCGGATATATTGCAGCAAACCGTATCAACTCAGGGCTTGCAAAACGCGGGACGTCCATATATGGCACAGTAAATTTGTGCCACTACAGAAAGCATAAAATCCTTATCTTCGCCACATCACTATTTTCCCTGACGCCCTGCTCTTACGAGCAGGGCGTTTTCGCTTATGTCATCCATAAAGGTAAACCCCATGAAATTAGCCAGCCGTTTTGGTCGCGTTAATCTGATACGCCGCGACCGCCCCCTTACCCATGAAGAACTGATGCAGCATACCCCCAGCGTGTTCGGTGAAGAAAAGCATACCTCCCGCAGTGAACGATATGCCTATATCCCCACCATCTCCCTGCTCGACAGCCTGCAGCGGGAATGCTTCCAGCCATTTTTTGCCTGTCAGACACGGGTACGTGACCCCCGTCGTCGTGAGCATACGAAGCATATGCTGCGCCTGCGTCGGGAGGGGCAAATTACCGGTAAACAGGTGCCGGAAATTATCCTGCTTAACTCTCACGATGGCACCAGTTCGTACCAGATGCTGCCGGGCCTGTTCAGGGCGGTGTGCCAGAACGGTCTGGTCTGCGGCGAGTCGTTTGGCGAGGTGCGGGTGCCACACAAGGGGGACGTGGTGAGCCAGGTTATTGAGGGGGCCTATGAGGTGCTGGGGATTTTTGAGCGTGTGGAAGAAAAGCGGGATGTCATGCAGTCGTTGCTTTTACCGCCACCTGCGCAGCAGGCGCTGGCAAAAGCCGCGCTAACGTATCGCTTTGGTGAGGACCACCAGCCGGTTACTGAATCGCAGATACTCTCCCCGCGCCGCTGGCAGGATGAGAGCAATGACCTGTGGACTACCTATCAGCGGATTCAGGAAAACCTGATTAAGGGCGGACTCAGCGGGCGTAATGTTAAAGGCGAACGAACGCATACTCGTGCCGTGCGTGGCATTGACGGGGACGTGAAGCTTAACCGTGCGCTGTGGGTGATGGCTGAAACACTGCTCACACAACTGCAGTAGACGTTTTATGTTGCCACATTGTTATTATCGGACACCACCTGTCCGAATTGCTACGTGCTCGTGTGCCTCAATCTCCCGGTAATAGCCTGTAACCCCCGTTACATCTGGCTTTTGCAGAAATAAAAAATAGTTTCTGCGTTGTCCATACCCTGTCCGCCCCCCTGTTTAAAGTAATCACATCATTTTCAGTCAGTTAACTTTCCTGGAGAACCTCTCATGACACAGGCAGAACGCCGCCATGACCGGCTGGCTGTCAGGCTGTCACTGATAATCAGCCGTCTGGTGGCGGGTGAAACGTTGAGTGTGCGCAAACTGGCCGCTGAGTTTGGCGTGTCAGTGCGCACGCTGCGGCGTGATTTTCGTGAGCGACTGATGTATCTGGACTTGGAGTATCAGTCCGGATACTGCCGCTTACGCACTGCTGGCAGCGAGATGCAGATGGTGCCCGACGTGCTTATCTTTGCCCACCGCAGCGGGCTGGCCGGACTTTTCCCCGGCCTTGACCGCCGTCTGGTGAACGCACTGCTGATGTGCGATGAGTCTCCCTGCGTGATAGCACCAGCTAGTCCGGTTCCTTCGCCTTCAGGAGCATTGTCTTTCTGGAGACTGATTCAGGCCATTACCGGGCGCAGGCGGGTGACGCTGATTGCCGAGGGGCAGCGCTGTGAGCGGCTGGCTCCCTGCCGGTTACTCATCCACCAGCAGGCCTGGTATCTGGTGGCGGAACACGACGGACATATCGCCGTATTCACCCTGGATGAGATCCATCTGGTTCAGCTCCTGCAGGAGAGTTTCCGGCGTAACGACAGTCTGTGTCGTCTTGTTGAAGACCCGGTCTTTATTCAGACCTTACCCCATTTTCGCTTTATCCAGCAGTCACTGCTTACGTTTGTTCCGGCCGACAGTCCACCAGAATAGCGCAAGCGTTGTTATCAACCCGGCAACAGGGAGGAGCCCTATGCCCGTAATTGCCATTATCGCCATTGTTGCCATCGTCATCATTCTGAACAAAACCGGGGTGTCCGACAGCCTCACGGCCCTGACACTTGCCACCGTTGCTGCACTGTTGACGGGCGGAGGTGCAGCCGGTGCTGCCAGTGTTGCACTGACGCCGTTCGCCGGTGTGCCGGTGGGTATTTTTGTGGGGATTTATGTCTTTGCCAAAGTGGTTCGTCTGATTTCAGGAAAAAAATAATGAAACGTAAAACACTACCTCTGCTGGCACTGGTTGCCACCACTCTGTTTCTGAGCGCCTGCGATGACAGAAGTGATGAACTGAAGGCCATCAGCAAGTTCAAGGATCTCACCCCGCCGCGCTTCAGCGATGCGGTCAGTCGTCAGGATGATGTCAGCGAAGAATGGTCACAGGTTGGCTTCTCATCCGGTCTCACCCTGCAGGTCTTACGTACCCGCCAGTTGCCCGATGGCTGCGAGGGCGGTAGTTACTACTACCTCGTGGATATGCAGGAAAAAACCGTCCAGCCGCTGATGAATGCGCTTTGTATTGCCGACAATATCAAACTGGAATACCACGAGGTTACGGACCGGTATACGAAGGAAAAATACTTTGAGTACTCCCATGACGGAAAACTGATGGGTCGGCTGCTGATACCCTCAAACCCTGAGAACCACGAATAAAAAACAACGATAAAGGAGACAGAAATGACAATAGGTTCACTAAGCCGGTTTGTACTGGCATGTTCACTGTTTACCAGTTTTACAGCCTCTGCGGTTCCTGGACTCTGGCAGCAGGGCTATGGCCAGGGCAATACGGAATACAACGTGACGGATGCCAGTGGGAAAATGTTTACCATCAATTGCACGGGAAATCCGGACCAGAACGGTTTCTACCAGCATTCTGTTTTTCTGACCCAGACGGATAACAGGATGGTCAGTTCGCACGATGACGGCACCACGATCACCGTGGTAATGAATCACCAGCAGTACGTTATTCCGTCCAGACGGCACTGTTGCAAATAGTCGGTGGTGATAAACTTATCATCCCCTTTTGCTGATGGAGCTGCACATGAACCCATTCAAAGGCCGGCATTTTCAGCGTGACATCATTCTGTGGGCCGTACGCTGGTACTGCAAATACGGCATCAGTTACCGTGAGCTGCAGGAGATGCTGGCTGAACGCGGAGTGAATGTCGATCACTCCACGATTTACCGCTGGGTTCAGCGTTATGCGCCTGAAATGGAAAAACGGCTGCGCTGGTACTGGCGTAACCCTTCCGATCTTTGCCCGTGGCACATGGATGAAACCTACGTGAAGGTCAATGGCCGCTGGGCGTATCTGTACCGGGCCGTCGACAGCCGGGGCCGCACTGTCGATTTTTATCTCTCCTCCCGTCGTAACAGCAAAGCTGCATACCGGTTTCTGGGTAAAATCCTCAACAACGTGAAGAAGTGGCAGATCCCGCGATTCATCAACACGGATAAAGCGCCCGCCTATGGTCGCGCGCTTGCTCTGCTCAAACGCGAAGGCCGGTGCCCGTCTGACGTTGAACACCGACAGATTAAGTACCGGAACAACGTGATTGAATGCGATCATGGCAAACTGAAACGGATAATCGGCGCCACGCTGGGATTTAAATCCATGAAGACGGCTTACGCCACCATCAAAGGTATTGAGGTGATGCGTGCACTACGCAAAGGCCAAGCCTCAGCATTTTATTATGGTGATCCCCTGGGCGAAATGCGCCTGGTAAGCAGAGTTTTTGAAATGTAAGGCCTTTGAATAAGACAAAAGGCTGCCTCATCGCTAACTTTGCAACAGTGCCCTTTCCTGCACGTGGGCGAATGATTGGATCACCGCCTTGCCGTCGCTGCTCACAGCAGCCAGCTTCATGGCCAGCGCCGCCTCGTGAGTCTGCGCGTCAAAGTTTCTGAACTTGGTCGCATCAGCGCCGAGGTAAGCAAGGATGAGCTTTTTTTCAGTAAGCGGTGGCTCGGGGTGTGCAGCAACTTT
>NZ_JANUFB010000005.1:0-439820 GCF_024809055.1 Citrobacter sp. JUb117
AAGATTCTCATCCTTCCCGCATGGGCAGAATATAGGGCATTGTGCTTTGATTTAGCTGAGGTATTACAGGGGATTGATGGTGGTGGGGGAAGGATGACTCAGCGCTGCGCGCTTCGCCCTTCGGGTCGTTGCCTGCGGCAACGCTTTCTCGCTATGCTCGAATCGAACCTTAATCGAAGATTCTCATCCTTCCCGCATGGGCAGAATATAGGGCATTGTGCTTTGATTTAGCTGAGGTATTACAGGGGATTGATGGTGGTGGGGGAAGGATTCGAACCTTCGAAGTCGATGACGGCAGATTTACAGTCTGCTCCCTTTGGCCGCTCGGGAACCCCACCAGGGGTAATTCAAATTGTAGGTAATGCTATGAGGATGGTGGTGGGGGAAGGATTATTCGTCGCTTCGCTTCTCACCCTTCCCCGATAAGTGCAAACTTCTGCATTGCTCATCGAGTTAACTACATCGCTGTAGTGAATAATGGTGGTGGGGGAAGGATTCGAACCTTCGAAGTCGATGACGGCAGATTTACAGTCTGCTCCCTTTGGCCGCTCGGGAACCCCACCACGGGGTAATGCTTTTACTGGCCTGCTTCCTTGGGAAGCGGGGCGCATCATATCAAATGACGCGCCGCTGTAAAGCATTCCTTTGCTTAACGTAGATCGTTTGCGTGTTTTTCATCCGTAACGCAGTAAAGCTAATCAATTCATATTATTGGTGATTACAGAATAATCGTTCGGTTACCGTAAACAAAGACTCGCTGGGCCAGAACCTGATACAGCGCACGGCTTAACACATTCTTTTCTACGTCGCGGCCTGCGCGCATCATATCTTCTGCGGTATAGGTGTGATCCACGTGAATCACGTCCTGCATGATGATTGGACCTTCATCGAGGTTATCATTCACATAGTGAGCCGTTGCACCAATGATTTTGACGCCGCGCTCATAAGCCTGGTGGTACGGACGTGCACCAATAAAGGCAGGCAGGAACGAGTGGTGAATATTAATAATCTTATTCGGGAAGCGTGAAACAAATTCTGGCGTCAAGACACGCATATATTTCGCCAACACCACATAATCAGGCTGATGGGCGTCGATGGCATCGGCCATGTTTTGATCGTGTTCTTCGCGGGTTAATCCTTCATGGCTGACTAGCTCAAAAGGAATATCAAAACGTTCAACCAACGAACGCAGCGTGTCGTGGTTGCCGATTACCGCCGCAATTTCAACATCGAGTCCACCGTAATTGGCTTTCATTAACAGGTCGCCCAGACAATGCGCTTCCTTGGTGACTAAGATAACGATGCGGCGACGGCCTGCTGGCGTAAGTTCGCGAATGGATCCTTCAGGCAGTGCGCTGTCGAGATCGGTCAGCAGCGTGACGTCATTAAAAATGCCTTCCAGTTCTGTACGCATAAAAAAGCGACCGGTACGGTGGTCAACAAACTCGTTGTTTTGCACGATGTTCAGTTCATGCTTGTAACAAATATTGGTGATGCGTGCGATCAAACCTTTTTGGTCGGGGCAGATAGTGCGCAGAACTTTACGTTGTTGTGAATGCATTGCCGGGGTATTCCTGTTGAAAATGTTTGCGTAATAGATGCTGTCGGGCGTGGGTTAGCCGCAGCACTTTTTAAATTTTTTACCTGACCCGCAAGGGCAGGGATCGTTACGGCCAATTTGCGGGCGCGTACCATCAATATAATACCACTGGCCGTTTTCTTTTAAAAAACGAGAGCGCTCAATAATGGCGCCCGTTTTCCCCTGTTCGGAAAACCGCGCCACAAAGCTGACATAGCCGGTATTTTCTGTGTCCGACGTTGCCTGTTCAAAAAGGGTAAGTCCAAGCCATTCGGTATGGGCAAATCCTGCGCTAATCTCATCGCGAAATGCAGCAGCATGACAGTCGGGGTGCCAGGTCTTAATCAGGTAATCTGCGTCTTTCATCACAAAAGCACAGTAACGAGAACGCATGAGGTGTGACGGCGTTGGTGCTACTTGCGCGCCAGACACATAACGGTAGCAACATAGGCTATACTCGACAGCGCTACCACAGGGACAAAGCTGAGACACAAAATACTCCCTGGAATAAAAAAACGGCGTAAAAACGCCACGGTAGCACTATGTTAACTGAGCCGTAGTGATGTTGCTACGTCTGCAAGCCAGGGGAAGTCAGTAGGTACAATGAGAAAAATAAAAATTGGGCTGGCGCTAGGTTCCGGCGCGGCACGAGGCTGGTCGCATATTGGTGTGATTAAGGCCCTTAAACATATGGGCATTGATGTTGATATCGTTGCAGGGTGCTCAATCGGTTCGTTGGTTGGCGCCGCCTATGCGTGTAATAAATTACCCGCCCTCGAGCAATGGGTCTGCTCGTTCAGCTATTGGGATGTTTTACGCCTGATGGATCTCTCCTGGCGCAGAGGCGGATTGCTGCGCGGTGAACGCGTGTTTAATCAATACCGCAACGTCATGCCTGTCGAGTCAATTGAACACTGCCAGCGCCGGTTTGCTACCGTCGCGACGAATCTGAGTACGGGTCGCGAACTGTGGTTTACCGAAGGTGATTTGCACCTTGCCGTGCGGGCCTCTTGCAGTATTCCTGGTCTGATGTCCCCGGTTGCACATAATGGTTATTGGCTGGTTGATGGCGCGGTGGTTAACCCTGTGCCGGTTTCGCTGACGCGTGCGCTAGGCGCCGATATCGTCATTGCGGTTGACCTGCAACATGATGCGCACCTCATGCAACAAGATCTGCTCTCCTTTAACGTCAGCAATGATACCGACTCGAGTGATGACGAGCTTTCATGGCATGCGCGTCTGAAAGAGCGGTTGAGTAATATCACCGCCAGACGAACGGTCACTGCGCCCACGGCGATGGAGATCATGACCACCTCTATTCAGGTGCTGGAAAACCGGCTTAAACGTAACCGCATGGCCGGCGACCCGCCAGATATTCTAATTCAACCGTTTTGTCCGCAAATATCCACGCTGGACTTCCACCGTGCTGGAGCAGCTATTGCTGCCGGGCAGCTTGCGGTAGAGAAAAAAATGGATGAGTTGCTGCCACTGGTGAAGACCAACATCTAACGCATTTTTTATCAACACTTAAGTCAATTCTGACAGGCGTGAGTAGCAATAGCATGCCACTATTGATTAAAGCCAGTCAGGGGGGAGAATATGACGCAGCCATTGGTCGGAAAACAGATTCTTATTGTTGAAGATGAGCCTGTATTTCGCTCACTTCTGGACTCATGGTTTTCCTCTTTGGGAGCGACAACGGCTGTAGCGGGCGATGGGCTTGATGCGCTGGAATTATTGGGGCGCTTTACACCCGATCTGATGATCTGCGACCTGGCGATGCCGAGAATGAACGGTCTCAAACTGGTTGAATACCTGCGTAACCGTGGCGATCGGACGCCAATCCTAGTTATCTCCGCGACAGAAAATATGTCTGATATTGCCAAAGCACTTCGCCTCGGCGTGGATGATGTGTTGCTTAAGCCGGTGAAAGACCTTAACCGACTACGGGAAACGGTTTTTGCGTGCCTTTACCCCAACATGTTTAACTCGCGCGTTGAAGAAGAAGAGCGGTTATTTCGTGACTGGGATGCGATGGTCGGCGACCCCGCGGCAGCAGCAAAACTGTTACAAGAGCTACAGCCACCGGTTCAACAGGTGATTTCACAGTGTCGCATCAACTACCGTCAACTGGTTGCCGCCGATCAACCCGGCCTGGTCCTTGATATTGCGCCGTTGTCGGAACACGATCTTGCCTTCTATTGCCTGGATGTGACGCGGGCAGGGGATAATGGCGTGCTGGCGGCACTGTTGTTACGGGCACTGTTTAATGGGCTGCTACAAGAGCAACTGGCACATCAGAATCAACGGTTGCCGGAGCTCGGTACGCTCCTGAAACAGGTTAATCATCTGCTTCGACAGGCCAATCTACCGGGGCAATTTCCGTTGCTGGTGGGTTACTACCATAGCGGTTTAAAAAATTTGGTCCTGGTCTCTGCGGGTCTGAATGCGACCTTAAATACTGGTAGCCACAACGTGCAAATCAGTAATGGTGTTCCGCTGGGAACGTTGGGGAATACGTACCTCAACCAACTAAGCCAACGCTGTGAGTCCTGGCAGTGCCAAATTTGGGGTGCCGGGGGGCGTCTGCGACTGATGTTGTCCGCAGAATGAACAATCGAGAGGCAGGGATTCAAATTGGCTCACCACCCTGTCTTTTGCAGTGCTACTATCAGCGCCAGATTTATTCGTATTTATCTTAATTATACCGACGCGCGTCCTTTTCAGACCTGAAGCTTGTCGCGGTACTGATATACTCGGATGCGATACAGATTGATGAACACGTTCAATACATGAACAGTCCAGGAGAGTTTTAAATGGCTGCCCTTAATTCGAAAGTCAAAAAAGCCGTTATCCCGGTAGCGGGATTAGGAACCAGGATGTTACCGGCGACCAAGGCAATTCCTAAAGAAATGTTACCGCTGGTTGATAAGCCATTAATTCAATACGTCGTCAACGAATGTATTGCCGCGGGTATCACTGAAATTGTCCTTGTGACTCACTCGTCTAAAAATTCGATTGAAAACCACTTCGATACCAGCTTTGAACTTGAAGCTATGCTGGAAAAACGTGTTAAGCGCCAGTTGCTGGAAGAAGTGCAATCTATTTGCCCACCGCACGTGACGATTATGCAGGTTCGTCAGGGTCTGGCAAAAGGTCTGGGTCACGCTGTATTGTGTGCGCACCCGGTTGTTGGTGATGAACCCGTAGCGGTCATCCTGCCGGATGTTATTCTCGACGAATACGAATCTGATTTATCCCGCGATAACCTCGCCGAAATGATTAGTCGCTTTGATGAAACAGGCAGCAGCCAAATTATGGTGGAGCCAGTAGAAGATGTGACGGCTTACGGCGTGGTGGACTGTAAAGGTGTGGAATTAGCGCCGGGCGAAAGCGTACCGATGGTCGGTGTTGTGGAAAAACCGAAAGCCGATGTCGCGCCATCTAATCTTGCGGTTGTAGGGCGTTATGTCCTGAGTGCAGATATCTGGCCTCTGCTGGCAAAAACGCCTCCGGGCGCAGGTGACGAAATTCAGTTGACCGATGCTATCGATATGCTGATTGAAAAAGAAACGGTTGAAGCCTATCACATGAAGGGCAAAAGCCATGACTGTGGTAATAAGCTGGGTTATATGCAAGCGTTCGTCGAATATGGTATTCGTCATAATACCCTTGGCGCTGAATTTAAAGCCTGGCTTGAAGACGAGATGGGTATTAAGAAGTAACATCACGTTATTAATCCGCATGCAACGGCGCTGTTTATCCAGCGTCGTTTTTTTATACCCCTATTGGGTAGGTGTTATGCGAAGTACAGGTAAAAAAAAATCCCGCCGTCGGCGGGATTTTAAGCAAACTAATTGTGGATTAATCCTTGATCAGGAAATCGTCCAGCTGTTTACCTTGTTCTTCCATCGCTTTTTTGATTACTGCCGGTGTACGACCCTGGCCGGTCCAGGTTTTCGTTTCACCGTTTTCGTCAACATAGCTATATTTAGCTGGGCGTGCTGCGCGCTTGGCTTTAGCACCGGTTTTAACCGCAGCCATGCTATTCAGCAGTTCGTTCGGGTCAATACCGTCAGCAATCAGCATTTCACGATATTGTTGCAGTTTACGAGTGCGCTCTTCAACTTCAGCAGCGGCAGCGCTTTCTTCTTCGCGACGCTCGCTAACGACAACTTCTAATTTTTCCAGCATTTCTTCAAGCGTTTCCAGAGTGCATTCTCTTGCCTGCGCACGAAGAGTACGGATGTTGTTCAGAATTTTAAGTGCTTCGCTCATTGTAGTAATCTCAAACTTATATTGGGTGGGGTTTGTTGAGCTAATAATAGAGCGATAAATTCAGATGTGCAATAGCCAGGAATGTAAGGAATTCAAAATTGCGCTTTATTTAGTATCTGCATTAATTCATTGTCGTTAAATTTCGTCTGGGAAAGGGCATAAAAAAGGCTTATTGGTGTGGGGGCTACTCTTCAGTCATGCAGGAAAATTCAAGATTCAGGTCACATTTTACAGCACGGTAATTGTATCTGTTTGCAGTAATTTCAACCTTTTGTATTAGTTTTGCTTACGGGAATTCACTATTACAGGGTGTTCGTAGGGGGATTCAATAACATTGAAAGCAAGGTTTCTTTATTGAACTGTGATGATAAGCACCGTTGATGAATTTCAAGGGCACTATTTGTGAAAGAATGTGTATATACCGTCATAAGTCAGATTATTCGAGCATTGGTGGTGTGCATCACTGTGCGATCCATAACTTAAGTCTGTTTCCTGAACCTTACCGTAGTTCGTCATATTTAGGAGGCTGATGAGTGATGCTGACGCGATTTTTTATACGTATGTGGGCGACAACGGTGCGCAGACATGTTTGTGAATTATGATACAATCGCGCCCATATTTATTTACTCAGGTGAGGGCTGACGGTCAATGGCACAGCTATATTTTTACTATTCTGCAATGAATGCGGGGAAGTCGACCGCTTTGCTGCAATCTTCATACAATTACCAGGAACGTGGCATGCGTGCCGTTGTATATACAGCGGAAATCGACGATCGGTTTGGAACAGGGAAAGTAAGTTCACGTATAGGTCTGTCGTCACCTGCAAAACTGTTTAACCAAAATTCATCATTGTTCGAAGAAATTCGCGCGGAGAATGCGCAGCAGAGAATACATTGTGTACTGGTTGACGAGTCACAGTTTTTGACACGCCAGCAGGTTTATGAATTATCCGAGGTTGTCGATCAGCTGGATATTCCGGTTTTGTGTTACGGGTTACGCACCGATTTTCGTGGTGAATTATTTGGCGGTAGCGAATACCTGCTTGCCTGGTCAGATAAATTGGTCGAATTAAAGACTATTTGTTTCTGCGGGCGGAAGGCGAGTATGGTACTACGTCTTGATCAAGCTGGACGACCTTATAACGAGGGAGAACAGGTGGTTATTGGTGGCAATGAACGCTATGTGTCGGTATGCCGCAAGCACTATAAAGAGGCGCAATCTGAGGGCTCTCTGACGGCCATTCAGGAAAGGCACAGCCACGATTAATCTACGCTCGCCTGGGCGCTGTAACGCGCAGGGTAGACCACTGGCCATAAGTCAGAAGTACTACCCTACAATCACCTCTGTAGACCCTTTACGCGCATCCTCCTCCAATCTCCTACGGGCATGTCCATTCACCGCGATGGTCTGCATGAGTTTTTGCGCTGTGAAGGTGAGAATAAATCAGGCGAAAAAAAACGGTCCCCTAAAGGGACCGTTCGACGTGATACTACAGCTTAGATTTATGAATTAAGCGGATTTCTTCGCTTTTTTCTCTGCTTTAGGCGCGGCTGCTGCTTCAGTTTTAGCGGCAGTTTCACCTTCGTTGTATTCGCGACCGTAGAAGGTATCCAGCAGGATCTGTTTCAGTTCAGAAATCAGCGGGTAACGCGGGTTAGCGCCGGTGCACTGGTCGTCAAACGCATCTTCAGACAGTTTGTCAACATGTGCCAGGAAGTCAGCTTCCTGAACGCCAGCTTCACGGATAGACTTAGGAATACCCAGTTCAGCTTTGATCTCATCCAACCATGCCAGCAGTTTCTGGATTTTCGCTGCGGTACGGTCGCCCGGTGCGCTCAGACCCAGATGGTCTGCGATTTCAGCGTAGCGACGACGGGCCTGCGGACGGTCGTACTGGCTGAAAGCAGTCTGTTTAGTCGGGTTGTCGTTCGCGTTATAACGAATAACGTTGCTGATCAGCAGGGCGTTCGCCAGACCGTGAGGAATGTGGAACTGTGAACCCAGCTTGTGCGCCATGGAGTGACATACACCGAGGAAGGCGTTAGCAAACGCGATACCGGCGATGGTCGCTGCACTGTGTACACGCTCGCGAGCTACCGGGTTCTTAGAACCTTCGTGGTAGGACGCAGGCAGGTTTTCTTTCAGCAGTTTCAGCGCTTGCAGAGCCTGACCGTCAGAGAACTCAGAAGCCAGTACGGAAACGTAAGCTTCCAGGGCGTGAGTGACGGCATCCAGACCACCGAACGCACACAGTGACTTCGGCATATCCATCACCAGGTTAGCATCGACAATCGCCATATCCGGGGTCAGCGCGTAGTCTGCCAGTGGATATTTCTGACCAGTAGCGTCGTCGGTTACAACCGCAAACGGGGTGACTTCAGAACCAGTACCGGAAGTGGTGGTGACGGCGATCATTTTCGCTTTCACGCCCATTTTCGGGAACTTGTAGATACGTTTACGGATGTCCATAAAGCGCAGCGCCAGTTCTTCGAAGTGGGTTTCCGGATGTTCGTACATGACCCACATGATTTTCGCTGCGTCCATCGGGGAACCGCCACCCAGCGCGATGATAACGTCTGGTTTGAAGGAGTTGGCTAGTTCAGCACCTTTGCGCACAACGCTCAGCGTCGGGTCAGCTTCAACTTCAAAGAACACTTCGGTTTCAACGCCCGCAGCTTTCAGAACAGACGTGATCTGGTCAGCGTAGCCGTTGTTGAACAGGAAGCGGTCGGTCACGATCAGCGCACGTTTGTGACCATCGGTAATCACTTCATCCAACGCGATTGGCAGTGAACCACGGCGGAAGTAGATAGATTTCGGAAGTTTGTGCCACAACATGTTTTCAGCTCGCTTAGCAACGGTTTTCTTGTTGATCAGGTGCTTAGGACCAACGTTTTCAGAGATGGAGTTACCACCCCAGGAACCACAACCCAGAGTCAGGGATGGTGCAAGCTTAAAGTTGTACAGGTCGCCGATACCACCCTGAGACGCCGGGGTGTTGATCAAGATACGTGCAGTTTTCATCATCTGACCGAAGTGAGCAACGCGTTCTGGCTGGTTGTCCTGGTCAGTGTACAGGCAAGAGGTATGACCGATACCGCCCATAGCAACCAGTTTTTCAGCTTTAACAACTGCATCTTCGAAGTCTTTCGCACGGTACATTGCCAGCGTCGGAGACAGTTTTTCGTGAGCAAACGGTTCGCTTTCGTCGACAACTTTAACTTCACCAATCAGAATCTTGGTGTTAGTCGGCACGGAGAAACCAGCCAGCTCAGCGATTTTGTATGCCGGTTGACCCACGATAGCCGCGTTCAGCGCGCCATTTTTCAGGATGATGTCCTGAACAGCCTTCAGCTCTTTGCCCTGCAGCATATAGGCACCGTGGCTGGCAAAACGTTCGCGAACGGCGTCGTATACGGAATCTACTACCACAACGGACTGTTCAGACGCACAGATTACACCGTTGTCGAAGGTTTTAGACATCAGCACGGAAGCAACGGCACGTTTGATATCTGCTGTTTCGTCGATAACAACAGGGGTGTTACCTGCGCCAACACCGATTGCCGGTTTACCAGAGCTGTATGCTGCTTTAACCATACCAGGGCCACCGGTCGCAAGGATCAGGTTAATGTCCGGGTGGTGCATCAGAGCATTAGACAGTTCAACAGAAGGTTGATCGATCCAGCCAATCAGGTCTTTTGGTGCGCCAGCAGCGATAGCAGCCTGCAGAACGATGTCTGCCGCTTTGTTGGTTGCATCTTTAGCACGCGGATGTGGAGAGAAGATGATAGCGTTACGCGTCTTCAGGCTGATCAGCGATTTGAAGATTGCAGTAGACGTTGGGTTAGTGGTTGGAACGATACCGCAGATGATACCAATCGGTTCAGCGATAGTGATGGTCCCAAAAGTATGGTCTTCGGCCAGGACACCACAGGTTTTTTCATCTTTGTAAGCGTTATAGATGTATTCAGACGCGAAGTGGTTTTTAATCACTTTATCTTCGACAATACCCATGCCTGATTCGGCAACGGCCATTTTCGCGAGAGGAATTCGAGCGTCTGCGGCAGCCAGAGCGGCGGCACGGAAGATTTTGTCAACCTGTTCTTGAGTGAAACTGGCATATTCACGCTGGGCTTTTTTTACGCGCTCTACAAGTGCGTTAAGTTCAGCGACATTAGTAACAGCCATGATGCTCTCCTGATAATGTTAAACTTTTTTAGTAAATCATCTGCTCGCTACGAGAGTATAGACAGATCGACGAAAATTTGTGTAACGTTTTGAAAATCAAACGGTTAATTAACGCCCGCCTTACATTGATTTACTAAAAGAGCTTATACGCTAGCGTATTCAACTCTAACGCGTTTCCTCCAGGTGGCGTAAGCAAGATTACTCACTTCTGAGTAGTAATTGCGTGATCTGGATCAAATTTACGCGAAGCTGACACCTTTCAGCAGGCTCTTTTAGTGTTTATCGGCAAGTGTTAACGAATTGATGGAATGAATGAGATTAACATTAGCATATTTCATACATATTAATAACACCGAGTATTGGTAGCACGTTTACAGAGATTAACGCAGATAGAAGGTGAAGAATGCTGCCAAAAAGCGTATCTTCAGCGCGGTTTTTAACATTTTTTATGACTCATTTTATCCGGCTAACGCTTCGGAGCTAACCGTGATCCAAACGCTATTTGATTTTCCTCTTTACTTTAAGTTTTTCATTGGGTTATTTGCGTTGGTCAACCCCGTCGGGATCATCCCGGTCTTTATCAGTATGACCAGCTACCAAACCGCAGCGGCGCGTAACAAAACCAATCTGACGGCAAACCTGTCGGTGGCGATTATTTTGTGGACCTCGTTGTTTCTTGGTGATGCGATCCTGCAACTCTTCGGTATCTCGATTGATTCGTTCAGAATTGCCGGCGGGATTCTGGTGGTAACCATTGCAATGTCGATGATCAGTGGGAAACTCGGGGAAGATAAACAAAACAAACAGGAAAAGTCAGAGACTGCCATACGCGAGAATGTTGGTGTTGTTCCGTTGGCATTGCCGTTGATGGCGGGGCCGGGGGCGATAAGTTCAACCATCGTCTGGGGGACTCGCTATCACAGCGCATTAAACCTGTTCGGGTTCTTTGTGGCGATTGCACTGTTTGCCTTATGCTGTTGGGGACTGTTTCGTATGGCTCCTTGGCTGGTACGCCTGTTGGGGCAAACGGGTATTAACGTTATTACGCGTATTATGGGCTTACTGCTCATGGCGTTGGGGATTGAATTCATCGTCACCGGCATCAAATCTATTTTCCCGGGCTTACTGGCCTGACGGGACTGTTTTCAGTAAACGGAGCTGGCCCTCAGCTCCGTTCTTTTCATTATCAGTAAAACGTCTCACTAAAGTTGAAAATTAGCATTGAAATTGTAAAACATGCTGATTGCCAATCCATCCGTTACGTATTGATTTAAAAGATAATAATTTTTATGGCTACGTCCCTGAATAGGGGGCTTACTGTTATTTTTCTAACATTATACTCTGGGGCTTGCTGAAGGATTATCGAAATGTTATTAGTTATTTCAGTGTCTTTTTTAGAGTAATGTGCTAATTAATGACCAATTGTTAATTTTATGTAAATTATATCGGCATATTGATACCGGACAGGGTAATCAACCGCTCAATGGATTTAATTCGTTATCTATCATGATGTTACGATTATAGCCTCTCTTTTTGAGGACCATTGATGTGCGATTTTTTTTTCGATAAAAGCGAATTGGTTAACAAATCTGTAAAATGTATTGGCGGTTAAGAAAGGCATTTGATACTTTCCGACCAGGTATTTTACAGAAGATTTTACGTTGATGAGAACTGTTTTCAGTTAGTTTCTCTCAATAGAGTAACCGCGTGTTTCCGACAGGGGAGACACGTAGAAAATCGACGCAAGGCGGTCGCTCGAACCGCCAGAATAAATAAAGTCGGTGATAGCAAGCAGTAAAACAATAAATCACCTGACGGCAGAAAATCTCCGGTGCCGTACAGGGATCCGTACAGGATTAACAGTCTGGTTAAAAAACCAGCCATAATAATGAGGGAGTACAAACACAATGACTAACATCACTAAGAAAAGTTTAGTAGCGGCGGGGATTCTATCTGCGCTTATCGCAGGAAATGTTGCCACGGCGGCAGAAGTACCTGCCGGTGTTCAACTTGCTGAGAAGCAAACGCTGGTACGCAATAATGGTTCGGAAGTTCAGTCTCTCGATCCGCACAAGATCGAAGGTGTGCCAGAATCCAACATTAACCGTGACCTGTTTGAAGGTTTATTAATCAGCGACGTTGATGGCAAGCCATCACCGGGCGTGGCGGAAAAATGGGAAAATAAAGATTTTAAAGTCTGGACGTTCCATCTGCGTAAAGACGCGAAATGGTCCGATGGCTCGCCCGTGACCGCGCAAGATTTTGTGTATAGCTGGCAACGTTTGGCGAATCCAAATACCGCTTCACCATACTCCAGCTATTTACAGTATGGGCACATCGTTAATATTGACGACATTATCGCCGGTAAAAAACCGGTCACCGATCTCGGTGTAAAAGCCATTGATGACCATACTTTTGAAGTTACCCTCAGTGAACCTGTTCCGTATTTCTACAAACTGCTTGTTCACTCATCAGTTTCCCCGGTGCCTAAAGCCGTGGTGGAAAAATTTGGTGATAAATGGACCCAGCCCGCGAACATCGTTTCTAACGGCTCCTATAAATTAAAAGATTGGGTCGTCAACGAGCGCATTGTTCTTGAGCGTAATACTAACTACTGGGATAACGCCAAAACGGTGATTAACCAGGTAACTTATCTGCCAATTTCTTCTGAAGTGACTGATGTTAACCGCTACCGCAGTGGTGAAATCGACATGACCTACAACAACATGCCGATTGAGTTATTCCAGAAACTGAAAAAAGAGATCCCGAACGAAGTTCACGTTGACCCGTATCTGTGTACCTACTATTACGAAATTAATAACCAGAAGCCACCGTTCAACGATGTGCGTGTACGTACCGCCCTGAAGATGGCACTGGATCGTGACATTATCGTCAACAAAGTGAAGAACCAGGGCGACCTGCCAGCGTACAGCTTCACGCCGCCGTATACCGATGGCGCAAAACTGGTTGAGCCAGAGTGGTTCAAGTGGTCACAGGAAAAACGTAACGAAGAAGCGAAAAAACTGTTGGCTGAAGCTGGCTTTACCGCAGAAAAACCGCTGACCTTCGACCTGTTGTATAACACCTCCGATCTACACAAGAAGCTGGCTATTGCAGCCGCCTCTATCTGGAAGAAAAATCTGGGTGCCAACGTTAAGCTGGAAAACCAGGAGTGGAAGACCTTCCTCGATACCCGTCATCAGGGTAACTATGATGTTTCTCGTGCGGGCTGGTGTGCGGATTACAACGAACCGACCTCTTTCCTTAACATGGTGCTGTCAGACAGCTCCAACAACACTGTTCACTATAAGAGCGCGGCATTTGATAAGTTGATTGCCGATACGCTGAAAGTGACTGACGAAGCGCAGCGCAGCGAGCTGTATTCGAAAGCTGAGCAGCAGTTGGATAAAGACTCTGCGATTGTACCGGTGTATTACTACGTCAATGCGCGTTTGGTGAAACCATGGGTAGGCGGATACTCCGGTAAAGACCCGATGGATAATATCCACGTTAAAGACTTGTATATTATCAAACATTAATGGCAAGACGTGGGGCGACCATCGTTGCCCCACAGTGTCTTTTTCTTCGAACTATAAATACCTCTCTGGCCCCATAACTGGCTTAAAGAGGTATAAAGGCACACGCCAGAAGGTACGGGCAATGTTAAAATTCATATTACGTCGCTGTCTGGAAGCGATTCCGACGCTATTTATTCTTATTACGATCTCATTCTTTATGATGCGCCTTGCGCCGGGGAGTCCTTTTACCGGTGAACGTGCGTTACCGCCAGAAGTACTGGCGAATATTGAAGCGAAATATCATCTTAATGACCCTATCACCACGCAGTACTTCAGCTACCTGAAGCAACTGGCGCATGGCGATTTTGGACCTTCCTTTAAATATAAAGACTATACAGTTAACGATCTGGTTGCCTCGAGCTTCCCGGTTTCGGCGAAGCTGGGTGCAGCTGCCTTTATCCTGGCGGTACTCGTTGGCGTCAGTGCTGGCGTCATTGCTGCGTTGAAGCAAAATACGCGCTGGGATTATACGGTGATGGGGGTGGCGATGACCGGGGTGGTTATCCCAAGCTTTGTGGTGGCCCCCTTGTTAGTGATGATATTTGCAATAACGCTGAAATGGTTGCCCGGTGGTGGCTGGAACGGCGGGGCGCTGAAATTTATGATCTTGCCGATGGTGGCGTTGTCGCTGGCCTATATCGCCAGTATCGCCCGTATCACCCGTGGGTCGATGATTGAAGTGCTGCACTCCAACTTTATTCGTACCGCACGGGCGAAAGGTCTGCCAATGCGGCGGATTATTTTCCGTCACGCGTTAAAGCCCGCTTTGCTGCCGGTGTTGTCTTATATGGGCCCGGCGTTCGTTGGCATTATTACCGGTTCGATGGTGATTGAAACTATCTACGGCTTGCCGGGTATTGGTCAACTGTTCGTTAACGGCGCGCTGAACCGCGACTACTCGCTGGTATTGAGCCTGACCATTCTGGTCGGTGCACTGACAATTGTATTTAATGCGATTGTTGATGTGCTGTATGCCGTTATCGATCCGAAAATCCGTTACTGATACTGGAGCTCGCTATCTATGATGTTAAGTAAGAAAAACAGCGAGACGCTGGAGAATTTCAGTGAAAAGCTGGAAGTCGAAGGCCGCAGTTTGTGGCAGGATGCGCGTCGACGCTTTATGCATAACCGCGCGGCGGTAGCCAGTCTGGTTGTGCTGGTGATTATCGCGCTGTTTGTGACCCTTGCGCCGATGCTATCGCAATTTACCTACTTCGACACCGACTGGGGAATGATGTCCAGCGCGCCGGACAGTGAGTCCGGCCACTACTTCGGTACTGATTCTTCGGGGCGTGACCTGCTGGTACGCGTGGCGATTGGTGGACGTATTTCGCTGATGGTCGGGATTGCCGCGGCGCTGGTGGCGGTGATTGTCGGCACGTTGTACGGATCGTTGTCAGGATATCTGGGCGGCAAAATTGACTCCGTGATGATGCGCCTGCTGGAAATCCTCAACTCCTTCCCGTTCATGTTCTTCGTCATTCTGCTGGTGACCTTTTTTGGGCAAAACATCCTGCTGATCTTTGTGGCGATCGGTATGGTCTCCTGGCTGGATATGGCACGTATCGTGCGTGGCCAGACGCTGAGCCTGAAGCGCAAAGAGTTTATTGAGGCTGCGCAGGTGGGTGGGGTTTCGACCGTGCGCATTGTTATCCGCCATATTGTCCCGAACGTTCTGGGCGTGGTAGTTGTGTACGCATCGCTACTGGTACCGAGCATGATCCTGTTCGAATCCTTCCTGAGCTTCCTTGGCTTAGGGACCCAGGAGCCGTTAAGCAGTTGGGGGGCGTTGTTAAGTGATGGTGCTAACTCAATGGAAGTCTCACCGTGGCTGCTGCTGTTTCCGGCAGGTTTCCTGGTGGTGACGTTGTTCTGTTTCAACTTTATTGGCGATGGCCTGCGTGATGCCCTCGACCCGAAAGACCGTTAAGGAGTGCAGCCATGAGCGTAATTGAAACCTCAACCGCGCCGCTCGCGCAACAACAGGCTAACGCACTGCTGGACGTGAAAGATCTGCGCGTGACGTTTGCCACCCCTGATGGGGATGTAACCGCGGTAAACGATCTGAACTTTTCGCTGCGTGCCGGTGAAACGCTGGGTATTGTCGGTGAATCTGGATCGGGGAAATCGCAAACGGCGTTTGCCCTGATGGGGCTGCTGGCGGCCAATGGTCGCATCGGCGGTTCTGCGACGTTCAACGGACGTGAAATTCTTAATTTACCGGAACGCGAGCTGAACAAACTGCGCGCCGAACAAATTTCAATGATCTTTCAGGACCCCATGACCTCCCTGAACCCGTATATGCGGGTCGGAGAGCAGTTAATGGAAGTGCTGATGCTGCATAAAGGTATGAGTAAAGCCGAAGCGTTTGAAGAATCCGTCAGAATGCTGGATGCGGTCAAAATGCCGGAAGCGCGCAAGCGTATGAAGATGTATCCACATGAATTTTCAGGCGGGATGCGCCAGCGTGTGATGATCGCCATGGCGTTACAGTGTCGGCCAAAGTTACTGATCGCCGATGAGCCGACAACCGCGCTCGATGTTACGGTTCAGGCGCAAATTATGACGCTCCTGAATGAACTTAAGAGCGAATTCAATACCGCGATTATTATGATCACCCACGACCTCGGTGTGGTTGCCGGGATATGCGACAAGGTTCTGGTGATGTATGCCGGGCGCACCATGGAATATGGCAGCGCGCGCGATGTCTTTTATAAACCCGTTCATCCGTATTCTATTGGTTTGCTTAACGCGGTACCGCGTCTGGATGCTGAAGGGGAAGAGATGCTGACCATCCCGGGTAACCCGCCAAACCTGCTGCGTTTGCCAAAAGGATGCCCGTTCCAGCCTCGTTGTCCGCATGCGATGGAAATTTGTAGCAGCGCTCCGCCGCTGGAAGAGTTTAGCCCAGGCCGCCTGCGCGCCTGCTTTAAACCGGTGGAGGAACTGGTATGACAACGGCAACTGAACAACGAAAAGTCTTGCTTGAGATAGCCGATCTTAAAGTCCATTTCGATATCAAAGACGGCAAGCAGTGGTTCTGGCAACCCTCACAAACACTGAAAGCCGTTGATGGCGTGACCCTGCGACTGTATGAAGGTGAAACGTTAGGGGTGGTGGGCGAGTCAGGCTGCGGTAAGTCTACCTTTGCCCGCGCCATTATTGGTCTGGTGAAAGCCACCGACGGCAAAGTGGCCTGGCTGGGTAAAGATTTGCTGGGTATGAAACCCGATGAGTGGCGCGCGGTGCGCAGCGATATTCAGATGATTTTCCAGGATCCGCTGGCCTCATTAAACCCGCGTATGACCATCGGTGAAATTATCGCAGAACCGCTGCGCACTTATCATCCCAGCCTGCCAGGGCAGGAAGTGCGCGATCGCGTGAAGGCAATGATGATGAAAGTCGGGCTGTTGCCAAACTTGATCAACCGCTATCCGCACGAATTTTCAGGCGGGCAGTGTCAGCGTATCGGGATTGCTCGCGCGCTGATCCTCGAGCCGAAGTTGATTATTTGCGATGAGCCGGTTTCGGCGCTGGACGTGTCGATTCAGGCGCAGGTAGTGAACCTGTTGCAACAACTGCAGCGTGAAATGGGATTATCGTTAATCTTTATTGCCCATGACCTGGCGGTGGTTAAACATATTTCCGATCGCGTGCTGGTAATGTACCTGGGGCATGCGGTGGAACTGGGCACTTACGACGAGGTGTACCATAACCCGCTGCATCCTTATACTAAAGCGCTGATGTCGGCGGTGCCGATCCCCGATCCCGATCAGGAGAGGAACAAAACCATCCAACTGTTGGAAGGCGAATTACCGTCACCGATCAATCCGCCGTCTGGTTGTGTGTTCCGTACCCGTTGTCCGATTGCCGGACCGGAATGTGCAAAAACGCGACCGGTTCTGGAAGGAAGTTTCCGCCACGCTGTTTCCTGCCTGAAAGTAGACCCGCTATAATCGTGAGGGCTGACAAAGGTCAGCCCTTCTTATAGGTGAGGTGAATGTGTCTGGCTTTGTGTCCTCTGTCCGCCGCGCTGTCTATCGTAAATTATTCGATTTAAACACGCGCTCAGGTCGTCGTTTTGAAGGTCTGTGCGCGCTGTTTGCGTTGCTTAGCGTCATTGTCATCTTCGTCGAGTCGGGCGTCGGGACGCAATATCATTTAACGTATGATGAATGGCGTTCTTTTGTCTGGCTGGAGATCTTTATTACTCTGGTCTTCACCGCCGAATACTTGCTGCGATTATGCTGTTGGGCCAATCCGGCAAAATATGTGTTTAGTTTTTGGGGTATTATCGATTTGGCCACCATTTTGCCGCTGTATGTGATGTGGTTATGGCCAGAAATGAGTTTGAACTATGTGTTTGCCTGGCGAGCGATGCGGGCGATTCGTGTACTGCGGATCCTCAAGTTGTTGCGCTTTATGCCTTCGTTGATGGTGTTTTGGGGCGCCATAAAAAGCGCACGTCACCAGTTGATTCTGTTCTATTCGTTTATCGCCATTTTAATGATTATTTTCGGCGCGCTGATGTATCTCATTGAAGGGCCGAGGTATGGATTTGATACGCTGAATGCGTCGGTGTACTGGGCCATTGTGACGGTAACGACGGTTGGGTATGGGGATATCGCGCCGCACACGCCGTTAGGGCGTATGGTGGCGTCAGTGCTTATCCTGATCGGTTATTCAGTAATTGCAATACCCACGGGCTTGATTACCACGCACATGAGCAGCGCGTTTCAGCATCGGCAGAATCAGCGTCAATGCCCTCAGTGTCAGCAGCATCAGCACGAGCACAGCGCGCAATTTTGTAACCGCTGTGGAACTAAGCTTCCGAATTAAATAAAAAAAGCTGCCTGGGCAGCTTTTCTTTTGACTCATTCGCGCCAGAGAATATGGCAGAGCTTGTGATCTTTTTCACGGCATAACAAAACGCGTGCGAAAATATCGTTAATCTCGCCATCTTCTGAGTCGGCCAGACCAATCACCACTTCGGCAAAAAAGTCAGGATTCAGGTCAAAATCGACGTGCTCCTGCCAGTCTTCTGCCGGGTCAAATAACTCTGCGCCGCCGCGTTCTTCAAACTGTAAATTGAACAGAAGAACGTCAGCGGGGTCGAGATTGTCTGTCGCCAGTTCGAGAAAAATGTCATAAGCCTGCTCAAGCGTTTCGTCTTCAGTCAGGCGATTGTTCAAATCCATATCCATAATGACTACCTGTTTACCGTCTCTTGGGCTCGTTTTACAGCAACGGACTAAAGAAGTAAAACAGTCGCTCGGTGATCCGTTGCCAGAGTGGCCTTTTTAGCCACAAACGCGCATCAAGCAGGCGCGAACGGGAGATGTAATCGTCCTGTACTGCCGCGAGATCGGCACCAAATCCGGCATCGTCAATCACCAGCGTGATCTCAAAATTCAGCCACAAGCTGCGCATATCCAGGTTTACGGTACCCACCAGACTCAGCTCACCATCGACCAGCACGCTCTTGGTGTGCAACAGACCCCCTTCAAACTGGTAAATTTTCACGCCAGCCGCCAGCAGCTCGGTGAAAAAGGCCCGACTTGCCCAGCCAACCAGCATAGAATCATTTTTGCGGGGAAGAATAATGCTCACATCCACCCCACGCTGCGCCGCCGTACAGATGGCATGCAGCAGATCGTCGCTGGGGACGAAGTAGGGCGTGGTCATGATTAAATATTCACGCGCAGAGTATGCCGCGGTCAGTAACGCCTGATGGATCAAATCCTCAGGAAAACCCGGGCCGGAGGCTATGGTATGAATGGTGTGCCCACTTGCCTGCTCAAATGGCATGATATTGGCATCCGGTGGCGGCGGTAAAATGCGCTTACCGGTCTCAATCTCCCAGTCACAGGAATAGACAATCCCCATCGCGGTGGCGACCGGACCTTCCATTCTTGCCATCAGATCAACCCATTGCCCGACGCCGGCATCCTGCTTAAAGAAACGCGGGTCAACCATGTTCATACTGCCGGTGTAAGCAATATAATTGTCGATCATTATCATCTTACGGTGTTGGCGCAGGTCCATGCGGCGTAAGAAGACACGCATCAAGTTAACCTTCAGTGCCTCAACGACCTCAATACCTGCATTACGCATCATCGCGGCCCACGGGCTGCGGAAGAATGCCACGCTGCCTGCGGAGTCCAGCATCAAGCGACAGTGAATACCGCGTCGTGCCGCGGCCATTAATGATTCTGCGACCTGATCGGCCATGCCGCCGGGTTGCCAGATATAAAACACCATCTCAATGTTATGCCGCGCCAGTTGAATGTCGCGGATCAACGCCTGCATCACGTCATCGGAACTGGTGAGCAATTGAAGCTGGTTTCCTTTAACGCCGCCGATACCCTGGCGACGTTCGCACAGCTTAAATAGAGACGAGGCGACGCTGCTGTTCTCCTGAGCAAAAATATGGTTACAGGCTTTTAGGTCGTTGAGCCACTTGGCCGTTGAAGGCCACATCGCTCTGGCGCGCTCGGCGCGACGTTTGCCCAAATGAAGTTCACCGAAAGACAGATAAGCAATGATCCCGACCAATGGCAGAATATAGATGATCAAAAGCCAGGCCATTGCAGAGGGCACTGCGCGTCGCTTCATCAGAATGCGTAATGTTACGCCAGCGATGAGTACCCAGTATCCCAGAATGACCAGCCAACTCACCACGGTGTAGAAGGTTGTCATAAATTTAAAAATCCTTTTGAAAGCGTATTGTTAAGAGTTTACGCATCAGGATTCATCTGGCAAATAAAAACACGGGAAAACTGCTGGTCTGCATTCGGTCAGGCGGTATAATGTCCGCTCTGTGACGGTAAGAGTGGTTAACATGAAGCGTAGTAGAACGGAAGTGGGGCGCTGGCGGATGCAGCGTCAGGCCAGTCGCCGTAAAGCGCGTTGGCTTGAAGGACAATCGCGCCGCAATATGCGCATCCATACCATCAGAAAGTGCATTCTCAACCATCAACGTAACTCGTTGTTGTTTGCAATCCACAGCGTCTGATCAAAATGGGCATCGCTGGCGGTGCCCAATGACCACAGCACAACCCGCCATCTTTTATCCTCCCGCTTAATATTCTGCGTTATTCAATCAGCCCCTTATTTATTGATTGCTCGTGTCGGATATGTTTGTAACAATGTGCCGGTAATAACTATTTATATAAATTTTCACCAATATTTTTGTACGGTTTTTGAAAAACGGAGTTTAGATGAAGTATTTAATGGCGCTCATGCTGAGTGTGACGTTGTCTGGTTGCACGGCAAGCGACTGGATTGATGCTGCCGGTGGCATCATGCAGGCAACAGATAAAAATCAAAAAGACGCCAGGACTAAGCGAATCAATGCGGCCAATAAAGCTGCTGGATATTAAAGAATCAGTGAGTTAATGCCACTTCTGATGGCGTAATGCAGAAGTGGTATTGGGTTTCTCAGATGGATGCGGTGATGTATCTTGTTGTTTTAAAAGTGATAAGTTAGTGAGTTGAAATTTTATTGAGCTTGATGTATCGCTTTTCAGAAGTGAAATACATAATAAATTGATAATGATAAATAGCAATTTAATAGGAAGTCGACAGCATTCCTCTACCTTATTATACGTCTATCGAAAAGACTGTCATTATTTATAAAAAGATTCCCTGCATAACATTTTGCCAGATGCTTTAGTTTTCTAACCACTAAGTGTTATATGCCATGGTGAGTATTGAAATAGCAATAATACAGGTGCATTGAATATTATCTATTCAGATGCACCCTTGTGAATATTATAAGCGGGTAGATAATCACTCTGCTTATTAATGTTAGTCTGACGTTGTTGCTTAAAATACTTTCTTATACGGTTTTACTGAAACTTGCGCATAAACGCCTGCCGCTACATACGGGTCAGCTTCAGCCCATGCTTGTGCTGCTTCGAGTGATTCAAATTCGGCAATGACGGTTGATCCGGTAAATCCGGCCGCACCCGGGTCGTTGCTATCCACGGCGGGCATAGGACCTGCGGTCAACAGGCGACCTTCGTCATGGAGAAGTTGCAGACGTGCCAGATGTGCCGGGCGCACGGAAAGGCGTTTTTCGAGAGAATCAGCGATATCTTGAGCATAAATAACGTACAGCACGGGAAGAGCTCCTTGATCGGTAAAAGTCGTTAATTACGTTATTGGAAAGGCCTAACAACTGCAACGGAAAGATAACGGATTTGTTAAGCCCCTACTTTAGAAGTGGGTTATTATCATAAAATCGCGTTTTAAATGCCGCTTACCGCCATGGGCTTATTGAATATGATTGCTATTTGCATTTAAAATCAGGGCCTGGTTTTTTAACTGAAACGATTATGACTTCAATGACCCTTGATTTACCTCGTCGCTTTCCCTGGCCGACGTTACTTTCTGTCGGCGTTCATGGTGCTGTAGTGGCAGGACTGCTGTATACCTCGGTACATCAGGTTATTGAACTGCCTGCGCCCGCGCAGCCGATTTCTATCACGATGGTCGCGCCAGCTGACCTCGAACCGCCGCAGGTTGTTCAGCCGCCTCCGGAGCCCGTCGTCGAGCCAGAACCGGAACCCGAACCGATTCCTGAGCCGCCAAAGGAGGCACCGGTCGTTATCGAAAAACCGAAACCGAAGCCAAAACCGAAGCCAAAACCGGTGAAAAAGGTGCAAGAACAGCCGAAGCGTGACGTTAAACCGGTTGAATCACGCCCGGCTGCGCCAGTTGAAAACACCGCGCCTGCGCGCCCGACCACCAGTACCGCCCCGGCCACCAGCAAGCCGACCGTCAGTGCGCCTGCTGGCCCGCGTGCGCTGAGTCGTAATCAGCCACAGTATCCGGCACGTGCGCAGGCGCTGCGTATTGAAGGTCGTGTAAAAGTGAAATTTGACGTGACGTCAGATGGCCGGGTTGAGAACGTGGAGGTGCTTTCCGCACAGCCTGCCAATATGTTTGAGCGTGAAGTGAAGAATGCCATGCGCAAATGGCGCTACGAGGCGGGCAAACCCGGCTCCGGACTGGTGGTGAATATTGTTTTCCGTCTGAACGGTACTGCGCAGATCGAGTAAGAAGTTGGCCGGATGAGGCGCTACGCCATCATCCGGCAATTAGCATAAGGCTTGTCTGATTTCGACGTTAACGTGTCGTATCAGGCAGAGGCGGGGATCGGACGGGGTTTCCCATCTTTATCCACGGCCACGTAGATAAACAACGCTTCGGTGGCTTTGTAGCGTTGCCCAATTGGCTCAGATGCCACTTTCTTAACCCAGACTTCAATATTAATGCTGATGGATGTGGTACCGCGCTTCACACAGCGCGCATAGCAACAGACCACATCACCGACGGTAACCGGGCGTAAAAAACTCATTCCTTCCACTCGCACCGTGACCACACGACCGTGCGCGATTTCCTTGGCCTGAATAGCGCCACCGATATCCATTTGCGACATCAGCCAACCGCCAAAAATATCGCCGTTAGCATTGGTATCGGCTGGCATGGCCAGTGTACGTAAAACCAGCTCACCTTGAGGGGTGTTATTCGTTGTTGTCATTGTAGAACCGACTGTAGAGAAAGATTACAGGCGCGATGCTACTAGAATTTGTGGGCTGAGAACAGAGGGGATGCGGTGTGCAACGCGGTGTTAAAGTGAGAGAAAGGTATAGTGGGTTAAAAATTCGCCAGATCCGCAGATCTGGCGAATGCACATTATGACTTATCTTCCTGCGGCAGATGTCGGTAAATATACACCCCGCTCAGCAGCGTGAAGACCAACGTCAGGGCGGTTAAGCCAAACACTTTGAAATTTACCCAGATATTTTGCGGCAGCCAAAACGCGATGTAGATATTCGCCAGACCGCACAGGATGAAAAAGACGGCCCAGGCCAGGTTCAGTTTCGACCATACCGGCTGTGGCAGCGTCAGTTCTTTACCTAACATGCGCTGAATCAGCGGTTTTTTCATCACCCACTGGCTGACCAGTAAGGCACCTGCAAACAGCCCATATATCACCGTTACCTTCCACTTAATGAATTCATCGTTGTGGAAGAAAACGGTCAGGCCGCCAAAAACAGCCACCAGAATAAAGGTGATCAACGCCATCTTCTCGACCTTGCGATAGCGAACCCAGCTGTAAATCAACACAATGGCCGTCGCGACAATCAGTGCCGAGGTCGCCGCATAGATGTCATAAAGCTTATAAAAAGCGAAAAAGACCACCAGCGGTAAAAAATCAAGAAACTGCTTCATTCTTCGATTCCGTAATCAAAAAGCATCGACCAAGAGGCCGGGATGCGTTCAGGGTTTATTGGCGAATCAGCATATACAGGCGGAACAAATAGATCAGCAAAACGGCAGAAATCATATTGCTCAGCGTATTCGCTACTACTGCGCCAACATTCGGCGTTAATACAGCAAAAGTGGGGGCGAGCAGCAACAGTGACGTTTTTGCCAGCAGCCAACCGATCACAGCGGGCGCAACCAGTCGCATGTTAGACCACGCCAGACGCATACTGTTGCGCATGGCTGCAAAGACACCCATCTTATCCTGAACCATCATCACTGGCGCAAGCGACAGCAGAATGGCCAGCACAATACCGGGTACAACGACCAGCATAATCCCGATTTGCACCAGCAGGGTAGTCAGAAAAATCAGAATAAACAGCTTAGGCAATACCGGTGCACTGGCGCCAATGGCCCGCAGCGCGCTGACTCGATGGCCTGCTGAAATTAACTGGATCATCAGAATAATACCACCCGCGAGGATGGCATTGCCGATAAGTCCAGAAAATGTCGATGCCGCTGACGCACGTAGCAGGATTTGCTGCTGTTCCGGTGTCATGTTCTGCACCAGGTCGAACAGTCCCACGCTGTTGGTTATCTGATCCCCTTCACTGAGTTGCGCAATCTGCGCGTCGCTGGGGGAAAAAGCATGCCCGAACACCACCGTGATAAACGCGCACAACAGCGATACCAGCAAGATGGTAATGAATTGATTACGGAAAAAGTTTCCCGTGTCACGGTAAACGGACTTCGCCGTGATTGACATGCACTCTCCTTGAGTTTTGCAGGTGTTCATTTGCGGGCAATTGTACCCTGGATAACTCAACAGTGGCAGCATCGCGAGGTGTATGGAAAAGCATATCTTTGTAAAGCGGCGGTAATTTTTGGCTATGACTTCAGCATTATGCAACAACGCTGTTTGTTCTCTGTACACCATGGCTCATTACGTCCGTATACCATTGAAGGGAAAAATGCTCACAGGGTGGAAATATATCAAAATTGATCTGAATTAAGTTAACCAGGATTTTGAATGCAAGTTCTAACTTAATCTGGATCAATAAATGTTAAATTACAGGCGTCAATGTGATCTGTGTTAGATCATTTATTACTCCATTGTAGGTATATTCGTTCCGCTTTTATAACCATAACGATGGAGCGGACATGAAAAAATTAACAGTGGCAGCATTGGTATTAACAACTCTACTTTCCGGGAGCGCATTTGCGCATGAAGCGGGAGAGTTCTTTATTCGCGCAGGTTCTGCAACCGTAAGACCGACGGAAGGTGCGGGCGGTACGCTGGGAAGTTTGGGCGGTTTTGACGTCAGCAATAACACGCAACTGGGGCTGACATTCACCTATATGGCGACCGACAATATTGGTGTCGAATTACTGGCCGCAACGCCGTTTCGTCATAAAATCGGCACCTCAACCACCGGGGATATCGCGACCGTTCATCATTTACCGCCAACGCTAATGGCGCAGTGGTACTTTGGCGACTCCAGCAGCAAGTTGCGTCCTTACGTTGGCGTCGGCGTTAACTACACCACGTTCTTCGACGAAGGATTTAACGATAACGGCAAAGAAACCGGATTATCTGACCTGAGCCTGAAAGACTCCTGGGGTGCGGCGGGACAGGTGGGGATGGACTACCTGATCAACCGTGACTGGTTGATTAACATGTCAGTCTGGTACATGGATATCGACACCACCGCGAGCTACAAACTGGCTGGCGCACAGCAGCACGATAACGTACGCCTCGATCCGTGGGTGTTTATGTTCTCTGCGGGTTATCGCTTCTAAGCTCTTCTGGAAAACGGGTCATCACATGACCCGTTTTCCATTCTGTACATCCAGGACAATCCAGACGTACAGAATAGGGTTGCTCAAGTATTAAAAGAGAACGCGGACACCTGCTTTAATATTGAGTGGCGCCTCGATGTTTGAACCTTTGGAGTAGCCGACTTCAGAAAATAGAGAGGCATTCTTCCCGATTTTTGCATCAAGGCCTAAGCTATAATTACCGACAGTACCTGAATTGTCATTTCTAATCTTCACACTTTTATTGATATTTACTGAGTTATCATCAATCAATTCATTTTCAATTGAAATTTTGAAATATGGCGTGATTTTAGCGCTCTGGCCAACATTTAAGTTGGTTCCTAATTTAGCACCAATTTCTCCTTTGAAAGATCTGTCATTGCCCAGATCAACCTTCATGCCATTGCTTAGTGAAACGACTTCACTCTTGGCAATAAAGTATTCTGCTCGAGTGTAGGGAACAAAAAACGTTTTATCAAACCATGTGTACTTACCTACTTCCAAAGCAGAACCAAAACCTGTTTGCTTAAATTCAGTGGTTGCAACATCGACGGAGTCAACGATGACTTTGGAATTAGTGTCAAATCGGTTACCTTTAATTAACCCATCAATGTAAAGCCCGTTTTTATGGATATATGACGCATATAAACCAATTGAATAGCTGTCAACATCAGAATGCGTCCCTGATTTTTCTTTAATTTTGTTTTGGGTGATACCCGCAGACACACCAAAACTTATATCGCCAGTTTCTGTCGGGAGAGTTTTCCCTATGCCGTACTCAAAACCATTTTGTTTGAGTTTATATGGGTCGTTCACACCATTATCAACGCGATAATCTGAACTAATGAATCTTCCCCATACATGATTTCCTTCAATATCGGTCAGGCTATTATTCAATCTGTCTGATATAGTATGAAACTCATTTGTGAAGATTGAAGAAGCATAGGATGCCATTGACAATGCAGCTTTTGCTGAAGATGAAAGTTGATCACTATGCTGTTTCAAATACCAATCATCATTATTTTTTTCTAAAGTATATACATATGAACCCAGTTCAACTTTATCACCATTTAATTTAAAAGCATCATTTGTACTATTACCAGCATGAATCAAGTGATATCCATCGCTGCTTTCTTTACCACTACCTTTAATATTAACTGTATTGTTGGTTCCGGAAAATTCAGACACATCAAGGAAATCACCACTCATACCTTCAACTTTCATAAAAAATGAAGAGTTGCTGGAATCTAATTTATCAACGCTAAGAGTTTTAAATTCCTTTAAATCAGTTGATAAGTCATTATCAAAAGAAGAACGAAAATGAACAGAGGAATCATTTAGATTCATGTTTCTATTCTTTATGCTATTGATAACATAGAGATTACTCTGACCTGATAGTGAAATGTCAGCATCAGAACCTTCGGCCATATAAATTTCAGCGCCGTTTTTTAGCGTCGCGTATCCAGCTAAAACACCAGCTTCATGGATGAAGCCTACACCACCGTCGAAACTTACATTTTCACCAGTAGCGTTTGGATCTATGTCGTACTGCCCTCCTATAACAGTAGTATCTTTTGCATAACCGCCAGTATTAATATCCTGACGGCCTCCTGTATTCACAGTGACGTTAGAGGCACTACCATTAACACCAATGTTTTGATAACCACCCTTATTAATGGTATCTCCAGATGTAGTACCTCCCTCTGTTACCACTTGTTTTCCACTATTTATAGTGGAATTAGTAGCTGTGCCACCACGTACAAATACAGCGCCTCCATTTATAATGGTCTTGTTAGACATGCCATTTTTATATACGTATTGTGCACCGTCACTGTTAACTGTTGTATTTTCTGATTTTCCGCCGGCATTAATAAATTGCCTGCCCTTGCTTTCTACGGTAGTGCTGACTGCCGTTGCATTATTATTGACGTGTTGAATTCCGGACATTGCAATGTACGCATTCTCAGAAATAGCGTCAGATTCAAGTTTTTGAATTCCTGATAATATCTTGAAATTATCAATCAAAGCACCAGTTACCGTGCTTTTTCCGCCGTTAAGTACAATGTTAGAAGCACTTCCGCCAGTGTGAATATACTGATGACCTCCAGTGGTGATAGTGCTATCCAATATTTTCCCATAGACATCTTGTCTATCATTAATCACTTCATTTTTTACTTCAGTGCCTTGATTTACTTTTTCAGTAAAATCTGCAGAGAAACCTGCACCCGGCAAAACTGACAGGATTAATGTGCTGATCACTTTCTTTTTAAACATACATAACACTCGCAATAAAAAATAAATAATTATCAGTTAAGGTTGCCGCAAACATAAATAGTAGATTGCCGCTCAACGAACGATAAATAGATACAGTTTATTAAACTTGAAAAAACAATGACGCTACAATTATTAAGATTAGTAATTCCAGCAGGAAAAACTAATCTAAGGCCATTGTTTTATATATTGTAAAAATGCGTAACTTTCAGGGCAACTCGAATTTTTCTGGTGTTCATGTAAGTGTTTTCTGATGTTGTTGCTGTGAAATTATTAGGTATCTATATTCTGTGTAAGTTATCGCTTCTAACGCTGAGATTCACATGTGAAAAGACGGGGCGAGCGTTGTCCCGTCTTTTTGGCCCTGTTTTTCCCCTCCCGCCTTTTCACCCTTCGATCAAATGCTACTCTTTAAGCAAACCTGCTTTGAGGGCATTGACGATGGAATTGTCCCGCCAACAGCTGCAACAAAAAATTTCACTTCTGGAATCATCACCCAACGATGACATAGCAGAATTCGCCCTGTATGCTGCGCGCGCACTGCTGGGGTATATGACTCGGGTGGAGAGCCTTGAACACGCTCTGGCCGTACCGATCAAATTACCTTATTGCAGTGCCAGCCCGGTTTGCGAAATTGAAGCGGGTTATGCCGCCGGCGTCAGCGACTGCCGTGAGGCCATTCGCCGGGCGGGCTATCTGCTTGATGGTGATGATTAGTTTGCGAATTTGTTAATAAAGATATGCTTTTTATCGGTAAATCTGTAACTTAGCGCTCAAGTAACTGATTTGGCAATGCGGGTAACTATCAGGGTGGACGCGTGAAGATTGTGCAGGATAAGCTCAGAAACAGGCAAGCGTTGCTGGTCTCTGGCCTCATTACACTGATATTTACATCACTGTTCCTGTTCATCATTTACGAGCAGCGTACGGCCACCGCAAGTGAAGGTATCAACCGTCTCCAAACGCGTCTCATGGACATCTTTAACGACAATGAACTGATCGCGGACGCCATCGGTGAGCGTTATCACCACACCATTAATGGTGGACGATGTGGCAGCAAGTCGCGCTTTGTTCCGCGCGAGGAGGGGGAGGGGGAGTGGGGAATCAACGCCGATCGAAAGCGGATACATTCGGCATCTGGAGCCATTATCGCTAAGCAGCCCAGCCAGCAGGCCCTGTGTATGTTTACCGCCGCAGAGTTTATCCGCGGAATGGTGAATGAGCTCAATCCGGGCACTTTCGACGCGCATCGTTATATTATCGCCAAAGACGCAGATTATTTTTACTGGTTTACTCCTGCCGACTCTCACAATTTTTCTTTCGCTGACTCCGAGATGGCGCTCGATATTTCCAATTTTTTCTACCCACCGGTCGATTTTTATACCCGACTACTGCAAAAAAACGTCAAAAACAAAGCCCTTAGTTCGACCAATTTTTACACCGATAAAATCACCGGTGATAAGGCGTACAGTGTCGTTAGCTATATTTACGATCTGTCAGGCGATGATATCTCCGATCATATCGTGGCGTACCTGGTTTATGACCATTCGAAACCGGAATTGCAAGATGAGTTGGCAAACGCGTTTGAAAACCAGCTTCCGCCGGGTCTTAATGTGGCATTGGTGAATTTACTCAACAACGAGAGTCTCTGTTTAGCCGGGAAATGCACAACTCTGAACAACGCCCATGTCAGGATGTTGTCAGAAAAGTATGCGCTGCACTATTCGATCTCGTTAGGTCGTTTTATGGTACACGATGCGCATGCCGGAATTGTGATTCTTTTGGCGCCGTTCTTCTTTATTATCATTAGCTTTTCGTTGAAATCGTGGCTGAATGAAAGCGATCTAAAGGTGTATATCGATTCGCTGACCGGTTGTTTTAACCGCAGGATCCTCGACATTATTAAACGCCGGGATTTATCCCATTGTTCGGTGGTACTTCTGGACTGTAATAAGTTTAAGGCCGTCAACGACACCTGGGGCCACGCGGCCGGGGATCGCGCACTGCAAACCATTGCCAACAGAATGCTGTCTAATACCCGAACCAGTCACGATCTGGTGATTCGTACCGGCGGGGATGAGTTTATGATCTTGCTGTTTCGCTCTCAGGCGAGTGACGCTATCGCCATCGCTGAGCGTATTAGCGGTCAGGTCAATAATCACGTATTTGTGGTAGAGGGGCACACGGTGCCGCTGTCGGTGTCATGGGGAATTGCGGAAGTGAACGGTGAACTGGATGTGGCTATTCAGAACGCAGATAACGCCATGTACAAAATGAAGCAGGCGAAAGAAGGATAAAACCGCCAGATTTACGCTGGCGGTTGTGGCTTATTACTGATGCGTGGCGGCTTTCATCGCGCTGACAAAGGCCCTTAGCTCTGTCAGCATCTGTTCCGGTGCGGCGACATTTTTCTCAATAATTTTCACAATCGCCGAGCCTGAAATCGCCCCGGCAGCACCTGCTTCAATCGCCCCCGCGACCTGCTCAGGCGCTGAGATACCGAAGCCTTGCAACGACGGCGGTGCATTGTATTGTTTCAGCTTCTCGACCAGATGATGCAGCGGTAGCGCAGCACGCTTTTCGGCGCCAGTCACGCCAGCACGAGACAACAGATAGGTATAACCGCGACCATGGGACGCAATCTGGCGCAGCAGGTCGTCATCAGCGTTCGGCGGGCAGATGAAAATCGGTGCCACGTTGTGGCGCAGTGCCGCTGTCCGGAATGGCGCAGACTCCTCAACCGGCACATCGGCGACTAACACTGAATCCACGCCGACTTTTTCACACTGGGCGTAAAATTCGTCAATGCCTTTACTGAATACCAGATTGGCGTACATCAGCAGGCCAACAGGAATATTGGGATGTTTTTGACGGATCCGCGCCAGCATTTCGAAGCATTGCGACGGCGTGACGCCTGCGGCAAAAGCACGTAAGGTCGCATCCTGAATGGTCGGGCCGTCAGCCAGCGGGTCGGAGAAGGGGATCCCGAGTTCGAGCGCATCAGCTCCGGCGTCGATCAGCGTATCAATAATCTTCAGCGACTGCTCAACAGAAGGGTCGCCGAGAGTGACGAAGGGGACAAATGCACCTTCTTTGCGGTCCTTCAGCTGTGCAAACAGGTTTTCATAACGTTCCATCAGATTTCCCCTCGTGCTTTCAGAATATCGTGTACGGTGAAGATGTCTTTGTCGCCGCGACCGGAGAGGTTAACCACCAGCAGTTGCTCTTTGTCCGGATCCTCACGCATCATTTTCAACGCGTGCGCCAGGGCATGTGATGACTCCAGGGCCGGAATGATCCCTTCATGCAGGCATAGGGTTTTAAAGGCTTCCAGCGCTTCGTCATCGGTAATCGATACGTAATCGGCACGGCCAATACTGTTCAGGTAAGCATGCTGTGGCCCGACGGACGGGAAATCCAGACCCGCTGAAATCGAATAGGACTCTTCGATTTGCCCCTCTTCGGTTTGCATCATCGGTGATTTCATGCCGAAGTAAATCCCGACGCGACCATGCTTCAACGGCGCGCCGTGTTCACCGGACTCAATCCCGTGACCGCCCGGCTCAACGCCAATCAACCCGACGCTGGTGTCATTAATAAAATCAGCAAACATACCGATAGCATTCGACCCACCACCCACGCAGGCGATAACGGCATCCGGCAGACGACCTTCTTTTTCGAGGATCTGCACTTTGGTTTCTTCGCCGATCATGCGCTGGAACTCACGCACAATAGTTGGGAAAGGATGTGGGCCAGCCGCCGTACCAAGCATATAGTGCGCAGTATCGTAGCTGCCAGACCAGTCGCGCAGCGCTTCATTACAGGCATCTTTCAGCGTGGCGGAGCCGCTGTGTACCGGGATCACCTCGGCGCCCATCAGCCGCATACGGAACACGTTGGGAGACTGACGTTCGATGTCTTTCGCACCCATATAGATGCGACACTTCAGGCCAAGCAAGGCACAGGCGAGCGCGGAAGCTACGCCGTGTTGACCGGCACCTGTTTCAGCGATGATCTCGGTTTTACCCATACGTTTTGCCAGCAGCGCCTGACCCAACACCTGGTTAGTCTTGTGCGCACCGCCGTGCAGTAAGTCTTCACGCTTCAGATACAGGGTAGTGCGAGTACCCGCGGTGATGTTCTGGCATTTGGTCAGCGCGGTAGGGCGGCCTGCATAGTTTTTCAGCAGGTCGGTAAACTGCGCCTGAAACTCAGGATCTTTCTGCGCGCTGACGAAGGCTTCTTCCAGCTGGCGCAGGGCAGGCATCAGAATCTGTGGCACATACATGCCGCCAAATTCACCAAAATAGGGGTTGAGTAATGTTGTCATGTCCTTTTCCTTAATATGCGCGCAGTGTTTGAAAGACCGAGGCCAGCAGACGCGCATCTTTGATGCCCGGCTGCGACTCTACGCCAGAATTGAAATCGAGACCGGCACAGCCGGTTTTAGCCGCGTCGACGCAGTTATCTGCACCGAGTCCGCCAGCCAGTAAAACGTTATCCAGTGATTGCCCACCCAACAGCGACCAGTCAAAGCGCTGTCCGCTGCCGCCCTGGCCGTTGTCGAAAACGTATCTATCAACATGCTGATAGCTGCGGACTGGCAGTGACTCGCCCACGCTCAGCGCCTTCCAGATTTGCACCTGTTGCGGTAATGCCGCACGCAGCGTATCGATATAAGTCTGATCTTCGTTCCCGTGCAGTTGCACGGCTGTCAGTGATAAATGCCCGACGGTGGAGCACACGTCATCAATATTGCTGTCGCGAAACACGCCAACGTACTGTAGCGGCGCACCTGTCATGACCTCACGAGCCTGCTCAATATTGACGGCACGTGGTGAAGAAGGAACAAAAATCAGTCCGCCATAAATTGCGCCGGATTCATACGCCGTATGGGCATCCTGTGCGCGCGTCAGTCCGCAGACTTTATTCTCGCCGAGCAGCACGCGACGTACCGCTGCATGCAGGTCCTGATGCGACATCAGCGCGGAGCCAATCAGAAAACCGTTGGCGAAATGGCTGAGTTCGCGCACCTGGCCGTAGGTATTAATGCCGGACTCGCTGATGACGGTCACGCCGTGGCCCAGTCGCGGTGCCAGTTGGCGGGTGCGATTGAGGTCAATCGACAGGTCGCGCAGGTCGCGGTTGTTAATGCCCACGACTTTTGCGCCAAGCGCAATGGCACGTTCCAGCTCTTCTTCGTTGCTGACCTCGGTCAGCACACCCATTTTCAGGCTGTGCGCCACGGCGGCAAGCTGACGATATTGTTCGTCATCCAGCACGGACAGCATCAGTAAACAAGCATCAGCCTGGTAATGACGGGCCAGGTAAATCTGGTAAGGATCGATAATAAAGTCTTTACACAGAATCGGCTGCGGTGCGATGCGGCTGACGATGGGCAGGAAATCAAAGCTTCCCTGGAAATATTTCTCGTCGGTCAGCACAGAAATCGCCGAGGCATAATGTTTATACACACCCGCAATATGTGCCGGGTCAAAGTCATCACGGATCACGCCTTTTGACGGAGAGGCTTTTTTGCACTCCAGAATAAACGCGGTCCGCGCGCCTTGCAGCGCATCATAAAAATGTCGCGAGCTTGGCTGAACATCATTTTGAAAGCTGGCCAACGGTTGTTGCTGTTTGCGGGCTTCTACCCAAATCGCCTTGTCTGCGACAATTTTCGCTAAAACGGTTTGCATCATTTACCCTCTTGCTGCCAGGGCGGTGACCCGGTCATAGGCCGCACCGCTACGCAGGACATTAATCACGATTTGTGCGTTGGCTTTTAAATCTTCTTCGCCGTGCAGGCGCATTAACATGGCGACATTCGCTGCCACGGCGGCTTCGTGCGCGGCTTCACCTTTACCTTGTAACAAGCGACTGAGAATGTCACGGTTTTCTTCCGGCGTGCCGCCCGCCAGCTGTTCCTGGTGATATGGCGTCAGGCCAAAGTCGTCTGCCGTCAGCTGATAACTCTTGATTTCGCCGTCATGCAATTCGGCCACAATGGTCGGTGCATGCAGCGAAACTTCATCCATTCCGCCGCTGTGCACCACGGCTGCACGCTGATATCCCAGCACGCGCAGGGTTTCGGCAATGGGCAGTACCAGTTCCGGGCTGTAGACGCCGATCAGCGCCAGCGGCGGATGCGCAGGGTTAATCAGCGGCCCGAGCACGTTAAACAGCGTGCGGGTTTTGAGCTGCTGACGAACCGGCATGGCGTGACGAAAACCGGTGTGATATTTCGGTGCAAACAGGAAACATACGCCCAGTTCGTCAAGCGCCAGGCGCGACTTATCGGCATTCATATCCAGGTTGATGCCAAAGGCCGCCAGCAGATCGGATGAACCTGATTTACTGGAGACGCTACGGTTACCGTGCTTCGCTACCTTTAACCCACAGGCCGCGGCGACAAACGCGCTGGCGGTGGAAATGTTGATGCTGTTGCTGCCGTCACCGCCGGTCCCGACAATGTCGGCAAACAGATAGTCCGGACGTGGGAACGGCGCGGCGTTCTCCAGCAGGGCCGTCGCCGCCCCGGCAATTTCATTCGGATGCTCACCGCGCACTTTCATGCTGACCAGTGCGGCAGCCAGCTGCTCCGGCTTCAATTCACCGCGCACGACTGCAGAGAACAATTGGTGGCTCTCCTGCTGAGACAGCGTCTGGGCCTGATACAGTTTTTCGAGAATAGGCTGCAGCGTGTTGGTTTGTTCAAGCTTCTGCTGTGCCCAGGCCAGCGTTTGCTCCAGCAGACGCGCGCCCTGAGTGGTGAGAATTGATTCCGGATGGAACTGGAATCCGCACACGCGGTCGGTGTCGTGGCGAACCGCCATCACCATGCCGTTGAAGTGGGCGTTAATGGTTAGTCCCGCCGGGACGTTGCTGCCGACCAGTGAATGGTAACGCGCCACAGGCAAGGGATTAGCCAGACCGGCGAACATTTCCTGACCGTCGTGTTCAATACTGGAGGCTTTGCCGTGCAGGATTTCTCCCGCCTGACCTACATACCCGCCGTAAGCTTCGACAATCGCCTGATGCCCAAGGCAAATACCGATAATCGGCAATTTGCCACGCAGGCGAGTCAACAACTCCGGCATGCAGCCGGCTTCGCTTGGCGCGCCCGGACCTGGCGAAAGCATCAATACCGGGTTTTTCATGGTCGCTAAGCGGTCAATTAAGGTCTGCGCCGGGATATGGTTGCGATAAATCACCACGTTGTGGCCGTTGGTACGCAGCTGATCTGCCAGGTTATAGGTAAAAGAGTCAATGTTATCGAGCAGCAGAATATCAGCCATTAGAAAATCTCCTGTGCGTGGTGTGCTGTGGCGATAGCACGCAGAACCGCACGCGCTTTATTACGGGTTTCATCGGCTTCAGACTGCGGTACAGAGTCCAGAACAATCCCGGCACCCGCCTGCACGGTGGCGATACCGTCTTCTACCAGGGCAGAACGAATCACAATGCACGTGTCCAGATCACCGTGGGCGGTGAAGTAACCGACCGCGCCGCCATAGCTACCGCGGCGGCGACCTTCAGCCTCGGCGATAAGCTGCATGGCGCGCACTTTCGGCGCACCGCTCAGCGTGCCCATGTTCATACAGGCACGGTATGCATGCAGGACGTCAAGGTCATGACGCAGTTCGCCGACCACGCGGGAAACCAGGTGCATCACGAAGGAATACCGGTCAACTTTGGTCAGGTCGGCCACGTAGCGACTGCCCGGGGTACAGATACGAGCCAGGTCATTACGCGCCAGGTCCACCAGCATCAGGTGCTCGGAAAGTTCTTTATGGTCAGTGCGCATTTCCAGCTCAATACGGCTGTCGAGATCGCGGTCCAGCGAGCCGTCAGCACGACGGCCGCGTGGGCGAGTCCCGGCAATAGGGTAGATCTCAATCTGGCGGCTGGTGGCATCGTATTTCAGCGAACTTTCCGGCGAGGCACCGAACAACGTGAAATCGTTATCCTGCATAAAGAACATGTACGGGCTGGGATTGCTCTTTTTCAGAACATAATAGGCAGCAAGTGGTGACGGGCAGGGCAGTGAAAAACGGCGGGAAGGCACTACCTGGAAAATCTCACCGGCACGAATGGCTTTTTGCAAACCGCGCACGACGGTACCGAACTCTTCATCGCTCTGATTACACTCACAGCGCATTTCTGGCACTTCAATAACGGGCAGCGGCGGCGCGGGTTCGGTTAATTGCTGGCTCAACTGCACCAGTCGGTGGGCCAGACGCTGTTTTTCTTCCTCGCAGGGCGTGAACACGCTGGCCTGAATACGGGTGCTTTTTTTCTGGTGGTCAATGACCATCAGGGTTTCGGCCAGGTAGAAGCAGTAATCAGGGCAGCGGTTGCCGGCTTCAAGCTGGGGTAAATCTTCGAATCCAGCGACCAGATCGTAGGAAAACAGACCGCCGAAGAACATGGCTTCACGCTCCTGCTCCGGCACATTAACCAGTTCCTGCATTAAACGGAACGTGTCAAAGACCGACAGGGAACATAAGCGGGCATCTTCATCCAGCAGTGGGCTGACGGCCGGAAAACGCAAATGGCGGGCATTCGGCTGTTGTTGGTTTTCAACACCAGTTGGCAAGGCGGCATCCAGCAACGGGAGCAGGGAGGCACCATTCGCCGACAACGCCTGAATGGTAACGGTGTCACCTAAGGCGGTAATACGCAGCGCGCTGTCGACCAACAGCAGACTCTTCAGGTCGTCCTTGCTGTCGATATCGGCGGATTCCAGTAACAATGTCGCCGGGCGCGCGCCGCAGACCTGATGAAACAGCTCGGTCGGGTTGTTACGGTAGGCGGCGTCACAGGCCAGCAGTTCGAGTGTCGGTTTTTGTGTTTGCATCGTTATTCTCATTAATTTTGTTCAAAAAAAAGCCCGCTTAGTTGGCGGGCCGGGTATCTGGTTGCATATTGCAGACGTAAGACACTGCCCGAAATCAGGAAGTGCGCCACCCACCGTGCAGGACATATGTTGCTTTCATCTCAGATACCTTCTTTCTTCATGTGAACTTGCGTACTAGTTAACTAGTTCAATGGAATAAAGTCAACACCTGATTTCAGTAAATTTGTCTAAAACGCTATGATGAGCGTGATACGACATTTATTGAAACGGGAGCCGCCTTGAGCGACACGAATTACGCAGTGATTTACGACCTGCACAGTCATACAACGGCGTCCGATGGACGATTGACACCTGAAGCATTGGTACACCGTGCGGTAGAGATGCGAGTCGGGACATTGGCGATTACCGATCATGACACCACGGCAGCGATTCCGGCGGCAAGAGAAGAAATTTCACGTTCAGGTTTAGCCTTGAAGTTGATAGCGGGCGTTGAAATTTCCACGGTCTGGGAAAACCACGAGATCCATATCGTCGGCCTGAATATCGATATCGACCACCCCATGATGCGTGCGTTTCTGGCAGAACAAACCGCGCGTCGTCAGCTGCGTGCGCAGCTAATTGCTGAGCGACTGGACAAAGCACATATCCCGGGCGCGTGGGAAGGCGCGTTACGTCTGGCTGACGGCGGGGCCGTCACGAGAGGCCATTTTGCGCGTTTCCTGGTTGAGAGTGGCAAAGCCACGACCATGGCTGACGTGTTTAAAAAATACCTTGCCCGCGGGAAAACCGGTTACGTTCCGCCACAGTGGTGTACAATAGAACAAGCTATTGATGTCATTCATCATTCTGGCGGTAAGGCGGTGCTGGCTCATCCTGGTCGGTACGATCTTAGCGCTAAGTGGCTGAAAAGACTGGTTGCCTGGTTTGCCGAACATCACGGTGACGCGATGGAAGTGGCACAGTGTCAACAGTCTCCCAATGAGCGTACCCATCTGGCGACGCTGGCGCGTCAGCATCAGCTGTGGGCATCACAAGGATCTGATTTTCATCAGCCGTGCCCGTGGATTGAATTGGGTCGTAAGCTCTGGTTGCCCGCAGGCGTTGAAGGCGTCTGGCAGCTTTGGGAACAGCCCGAGACCACTGAGAGGAAAGTATGAGTCAGTTTTTTTATATCCATCCTGATAACCCACAGCAACGCCTGATCAATCAGGCCGTTGAAATTGTGCGTAAAGGTGGGGTGATCGTTTATCCCACTGATTCCGGCTATGCGTTGGGCTGCAAAATCGAAGACAAAGGGGCGATGGAGCGTATTTGCCGTATCCGTCATTTGCCTGATGGACACAACTTCACGTTGATGTGCCGTGACCTGTCCGAACTGTCGACGTATTCGTTCGTGGACAACGTTGCTTTTCGTTTAATTAAAAACAATACGCCGGGCAACTACACCTTCATCCTGAAAGGGACGAAAGAAGTGCCGCGCCGATTGCTGCAGGAAAAACGTAAAACCATCGGTCTGCGCGTACCGTCCAATCCGATTGCGCTGGTGTTGCTGGAAGCGTTGGGCGAGCCCATGCTCTCAACATCGCTCATGCTGCCGGGTAGCGAATTTACCGAGTCCGATCCGGAAGAGATTAAAGATCGTCTGGAGAAGCAGGTGGATTTGATTATCCACGGCGGGTATCTCGGTCAACAGCCCACCACGGTTATCGATTTAACCGATGACTCGCCGGTGGTGTTGCGTGAAGGCGTCGGCGACGTTAAACCTTTCTTATAAGGGCGCAACTCAGTATACTACGCGGCCTTAAAATGGTGCTAACTGGCGCCGTTGATTCTCCTGTTCGACGCCTGTGAAGGCGACACCTAAAGGAAGCTCTATGAGCGAAAAGTTACAAAAAGTGCTGGCGCGCGCTGGCCACGGTTCTCGCCGTGAAATTGAAACCATTATTGCAGCAGGTCGCGTGAGCGTTGACGGCAAAATTGCCACGCTTGGCGATCGCGTTGACGTAACACCGGGTCTGAAAATCCGTATCGACGGTCATCTGATTTCGGTTAAAGAATCTGCGGAACAAATCTGCCGCGTTCTGGCGTATTACAAGCCGGAAGGTGAATTGTGTACCCGTAACGACCCGGAAGGTCGTCCGACCGTCTTTGACCGTCTACCAAAACTGCGCGATGCGCGCTGGATTGCGGTGGGTCGTCTGGACGTGAATACCTGTGGTTTACTGCTGTTCACCACCGATGGTGAACTGGCGAACCGTCTGATGCACCCGAGCCGTGAAGTTGAGCGTGAATACGCGGTGCGTGTGTTTGGCCAGGTGGATGAAACGAAACTGCGTGACCTGAGCCGTGGCGTGCAACTCGAAGATGGTCCGGCCGCATTTAAAACCATCAAGTTCAGCGGTGGTGAAGGGATTAACCAGTGGTATAACGTCACCTTGACCGAAGGGCGTAACCGCGAAGTGCGTCGCCTGTGGGAAGCCGTTGGCGTGCAGGTGAGCCGTTTGATCCGCGTACGTTACGGTGATATTCCGCTGCCGAAAGGTCTGCCGCGTGGTGGCTGGACGGAGCTTGATCTCGCCCAGACAAACTATCTGCGTCAACTGGTGGAACTGCAGCCGGAAACCAGCTCGAAGGTTGCTGTTGAGAAAGACCGTCGTCGCATGAAGGCGAACCAGATCCGCCGTGCAGTTAAACGTCACACCCAGGTCGGCGGTAGCCGTCGTCCGGGCGGTCGTAACAACAACGGTTAATCATGAGTAGGCCTGATAAGCAAAGCGCCATCAGGCGTTAGCGTGGAGCCGGATGCGGCGCAAACGCCTTATCCGGCCTACACTCAATAATCGATCCCTATTTGGGCTTTCACCCCCGCCTCAAAGGCGTGCTTGACCGGGCGCAACTCGCTGACCGTATCAGCTAATTCCAGAATATCGCGATGGCATCCTCGACCAGTGATAATCACCGTCTGGTGAGAAGGGCGCGCGCTTAAGGCGTCGAGCACCTCTTCCAGCGGTAGATAGTCATACGCCACCATGTACGTCAACTCATCCAGCATCACCATATCCAGCTCAGGATCGGCCAGCATCCGTTTACCGTGCTCCCACACGGCCAGACAGGCAGCGGTGTCAGAATCTCGGTTTTGCGTCTCCCAGGTAAATCCTGTCGCCATGACCTGAAACTCCACGCCGTGGGGTTCCAGTAAGTTTCGTTCGCCGTTGGGCCACGTGCCTTTAATGAACTGCACCACGCCGACTTTTTTACCGTGACCGACCGCGCGCGTGGCGGTACCAAATGCGGCGGTGGTTTTCCCTTTACCGTTGCCGGTAAAGACGATGATGATACCGCGCTCGTCCTTTGCGGCGGCAACGCGTGCGTCAACACGGTCTTTTACGCGCTGCTGGCGCTGCTGATAGCGTTCTTCACTCATTGGGCAATTCCTGGTTTACGGCCCGGTTGGGCGTCGAAGGTCATACCGGTTTTACGCCGGCTGTCGTCGCCCATCAGCCACAGGTACAGCGGCATAATGTCGGCGGGTGTTTTTAATTTTTGTGGATCTTCTGTCGGGAATGCGCTGGCACGCATGCCGGTACGCGTGCCGCCAGGATTAATACAGTTTACGCGTAAATGATGGTTTTGATACTCGTCTGCCAGCACCTGCATCATGCCTTCGGTGGCAAACTTCGAGGTTGCATAGGCCCCCCAGTTGGCGCGTCCCTGACGACCAACGCTGGATGAGGTAAAGACCAACGATCCAGAATCAGACTTAAGCAACAAAGGGAGCAGCGCCTGGGTCAGCATAAAGGTGGCATTGACGTTTACCTGCATGACCTCCTGCCAGACCTGCGGAGTTTGTTCGATCATCGGACCGATTTCACCCAGTAACCCGGCATTATGCAACACGCCATCCAGACGCGGGTAATGGGCGTTGATTCGCTGCGCCAGTTCATGACACTCAGCGGAAGTACAGGTCAGCAGATCCAGCGTAAACCACTGCGCGGGCGCGCCGTTTTCTGCGGCAACGGCCTGGGCGACCTGACGAAGTTTTTCTTCATTGCGCCCGAGCAGAATCACGGTTGCACCGTAGCGGGCATAGGTCAGCGCAGCTTCTCGACCGATGCCATCGCTGGCTCCGGTGACCAGAATAATGCGATCCTGTAACAGATCTTGTTTGGGTTGGTAATGCACGGTTACTCCTCGGCGACGCTCTGGCCATCCCGTTTTCTATAACTTGTCGGTTTTATGCCTTAAACCCTGCTATTTTTCAATCAGCCAAAGGTAATAACACCGTAAAATGAACACTTTGTCATGCTTTTTACCGATTACCATGCGGATGGATGAAGCAAGACGGGTTAACACACCTGTTGTACACTGAGCGAAAGTTGCGTTGTTTAACCAAGGTGGGATTCGTGGAATTGTTGTCTGAATATGGGCTGTTTTTGGCAAAAATCGTCACAGTGGTAGTGGCGATTGCGGTGATTGTTATGCTGATCGTCAATGCGACACAACGCAAGCGTCAGCGCGGTGAACTCCGGGTCATTAATCTCAGTGAACAATATAAAGAGATGAAAGAAGATCTGGCGATGTCTTTAATGGGCAGCCACCAACAAAAGCTCTGGCATAAAGCGCAGAAAAAAAAGCACAAGCTGGAAGCGAAGGCGGCCAAAGCCAAAGCAAAATTGGGAGAGAATACATCATCGGGTAAACCGCGTGTCTGGGTGCTTGATTTTAAAGGCAGTATGGATGCCCATGAAGTCAGCGCGCTGCGTGAAGAGGTGACGGCGGTACTGGCGGTAGTAAAACCACAAGATCAGGTGGTTATTCGCCTGGAAAGCCCCGGTGGTGTGGTGCATGGCTATGGGCTGGCGGCATCACAATTGCAGCGTCTGCGCGATAAGCAGATCCCATTAACGGTGACGGTCGATAAAGTTGCCGCCAGCGGCGGATACATGATGGCCTGCGTGGCAGATAAAATTGTTTCGGCACCGTTTGCTATTGTGGGCTCAATTGGCGTGGTGGCGCAGATCCCTAACTTTAACCGTTTCCTGAAAGGCAAAGACATTGATATTGAGTTGCACACTGCCGGGCAATACAAACGGACGTTGACGCTGCTTGGTGAGAACACGGAAGAGGGTCGTCAGAAATTCCGCGAAGACCTGAACGAAACGCATCACCTGTTTAAAGATTTTGTGCACCGTATGCGTCCGACTCTGGACATTGAACAGGTTGCCACTGGGGAACACTGGTTCGGTCAACAGGCGCTGGAAAATGGGCTGGTGGATGAGATCAATACCAGCGATGAGGTGATCCTGAGTTTGATGGAGGGTCGCGAAGTGCTTAACGTACGCTATCTGCAGCGCAAAAAACTGATGGACCGTTTCACCGGTAGTGCAGCGGAAAGTGCGGATCGCTTGCTGCTGCGCTGGTGGCAGCGTGGTCAAAAACCGTTGATGTAAAATTGTCATTGCCGGATGGCGATGCTAAAGCATCTTATCCGGCCTACAGGATCGTCGCATCGTAGGCCGGATAAGGCGGAGCCGCCATCCGGCAAATCATTTCTTGTATTAATCGATCAGGTGATACTTTTCAGAAAGGACATGCGCCAGGTGTTTAAACATATTAAACACTGCGGTGCTTTTTGGCGTAGGAAGCCCTTGTTCATCTAAAAAGTAATCTCCGCTGAAAACCAGCACGCCATTACGCTGTGTGACGCCGGTGGCGACAATCCCCGCCAGCGTGTCCTCATGCTCACGAATGATTTTGTTGGCTTCAATCAGCAGAGTTTCGCGATCGATGGGTTGAGTGTCTTTATGCATTATTTACTCCTTAAACAAGGACATTAGTCTACGCCGAGCCCGCCTTATGGGCAAATATTCCCTGATAAAAGAGCGGGTCTTACGATAGTGTGCCTACTGGCGAGATTTGTTTTTGCATGCTAATAAAGTTGCGTAACGCATTTTATCAGGTACAGTGTGACGCTTTCGTCAATCTGGCAACAGATTTGCTTGACATTCGACCAATATTCCGTCGTGCTTTAGCGAATTCGTGAAAAAAATCCTGTTAACTCAGTTAGATGGGAGTTACATTACGAACCCGTGACCGGTACCAGGGTTGATATCCGCCGACGCAGAGACCATATCGATGTCTCGTCGCCAGTGGAAGGTGAATCAACGCGCGACGCATTCCTGGAAGAATCAAATTAGGTAAAGGTGAATATGGGTAAAGCTCTTGTCATCGTTGAGTCCCCGGCAAAAGCCAAAACGATCAACAAATATCTGGGTAATGACTACGTGGTGAAATCCAGCGTCGGTCATATCCGTGATTTGCCGACCAGTGGCTCAGCAACTAAAAAGAGCGCCGACTCAACCGCCACCAAAACGGCTAAAAAGCCCAAAAAGGATGAACGTGGCGCTCTCGTCAACCGTATGGGGGTTGACCCGTGGCACAACTGGGATGCGCGCTATGAAGTGCTGCCCGGTAAAGAGAAGGTCGTCTCTGAACTGAAACAATTGGCTGAAAAGGCCGACCACATCTATCTCGCAACTGACCTTGACCGCGAAGGGGAAGCCATTGCATGGCACCTGCGGGAAGTGATCGGGGGCGACGACACCCGCTACAGTCGCGTGGTGTTTAATGAAATTACCAAAAATGCCATTCAGCAGGCGTTTGAAAAGCCGGGCGAACTGAACATCGACCGTGTCAATGCGCAACAGGCACGCCGCTTTATGGACCGCGTTGTGGGCTATATGGTGTCGCCGCTGCTGTGGAAAAAGATTGCTCGTGGCCTGTCTGCCGGTCGCGTACAGTCGGTCGCCGTGCGCCTGGTTGTAGAGCGTGAACGTGAGATCAAGGCATTCGTTCCGGAAGAATTCTGGGAAATAGATGCCAGCACCACGACGCCTTCCGGTGACGCGCTGCCACTGGAAGTCACGCACCACAACGAGAAGCCGTTCCGTCCGGTTAACCGCGAACAGACACTTGCTGCGGTAAGCCTGCTGGAAAAAGCACGTTACAGCGTGCTGGAGCGTGAAGATAAGCCGACCAGCAGCAAACCTGGCGCGCCGTTCATCACCTCTACGTTGCAACAGGCTGCCAGCACCCGTTTGGGCTTTGGCGTGAAGAAAACCATGATGATGGCACAGCGCTTGTATGAAGCGGGCTACATCACCTATATGCGTACTGACTCAACCAACCTGAGCCAGGATGCGGTTTCTATGGTCCGCGATTACATCGGCGAAAACTTTGGTAAAAAGTATTTGCCGGAGAGCGCAAACCAGTACGCCAGTAAAGAAAACTCGCAGGAAGCGCACGAAGCCATCCGTCCTTCAGACGTCGCCGTACTGGCTGAATCGCTGAAAGATATGGAAGCTGATGCGCAAAAACTGTATCAGCTGATCTGGCGTCAGTTTGTCGCCTGTCAGATGACGCCAGCTAAATATGACTCCACCACGCTGACCGTTGGCGCAGGTGATTACCGCCTGAAGGCGCGCGGTCGTATTCTGCGGTTTGATGGCTGGACTAAGGTCATGCCAGCCCTGCGTAAAGGCGATGAAGATCGTATCTTACCGGCGGTGGATAAAGGCGATGTGCTGACATTGGTTGAACTGACCCCCGCACAGCACTTTACCAAACCGCCTGCGCGCTTCAGCGAAGCGTCACTGGTTAAAGAGCTTGAAAAGCGCGGTATCGGTCGTCCATCTACCTATGCGTCGATCATCTCTACGATTCAGGATCGCGGCTATGTCCGTGTTGAGAACCGTCGTTTCTACGCAGAAAAAATGGGTGAAATCGTCACCGACCGCCTGGAAGAAAACTTCCGCGAATTGATGAACTACGATTTCACCGCGCAGATGGAAAACAGTCTCGACCAGGTGGCGAAGCACGAAGCCGAATGGAAGGGCGTGCTCGACAACTTCTTCAGTGATTTTACTCAGCAACTCGATAAAGCTGAGAAAGACCCTGAAGAGGGCGGTATGCGTCCAAACCAGATGGTTCTGACCAGCATCGACTGTCCAACCTGTAGTCGTCAGATGGGTATCCGTACCGCCAGTACCGGTGTATTCCTCGGTTGTTCCGGTTACGCGCTGCCACCAAAAGAGCGCTGCAAAACCACCATTAACCTGGTGCCGGAAAACGAAGTGCTGAACGTGCTGGAAGGCGATGACGCGGAAACTAACGCGTTACGCGCGAAGCGCCGTTGCCAGAAGTGCGGCACGGCGATGGACAGCTACCTCATCGATCCAAAACGTAAGCTGCATGTGTGTGGTAACAACCCAACCTGCGACGGTTACGAAATCGAAGAAGGCGAGTTCCGCATCAAGGGCTACGACGGTCCGATCGTCGAGTGCGAGAAATGTGGTTCTGAAATGCACCTGAAAATGGGGCGTTTCGGTAAATACATGGCGTGTACTAACGACGAGTGTAAAAACACCCGTAAGATCCTGCGTAATGGCGAAGTTGCGCCACCGAAGGAAGATCCGGTTCCGCTGCCGGAATTGCCGTGTGAAAAATCGGACGCGTATTTCGTGTTACGTGATGGTGCAGCAGGTATCTTCCTGGCGGCGAATACCTTCCCGAAATCGCGTGAGACGCGTGCGCCGTTAGTGGAAGAGCTGTACCGCTTCCGCGATCGTCTGCCGGAAAAACTGCGCTACCTTGCCGATGCGCCGCAGACCGATCCGGATGGCAACAAAGCGATGGTGCGTTTTAGCCGTAAAACCAAGCAGCAGTATGTGTCTGCCGAGAAAGACGGTAAGGCGACCGGCTGGTCTGCATTCTTTGTTGACGGTAAATGGGTAGAAGGCAAGAAGTAACTGCCCGACAGTTTGACATCGCCTTAAAGGGTCGCGTAAGCGGCCCTTTTTTATAGGTGACGGTATCTATACAGCTCTGATTAAAATGATATAGTGGTTATAGTTAACAAACTTTTTATTATTAAATCGTATTAGCAGCGCGATTCAGCCTGCTCATAAACGATGGTCTGATGCCGCTAATCTGGATGGTCTAACATGAAATTACAGCAACTTCGCTATATTGTTGAGGTGGTTAACCACAACCTTAATGTCTCCTCAACGGCCGAAGGGCTCTATACCTCTCAACCGGGTATCAGTAAGCAAGTTCGTATGCTGGAAGACGAACTGGGTATCCAGATTTTTGCCCGTAGCGGTAAACACCTTACGCAGGTTACCCCGGCAGGGCAGGAAGTCATTCGTATTGCGCGCGAAGTTCTGTCTAAGGTAGATGCCATTAAGTCGGTGGCCGGTGAACATACCTGGCCGGACAAAGGCTCGCTGTATATTGCGACCACTCACACCCAGGCGCGCTATGCGCTGCCTAACGTTATTAAAGGCTTTATTGAGCGTTATCCTCGCGTCTCTTTGCATATGCATCAGGGCTCGCCGACCCAAATTGCGGAAGCCGTGTCGAAAGGCAACGCAGATTTTGCCATTGCAACCGAAGCGCTGCACCTGTACGACGATCTGGTGATGCTGCCGTGCTACCACTGGAATCGTTCGATTGTTGTCACGCCGGACCATCCGCTGGCGGGTAAATCCTCCGTGTCGATTGAAGAACTGGCGCAATACCCGCTGGTGACCTACACCTTTGGCTTTACCGGACGTTCAGAACTCGACACCGCGTTTAACCGCGCGGGGCTGGAGCCGCGTATTGTCTTTACCGCGACCGACGCGGATGTTATTAAAACCTATGTGCGACTCGGACTGGGCGTGGGCGTGATTGCCAGCATGGCGGTCGACCCGATTTCCGATCCGGATTTGGTACGGGTTGATGCGCATGATGTCTTTAGCCATAGCACCACCAAAATCGGTTTTCGTCGTAGTACGTTCCTGCGCAGTTACATGTATGATTTTATTCAGCGTTTTGCGCCGCATCTGACGCGCGATGTAGTGGATACGGCGGTCGCGTTACGTTCTAACGATGACATTGAAGCAATGTTTAAAGATATTAAATTGCCGGAAAAATAATAACGGGCCAGCGCTCGTCGGTATCTCAGTATGAAAAACGCTACCGACGGGCAAGTCTGAATTAGTTATATTAACCGCATATTATTTAAGGGGAATGTTCGCCAAAGTAGTTTTAAATTAGAAAATCTGCTCAAAACCCTGTCAAATATTTAAATCGGATCAAACAATTGATTTATTCACGGCTCAGGATTCGAAAATTAACTGGCTTTTTCACGCCTTTTTCTTTAGGATTTCTCTTATCTGATGATTAATTGTACCAATCGTTTGGTGCCAATATGATAAGTGATTTCGATAGTATGAGGTTAGCGATGCCTTCTGGAAACCAGCCAGCACGCCGGGATCCCGCGCTGAAACGTAAAGCATGGTTCACGGTCTTTCTCGGTTCAGTCCTGTTCTGGATTGTTGTTGCGCTCGTGGTTTGGAATGTGTGGAGTTAGTCATGTCCGTGCAACAGCAGCAACCCACGTCTACACCTTCTCAGCAAGACAATGAGCCAGCGCAGGAGGCGACTACTGAATGTAGAAAGAATATTCCTGACGCGTGGCAACTTTCCCCAGCACAGCAGGCTTTTATTGATCTATTTGATGAAGACGAAGAACAGAAACAATAATTAACCCGCGTTTTATAGCCGTCATACTTAAAGCAGCATGTGCGTTATTTACGTTCGTTCACCCCAGTCACATAGTTATCTATGCTCCTGGCGATTCACTCACTTGCCGCCTTCATGCCGCTCTAATTATTTTGGCTATATCTTCATTAGAATTAGTTCACCGTATTGAAGAGTGAATGACGTAATTCCACCTTCACGCCGTAATCCCCTTGTATCGCCATTTATGCTTCTCCGCTTTTATCAATTTGAGTTGTTATCAAAGCGTTACATTTTGTTTGTGTTATCTTTAATACTAACCCTGAGAAAAGTCAGGGGATGCCACCCTGTCATTTAAGGAGGAGCTATGTCGTCGACCCTACGCGAAGCCAGTAAGGACACATTGCAGGTTAAAGATAAAACCTACCGCTACTACAGTTTGCCGCTGGCTGCCAAATCATTGGGTGATATCACCCGTCTACCCAAATCGCTAAAAGTCTTGCTGGAAAACCTGCTGCGCTGGCAGGACGGTGATTCAGTTACTGAAGAAGATATTCATTCTCTGGCTCGATGGCTGGACAATGCCCATGCCGATCGCGAGATTGCCTATCGACCCGCCCGTGTACTGATGCAGGATTTTACCGGCGTTCCGGCGGTGGTCGATCTGGCGGCCATGCGCGAAGCGGTTAAACGCCTCGGCGGTGATACGGCTAAAGTGAACCCGCTTTCACCTGTTGATCTGGTGATTGACCACTCGGTGACGGTAGACCACTTCGGTGATGATGATGCGTTCGAAGAGAACGTTCGCCTGGAAATGGAGCGTAACCACGAGCGCTATGTGTTTCTGAAATGGGGGCAGCAGGCATTCAGCCGCTTCAGCGTTGTACCGCCGGGGACGGGGATCTGCCACCAGGTTAACCTCGAATACCTGGGAAAAGCGGTGTGGAGTGAATTGCAGGATGGCGAGTGGGTGGCTTACCCGGACACGCTGGTTGGTACCGACTCCCACACTACGATGATTAACGGCCTTGGTGTACTGGGGTGGGGCGTGGGCGGAATTGAAGCAGAAGCCGCGATGCTGGGGCAACCGGTCTCAATGCTGATTCCGGATGTCGTTGGCTTCAAGCTGGATGGAAAACTACGTGAGGGGATCACCGCCACCGATCTAGTCCTGACCGTGACCCAGATGCTGCGTAAGCACGGTGTGGTCGGTAAATTTGTTGAATTCTATGGTGATGGCCTCGACACGCTGCCGCTGGCAGACCGTGCCACCATTGCCAATATGGCACCGGAGTATGGTGCGACCTGCGGTTTCTTCCCCATTGATGGCGTCACGCTCGAATACATGCGCCTGAGCGGTCGCAGCGAAGAGCAAGTTGAGCTGGTTGAGTCCTACGCCAAAGCGCAGGGAATGTGGCGTAATACGGGCGATGCGCCGATCTTTACCAGTTCACTGGAACTGGACATGGCCGATGTGGAAGCCAGCCTGGCCGGACCGAAGCGTCCGCAGGATCGCGTCGCGCTGGGGGATGTCCCGAAAGCATTTGCGGCAAGCAATGAGCTTGAGCTGAACAGTTCGCATAAAGACAGTCAGCCGGTCGACTATGTTCTGAACGGTCATCAATACCAGCTGCCAGACGGTGCGGTGGTGATTGCGGCTATTACCTCCTGTACCAACACCTCAAACCCGAGCGTGCTGATGGCGGCGGGCTTACTGGCGAAAAAAGCGGTCACTCTTGGTCTGAAACGTCAACCATGGGTCAAAGCCTCGCTAGCACCGGGATCAAAAGTGGTGTCTGACTATCTGGCGCAGGCCCGGCTGACCCCGTACCTTGATGAACTGGGGTTCAATCTGGTTGGCTATGGTTGTACCACCTGTATTGGTAACTCTGGGCCGTTACCCGATCCTATTGAAACGGCGATTAAAAAAGGTGACCTGACGGTGGGGGCGGTACTTTCCGGTAACCGTAACTTTGAAGGACGCATTCATCCGTTAGTGAAAACGAACTGGCTGGCCTCTCCGCCGCTGGTGGTCGCTTACGCGCTGGCGGGCAATATGAACATTAACCTGACCAAAGATCCGCTCGGACACGATAAAAAAGGTGACCCCGTATATCTGAAAGATATCTGGCCTTCTGCACGGGAAATTGCCCGCGCCGTCGAGCAGGTATCCACGGAGATGTTCCACAAAGAGTATGCGGAAGTGTTTGAAGGCACGCCGGAATGGAAATCGATCAATGTTGATCGTGTCGACACCTACGGCTGGCAGTCTGACTCGACCTATATTCGCCTGTCACCGTTCTTTGAGGGCATGCAGGCTACGCCGGCTCCGGTAAACGATATTCATGGGGCGCGTATATTGGCGATGCTGGGTGACTCGGTGACCACAGATCATATTTCCCCCGCTGGCAGTATTAAGGCGGACAGCCCGGCAGGACGCTATTTGCAGAGCCACGGCGTTGAGCGCCGGGATTTTAACTCCTATGGTTCACGACGTGGAAATCATGAAGTGATGATGCGCGGTACTTTTGCCAACATTCGTATCCGCAATGAAATGGTGCCGGGAATTGAAGGCGGGATGACTCGCCATTTACCGGGGACGGAAGTGGTGGCCATTTACGATGCGGCCATGCGTTATCAGCAGGAGAGCGTGCCGCTGGCGGTGATTGCCGGTAAGGAATACGGATCAGGCTCCAGTCGCGACTGGGCAGCGAAAGGCCCACGTTTGCTGGGTATTCGCGTGGTCATCGCAGAATCGTTTGAGCGAATTCACCGTTCCAACCTGATTGGTATGGGGATCCTGCCGCTGGAGTTCCCGCAAGGGGTGACGCGTAAAACGTTGGGACTCACCGGTGAGGAAGTGATTGATATTACGGATTTACAAACAATTCAACCGGGCGCCACAATTGCGGTGAATATGATGCGCGCAGATGGCAGCAAAGAGGTGATTATGTGCCGCTGTCGTATCGATACTGCGACGGAGTTAACCTACTACCAGAACGACGGTATTTTGCACTATGTGATTCGTAATATGCTGAAGTAAAAAGTGAAAAAGCCTGCGTAAGCAGGCTTTTCATGGGGCAGGTGCATGTGCAATTACCGGGCGATTATTCGCTCAATAAATGGCCCATTTTGGCGGCTTTGGTATCCAGATAATGCGCATTTTTCGGGTTCCGGCCCACGATCAGCGGCACGCGTTCGACAATATTGATCCCAGCTTCGGTCAGAATCTCAACTTTCTTCGGATTATTGGTCAGCAGTCGTACTGCATCTACGCCCAGCAGCTTAAACATATCTGCGCACAGGGTGAAGTCGCGCTCATCGGCCGCAAAACCTAACTGGTGGTTGGCTTCAACGGTATCGTAGCCTTGATCTTGCAACGCATAGGCGCGGATCTTATTCAGCAGGCCGATGTTGCGACCTTCCTGACGATGGTAAAGCAGGATACCGCGTCCCTCTTCAGCAATGTGCGTGAGCGCGGCTTCCAGTTGGAAACCGCAATCGCAACGCAGGCTGAAAAGCGCATCGCCAGTCAGACATTCGGAATGGACGCGTGCCAGGACCGGTGTTTGACCCGAAATATCGCCAAATACCAGCGCGACATGATCGTGCCCGGTTGCCAGTTCTTCAAATCCCACCATCAGGAAATCACCCCAGGGGGTCGGCAGTTTGGCTTCTGCCACACGTTTAAGCTGCATGTATTTCTCCAGATTACGCTGGCACTCGCCGTGCCGTCGCCTATTGGCTTCTGTATGGCGCTATTTTGCCATAAGGCGACGGCGTTCGCCTAATGGCGGTAGCGCATTCGTATTTGCAATGGCACAAAATTGTCAATTTTCCCGGCGCGCAATTTTTTCAGTTATGATTGTGAGACTTATCGACGAAAGGAGATGCAATGCTTTCTATCGCAAAGCGAACCGCCGTAGGTGCTGTTCTGTTGTTGATTATGCCAGTGTCCATGTGGGTGTCTGGCTGGAGTTGGCAGCCAGGGAACAATGTCTGGTGGTTAAAATCCTTATACTGGATAACGGAAACGGTGACGCAACCCTGGGGAATCATTACTCATGTGTCCCTGTGTGTGTGGTTTTTGTGGTGTCTGAGATTTCGTCTGAAAGCCGCGATGATGCTGTTCGCCATCCTTGCCGCGGCAATTTTGATCGGCCAGGGGGTCAAGTCATGGGTAAAAGAAAGGGTGCAGGAGCCACGACCTTTTGTGGTTTGGCTGGAAAAAATGCACCATGTCCCTGTTGATGAGTTCTACACTTTAAAGCGTAAAGAGCGCGGACACTTAGTCAAAGAGCAATTATCAGGACAGCAGGATATCCCGACCTTTTTACGTAAACACTGGCAAAAAGAGACGGGTTTCGCATTTCCCTCTGGTCATACGATGTTTGCCGCCAGTTGGGCGTTACTGGCCGTGGGGCTATTATGGCCGCGTAGACGTACGCTGACGATTGTTTTCTTGCTGGTCTGGGCGACGGGTGTAATGGGCAGTCGTTTGTTACTGGGCATGCACTGGCCGCGAGATTTAGTCGTGGCGACGTTGATATCATGGCTGCTGGTTACGTTGGCGACATGGCTTGCACAACGGGTCTGTGGGCCATTAACACCGCCGGTTCAGGAGCAACAAGAAATCGCGCAGCGTGAACAAGAAAGCTGACCGTGATTGATTTTTCGCGTTTTGCCCTTAAATCATAAAGACTAAAGCGCTTTTCCATTTCGCACTCGTCGTGAAAATGGTAATTTAAAGGGCTCAACGCGGTAAGTTGTACACGATTTATTCGCTCAAACCACATAACGGGAAGTAATGTGAAATATTTACTCATTTTCTTACTGGTGTTGGCGATTTTTGTTATTTCGGTGACATTAGGTGCGCAAAACGATCAACAGGTAACGTTTAACTACCTGCTGGCCCAAGGTGAATATCGTATTTCTACGCTGCTTGCCGTGTTGTTTGCTGCAGGATTTGCGATTGGTTGGTTAATTTGCGGCCTTTTCTGGCTGAGGGTTCGCGTGTCTCTTGTGCGTGCCGAACGTAAAATCAAACGACTGGAAAACCAGCTTGCGCCTGCGACCGACGTTGCGGTTTCTGCCGATTCGTCGGTTGTGAAGGAATAATTATTTATGCTGGAGTTGTTGTTTCTGCTGTTACCTGTAGCCGCTGCCTATGGGTGGTATATGGGTCGCAGAAGTGCGCAACAAACAAAACAGGACGAAGCTAACCGCCTGTCGCGTGACTATGTCGCCGGGGTTAACTTCCTTCTGAGCAACCAACAAGATAAAGCGGTGGATCTGTTCCTCGATATGTTGAAAGAGGATACCGGCACCGTTGAGGCTCATCTCACCCTCGGAAACCTGTTCCGCTCGCGCGGTGAAGTCGATCGCGCTATCCGCATCCATCAAACGTTGATGGAAAGCGCGTCATTGACCTACGAACAGCGTTTGCTGGCGGTTCAACAACTCGGTCGCGATTACATGGCCGCAGGTCTGTATGACCGCGCTGAAGACATGTTCAATCAGCTTACCGATGAAACCGATTTCCGCGTGGGTGCGTTGCAACAGCTGTTGCAGATCTATCAGGCAACCAGTGAGTGGCAAAAAGCCATTGACATTGCGGAACGCCTGGTGAAGCTCGGTAAAGATAAGCAGCGAATTGAGATCGCACACTTCTACTGCGAACTGGCCCTTCAGCAACTGGGCAGCGACGACATGGACCGCGCCATGACGTTGTTAAAAAAAGGGGCTGCCGCCGACAAAAACAGTGCGCGGGTTTCCATCATGATGGGACGCGTGTACATGATGAAAGGGGACTATGCGAAGGCGGTCGAAAGCCTGCAGCGCGTAATTTCCCAGGACAAAGAGCTGGTCAGCGAAACGCTGGACATGCTACAGAGTTGCTACCAGCAACTTGGTAAGAACGATGAATGGGCGGAGTTCTTACGCCGCGCCGTAGAGGAGAATACCGGTGCCGCCGCTGAGCTGATGTTGGCGGATATCCTCGAAGCGCGTGAGGGCAGCGATACCGCGCAGGTTTATATCACCCGTCAGTTGCAGCGTCATCCGACGATGCGCGTCTTCCACAAACTAATGGACTATCACCTCAATGAGGCCGAGGAAGGGCGTGCTAAAGAGAGTCTGATGGTGTTACGGGATATGGTCGGCGAACAGGTTCGCAGTAAGCCGCGCTACCGCTGCCAGAAATGCGGATTTACCGCCTACACGCTGTACTGGCATTGCCCATCGTGCCGTTCATGGTCAACCATTAAGCCAATTCGCGGTCTTGACGGTTTGTAATTAAAAAAATACCGACTTTAGTTACAACATCCTTATTGTTTAATAACATCCTGCACATTTAGCCTCCGTGCCACATCGCCAGGCAGCGATGTAATCGAATCTGTTAATTTCCTATGACCACAGGTAGAATGCACGCCGTTTACCCATTTTGTGCCGAAAGGTGCCCATCTTCAGGAAGGTCTGGTTATGACGTTTACTGCTTCATCTTCTCCCCGTGCTGTTACTGATTCTCCTGTCGTTGTCGCTCTGGACTACAATAATCGCGATAAAGCATTGGCATTTGTCGACAGAATTGATCCCCGTGATTGCCGTTTGAAAGTGGGCAAAGAGATGTTCACGCTTTTTGGACCTCAATTGGTGCGCGACCTGCAACAGCGTGGATTTGACGTATTTCTGGACCTGAAATTCCACGACATCCCCAATACCACGGCACATGCCGTAGCGGCTGCGGCAGACCTTGGCGTGTGGATGGTTAACGTTCATGCCTCGGGTGGGGCACGGATGATGACGGCGGCTCGTGAAGCCTTGGTACCATTTGGTAACGATGCGCCGTTGTTAATTGCCGTGACGGTGCTGACCAGCATGGAAGCCAGCGACCTTGCCGATCTGGGAGTGACGTTGTCACCTGCGGAGCATGCAGAAAGACTGGCACGGTTAACGCAAAACTGCGGGCTGGACGGCGTTGTCTGTTCTGCACAGGAAGCGGTACGATTCAAACAAGAGTTTGGTCAGGCGTTTAAGCTGGTAACGCCTGGTATTCGTCCTGAAGGCAGTGAAGCGGGCGATCAGCGCCGCATTATGACGCCACAGCAGGCACTGTCAGCGGGTGTGGATTATATGGTGATTGGTCGTCCGGTCACGCAGTCGGCGGATCCGGCCCAGACGCTGAAGGCGATCAACACCTCACTGAAACGAGGAGCGTAAATGAGCGACGCTAACTCTCGTCTGGTCTACTCGACTGAGTCTGGACGAATTGACGAACCTAAAGCGGTGACAGAACGTCCAAAAGGCGATGGTATTGTGCGAATTCAACGCCAGACCAGCGGTCGAAAAGGAAAGGGCGTTTGCCTGATTACCGGTATTGATCTGGACGACTTAGAGCTAACCAAATTAGCAGCCGAGTTAAAGAAAAAATGTGGCTGTGGTGGGGCCGTGAAAGAGGGCGTCATTGAAATACAAGGCGATAAACGCGACCTGATTAAATCCTTGCTGGAAGCCAAAGGCTTGAAAGTTAAACTGGCTGGCGGCTAATAAAAAAAGCCACGAAAATATTCGTGGCTTTATTATTAGTAATGTAAATAGTACGGTCGCGAAAAAGTAAACGTATTATTATATCGAGCCGGTCAACCGTAGATTATTTACCCACCTGGTGGCCGATAATACCACCTACTGCAGCACCACCCAGCGTACCCAGCGTACTGCCGTCCGTCAGGACTGCACCACCAATGGCACCTGCACCCGCACCAATGGCGGTGTTGCGGTCTTGTTTAGACCAGTTAGAGCAGGCACTCAAAGACATAGCCAGAGTAATCGCCAGAATGGCAGCGGTCATTTTTTTGCTCGTTACTAACATAATACTTTCTCCTGAATGATTGATTCACGGAATCCAGTCTCTTTAATGATAGCGTGAAATTAAGGTCATTAAAGGTATTTCCGTGAAACCGTTTAGCGCAGGGCATGACCATCAATCATCTGTTGATGAGAGTGTGTTCCTGTTATATCGCTAACATTAATTTTACGACATTACCCTGTTAACAACAGGTAAAAAGTCTTAATTGGACGGTCGGATAAGTCTCAGAGAGAAGATGATTTGCCGACAGGCAAATCATCTGGTGATGTATTATGCGCGGGTATCGATGATGTTAACGATTAATCCTGAATGCTCTAGTTGCATTTGCACGCTGGCGCTGAGTTTTGCATCAGTGACGACACGATTGAATCGCTCCAACGGACCGAGTGTGTACGGATGAATGGCGTCAAACTTCGAGCTGTCGGTGAGCACAATCACCTCTGCGCCTTTTTCCAGCACTGCATTGACCACGTCTGAACGCATCATGTCACGGCCGGTGAAGCCGGTTTCAGGCTGCCAGCCATCGATTCCAATAAAAGCCTTACTAAAGTGAACCTGCTGGATAAACTGACGCGTTAATGGTCCAACCATGCTTTCGCTTTTTTTCTGATAGATCCCGCCGAGGAGGATTACTTCGCAGGGTGTTTCTTTCAGCAGGTGAGCGATATAGCTGCTGACCGTAATGATAGTGACGTCTTTTTGTTCCGCCAGCGTTCTGGCCAGCAGTGCATTACTGCTACCGTTTTCAATAAATACGGATTCACCAGGATTGACCAGTGAGGCGGCAAACTCAGCCAGTTCACGTTTCAGGGTGAAGTTGGTCATCATACGCGTTTCAACATCGTCGCTATTCAGTGACACTGCGAAACCATGCGCACGGCGTAAATAACTCTGTTTTTCCAGCGTGTTCAGATCCTGTCGAATCGTCACTTCAGAGACACCGGTGATTTTGGCAAGCTCAGATACGCTCATCTGGCCTTTATCGGTCACCATCTGCAAAATAGATTGTTGTCGGGAATTCATAGTATTAATTTTTATAGCGGTATCGTATCGGACATTAAACGGAGGTTACGTTATCAGCAGTCTGATATCAGCAACCACATAACAAGTACAAAGCCGTCAGATCTCCCACGGGGCTTTGTGTTTTTTTGACACTGGCGCTGTTTCTTCGTTGACCGTGCTTAACAGTTCAGCCTTGAGGATTTCGAGATTGTGGATGGCTGAATGAGAGTCACCTGCAACAAGGATATCCAGTACGGTATCAATGCGTTCGGCCAGTCGTTTTGCGTCGATATCAGACATGGTCATCATCCTGGTGTCAAAAAATTTAGAATTTCATGATGCAGAAAATCATCACAAAAGAGAAGGGAAAAATAGTATTAACCGACATGATCGGAGAATATTATATATTCCGTGATTACAGACAGATACGATAGTCACGGAATGTACATTCTTCGCTATTTCTCGACGAGTATTCCTGCATGGTTAGCGCATTTTTTTATTCAGATGTCGCTTATACCAACGTTCAAACGCGGCAGCTGGCATTGGCTTAGCGAACAAAAATCCCTGACGCTCATTGACACCATTCTTGGTCAGAAAGGCATCCTCTTTCGCACTTTCCACGCCTTCAGCAATCACCTGTAGATTTAGCGCTTGCGCCACCGCAACAATGGCGCGTACCAGCGACTGTGAAATTGATTGTTTGTGGATATCCCTGACGAAGGTCTGGTCCAGTTTAATCGCATCGAGCGGGAAGCGGGCAAGCTGGGAAAGTGAAGAGTATCCTGTGCCAAAATCATCCAAATGGATCTGGGCGCCAAGCTGACTAAACTGCTGAATAACGGACAGTGCCAGCTGTTCATTCTCAATTAAACTGCTTTCCGTTAACTCGACGTCAATGGGGCAATACTCAAAATTCAGATCGTGCAGAACCTGCTTCAAGTCGGTGAACAGCGTTTGATCCGCCAGTTGACGTGCCGAAACGTTTACCGCCACGCGCAGATTGATTCCCTTATCGCGCCACTTCGCCACCTGGCGCACAACATCCAGAATCACCCAGCGCCCCAGCGGGACGATAAGCCCTGATTCTTCGGCGTAAGAAATAAATTCCAGCGGCGGAATTAACCCACGCTCTGGCGACTGCCAGCGGACCAGCGCCTCCAGGCTGCGGACTTCACCCCGCCAGGTTATTTTGGGCTGGTAGTGGATCAGCAACTGATCGTTTTCCAGCGCCTTACGCAGGTTGGTATCCAGCCACAGATACTCGAACACCCGCTGATTCATTTCAGGGGAGAACACGCAAAACTGCCCACGTCCGCCTTCTTTGGCGGTATACATGGCGGTATCCGCGTTGCGAATGACGTTTTCGCTGTCATTACCATGCTGGGGTGCCAGGGAAATGCCGATAGAACAGCCGGTATACACTTCAATCAGGCCAATGCGGAACGGTAGCCGCAGACGGGTCAGAATGCGCGAGGCCGTGGCCTCCAGCGCCCCCTGGGAGGTTCCCGTCGCGAGGACGATAAACTCATCACCACCGAAGCGCGCCAGTAACTGGTTATCTTCGAGGCAACTTAGGATGGCCAGCGAGACACTCTGTAAAAGCTGGTCGCCAAACATATGCCCGTAGGCATCGTTGACCTTTTTGAAGTTATCGAGGTCGAGATAAATAATGCCAACCTGCGTGTCGCCCGCGTTATCAATCGCCTCGCTAATCAACTCATGAATGGCGTTACGGTTGGGTAACCCAGTGATGGAGTCGGTGTTCGCCAACACGCGAAGTCGCTCCTGGGCGCGCCGTTCTTCGGTAATATCGGTCCCGGAACAGATCAGAAATATTTCGTTCTTACCGCTGCCGTTATGCACAAATTTATTACGAAACAGGAACAGGCGCTGCCCCTTACAGGTGTTAACCCAGCGCTCGACTTCATACGAGTTGCCTTCACGAAAAAAAACGTCAATATTGCGTCTTGATGCCGCAGCTTCACGACGGCTCATAAACAGCGTGAAGACGCTTTGCCCGATCACTTCACGTTCTCTTAGCCCTGTATATTCTTCGCATAACCGATTAAAACGTTGAATGTTACCCTGTCGGTCAAGTATCACGATAACTGAATTGGCTTCCGATACGACCTGTTCGGCAAAGGATAATCCTTGTGCCAGATCGCGTGCCACAGAAGGGGTGTCGTCCCAGGCTGATGCGCTACCTGCCCATTCACGTTTATTAATTTTTCGCCCGACAAGGTGCACGGGAATGTCATCCGTATCGATGGGAAGGGTCATCAGCAGACTGGATGTAATCACTGTCATTTCCCGAATGCGATCGGCTTGTTCCGGTGATAATTTGATGGTTTTTTCTGCTGCGGCCGTTTCGTCAATAGAGAAATGCAGGATGTTACACTCCTCTGACAAACGCCAGTAGGGGTTGTGAGAACCCACAAAGCTATACAACGTTACCAACTCCCGAACGTCTTTCATGATGTGTACTATCCCGTTTAAAGCGCATAGAGCCTCAAAAGTAAGGGTAGCCATGATTCATACAGGGTGATTATGGCTGAACATATTGTTTTATTTATATATTTATGTGTAATCCAGATTCAGAAAAAAGCAAAGTCAGCAGACCTGAAAAGAGTAAAAAATAAATTGGACTGGATGAAGGAAGTGTAGTGTGTGGCGGCGTATCAGGGGGGAAAAGAAAACGACCTTTCACAAAAAGAGAAAGGCCGTTGAGTTTAGTGGTGCTACGCGGCTGGGCGTGCGATAACGCTGCGGGTTTCCATTCGCACTTCTGCGATGGTCACGTCGATCACGTCAGTGACCTTGTAAACCACGTCACCTTTGATCTGTACCGTGCCGTTTTCCTGGCTGCACACCAGTTCATCACGGACCGCGTGCAGGAACGGTGCCGGGATAAACGCGACTGCGCCATTGTCGACTAAGCGCACCCGCATACCGCCGCGGCTGACATCGATGATTTCAGCCGCAAAACGGGTGTCAGTCCCGGCTTTGTCACTCAGGAAGCGGGCGTATAACCAGTCACCGACGTCACGTTCGGCCATCCGGTTCAGGCGACGGCGTTCCGTCATCTGTATCGTGATGTCGTCCTGTGGTCGAGCGATGGTTTCGCCTTTAATTACCGCTTTTAACAGGCGATGGTTGATCATATCGCCATACTTACGGATAGGTGAGGTCCAGGTGGCGTATGCCTCCAGGCCCAGCCCAAAGTGCGGACCTGGCTCGACGCTGATTTCAGCGTAGGACTGGAAACGGCGAATACGGCTATCGAGGAAACCAGAAGGTTGAGCATCCAGTTCACGACGCAGTTTGCAGAAGCCTTCCAGCGTCAACACCTCTTCGGCATCCACGTGCATACCATGGGTTTTCAGCAGGGCGGCCAACGCTTCAGCATTCGCCGGATCGAACCCCATGTGTACGTTATAAATCCCGAAGCCTAGTTTGTCGCGAAGAACGCGCGCGGCGCAGATGTTTGCCGCAATCATCGACTCTTCCACGATACGATTAGCAATGCGACGCGGTTCCGCCACGATATCCAGCACTTCACCTTTTTCACCCAGTACAAAGCGGTAATCCGGGCGATCTTTAAACACCAGGGCGTGGTTATGACGCCACTCGCCACGGCTCATGCAGATACGCTGCAACAGACGGATCTGCTCGGCAATCTCATCGTTTTCAGGCTGCCAGCCATTATTCCCTTCCAGCCAGTCAGACACGTTGTCATAGGCCAGTTTCGCTTTGGATTCGATGGTCGCCGTGAAGAAGGTGATGTCGTCTTCAATAGTGCCGTCAGCCGCAATGGTCATGCGGCAAGCGAGCACCGGACGGACTTCGTTAGCCCGCAGCGAGCACAGGTCGTCTGACAGTTCACGCGGTAACATCGGGATATTGAAGCCCGGGAGATAGTTGGTGAACGCGCGAATTTTAGCAGTGTTATCCAGCTTGCTGCCTTCGGCAATCCAGGCTGTAGGATCGGCAATGGCGACGGTTAATTGCAGTTTGCCATCAGCCAGTTCCTCGGCGTACAGCGCATCGTCCATATCTTCGGTGCTGGCACTGTCAATGGTGACGAAGTTCAGTGCGGTAAGATCCTGACGTTCCAGACCTTCATCCAGCATTTCGGTGGCTACGCCATTCGGTGCTTCTTTTTCAAGATTGTGGCGCGCCAGCGTGACCCACCAGGGGACGAAATGATCGTCAGCAAAGGTGATGAACTGGGTTAATTCAGCGTAGAAGGTGCGGTCGCCTTTCAGCGGATGGCGACGCATTTCTGCGACGGCCCAGTCACCTTCCTTAAATTCATGATCCACACCGCGAGCAGCGCGGCAGGGGATAGCGTCTTTCAGTAACGGATGATCTGGCACAATGGACAGACGATCGTTCTTACCCTGAACTTTACCCACGAAACGCGTCAGGAACGGTTCAACCAGTTCTTCCGGCTCGGCAGATTCGCGATCTTTTTCGCTATGAATCACCGCGACAATGCGGTCACCATGCATCACTTTTTTCATCTGCGGCGGTGGAATGAAATAGCTTTTTTGTGCATCGACTTCCAGGAAGCCAAAGCCTTTTTCCGTGGCTTTTACCACCCCTTCAGCACGCGGCGTCTGGGAATGTAGTTGCTGTTTAAGCTGCGCTAGCAGCGGGTTGTCCTGAAGCATAATTGTCTATTTTCGTGGCCAAAAGAGCGGCTGACAGTTTTACGCGAAACTGCCAGTCGCAGCAAGCGCTCTTTCAATGAGCGGAGTGGTTAGTGAGTCTCGCCCAGCGCGATTTTCAAGCGATTCAACCATCCGCACAATCCACTCCAAGCCAGTAAGTTAATAGCCTGTTCCGATGAGGTACCCTGTTCAAATAACGGGGTTAACAGTGCGGCGCTAAAACGGTCGGGCGCCCGGGTTAACCATTGTACCGCTTGCAGGGTAGCGCGCTCAACCGGATGTCGTTGTTCCCAGCGCTGCAATTCGCGTTCATCCAGGCGCAGTATCGTGATGAAGTCCGCCAGTTGATGAGCTGTGAGGGCCTGTTCATTAAAGCATGCCACGCTGCCGTTAATGCGTGATGTCAGCAGTGTGGCGAGAGAAAACGCCCTCGACGGTGTATCTGTACATAGCGTACTGGTCAGCAATGATCTGAGTAAAGCCAGTATCGTCGGTGAATGTGCCAGCAGCGGCGCGAGCGTTTGTAAATCCGGGATGCGCCCGTTTTGGTCAACGCTGCCTGGCGGAGCCTCGCGAGGCGGGATGACGTCTATCGGGAATGCGGCCATATGCCATTGTGCATCGGCGTTGTTAAAAATAGCGGCCTGCGCGTATTGCTGAACATCAAGGCCCGGTATGCGACGCAAGGGATGGCCAAAATAAGCCTGAAGGACCGCCACGACACGGGCCTGAAAACCGACAAAGCCGATGACCTGATTAATCAAGATGATATCGCAGGTTGTTAATCCAACATCATCAAGATGCAGGCGATCGCGTGCGCCAATCACGGCGGGAGAACTGGCAAGTTGGCGAGCATACTGGGTAATTTGTGCCAGCCGGTGATTACTCTCACGGGAGGAATCCGGGCCTGGTAGCGGGGTCAAACGCGCTGCGTAGTGGTTACACAATCGTTGGATGCCGTAAACCTGAGCGACAGTTAAGGCGGTACTCATTCGTTCATAGGCGCTGAACGTATGTAACGAATTTAGGTCAACATCAGCAGGGAAGAGAAGGTGAGCAAGTTCACGGGCAGGTTCTAACCAGGACTGAAAGGGTAACAGCGCGACTTCCGGTATCGCCAGGTCCAGCAAAAAACTGTCTTCGACGTCTGCTGCTTCTGGCACCAGCGGGAGAACATCTTGCGGATAGGTGCTCGACTGCGTTTCATGATACCAGTGGCTTTTGCCTTCAATTCGGCGTTGTTCCATGGGCGTTCCTTGGTCAAAAAAGTGGCGACCCGGATACGTCGTTATGTTCGTCCGCCGGATCGTTTGCGCTGCAATATCCTGGCGTAAGCTGATGAGGGGATGAAAGATTGTTACGTGATAATAAATATCAGAAAAGTATATATGACAGGGAGTAGCTGACGGGAGGGGGAAAAAATCATGGGCGACATCGCGCCGCCCACAGAGGAGGTCTGAAAGATTATTTCAGTTCCAGCTCGTTCATTGCCGCGATGCTGAAGCCACCATCAACGTGAACGACTTCGCCAGAGATGCCGGCAGACAGGTCAGAACACAGGAATGCTGCTGAGTTGCCCACATCTTCAATGGTCACGGTACGGCGAATCGGAGTAACTGCTTCGCAATGGGCCAGCATTTTACGGAAATCTTTGATGCCAGAAGCCGCCAGAGTACGGATTGGACCTGCGGAGATTGCGTTGACACGCACACCTTCTGGACCCATCGCGTTAGCCATATAGCGGACGTTTGCTTCCAGAGACGCTTTCGCCAGACCCATTACGTTGTAGTTCGGGATAGCGCGCTCTGCGCCCAGATAGGACAGCGTCAGCAGTGCAGAGCCAGGATTCAGCATCGTGCGGCAGGCTTTTGCCATCGCCACAAAGCTGTAGGCGCTGATGTCATGAGCGATTTTAAAGCCTTCGCGGGTTACCGCATTCACATAGTCGCCATCCAGCTGGTCTGCCGGTGCGAAACCGATGGAGTGTACGAAACCGTCGAATTTTTCCCAGGTTTTGCCCAGTTCAGCGAACATGGTGTCGATGCTGGCGTCTTCAGCCACATCGCACTGCAGGACGATGTTGGAACCCAGTTGAGCTGCAAATTCTTCCACGCGGCCTTTCAGTTTGTCGTTCTGGTAGGTGAACGCCAGTTCAGCTCCCTCGCGGTGCATCGCTTGAGCGATACCGTAGGCGATGGACAATTTACTGGCAAGACCGGTCACCAGAATGCGCTTACCGGAAAGAAAACCCATAGCTTTAATCCTTATAGTCATTACTTATTTTTTTAGCAATCAATGCGTTATGATTGCAATTTCAAGGTCACTCGAAATTGGTCTGAAATTATATCCCACTCTCTGCCCCTTGTGTCACGATCTTTCTCTGCGAGTCACCATACGGTTAACGACAGTAAAAGGGATTTCGGGAACCGTGGCATCGTTGTCAGTATCAGTGGCCTGCCACTATTCGTTGCACGTGAGGAGTATATCACTCCCCCCAGGTTCTGCCTCATCCAACCAGACCGGAGCAGGGGCGAGGGCAGAAAACACGAGGACTCAACGACTTAAAATGGTATGATTTAGCGCTAGTCGATGTTGATGAACATATCAATGTCAGAAGATTCTTAAAACTAAAAAATCGGCTATATTCATCCTGTTATCATATATTGTTTTTATCGATCAATAATGAATCATTGATCGATATTATTGATTGATTATAATTAAAAGCGCATTATCAGTATGTTATGATCAATTGGAGTGGTCTTATGCGCTATCATTTCATCGCGGAACCGATGAGAGACACAACGGAAAAGTTGCTGGGTGTTGAGATGATCGCCCGGTTTACCTCAGAGACGGTTCACCCGTTACATTCAGATTTCATCATTGCCGCGTGGAATAGTGCACAAAAACGCCATTTCATGCTTGAACAAATCGCGTTAATCACCCGAAAGCGCGTCTGGTTTGAGAGCAATAACCTTTTTTGTACACTTAATCTGATTGATGAAATGGCGCTTCTCGCGATAGGCGACCCTGCCATAACCTCGGCCTTACACGCTATGCCGTTTATTGCACTTCAACTCTCAGAACGTTTCCTGTCGAATATTGCTTGCCTGAATAACCTGCTGATTAATTCTCTGCGTGACGGGCCTAATGCCTTGTGGTTGAGCAATCTTGGCTCTGGTAGCGTGGGGGCAAACCCGCTGGTCAGCGGTAATTTTGATGTAGTGAAAATGGATCGCGGCTTCTTTATGTCGCAGGTCGAAAAGCCGATGTTCCCGGTTCTGATTAAGAACATCAGGGAATATTGTGACCGAGTGGTCGTCGAGGGGCTGGAGGATGCGTGGCTTATTGATGAACTAAGCCATGCGGGTATCTGGGCCGTGCAGGGTGATATTTCCCCGCCGGTTGCATTTAGCGACATTGAAGCATTGCTACCTGCAGATATTGTTCACTGACGATATAAAAAGCCCTCCATCAGAGGAGGGCGTCAATAACAGTTAGCGATCTTTGCGCCAGGCATCGGCGGTCAGTGCCTCACCGAAATGCCCGGAAATCAAGCGGCGGGTCAGTTCATGCAGCGGAGAGGCCAGCACATCTGCCGTACTGCCGCGCTCGACGACTTCGCCCTGGTGCATCACCAACACCTGATCGCTGATGTGTTTCATCATCCCAATATGCTGCGTCACATAGATATAAGAAATCCCCTGCTTCTCCTGTAACTCCAGCATCAGGTTAATCAGCTGCGAGCGCATCGACATATCCAGAGAGGCCAGCGCTTCGTCCGCGATAATCACTTTGGGACGTAAAATCAGGGCGCGAGCTAACCCCAAGCGCTGTTTTTGTCCTGGTGCCAACATATGCGGGTAGTAGCTAACGTGATCGGGCAGCAGACCGACCATGCGCATGGTTTCGACGATCTGCTTGCGGCGTTGCTCCGGCTCAAGATCGGTATTCAGACGTAGCGGAAAATCGAGGATCTGCGAGATACGTTGACGCGGGTTCAACGATGTTGACGGATCCTGGAAAATCATACGAATGCGCTGGCTGCGAAAAGAATAATCACCGTATTTTAGCGGATGATCGTCAATCAGCAGCTCACCGCTGGTCGGCTCAACCATTCCGGCCAGCATTTTCGCCAGCGTCGATTTACCGGAGCCGTTTTCGCCAATGACGGCAAGTGTCTGGCGCTCACGCAGTGTAAAGCTCAGTGGCTTGACGGCTTCTACGGTCTGGCGACGAAACAAGCCCGTCCGGTAGCGAAAGGTTTTGCTCAGGTTACGTACTTCGAGCAGTGTTTCTACCATCTCACTCTCTCTCCATGTTCAGCGGGAAATGACAGGCATAGAGATGATTCTTTGCTCCGGTCAGTCGTGGGGTTTCAATGCACTCACGTTGAGCGTAAGGGCAGCGCGGCCCCAAACGGCACCCCATTGGTAACTGTTCCAATAACGGGATCGCACCTGGCATCGTATTCAGGCGGCTTTTATGCGGCATTGGGCTACCAAAATCTGGAATGGCACGGATCAACGCCTGTGTATAAGGATGGTGCGGAATCGTCACCAAATCTTTACTTGGCGCGGTTTCCACCGTTTGTCCGCAGTACATGACGTTGATTTTATCCGCCCACTGGCTGAGCATTTGCAGGTCATGGCTGATCAGCAAAATGGTGGTGTTGCTGTTTTGATTGAGCCGGGTCAGCAGACGGAAAATTTGCGCCTGAGTGGTGGGCTCCATCGCATTGGTCGGCTCATCGGCAATCAGCAAACGTGGCTGATTCGCCAGGGCGATGGCAATCATGACTTTCTGGCACTCGCCGTCCGTCAACTCATACGGGAAGCTGCGCATCGCATCTTTATGGTCTTTTATCCCGACGCGGTGCAGCAGTTCAATCGCGCGGCGTTTGCGCCAGCCAATGCGTTGCCACCAGCGCCCTTTATAGGTCCAGGCGGGAATATTTTGCATCAGCTGCCGTCCGACGCGTTCAGACGGATCGAGACAGGACTGCGGTTCCTGAAAGATCATGGACACATTATGACCGACCAGTTTACGCCGCTCGCGGGCAGACAGTCGTAGCAGATCGATATCATCAAAGCGCATGCGGTCAGCGGTCACGCGCCAGTTGTCTTTTGCCACGCCGCAAATAGCCTTGGCGATTAAACTTTTACCGGAGCCCGATTCACCGACCAGTCCACGGATCTCGCCTTCATTGAGTGTCATACTGACGCGGTCAACGGCCTTTACCCAGTCGTCGCCGGTTCTGAACTCAATGGTCAGGTTACGAATATCCAGTAATGGCATTATTCCACCCCCGCGATAATTGCGCGGCGTACACCGTCACCTAACAGGTTTACCAGCAGCACGCTAATCATGATCGCCGCCCCGGGCAACATCACGGTCCATGGGGCAACGTAAATTAACTCCAACGCGTCGCCCAGCATGGCTCCCCACTCCGGCGACGGAAGCTGTGCGCCGAGGTCGAGAAAGCCCAGTGCGGCAATATCCAGAATCGCCATCGACAAAGCGCGGGTGATTTCAGTGATAAGCCCAGCGGTAATATTGGGCAAAATCGCAAACCACAGAATGTTGAGCGTGGAGGCACCATCCAGTCGGGCAGCAATGACATACTCTTTTTCCAGCTCGTCATGCACCATGCTATAGACAGAGCGCACCATGCGTGGCAACAGCGCCAGCCAGACGGCAAACATCGCGTGCGTCAGATGGGGGCCAGCAAACGCCACCACAATGATCGCCAGCAGCAGCGACGGGATCGAGAGCAGGGTATCGAGAATATGGTTCAACACTGCCGAGCGTAAACCGTGGGTTGCCCCGGCTAAAACCCCCAATACCAGACCACATATCGTGGCGGCGAGCGTGACAACAAATGCGCCGCCGACAGTGGGAGCTGCACCGCTCAGCAGGCGGCTTAATACGTCACGTCCCAGATCGTCGGTCCCAAGGAAGAATGACACCTCGCCATAACGCGACCAGGAAGGCGGGAGCAGTTGATAACCCAGGAATTGCTGATCGATACCATAAGGCGCAAACCAGCCACCGAAAACACACAGTATGGCCAGTCCCGCACAGCCATACAGACCGACCATTGCAGACGCATCGCCATAAAAATTGCGCCACGCGGTACGCAGCGTGCCAGGCGGGCGCTTTTCGCTGTATACGCTATCGTAAGGCATACCATTCCTTATGTTTCAGAGGGTTAGCCATGGCACCCAAAATATCAGAGATCACGTTTACGATAATGACCAGTGAGCCAATCACCATCACGCCGGCTGAAATTGCGGCGTAATCCTGCTGGCGAATGGCGTTGATCAGCCAGCGGCCAAGGCCTGGCCAGCTAAAGACCATTTCGGTGATCATCGCCAGCGTCAGCATGGTGGAAAACTGGAGACCAAGCCGCGGGATCACCGGCGGCAGGGCATTATGCAGTACGTGGCGACGCAAAATGGTCAGCCGTGACAGGCCGCGAGTAGCCGCCGCTTTTACGTAATTTTGATCGAATACCTCGATGGTACTGATACGCATCAGGCGAATGACTTCGGTCGTTGGCGCAACGGAGAGCGTTAACACCGGCAGCACCATGTGGCGTATTGCGCTGACCAGCATTTCATCGCGCCACGGCGAGTCGGAAAGCCACGCGTCGACGATGGCAAGACCGGTAACAGGTTTGACTTCATAAAGCAGATCAAAACGGCCAGACACGGGCAGCCACCCGAGCGTTAACGAGAAGAACAGCGTCAGCAACAGTGCTAACCAAAAAACCGGGATGGAAAAACCCATCAGGGCAAAGGCACTAATGCATCGATCCGGCCATTTATTGCGTGTGATCCCCGCCAGCATGCCAATCGGGATACCGACCATTAGCGCAAAACCGAAGGCGAGAACGCACAATTCCATTGTGGCAGGGAACACTTCTTTCAACTGTTCCGAGATCAGTTGTCCGTTAATGCTGGATACACCGAAATCCCAGTGGATGAGGCCATTGAACCAGAATACCCAAGCATTCCACAGCGACGCACCCTGCAGAGGAGCATGGGGGGTAAAATAACTCAGGCTGAACCCGATAAACGTCAGGAAGAACAGGGTGACCAGGAGCAATAGAAAGCGACGCAGGGTAAAGATAATCATGGTTTTTTCACCTCATCTTTCTTTTCCCTGGATACGCCGGCAAAGGAGGCATTACCGAATGGGCTGAGTACCAGGCCTTTGATGTCATAGCGATAGGCCTGCAAACGCAGTGAAGAGGCCAGCGGCAGGATGGGTAGCTCTCGTGCCAGGATCGTTTGCGCTTCGTCATAGGCATCAATGCGTGACGAGAGCTGCTGCGATGACAGCGCTTTGCGCAGAACGCTGTCAAACTCCGGATCACACCAATGGGCAAAGTTGGTCTGCGAGTTGATGGCGGCACAGCTAAGCAGCGGACGGAAAAAACTGTCAGGATCGTTACTGTCTGTCGCCCAACCGGACAACGTCAGATCATGGTTCATATCCATTAATCTCGCCTCCTGAAAACGACCTTCCACCGGAATAATCTTCACTTTCACGCCAACCTGCGCCATGTCCGCTTGAATAAGCTCGGCGGTTTTCAGCGGGCTGGGGTTCCAGGCCTGGGAGCTGGTTGGTACCCAAAGCTGTAACGTCAGGTTCTCCAGCCCCAGCGCTTTTAACTGCTCGCGAGATTTTGCCGGATTGTATTCTGTAATTTTAGCTTCGTTGTCATACGCCCACGAGGCGCGCGGCAAAATAGATGCGGCGGTTTCTGCTGTACCATAATAGATCGACTGCATCAGCCGCTGGTTGTTGATTGCCAACGCCAGTGCATGACGCACGGCCGGATTGTTCAACGGGGGTTTATTGGTATTGAAAGCCAGGTAAGCAATGTTCATCCCAGGGCGCAGCGTCAGGCGCAAACGTGGGTCATCACGTAAGATGCTGAGCTGACTGGCAGCAGGCCAGGCCAGCACGTCGCATTCACCGGTGAGCAGTTTTGATAAGCGCCCGGTTCCACCAGAACCGAGATCAACGACGACCTGCGGCATTAAGGGTTTCCCGCGCCAGAACGCGTCGTGACGCTGCAGGCGAATATATTGCCCGCCACGATTTTCCGAAAGCTGATACGGACCGGTACCGACAGGCTGTCGGTCCAGTAATTCCTTGCGATCCTGTTTTGCCAACTGCCCCGCGTATTCCGCTGACATAACCGACGCGTAATGCGTGGCCAGATGCCACAGGAAAGACGCATCCGGTTGAGTCAGGCGAAATTCAACGGTATGGCTGTCCAGCTTGCGCACGCTTTGCACATTATCGGCGAACTGGAGGCTATCAAAGTAGGGGAAGTTGCTGCCGTTAACATTGTGCCACGGATGCTGGCGGTCAAAGATTCGCTCGAAGGTAAACACCACATCGTCTGCATTCAGTTTACGAGTAGGGGTGAACCAGGTGGTTTTTTGAAATGGCACGTCACGACGCAGGTGGAAGCGGTACGTTGCGCCGTTATCCAGCACCTCCCAGCTTTCGGCCAGTTCTGGCACCAGGCGATAGGTGTAAGGATCCACATCAAGCAGACGGTCATAAAGTTGGGCGGCAAGCGTGTCGACGATCAGTCCACTGCTCGCTTTCTGTGGGTTGAACGTATTGACCTGTCCGCTGACGCAATAGACAAAGCCGCTGTCACGAATATCAGCGTGCGTGGTCTGCTCAGGCGCGGCAGCAGCCTGACCACTCAGAAGTCCAGCCATCACAATCAGAGATGATAAAACCAGGCGCATAATTTTTAAGGTTTTTAGAGTCGATCTGCAAAGTGTATCGCACAACGGCCCGTCAGGTAAAAATGTCTGCAGGTAACTGGCGTAAATGTGTGCGATTCAGGTCAAGGAACCGCTAAATCTGATGTTTTTTGAGCAATGCCCGCAGCTGGTGGTAGGTCAGCCCGAGTAATTCTGCCGCCTTTTTCTGATTAAACTTTGCCTGCTGCAAGCTGGTTTGCAGAAATGCTTTTTCTTGTTGCTGCTGGAATTCACGTAGATCCAGCGGCAGTGTCACCGGCGCGGAGTGAGTTTCCTGCTCCGAAGGTTGTACGGTGTGGCGTTTGAAAGGGTCAATCACGACTTCATCCAGTGGAAATTCGCTGGTGCCGTGGCGGTAAACAGAGCGCTCGACGACGTTTTTCAGCTCACGAATATTGCCCGGCCAACGGTAGTGCAGCAGAGTATCCCTGGCCTGTGCGCTAAAGCCTGGAAACAGTGGTAAGCCAATTTCCCGGCACATTTGAATGGCAAAGTGCTCGGCCATTAGCATGATGTCGCTTTGACGCTCCCGCAACGGGGGAAGTTGCACCACATCGAAGGCCAGCCTGTCGAGCAGGTCCGCGCGAAACGTCCCTTCATTAACCATCCGCGGTAAATCGGCGTTGGTGGCGCAGACCAGGCGCACGTTAACCTGCAGCGGTTGGCTGCCGCCAACACGTTCGAGTTCCCCGTATTCAATCACCCGTAGCAGTTTTTCCTGTACCAGCATCGGGGCGGTGGCCAGTTCATCAAGAAACAGCGTCCCGCCATCAGCGCGTTCAAAGCGTCCGGGATGACGTTTTTGTGCGCCGGTAAAGGCGCCGGCTTCGTGACCGAACAGTTCTGAATCGAGTAAGTTTTCATTGAGCGCCGCACAGTTCAGCGAAATAAACGGCCCTTGCCAGCGCGAAGAGAGGTAATGCAGGCGGTTAGCGATCAGCTCTTTGCCCGTGCCGCGCTCACCGATCACCAGTACCGGTTTATCCAGCGGTGCCAACTGAGAAACTTGCTCAAGCACCTCGATGAAACTGTTGGCTTCGCCGAGAAGGTTGTCTTTGTATCCGGTCATGATGAAATTCACTATTTGTTAGTGTTATTCACCAATGTACCCTAATTTCGCTATCAGGTAAAATTAACTATTATTTTTATAATCAAATAGTTATAAAGTTGGCACGCAATCTGCATTAATCCAGCAGCAGGGCATCGCCCGATATCAGAACTATCAGTGAGGATTACATTATGGGTATTTTTTCTCGTTTTGCCGACATCGTGAACGCCAACATCAATGCGTTGCTGGAAAAGGCTGAAGATCCGCAGAAGCTGGTGCGGTTAATGATTCAGGAAATGGAAGACACGTTGGTTGAGGTGCGTTCGAACTCGGCACGTGCGCTGGCGGAAAAGAAACAGCTATCCCGCCGTATTGAACAGGCCACAGCGCAACAGGTTGAGTGGCAGGAAAAAGCAGAACTGGCGCTGCGTAAAGAGAAAGAAGATTTGGCGCGCTCTGCCTTAATTGAAAAGCAGAAGCTTACCGATCTGATCGCCTCGCTGGAACATGAAGTGACGCTGGTTGATGACACGCTGTCACGCATGAAAAAAGAGATTGGCGAGCTGGAAAATAAACTCAGTGAAACCCGTGCTCGTCAGCAGGCATTGACCCTGCGACATCAGGCCGCCAGTTCTTCACGTGATGTTCGTCGTCAACTGGACAGCGGTAAACTCGATGAAGCCATGGCGCGCTTTGAGTCTTTTGAGCGTCGTATCGACCATATGGAAGCTGAAGCTGAAAGCCATAACTTTGGTAAGCAAAAATCGCTGGATCAGCAATTCGCCGACCTGAAAGCGGATGATGAAATTAGCGAGCAGTTGGCGCAACTGAAAGCCAAAATGCAGCAAGACAAGCAATAATAATATCTGGCGGCGCCCGAACGCGCCGCCGCTCATCACCTGTAAGGAGTACTCATGAGCGCGCTATTTCTGGCCATCCCGTTAACCATCTTTGTGCTGTTTGTTTTACCGATTTGGTTATGGCTGCATTACAGCAACCGTTCCAGTCGTGGCGAATTGTCGCAGAACGAACAGCAGCGTTTAGTGGAGCTGAACGCTGAAGCGCAGCGCATGCGTGAGCGTATTCAGACGCTGGAAGACATTCTGGATGCTGAACATCCTAACTGGAGGGACCGCTAATGGGAGGCGTTAACCTGAACAAAAAGTTGTGGCGTATTCCGCAGCAGGGCATGGTGAAGGGGGTCTGCGCAGGCATCGCGCAGTATCTCGACGTGCCGGTGAAGCTGGTGCGAATTCTGGTGGTACTGTCGATTTTCTTTGGCCTGGCCTTTTTCACCCTGGTGGCCTATATCGTACTGACTTTTGTGCTGGATCCAATGCCGGACAATGTCGCAACCGGTGAACAGCAACCGTCCAGCGGGGAACTGTTGGATGCCGTCGACCGCGAACTCGCGGCCAGTGAAAATCGTTTGCGGGATATGGAGCGTTATGTGACGTCAGATACCTTCACATTGCGTAGCCGCTTCCGTCAACTGTGAGGAATAAGATGAACAATCGCTGGCAACGTGCCGGGCAGAGGGTAAAGCCTGGCGTTAAATTAGCAGGTAAGCTGGTTCTGTTTACGGCACTTCGCTACGGCCCGGCGGGCGTCGCCGGGTGGGCGGTAAAATCCGTCGCCCGTCGCCCGCTAAAAATGTTGCTGGTTTTGATGCTTGAACCTTTATTGAACAAGGTCGCCAAAAAAATATCCCGCCGTTATGGTCAGTGATAGTGCGCTCGCAATATTTTCTTAAGATCAGTTATATAGTGTTAGATGAAATTAGGTCATTTAACAGGACGATACTATGTTGAGAAAAGGGGTATTCGCGCTAGCGTTGCTCATCGGTATGCCGGTTTTTGCCGCGGAACATTGGATTGATGTCCGCGTACCTGAGCAATACCAGCAGGAGCATGTTCAGGGAGCCGTCAACATTCCCTTAAAAGATCTCAAAGCGCACATCGCGTCCGAGGTTCCGGATAAGACCGACACCGTGAAACTGTACTGCAACTCCGGGCGACAATCGGGACAGGCGAAAGATATGCTTACCGAGATGGGATACACGCAGGTCACAAATGAAGGGGGGATCAAAAGCATTGATCTTCCGAAAGTAGAAAACAAATAATCGCGCAATGTACATCTATTTCGGGCGGCATTATTTTTTGTCGCCTGCTAGACCTCAGGTAGTTGATAAATAAGAATTACCCCCTATCTTTACTTCCAGTTTGTTATATTTTCTACGGTTCCTTCAGCATAACGGGATGGCGATGAAGCGACTCAAAAATGAACTCAATTCGCTGGTGAATCGCGGCGTGGACAGGCATCTGCGTCTGGCTGTCACCGGGCTTAGCCGCAGTGGTAAGACCGCGTTTATCACCGCGATGGTGAACCAATTACTCAATATTCATGCCGGCGCTCGTCTGCCGCTGCTCAGTGCGGTGCGCGAAGAGCGTCTGCTCGGCGTTAAACGGGTTCCACAACGCGACTTTGGCATTCCGCGCTTTACCTATGATGAAGGGCTGGCCCAGCTGTACGGCGCTCCGCCGACTTGGCCGACACCGACGCGCGGCGTGAGTGAGATTCGTCTGGCGCTGCGTTATAAGTCCAATGACTCATTGCTGCGCCACTTTAAAGACACCTCCACGTTATATCTGGAGATCGTCGATTATCCGGGCGAATGGCTGCTTGATTTGCCGATGCTGGCACAGGATTACCTGAGCTGGTCGCGGCAAATGACCGGATTATTGCAGGGCCAGCGGGCAGAATGGTCGGCAAAATGGCGGCAGTTAAGTCAGGGGGTAGATCCCTTAGCGCCCGCCGATGAAAATCGTCTGGCGGAGATTGCCGCCGCCTGGACGGATTATTTGCATCAGTGTAAGCAGCAGGGCCTGCATTTTATTCAGCCGGGGCGCTTTGTTCTGCCGGGCGATATGGCGGGCGCACCCGCGCTGCAGTTTTTCCCGTGGCCGGATGTTGACGCGTATGGCGAATCGAAACTGGCGCAGGCTGATAAAAACACCAACGCTGGCATGCTGCGCGATCGATTCAATTACTACTGCGAGAAAGTGGTGAAGGGGTTTTATAAGAATCACTTCCTGCGCTTTGACCGTCAGATTGTGCTGGTTGACTGCCTGCAACCGCTCAATAGCGGACCACAGGCGTTTAACGATATGCGTCTGGCGCTCACGCAATTGATGCAAAGCTTCCATTATGGTCAGCGTACATTGTTCCGGCGGTTGTTCTCACCGGTGATCGACAAGTTACTGTTTGCCGCTACCAAAGCCGACCACGTGACGGTCGATCAGCATGCCAACATGGTGTCGCTACTGCAGCAACTGATCCAGGACGCTTGGCAAAATGCCGCCTTTGAAGGCATCAGCATGGATTGTCTGGGGCTGGCGTCGGTACAGGCCACTACCAGCGGATTGATCGATGTGAAAGGCGAGAAGATCCCGGCACTGCGGGGGAACCGCCTGAGCGACGGCGCGCCGCTAACCGTCTATCCGGGAGAGGTGCCAGCACGCTTACCGGGTCAGGCGTTTTGGGACAGTCAGGGCTTTCAGTTTGAAGCGTTTCGTCCGCAGGTCATGGATGTGGATAAGCCCTTACCGCACATTCGTCTTGATGCCGCGCTGGAGTTTTTAATAGGAGATAAATTGCGATGAGCGAGCCGTTAAAACCGCGTATCGATTTCTCAGGACCGCTGGACGTTGATCAACGTCCGGCCTTTAAAGCGCAGCAGATGTTCGACGATACGCAAGCGCAGACTTTTTCTCCGGCTCAACTTGACGAGCCGCTGGCAGATGAAGGACAAGCTGAAGCGGTCATTGATGCTGCTTTACGTCCTAAGCGTAGCCTGTGGCGCAAAATGGTGATGAGCGGACTGGCATTGTTTGGCGTCAGCGTGGTCGCACAGGGTGTGCAGTGGACGATGAATGCCTGGCAAACGCAGGACTGGGTTGCGCTGGGCGGGTATGTCGCCGGGGCGCTGATCGTTGGTGCCGGTGTCGGTTCGGTGGCAACGGAGTGGCGTCGGCTGTGGCGTTTACGCCAGCGCGCGCACGAGCGTGATGAAGCGCGGGATTTGTTGCATAGCCATGGCGCCGGCAAAGGGCGCGCGTTTTGTGAAAAGCTGGCACAGCAGGCGGGTATCGACCAGTCTCATCCGGCGCTACAGCGCTGGTATGCCTCTATACACGAAACGCAAAACGATCGTGAAGTGGTGAGTCTGTATGCTCATCTGGTGCAGCCTGTGCTGGATGCGCAGGCGCGACGTGAAATCAGCCGCTCAGCGGCAGAATCTACGTTGATGATCGCGGTCAGCCCGCTGGCGCTGGTGGACATGGCATTTATCGCCTGGCGAAATCTGCGATTGATTAACCGTATTGCGACGCTATACGGCATCGAACTGGGCTATTACAGCCGCTTGCGCCTGTTCCGCCTGGTGCTGCTGAATATTGCCTTTGCCGGGGCCAGTGAACTGGTTCGCGAAGTCGGTATGGACTGGATGTCGCAGGATCTGGCGGCACGTTTATCCACGCGTGCTGCCCAGGGCATTGGCGCCGGGTTGTTAACGGCGCGTCTGGGGATTAAAGCGATGGAACTGTGTCGTCCGCTGCCGTGGATTGACGATGATAAACCGCGTCTCGGTGATTTCCGTCGCCAGTTGATCACTCAGGTCAAAGAGACCGTACAAAAGAATAAACCTGCGCGTGAAAGCTGAGTAAAAATGGGCGCCGATCGTATAACTTTACGCCCCGGCGCCTAATTTTCCAGCGTGCTGTCAATATTTGTTGACAGAGTCCTTCCTGCTAACGAAATACTGGCTTATCATCTATCACATGATCCCTTGTTTAGGTGAAGGTTCCCATGCGTCTGGAAGTGTTTTGTGAAGACCGACTTGGTCTGACCCGCGAATTACTCGATTTACTGGTGCTTCGAGGCATTGACTTACGCGGTATCGAGATCGACCCCATCGGGCGAATCTACCTTAATTTTGCGGAACTGGAGTTCACCAACTTCAGCAGCCTGATGGCTGAAATCCGCCGTATTGCCGGTGTTACGGATGTGCGCACCGTGCCCTGGATGCCTTCTGAACGCGAACACCTGGCGCTGAGCGCGCTGCTTGAGGCGCTGCCTGAACCGGTCCTTTCACTGGACATGAAAAGCAAAGTGGAGATGGCGAACCCGGCGAGCTGCCAGCTTTTTGCCCACACTCAGGATCGTATGCGCAACCACACGGCGGCGCAACTCATCAATGGCTTTAACTTCCAGCGCTGGCTGGAGAGCAATCCGCAGGATTCCCACAGCGAGCATGTCGTCATTAATGGACAGAATTTCCTGATGGAAATAACCCCTGTCCATTTGCAGGGCGAAAATCAGGAACAGATGTTAACCGGCGCGGTGGTGATGCTGCGTTCCACCATCCGCATGGGGCGTCAGTTGCAAAACATGACCACCCAGGACCTGAGCGCCTTTAGCCAGATTATTGCCGTCAGTGCCAAAATGAAGCACGTGGTAGAACAGGCGCGTAAACTGGCCATGCTGAGCGCACCGCTGCTGATTACCGGCAATACCGGGACGGGGAAAGATCTGTTTGCCCATGCCTGCCATCTGGCAAGCCCGCGAGCGGCGAAACCTTATCTGGCGCTGAATTGTGCGTCGATCCCTGAAGATGCGGTAGAAAGCGAGCTGTTTGGTCATGTGGGGGAAGGTAAAAAAGGTTTCTTTGAGCAGGCTAACGGTGGTTCAGTACTGTTGGATGAAATTGGCGAAATGTCGCCGAGCATGCAGACCAAATTGCTGCGTTTTCTTAATGACGGGACCTTCCGCCGCGTCGGCGAAGATCATGAGGTTCACGTTGATGTCCGTGTGATTTGCGCCACGCAAAAAAATCTGGTGGAGCTGGTACAGAAAGGTTTGTTCCGCGAAGATCTCTATTATCGTCTGAATGTACTGACGCTCAACCTGCCGCCGTTGCGCGATTGTCCGCAAGACATTATGCCGCTCACCGAGCTGTTTGTGGCGCGTTTTGCCGACGAACAGGGCGTGCCGCGCCCGAAACTGTCCGCCGATCTCAGTACGGTGTTAACCCGCTACGGTTGGCCGGGTAACGTGCGCCAGTTGAAAAATGCTATCTACCGGGCATTAACCCAGCTTGAAGGGTACGAACTGCGGCCACAGGATATCTTATTACCGGATTATGATGCGGCGACGGTAGCTGTGGGGGAAGAGGTGATGGAAGGGTCGCTGGATGAAATTACCAGCCGCTTCGAGCGCTCTGTCCTGACGCAGCTGTATATGAATTATCCCAGTACGCGCAAACTGGCCAAACGACTTGGTGTTTCGCATACGGCAATCGCCAATAAGTTACGTGAATACGGTCTGAGTCAGCAGAAAAAAAGCGAAGAGTAATACGTAGATGAAAAAGCCTCCGAATGGAGGCTTTTTGCTTTAGGGCGACTTAGGCTTTCAGTACGTCCAGAGCGGCAGCATAGTCTGGCTCGTTGGTGATTTCATTCACCAGCTGGCTGAAAATGACGTTGTCATTCTCGTCGATAACCACCACGGCACGCGCGGCCAGGCCCTTCAGTGGGCCTTCGGCGATTTCAACGCCGTAGTTTTTCAGGAATTCCGCGTTACGCAGGGTGGACAGAGTGATCACGTTGCTCAGGCCTTCCGCGCCACAAAAGCGAGAATGGGCGAATGGCAGGTCGGCTGAAATACACAGTACGACAGTATTGTCGATTTCTGTCGCCAGTTGGTTAAACTTACGTACCGATGCCGCACAGACGCCGGTATCGATGCTTGGGAAAATATTCAGCACTTTGCGCTTGCCGGCAAACTGGCCCAGCGTAACGTCAGACAGGTCTTTAGCCACAAGGGTAAAAGCCTGCGCTTTGCTACCTGCCTGAGGAATGGAGCCGGCAACGGCAACCGGGTTGCCCTGGAAATGAACGGTTTGTGACATGGTTATCTTCCTGTTTACATATAGTTAACGTCGAGGTTAGTTTATGCCATCAACAGTTAACACGGCAAACGCTATTTGCGGATATCCACTTCCGGGACTGCATAAGGAAAACAAATGAGAACAGTGAAGGTATATGAGGAAGCCTGGCCGTTACACACCCCGTTTGTAATTGCCCGTGGCAGCAGGACCGAAGCGCACGTGGTGGTGGTCGAACTGGAAGAAAACGGCGTGAAGGGGATTGGCGAGTGTACGCCTTATCCTCGCTATGGCGAGAGCGATGCCTCGGTACTGGCGCAAATTATGGGTATCGCCCCACAGCTGGAAAACGGACTGACGCGCGAAGATTTACAAAAGCTACTGCCTGCCGGTGCCGCACGTAATGCTGTCGACTGCGCGCTTTGGGATTTAAGTGCCCGGCAACAGCAGCAAACCCTGGTGGAGCAGGTCGGTGTCGAACTCGATGCAACGGTAACGACGGCTCAGACGGTGGTGATCGGCACGCCGGAACAGATGGCGGCAAGCGCTGCCGCCCTGTGGGAGAACGGGGCGACGCTGCTGAAAGTCAAACTGGATGCGCGCTTAATCAGCGAACGTATGGTCGCTATTCGTTCGGCTGTTCCTGATGCGACGTTGATTGTTGATGCCAATGAGTCCTGGCGTGCCGAAGGTCTGGCTGCACGCTGTCAGCTGCTGGCTGACTTAGGTGTTGCCATGCTGGAACAGCCGCTGCCTGCTCAGGATGATGCTGCGCTGGAGAATTTTGTGCATCCGCTGCCCATCTGTGCGGATGAAAGCTGCCATACCCGCAGTAGCCTGAAAGCGCTACACGGACGCTATGAGATGGTGAACATTAAGCTGGATAAAACCGGTGGCCTGACGGAAGCACTGGCGCTGGCGACCGAAGCCCGAGAACAGGGTTTTGCATTGATGCTGGGATGCATGCTGTGCACATCGCGCGCGATCAATGCCGCTTTGCCGCTTACGCCGCAGGTCTGCTTTGCCGATCTCGACGGCCCGACCTGGCTTGCGAACGATGTGCAGCCCGCCCTGCATTTTACGACCGGGCAACTCCATCTTTAGGGTGCCAGCGCAGCAAATTGGACATCGCCAGCAGGTATTTTTCGCTGGCTTCATCTGAAGAGATGGGCGGGAACTCTGCGGTAATGCAGTGCAAGTTCAGATCGGCACACCAACTGCCGAAAGACCCCGGTGTTTCATAACCCACGCTGGTGACGAGGGGGAGTTCGAACCCTCGTGCCAGCCACTCGCCCAGTTCGCTGTGCCTCGGATCCTCAATGCATGCCAGCGGGTCGTGAAATGAGACCACCCAGGCGGGATGAATGCGGTGAATCAACTGACACAGCGCCTGGGTTTCCGGTTCGGAGCCCGGATGATCCCCCGTCAACAGCACGACATCGCGTTGTTCTGCACTGCTATTCCAGCGATAGACAGTTTCACCTGCTTTCCAGTTTGCTGCCGGGAAATTACGATTGAGATCAACCCCGTTAGCATTGGCGCGCAGGCCGAGCTGACACCCGTCAGGGTTTACCGCCAGTACCACGTGGTGACGGCGCAGGGAAGGGGTAAGCGTACGCAAGGCGCAGGACAGCGTGACAATTGATGCGTTTTCGTCACCGTGGGTACCCGCCAGAATGAGTCCACTATCACGATCGGCTGCCGGCGCGGGAAACCAAATTAACGGGGCACCTAAGAGTGAACGTCCGTAATGTTCGGTTCCTGGCGGAAATGCGCCGCGCTCGGCACGGGGACGGGTAACGGTCATAGTCATCTCTGAATGCATAAATTGTTATTCGCAGTGTTGTGCAAAATGTATGGATAATCAAATCGTTTTCACACACTTATCTTTTCAGGTGTAATATCACTTTCTTGTCCGAAGTTAATTGCATTTCCTGCTGGCGATACAAATAATTACACATTCACTTAATGGCCAGATTTGAGGGTATCTTATGCGGCATTCTGTTCCAGTAACCTGTTGTGCGCTGTTGGTTAGCAGCATTTCCTTGTCCTGGGCTGCGGATGTACCCAGCGGTACGGTACTGGCAGAGAAACAAGAACTGGTGCGTCATATCAAAGATGAACCGGCCTCGCTCGATCCGGCCAAGGCTGTGGGGTTACCAGAAATTCAGGTCATTCGTGATTTATTTGAAGGGCTGGTTAACCAAAACGAAAAGGGCGAAATTGTGCCTGGCGTTGCCACCCAGTGGAAGAGTAACGATAACCGTGTCTGGACGTTTACGCTGCGTGATAATGCCAAATGGGCCGACGGTACGCCGGTAACGGCACAAGATTTTGTTTACAGCTGGCAGCGTCTGGTTGATCCGAAAACACTGTCTCCGTTTGCCTGGTTTGCGGCGCTAGCCGGGATCAATAATGCGCAGTCGATTATCGATGGTAAAGCCACTCCCGATACGCTGGGCGTTAGCGCGGTAGATGCCCGCACCTTAAGAATTCAGCTGGATAAACCGCTGCCGTGGTTTGCAAATTTAACGGCTAACTTTGCGTTTTATCCGGTACAGAAAGCCAATGTTGAAAGCGGTAAAGAGTGGACGAGACCGGGTCATTTAATCGGTAACGGCGCGTATGTATTAAAAGACCGCGTGGTTAACGAAAAATTGGTGGTGGTACCGAATACGCATTATTGGGATAACGCCAATACCGTGCTGCAAAAAGTCACCTTCCTGCCGATTAACCAGGAATCTGCGGCAACAAAACGTTATCTGGCTGGCGATATTGATATTACGGAATCCTTCCCGAAGAACATGTATCAGAAACTACTGAAGGATATTCCGGGACAGGTTTATACCCCGCCGCAGCTCGGCACCTATTATTATGCGTTTAACACCCAGAAAGGCCCGACGGCTGATTCACGCGTGCGTCTGGCGCTCAGCATGACTATCGATCGTCGTCTGATGGCGGAAAAAGTCCTCGGAACCGGCGAAAAACCAGCCTGGCATTTTACCCCGGATGTCACGGCGGGATTTACGCCTGAACCTTCACCGTTTGAGCAAATGAGTCAGGAAGAGCTGAACGCGCAGGCGAAGACGCTGCTGCGTGCGGCAGGCTATGGACCACAAAAACCGCTAAATCTGACGCTGTTGTATAATACGTCAGAAAACCATCAGAAGATTGCCATCGCCGTCGCGTCAATGTGGAAAAAAAACCTGGGCGTTGATGTTAAGTTGCAAAACCAGGAGTGGAAAACCTACATCGACAGTCGTAATACCGGTAATTTCGATGTTATCCGTGCTTCCTGGGTGGGGGATTACAATGAGCCGTCTACCTTCCTGTCATTATTAACCTCGACTCACACGGGCAATATTTCGCGGTTTAATAATCCCGCGTACGATAAAGTGTTGACCCAGGCCACGATGGAAAGCACCGAAAAAGCCCGTAATGCGGACTATAATGCGGCAGAAAAAATACTGATGGAGCAGGCGCCAATTGCTCCGATTTATCAGTACACCAATGGTCGTTTAATTAAGCCATGGCTGAAGGGGTATCCGATTACCAACCCTGAAGATGTGGCATACAGCCGCAGCATGTATATTGAGAAGCATTAAATCTGGTATCGGCTGGGGCATTTTCGTGCCAGCCTTTTCCTGTTATTCCGGGGGCTGGTGCTCCCGGCAAATCAGCATTGAATCATCTTCACTCAACACCTCTTTCGTCAGATTACAAAATCCCTGACCCTTTATTTTTTGGTGAAACCGACAGCTATGGCACAGACCAAAGCCTGGCACATTGTGGGTCCGCTGAATTTCTCTTAGTAGTTCGAACAACAGTTCTTTTAGCTGCGTCGCGCGTTCACCCATTGCCGATTCGCCTGCCACTAAAAATGTGGGGGGAAGCAGCGCATCCAGTAAGGTGTTGGCTGACTCAGTTAATTGCAGATGAACGCTGCGTTTATCGCGATCATCCTGCTTGCGCACGATCAACCCTTTGGTTTCCAGAAGCTTAAGCGACTGGGATACCGTACCTTTGGTGAGACCGAGGTAATCCGTCACGCCGAGCGGCGTATTGGAATAGCGGTTGCAGCGCGCCAGATACATTAACGCGCTGAGCTGTACTGGTTGCAGCTCCGACAGTAATGGATGCTGGCGAAACCACATCCGCATCAGGCTAGAAAGCCTGTCCATAACGTCGAAAAGTGACATATCGTGCATAACAAAATCCTCCTCGGCATATAGTATCGACTAAAAACTATATTGACAAAGTCTAAATCTATCGTAGTATGAATTATAGTATCGAATCGATACTATAATTCACAGGAGAGGTATTATGAGCAAAGCCCGGTTTTATCATGCTGGTTGTCCGGTGTGCGTATCCGCAGAACAAACGCTGCTACAACATCTGTCCCCTGATGTGGAGGTTGATGTCATTCACCTGGGAGAACAGCCTGCTCGGGTGGCAGAGGCTGAGTTGGCTGGCGTGAAGTCTGTTCCGGCGTTGGTCATCGATGGCAATGTGCTGCATATCAACTTCGGCGCACCTATCGAAGCCTTGAAATAACACAAGCGTTCGGGGCGTTGCGCGGGCAATTTCCCGAACATCCGATCGAATGGTCAGGGGCCGTTATGTATTCCACAGAAAAGTATCACCCTGTTGATTGCGACCTTCATGATTATCTGGAGATCGCCTGCTTATACCGCTATATGCTGCGTATTGTGCTCACCGACGGCACAGTCTTTGATGCCAGAGCCGTGACGACACGAACAACGGCAGGTAAAGAGGAGTATTTGGTGGTTGAAAGGCAGGAAAGTCCGCAAAACATTCGTCTGGATTACCTGTCAGCCATCACCGCGTTAACGGCAGGGGCAAAATTTAGCACTGTGCTATTTGCATCTGTGACTCGTTGACGTCACAGAGAGAGCGTTACACGGTATAAATCCGGATGTCGTGCGCCTGAAAAGCGGTGCCATACTGTTTGCTTATGTTTTCCTCTACCACTATCACATCGATTTCGCTGCTCTGAGCGACCACATATCGGGCCACTGCGGGGATCTTATCTGCCGTCAGCGCGACAATGGTTTCATTGCACTGCTTAATCACCGCTCTCTTGAACTCACAGTCGGCATAGTCAAACCCGGTTAAACCGGATTCCGGTGCCATTGCGCAGCCGCCAATAAATCCCTGGTCAAACAAAATGCCCTGCACCTGGGTTATCGCGGTGGTGCCTACACTTCCACCGGATGAGCGCTGTATCGGGCCACCGAGGATTATGACATCGTACAACGGTTTCTTGAGCAGAGCGGTGGCTATTTCCGGAGAATTAGTCACAACGGTCAAAGCAAGCTCGGCGGGTAACGCTTCAGCCATCGCCAGATTGGTGGTTCCGCTATCAATAAAGATACAGCTGCCGGATTTGACCAGTCGGGCACAGCGTTGCGCGAGGCTACTCTTTTTCGCCGTATTTTTCGTTTTCCTCACCGACATATCTTCAGATTCCGGCAAAGAAATGACGGCGCCACCGTACACTTTTTTGCAGACACCTTCTTTACTTAGCTCATGCAAATCCCGACGAATTGTGTGTTCTGACACGCCGAGTCGACCGGCAAGCTCGGAACAGACAACCCTACCGTTTTCCTGCAGGATTTGATAAATCAGCGACTGACGTTGTTCCGGGAATGCAGCATAATCGAGCATAAAAACTCCTGGTAAAATAAATATCGAGCAACAATAATCATGATCGTGCATTATGACTGGTATTGTCAATGTCCCTTAATGGGCGTGTTTGAGAGAGGCAGGTGATGAAGATTGCACATATGGCGCTGTGGACACAGGATCTCGAGCGGCAGGCCCGTTTCTGGGTCACCTTTTTTGGCGGTGAGATTAACGAAAAATACGCCAGTAAAACTAATCCCGGGTTTGAATCCTATTTTGTCAAAATTGGCGAGAGTATTGCGATTGAGTTAATGACTAAACCCAGCCTGAGCCAGGTGGTGCCCGACAATAACACCACCGGGTGGGTACATCTGGCGATCTCTGTTGGTGGGGTAGAGAACGTCGACTCAATATCAATGCGCGCCAAACAGCAGGGGATCCTCGTCTCCGGTCCGCGTACCACTGGAGATGGCTATTACGAAGCGGTCATTCACGATCCCGACGGCAATTTAATTGAGATTGTTGCATAACGCGAGTTGGTTTGGGCATATCGCGGTGGAAATCCCGGCTCCAGGCGCCTCGAACGAATGGCTGGAACCCGTGGCCGACGAAGAATACAACCCACTTCCCTGATTGATAGACTAATAAGACGCGGGGTTCCGCGCCTTATGCCTTTTAATGAGCAGAAGCCTGAGGCTGAGGATTATCCATATACAGCGTCTGGCTGGGGAAGGCAAAGTCAGCGCCGTTTTCCTGGACCAGGGTGATAATTTTCAAATAAACATCCTGCTGTACGGCAAGCCACTCCTGCCACACGGTTGTCTTGGTGAAGCAGTAAACCATAATATTCAGCGAAGAATCGGCAAACTCATTAAAGTAGACCAGTAGGGTCTGCTTCTGGTCAATTCCAGGGTGATTTTGCAGCATTTGTCTGATCGCATCGACAATCGTGCTTATTTTATCGGCATCCTCATACCGCAACCCGATCACCGTTTTTATCCGTCGATTGCTCATCCTGCCCGGGTTTTCTACGCTAATTGATGAGAAAATCGAATTGGGCACATACAGGGGACGATGATCGAAGGTGTTTATTTTGGTCATCCGCCAGCCAATTTCGGTCACCGTACCTTCGATGTTTCTGTCCGGGGAGCGGATCCAGTCACCGATGCTGAACGGTCTGTCAAAATACAGCATGATACCTGAGAAGAAATTGCTCAGAATATCTTTCCCCGCCATACCGACAGCAATACCACCGATACCGCCGAAGGTTAACAGGCCAGACAGGCTCATACCAAAATGCTCGCCGTACAGTAAAACGATGGCGACGACGATCGTAATCTTAATAATACGCGACAGGATCCGCGCACTGGTAATGTCCCGGCCTTTGTTGATCTGCGTTTTTTCAAACTGGTTAATCACCAGAAAGAGCTTTGTGGTTAAAATCAATGCAATCAACGAGGTACAAAGAAAATCGACCACGCTGGGCGAGACAAATGTCAGTTTATAGCTGTCGATAACGTTATTGGCGATGCTGCCAAACGTACCGATAATAATGGCATAGACGAAAAACTGCGCCGCGTGGAATATAAATCCTTTGCAGTGTTTTTCACTACGATGAAACCAGACGCTCATCAGCACTAATGCTGCACAGCAACTGAGAATGACCGTCAGATTAAAGGCATTATTCATAAACAATTTAGCGATCATGATTCTCCCTGGCTACTCCGTGTTAGCAAAATATCATCTGACATCCTGAACCTCAGGTATTTTACCTGTAACAGGCTGTCATATCATTCATCATGAGGAGATAGAAATAATACAATTAGCGCTATTTTCAGTTGAATAACGCGGGTGTCAACCCCGTAGGTAGTTTATGTAGCAGACAGTGAGTTGATGTCATGGTATTGTTATTGCAAAGTGACAATATTTTCATCTGCACAAGAAAAGGACGAGACTATGATCATGGCTAAGCTGAAGACAGCTAAGGGAAGAAAATTTTTGTTGTGTCTGCTTGGGGTGTTTATCATCGCCGCATCGGTGGTGACGCGTGCCACTATAGGTGGGGTGATTGAACAGTACAATATCCCGCTGTCTGACTGGACGGCTTCCATGTATGCCATCCAATCGGCAATGATTGGCGTCTACAGTATGGTGTTTACTATTCTGCTGGCAATCCCGCTTGGGATCTATTTCCTTGGCGGCGAGGATAAGCACTAAGCGCTTATGATGCCGGATGACATCGTCATCCGGCAGGTTGCTGCGTGATCAATCGTCTTCGTCGTCCAGTTCAACCGGCGTCTGATACTGATCGGGCTTAATGACCAGCAGATCGCAGCGTAGATGGTCGATGACCTGTTCCGCCGTATTGCCAAGGAATGCGGCAGAAATGCCGGTGCGCCCCACGGTACCCAGTACTACGATACCCGCCTGTAAATGCTCTGCCAAATCAGGAATGACCTCTTCAGGCAATCCTTTTTCAACGTGCGTGACTTTCTCATCGATGCTGAATTTCTGACGCAATGCCTTCATGGCCAGCAGGTGCTGTCCGCGAATCGCGTCGTTATAAACGCTAGGGTCAAACTCAGGCAGTTCAATGGCGATGTTGATTGGGGTAACAGGGTAAGCCCCCACCAAATGTACTTCGGTATGGTTAACCTGATCTGCGAGCATCAGCGTTTCTTTGACCAGCTTTTCGTTAAGCGCGTTGTGATACGCTTCTTCGCTGGCCAGGTTGACGGCAACCAGCGCCTTCCCGCCTTCCGGCCATGGTTGGTCTTTGACCATCCACACCGGACTTGGGCATTTACGTAATAAATGCCAGTCGGTTGGGGTGAAAATCACCGCCTCCAGGCGGTCGTGCTGGTGCGCCATTTTAAGGACCAGGTCATGCTTAGCACTGATGACTTCCTGGATGATGGCTTCGAAGGGACGGTTGTGCCAGACCACTTTAATATCAAGAGGAATACCTGCATCAATATAGTATTTCGCTTGCTCGCGTATCCATGCCGTTCGCTGACTGATAACGCCTTGACGCATTGCCGTCCGCTCATCGGGCGACAACAGGGTAGTCATCTCATAGGAAAAGTCATAGATCGGCAAAAAGGCTTTAATTTTGCCACCAATCCGTTGATGCAAATAAACAGCTCGCCGTAATGCAGGTTGATCGTCCTGGTTCGGATCGATGACCACCAGCATGTTTTGATACATAGCCATACAGGGTCTCCTTACAACTGTCACCGCAGTTTGTCATTAAAAGAGTAACCCAATAATGTGGATTGAAACAGGGGAGAACCTCCTGCCAGATCAATAAATCGGGAGAATCCCGGTTTTTTGTCCGTATCCCACGAAATGAGAGCAACTGTTCTTAGCCGTTGTAACCCTTTGATGCCAGAACGGGTTGAGATTTCTCGTCAATTTAAAAAAACTCATCGAGCATCAAATGAAACTGCAACTTTTTCAGATCAGGAGTTGCGATGCCATATGTATGAAAAAGTCTATTCTGTAAAGACGGTGAAAAATCACCGAGACAGTTCCAGATAATGGCAAGATCCTGGTATCGATCGGCGATACCAACGCGACCAACATCAATACAACCCACCACTTCACCCTGGCTAATAATAAGGTTATCCAGTGAGAAGTCTCCGTGCGTCACCACGGAGTCGGGCGAGAAGGGTAAAAGGGACTGCATCTCATTCCAGACGTGTTCAACAGACCACCCCTTGCGCTCATCATCAAAATCATCAGCATCAACCAGACCGCTATTCATTCGTGTTTGCGCCAATGCGAGCCGAAACAAATGATCGCTGTTAAAAGGACAGTGGCTTACAGGGAACTGGTGTAATCGCTGCAGGAATACAGCAAGTGCATCAACAATACTATTCTGTGCAGCAGGGTATTCTTCTAACATCTGGAACGCAGTCTTGCCGGGTATCGCTGTTGTGAGTAGCAGCGCTTCATCCCCTGTGCGGGTAAAATGCTTGATAGCCGGAAGTGGTAAATAAGCCTTCAGCCAATTAAGTCGGATCATTTCATCTGTAATATCATCGGCAACGGTCCCTCTACCTTGCTTCAGGTACAATTCCGGCGCACCAGCTTTACTATACAATCGATAAATGGCTGCGCCAGATTGACCGACATGATCACGCGCCCATTGATAGCCCTTCAGGTCAGCGTCCAGACTTGTATGTAATTGCAGAGCTGAGCACTGCTTTTCCCTTTGAATATAATTCATAACATTCCTTTGTATTGTGACTGACTCATAGCGGATGCATTTGTTGTAAGCAGAAAACGGATACCAGACGGGCAAAGCGGAAAAGAGTCGATGAATGATGATTAGAGCAGAAGAGAACCTTCTGCCAGATCGTTAAATTGGGAACATTTAGCGATGTGACAGAAGGGTAATAGCGATGCTTGCAGAACGATTACGCTACGTTGCGTGAATGGCCAGCAAGAACAGCCAGCGCGTCGCTATTCTCGATAGTGATATATTTGCCTTTCACCGCCAGCATGCCGCTTTTCTGGAATCGACCCAGCAGACGACTGATGGTTTCTACCGTGAGGCCGAGATAGTTACCAATATCTCCGCGAGTCATGGTCAGGCGGAATTCGCGAGGCGAGAATCCACGTTGGGCAAAACGACGGGACAAGTTGTAGATGAAGGCCGCTAAACGTTCTTCTGCGTTCTTCTTCGACAGCAACAGGATCATGTCCTGATCGCCTTTGATCTCGCCGCTCATCAGACGCATCATCTGCTGACGCAGATTCGGCATCTTACCGGACAGATCGTCCAGGGTCTCGAATGGGATTTCACAGACCATTGAGGTTTCCAGCGCCTGTGCGAAGCTCGGATGATGACCGCTACCGATGGCGTCAAAACCGACTAAATCGCCGGCCAGATGGAAACCGGTAATTTGCTCATCGCCTTGTTCGGTAATGGTATAGCTTTTAATCGTTCCGGAGCGGATAGCATAGAGTGATTTAAGTTCATCGCCTGCTTTAAAGAGCGTCTGCCCCTTTTGGATAGGCTTTTTGCGCTCAATGATATTATCGAGCTGGTCAAGCTCGTGCTCGTTAAGTGTGAACGGGATGCAAAGCTGGCTGATGCTGCAATCCTGGCAATGGATAGCACAACCGCCAGACTGAATGCGCCGTATAATTCGCTTTTCCGGGATCATAGGTCTGCTCAAGCCGTAATTGATATTTGTCAATTTTAACATCTTTTTGGTGAGCACGTAAGCCTGACCTACCCCTAAGAGAGAATAATTCAGGCATAAGCGAGTTGAATGTTTGTATCTGTTTGATTAACCGCACTTTATCTGCGGTTGCTTTATGTAGAAGTGTGATGAATAAGGCATTAATTGCCTGGATTCTAGAGTAGCAAATAGCCTTCATGGCGCAATAACCACTCTTTTCGCTGCACGCCACCTGCATATCCGGTCATGGTACCGTTGCGTCCAATCACACGATGGCAGGGAACAACGATGCTGACTGGGTTAGAACCGTTTGCCGCCCCCACGGCCCTGGCGGCACCGGGACGCCCCAGTTGTTCGGCCAGTTGCCCATAGTGCATCACCTGACCACAGGGGATCGCGCGTAGTGCTTGCCAGACCTCCCGCTGAAACGGGGTACCTGCGGTGGCCGTTTCCAGTGTATCAATAATGCCCAGATTCCCCGCGAAATATTCAGACAACTTATCGCTTAACCCCCCGGGGTTTTTTGCGGCAATGCGTTGGTAGCCTTCAGCGCGATAATGAATATCCAGCAGCTGTTCCATACGATCGCTGTGCTGATCCCATTCGACGGCGCGCAGGCGAAATTGTTCATCGCAAATCACCCACAGTGGACCTAGCGGTGTTGCAATGGTGTCTTCAAGTAAATTAAGCATCCGTTTCTCTCAATACCGGCGGGACAATACCCGTGTCATCTGGCGGGCTTACACCTTATCACGCCAAGGATATTCACAGCTATACCCCCTAAGATCCACGACTTAAACCACCGAGTAGAATCGCCTGATTATTGGAAATAGCTGTAAACCGTTGTCGGTATAGTTGTCGGTATAATAGTGCGCAGTTATGATAATGACCGTCGCAAAATGCTGGAGGATGAAACATGAACCCTGATGACGCATCATTGTTTCTGGACGCTATGGGGGATGTTGAACCTCTGAAAGGCTGTACTGATATCCACTGGCAGCCTTCGCGCAATCCTCGTGCGCCAGCGCGTATTGATACGCTGCAGTTGGATAATTTTCTCTCGACGGGTTTTCTGGAGATCGTACCGTTGAACGAACCGCTGGCATTTCATCGCGAGGGGTTACAGCAGGGCGTTACCGATAAGCTGCGGAGCGGAAAGTATCCCCAGCAGGCGAGTCTCAATCTTTTGCGTCAGCCGGTCGAAACATGTCGTCAGATGTTATTCAGTTTTATCCATCAGGCCCTACAGGAGGGGCTGCGCAACGTCCTCATTATTCATGGCAAGGGACGAGACGATAATTCCCATGCCAATATCGTGCGCAGCTACGTGGCGCGTTGGTTGACGGAGTTTGACGACGTGCAGGCGTACTGCAGTGCACTGCCGCACCATGGTGGTAGCGGGGCATGTTATGTTGCACTTCGCAAAACGGCGCAGGCCAAACAGGAAAACTGGGAGCGCCATGCAAAACGCAGTCGTTAACGGCTGCGATCTCAGGCTGCCAGCACCCGGTTTCTGCCTTCGTTCTTGGCTTTGTATAACGCGTCGTCCACGCGTTTGAACAATTCATCAATGCTTTCATTCGCTTCGTGTCGTGCCACGCCGATGCTGACGGTAAAGCGGGGGAGGCCCGGCAGGCTGACACGGGCAACCGTCGCACGTAGGGTTTCTGCCAGATTAAGTGCAACATCGAGAGATGTACGTGGCAGGAGCAGTAAAAATTCTTCACCTCCCCAACGAAAGACCAGATCGTCTTTACGCGCGCAGGCTTCCAGCGTGCGGGCCAGCGCGCAAAGCACCTCATCGCCCTTCAAATGACCGAAGAGATCGTTAATGCTTTTAAAACGATCGGTGTCGATCAGTAACAAGCTATAGTCCTGCGTCAGCGGCATAGCGTGCGTTTGTTCAGCTTCAGTGATGTGATAAAAATGCCTGCGATTGAATAATCCGGTTAAGGCGTCACGCAGTGCAGCCCGTTCCAGTTCCTGCTCAAGGCGTTTTTGCTCGGTAATATCGTGAATAATGCACAGCATCAGTTTATTACCGTAAATCTCGATGGGGCCAGCGTAGGTTTGCACGTGACGAGTGCTGCCGTCGGCCAGTTTGTGGACAAAATGTAAGGGCTTATGGCCGCCAGGCAGATGCGCAATTTTATGCATCACCGGTAAGACGTGACGCCCCAGCATGTTAATTTCCCAGGTATGTTTCTGGCACATCACGTCATGGCTGTAACCATAAAAATTCAGCGCACTGAGGTTGGCGTCGACAATCAGCCCATCGCGAGACGGATCGATGAGCAGCATCGGCGCTGAGTTTGTCAGGAAAAAACGCGCGTAAAATCCCTGTTTTTTACGTTGGTAATTGGCGGAACGACTGGCTTTAAGCCCTTGTGCCGCCGGGGTTTCAATACCTTCAAAAAGAATGACGTCACCGCAATTAGCCAGAACTCTGATCGACAGACGGCAGGCCTGGGCAATTTCCTCTCCGTCCCGGCAAACTGTGAGGATTTCCACAATGTCATGCTGATTTTTCAGGTCGCTGAGATACTGGGTTAAGTCGGCCTGAGCATGGGTCGAAAACACCCCCTTCCTGAGGCGTGAGAAATCCGCAGCTTGCATGATCTCCCGAGCTACGGTATTGGCGAATACCAGGTCCTCGGTATAGGGCGAAACGAGCCAGACCGGAATGGTTAATAAATCCAGTGAATGCAGTTCGTTTGTGCTCATCGATAATCCCGTTATCTTCATTGGCTATGTTGCCGACCGACTGGCAACTAATATTTCTTTTTCAGTCTCACACGATATTGATTCCTGGTGAGACAATGCCTGTGCGGCCAGTATCGGTTTTACGCTGCTTTCTGTGTGCATCAATTCATGGATCTGATGTGCGGGCAGGGGCTTAGCAAACAGAAAACCTTGTAAAACTCTGCATCCCATTTGGGTGAGGAGTATTTCCTGCTCATGTGTCTCTATACCCTCAGCCACTACGCACATATTCATCGAGTGGGCTATGTCAATAATAGTAGACACGATTTTTGTATTTTTGCTGTTCTCACTAATATCTTTGACAAATATTCTGTCAATTTTTAATTCCCGCGCCGGGAGTGACTTTAACATCAGGATATTTGAATAACCGGTGCCAAAATCATCAATAGAAATGGTGATGCCGAGTGCAGAAAATGCATTTAAAACGTCGACGCTATGCTTTAAATTTTTAAGGGCTGTACTTTCAGTCAGTTCCAGCGTTAATTGTGTCGGTGATAGCTGATATTGCGCGAGAGCATTGCAGACAATATCGACGATATCATGCTGTTCAAACTGGGCGGATGAAAGATTAACGGCGAGCGTCCACTGGCTATGACCTTGCGACGCCCATTGGTGTAACTGAAAACAGGCCTGATGAATAACCCAGTCACCGACTGGAATGATCAGACCTGTCTCCTCAAGCGCGGGAAGAAATTCAGCAGGCAGCAGCATGCCGCGCTCGGGGTGGTGCCAGCGAAGGAGTGCTTCAAATCCGGTCAGCGTATGATCGCCTGCGGTATATTTAGGCTGATACCATAGCTCGAATTGATTACGCTCAATCGCCTGCGACAGTTCCTGTAAAAACGTCGGTGGCGTATCTGCGATTGCCTCCATATCTGGCGTGTATATTGCCCAACCGTTTCTGCCAGCCTGTTTAACATGGTACATCGCCATGTCAGCCTTCACTTTTAACTCATGCAACGTTGCGCCATGTTCAGGATAAATACTGCTTCCTGCGCTTAACGACACCCGAAGAGAATGTCCACATAGCGTAAACGGCTCTTTGATAACATTGGCAATACGGGCCAGCAGGTTGGAGATAGCCTCTCTGCCGCTATTCGGAACCAGCAGCATGAATTCATCCCCACCCAACCTTGCGAGGGTCATAGTGTCATCAAGACAGGTATAGATGCGTTGAGTACTGGCGATCAGCAGTTGATCGCCCATGTGATGACCCCAGGTGTCGTTGACCACTTTGAACCGATCGAGATCAATAAAGACCAGCGCAAAAGGGTGTTGATGCAGCCTGGAATACTGCAGGCAGGCCTGTAGGCAGGCATCGATCTGGGTGCGGTTGGCAAGCCCAGTCAGCGGGTCAAAGTGGACCTGATGTTCGAGCTGACAGTTTAATTGATGCAAATTATCTGCCAGTCGTGATGTCCGTAGTTGGGCGTCCACCATCGAAATCACCAGCATTATCCCCAGGATCACCATCGTTATGGCGCTGACCCAAATGGAGAGTTCCAGCGTGGAGATCCCCTCGTGCGCGGTGTGCGTGACGTGAGTGAAAGTTGCAGCACTCATCCCGGTGTAATGCATAGACGCAATAGCCAGCGCCATAATGAGCGCGGCAATAAGGCGGTTGATCAACGCGCGCCGGGTATTTTGGCGTAAATGAAACGCCAGCCATAAACCCACGCCCGACGCCACGACGGCAATGACCACAGAGAGCAGAATAAGCCTGCGATCCCAGATAATTGCCACATGTTCAATAATGGCCGCCATGCCAACGTAGTGCATTGCCACTACGCCAGTGCTTAATAGACTCGTGGCGACAACCAGGCGTTTTGTTGAAAGCGTCTGACCCGATATGGCGATATTGATGGCAAACGTTGCACTTACAAGAGCAATGAGAAAAGAGCACGCGGTGAGTACGAAATGATAATTTATCGACATGCTCATTTTCATGGCCAGCATACCAATAAAATGCATTGACCAGATCCCCAGACCTAGCGTCGCACCACCGGATAACCGCCAGAAGGTCGATTCTCGTCGACTGGAGATTGCCACTTTTCCCGCACTGTCGAGAGCAATAAAAGAGGCAATAAAAGCGACTACAAAGGAAATCCCAATCAGTACAGGGTCCCACGACACGTGCAACATCGTACTACCTATAGATAAAAAGTCGTGATGTTAAATCTAGCAGGTTTTGTCAAGTTAACCCGATAAAACCAGGAATAGTCTTAATATTTTATCATGAGTATTAGCTTGAACCTCTCAAAATAGGAAATATTCTATTTTCGCTTATGTAAACATTCACCATATTTATGTTTTTGCGCATTTTGTGTTCGTGGTGTGCTCCTCATCACAATAATCTGAACGTTGGTGCGGTGCTCCGCTTTGGCAGAGAAAAATGCGGCATTAATGAAAATTTAAACTGTAATAATACGCCTTAAGTGAAAGTGGGGTAGGGTCCAATTGAAAATTAAGGTTTCTGCGTAAGCGAATGGTAATCTGTATCGCAACTGCTATAAAAATTACTACCCGTATTTATATTATTTCTTGGTGAGCAGAGCTGAAAATGTTGAAGAATATAAGCGTCAGGACGTTTATTATTTCATTTGTGACATTAACACTTTTTATTCTCAATGTGATGGAGTTATTATTATCCACAGAGATTGATACTATTATTTATACTGACGTAGTGAGTCTGATCTCGATATTATGTCTGTGGTGGTACATGACAAAATATCTCGTTGAACCAATCAATACCGTCAAAAAAAGCATTGAAGAGGTCACGTCAGGGAATTTGGCGATCAGTATTCCTGAGTTCGGAAATAATTGCGCCGGGCGACTTATTCCGGGTATCAATAGCTTATCGAGTAATATTTCTGCGTTAGTCAGCGAAATCCGCACTTCTTCACGCACGGCGATGATGCTCTCTGAACAACTTGCGGACCGCAGTGCAGCGCTGTCGGTTAAAACGGAGCAGCAATCAGGGGCGTTAACGCAAACCTCTGCCAATATGGATGAGATAGCCATCAGTACACGTAATAATGCTGAGAATACGCAGTTGGCCAGTGCCCAGGCGAATATCGCTACACACTCTGCCCGTCAGGGGGGCGAATTAATGGTACAGGTTGCGACCAATATGCGCTCTATCACCGAATGCGCGCAGCAGATGACGGAAATCATCGCCCTGATCGATGGCATTGCTTTTCAGACGAATATTCTGGCATTAAACGCAGCTGTGGAATCAGCACGAGCAGGTGAGCACGGCAAGGGGTTTTCCGTGGTAGCGGGAGAAGTGAGGACGCTGGCCCATCGTAGTGCTGAAGCGGCAAAGAGTATTAAACGGCTGATTGATGAAACTCATTATAACGTGCGCGAAGGGGCGGCTATTGTCCGCGAAGCCGAAAAAAATATGCAGGATATCGTGGGCGGCGCCGGGCAATTGGACCAATTGATGGGGGAGATATTAACCACCACGCGGGAACAGGAGAAGGGTATCGTTAAGATTACCCAGGCCCTGGCAGAGTTGGAAAACGTGACTCAAAGTAATGCCATCATGGTCGATGAGTTATGGGATTCATCTGCCATTCTGAAAAATCAGGTAAACGACCTGCAGTCACGAACACATAAATTTCATTTAAGTAACACTCCGGAAAAAGAATTTTTCCCACAACCTCACGGCACCGTAACACCTTCGGGGTTCAGCCGACGGGATAAATACGGTCATTCATTCTAATCCTGTCGTCACCCGCGCCGACGTCGTCGGCGTTTTCATTTTTATTTAACTTTTCTGAATCATTTCAGCACAATGGGATAATGAGATATTGCTTAACATAATCTGCAGGCTAGACTAACGAAAAAGACTGAATGACTGTGGAGGCGCTGTGGAAGCCATTAAGGGAGCGGACGTTAATGTGCCGGATGCCGTGTTTGCCTGGCTACTGGATGGCCAGGGCGGAGTAAAACCGCTGGAAGATAACGATGTGATCGATGCTCAGCATCCCTGCTGGTTGCATCTTAATTATACCCATTCTGATAGCGCGAAGTGGTTGGCGACGACGCCTCTGCTTCCTAATATTGTGCGCGATGCGCTGGCCGGTGAAAGTACGCGCCCACGAGTCAGCCGGATAGGGGAAGGCACGCTGATCACCCTGCGGTGTATTAATGGCAGCACGGATGAGCGTCCGGACCAACTGGTGGCAATGCGTTTATATATGGATGAGCGGCTGATTGTCTCGACGCGTCAGCGTAAAGTGCTGGCGTTAGATGATGTGATCAGCGATTTGCAAGAAGGAACGGGGCCGAATGACTGTGGCAGTTGGTTGGTGGATGTCTGTGACGCGTTAACCGATCATGCCAGTGAGTTTATTGAACAGCTGCACGACAAAATTATCGATCTGGAAGACAATTTACTCGATCAACAAATCCCACCGCGCGGCTTTCTGGCACTGTTGCGTAAGCAACTGATCGTCATGCGGCGCTATATGGCTCCACAGCGAGATGCCTATGCACGTCTGGCGAGCGAACGACTGCCGTGGATGACCGACGATCAGCGGCGTCGGATGCAGGATATCGCCGACAGGCTGGGAAGAGGGTTGGATGAGATTGACGCCTGTATTGCCCGGACCGGTATCATGGCGGATGAAATTGCGCAGGTGATGCAGGAATCGTTGGCTCGCAGAACCTATACCATGTCGTTGATGGCGATGGTCTTTCTGCCCAGCACATTCTTAACCGGATTGTTTGGCGTTAACCTTGGGGGAATTCCCGGTGGCGGCTGGCAGTTTGGTTTCTCATTGTTCTGTATTCTGTTAGTGCTCCTGATTGGTGGTGTTACTTTATGGTTGCATCGTAGTAAATGGTTGTAACAGCAACGTTTTTTACCGCCTCTGATGGGCGAAAACGTTTAATATTTTGAGCGAGGTCAATAAACTCTCTACCTATTCGGGGCAATATCTCTCTCGCAGGTGAATGCAACGTCAAGCGATGGGCGTTGCGCTCCATATTGTCTTACTTCCTTTTTTGAATTACTGCATAGCACAATTGATTCGTACGACGCCGACTTAGATTAGTCGGCTTTTTTTTGCCTGCAGGAAATGAGTGTCTACCCTAAAAGAGTCAACCTGAATGACTGGAGGGAATATGACCCGTCTCACGCTATTGCTACCGTTGCCCACACTCAACACCGACTCTGTACCGACCGATCCGGTACCTATTCCTGACCCGATACCTCGTCCGCAGCCGATGCCTGATCCACCGCCGGATGAAGAACCGATTAAATTGTCGCATCACGGGCGCAGATCTGCGAGGATACGCGCCTGCTAATTGTAAGTTCTTACCGCGAGATTAAATTGTGACCGCTTTTTCTACTCTGAATGTTTTACCTGCCGCTCAACTCGAGAATCTTAACGAGCTGGGTTATCTTGAAATGACGCCTGTTCAGGCCGCTGCGCTACCGGCGATCCTGGCAGGAAAAGATGTTCGCGTGCAGGCAAAAACCGGCAGTGGCAAAACGGCCGCGTTTGGTCTTGGACTGTTACAGCACATTGATGCCGCGCTGTTTCAGACGCAGTCGCTGGTCTTATGCCCCACACGTGAACTGGCTGACCAGGTCGCGGGCGAACTGCGTCGATTAGCGCGTTTCCTGCCGAATACCAAGATATTAACGTTGTGCGGTGGGCAACCTTTTGGCGCACAGCGTGATTCTTTGCAACATGCGCCACATATTATTGTCGCCACGCCGGGCAGATTGCTCGACCACCTGCAAAAAGGTACCGTGTCGCTGGAAGCCCTGAATACACTGGTAATGGATGAAGCCGATCGCATGCTGGATATGGGCTTTAGCGATGCCATTGATGAGGTGATCCGCTTTGCGCCTGCGTCACGCCAAACGCTGCTGTTTTCGGCGACCTGGCCGGAAGCGATTGCCGCAATCAGTGGCCGGGTGCAGCAAAACCCGTTAACGATTGAAATCGATACGGTAGATGCGCTACCGGCGATTGAACAACAGTTTTTTGAAACCTCCACACACGGCAAAATTTCGTTGCTGCAAAAGTTGCTCAGTCAACATCAGCCGGCATCGTGCGTTGTCTTCTGTAACACCAAAAAAGATTGCCAGGCCGTGTGCGACGCGTTGAATGCTGCGGGGCAAAGTGCGCTGTCACTACATGGCGACCTGGAGCAGCGCGATCGCGATCAGACGCTGATTCGTTTCGCTAACGGTAGCGCGCGCGTGCTGGTGGCAACCGATGTTGCAGCACGTGGCCTCGATATTAAATCGCTTGAGCTGGTGGTGAACTACGAACTGGCATGGGATCCGGAGGTGCATGTACACCGTATTGGACGTACTGCGCGTGCGGGTAACAGCGGCCTGGCCATCAGCTTCTGTGCGCCAGAGGAAGCCCAGCGTGCCAATATTCTTTCTGAAATGCTGCAACTTAAGCTGAACTGGCTACCTGCACCTAGCAACGGTTCAATTGTGCCGCTTGAGGCCGAGATGGCGACGCTGTGCATTGATGGCGGCAAAAAGGCAAAAATGCGTCCGGGTGATGTTCTGGGGGCATTGACCGGTGATATGGGGCTGGATGGGGCCGACATTGGCAAGATTGCCGTGCATCCGATGCATGTCTACGTGGCCGTTCGTCAGTCCGTGGCGCATAAAGCGTGGAAGCAGTTACAAAACGGTAAGATTAAAGGCAAAACCTGTCGGGTTCGCCTGTTGAAATAAATGTCCGTTGGAGTGCCTGATGGTGCTCTACTTATCCGGCCTACAGGCGTTTATGCATGTCGTAGGCCGGATAGGACGTTTACGTCGCCATCCGGCATGATAAATTACTTCACTTCAACCACGTTCAGGCGTAACTCATCCAGCTGATTTTCATCTTCTTCCGGCTGCCAGCCAGCAGGTTGCAGCGGGATCTCTTCGCGATCGAACGCTAAGTCACCGCCGTCAACGACCGCTGAGCCGTGCTTAATACCTTTAAAGTCGAACAGATTGATATCGCTAAGATGCGAAGGCACCACGTTCTGCATTGCGCTGAACATGGTTTCAATACGGCCCGGGTAGCGTTTATCCCAGTCACGTAGCATGTCAGCAATCACCTGACGCTGCAGGTTCGGTTGTGAACCGCACAGGTTACACGGAATAATCGGGTAGCCTTTGGCTTCTGCAAAACGTTCAATGTCTTTTTCACGGCAATAGGCCAGCGGACGAATGACGATATGCTTTCCGTCGTCGCTCATCAGTTTCGGTGGCATACCTTTCATTTTCCCGCCGTAAAACATGTTTAAAAACAGCGTTTGCAGGATATCGTCGCGGTGGTGTCCCAGCGCAATTTTCGTGGCACCGAGTTCGGTTGCCGTGCGGTAGAGAATGCCGCGGCGCAGGCGAGAGCACAGTGAGCAGGTTGTTTTCCCTTCCGGAATTTTGTCTTTGACGATCCCGTAGGTATTCTCTTCGACAATTTTGTACTCGACGCCCAGTTGTTCCAGATACTCCGGCAGAATGTGTTCCGGGAAACCGGGTTGTTTCTGATCCAGGTTAACCGCAACCAGAGAAAAACTGATCGGCGCACTTTTCTGCAAATTGCGCAGGATCTCCAGCATGGTGTAGCTGTCTTTCCCACCGGAAAGGCACACCATAATGCGATCGCCATCTTCAATCATGTTGAAGTCGGCAATCGCTTCGCCCACGTTACGGCGCAGACGCTTTTGTAATTTGTTCAGGTTATACTGATCTTTCTTGCTAATATCTTGATTTTGCGACATTTAATAGAGGCTCAATTCATAGTGTGGCATCAAAAGAGAATGCATCACGCCGGATTGTCCGGCAAAAGAAGTCTGATATAAAAACTGTGGCGTGTATGGTACGGATAAGCGGGAAAAATGTCAGCACATTTAGGTCAGGAATCGCGGGGTAAAAGAGGTAGAAATGAAAAGCCCGCAGCGATGTGCGGGCCAGAAAGCTTAGCGGACGACCAAAACCGAACACTCTGCATGCCGCACTACAGCTGCGGCGTTGGAGCCAAGCAGATAAGTGGTAATGTCAGGTCGGTGAGAGGCAATAATGACCATATCTGCGGGTAATTTCCTGGCAAGCTCCAGAATTTTATCTTTTGGCGAACCTTCAACGACATGAACGTGAATTCTGTCTGCCGGGATATTGAACTTCTTGATCATCTCTTCCAGTTGAGATTTCGCTTCGGCCTTAAGATCGTCCATGGCCGGCAACTCAGCCGAGTAGGCCAGTCCAAGCGAAGCATAATAGGGCAATGACGGAATAACGGTCAGAAAATGGACCTGTGCATCGTCAATTCTTGCCTCGGCTTCGACATGGGCAATAACACGTTGAGTTAATTCTGAGTCTGAAATATCGATGGGTACAAGAATCGTTCTGTTCATAAAACCTCCTGTTTAAGTATCCTCCTAAAGCTTACCGCGTAATGGCACTTTATGTACAATGACAGAGATCACATTTTGGCATCACTTTATTTTGAGTTCAGGGAACTTGCCTTTTATTACGCCATCGTAAAACCGGCCTTTTGAGACCACTGTCAGGAAATCTCGAAAGATACGCGCCGGGACCGAGTGATATTGCAGGATTTCCGTATGGTGAAAACGAATTTCTAACGTGCGGGATGATTCGTCATAACCGACGGATGCAATACGGGATGATTTAACGGGGTGATGATTCATTGCAGGCATCCTCTGCGGCGAGTGTGAAGGCAATATATCATCTATCAGGGATGTGTTTTAACGCAACAGATATAATGTTTTGATCTAGATAAAACGCAATTACGGCGCAGGGGGGGAGTAGCCCGCTGTTTCCAGCGGGCTGACAGATTAGAACTGGTAAACCATACCCAGTGCTACGATATCATCGGTAGAAATACCTTTGCTAGCGTAGAAGCTGTCGTCTTCATCCAGCAGGTTGATTTTGTAATCAACGTAGGTAGAGAAGTTTTTGTTGAAGTAGTAAGTCGCACCTACGTCAGCATATTTAACCAGATCTTTGTCGCCATCAGAACCGTTGGCGCCCAGATCCTGACCTTTAGACATCAGGAAAGAAACGGACGGACGCAGACCGAAGTCGAACTGGTACTGTGCAGTCACTTCGAAGTTCTGAGTTTTGTCAGCTACGCCAGCATCACCGTACGGGGTCATGTTACGTGTTTCAGCGTACATGGTTGCGAAATAGATGTTGTTTGCATCATATTTCATACCGACAGTCCATGCGTCAGCTTTGTCGCCACCAGCAACGTCGCCACCGGCAGTGGTCTGCTCGTTAGTACGGTCAGAAGAGGTGTATGCTGCACCGAGGCTAACGCCCATACCCAGATCGTAGGTAGTGGAGAGACCGAAGCCGTCACCGTTAGAGTTTTGAACGTTGCGATCGCCGCCGTTGCCGGTACCTTCCTGGTCGAAGTTATCAAGCTCATCGCTGCTCTGTTCGTTCGCGCCCTGGTACTGCAACGCCACGTTCAGACCATTCACCATGCCGAAGAAATCGGTGTTACGGTAAGTTGCAACACCGTTGGCACGACCGGTCATGAAGTTATCAGCTTTGGTGTAAGAGTCACCGCCGAATTCTGGCAGCATATCGGTCCAGCCTTCAACGTCGTACATCACGCCGTAGTTACGACCGTAGTCGAAAGAACCGTAGTCGCCGAATTTCAGACCCGCGAAGGCCAGACGGGTAAAGTTGTTGCTGCGATTGCTTTCGGTGGTGTTAGCATTGACCTGATATTCCCACTGACCATAACCGGTGAGCATATCGTTGATCTGAGTTTCGCCTTTGAAACCACCACGGAAATAAGTCTGATCACCATCGTTGCTTGGGGTGTCAGAAAAATAACGCAGGGCGTTTACTTTTCCGTAGAGGTCTAACTTGTTGCCGTCTTTATTATAAACTTCAGCAGCGTGAGTAGCGCCTGCAGCTAACAGAGCAGGAATTACAAGGGCCAATACTTTTCTGTTCATTGAAATAATCCTTTAGTTTTTTTATTTACCTGCGACGACCCATGTAGGGTGTTAACGCATGCTAAAGGAGAAGTTCCGTAAAGAGATAAATATCAATTGTTACGTCTTAAGTAAAATCTTAAACAAATAATTCCACGGAAATGATGATAATTGTGGTGAATGAGTTAACGATTAAATATATAAAATAAGTATTATACAAGTTAATTTTGTTGGGATATTCTGCGCGGGTTATATGCCTTTATTGTCACGTTTTATTTTTCGTTGGAGAGTTGTCCCAGAATTGATTAGCCAGCGAATAAATTGACAAGCCCGAACATCTGTTCGGGCTTTTTTTATTCCAGATTAATACTTAACTGAACGTATTAATCGGTACTGCTTTTTTCGGCTTTTCCCGCCAACTGCGCCAGGAAGTCATAGCGTTTTTGCAAATCTGCGGTCGCATCCTTCCACAACTGCTCTGCCACCTCCGGCTGCTGTGCATTCAGGCGGCGGAAGCGTTGTTCGTTCATCAAAGTCTCAGCCAGCGCATCTGACGGTGGGCGAGAGTCCAGTGCCAGCGGCAGTTTACCTTCGTCAGCGCGACGCGGATCAAAGCGATACAGCGGCCAGAATCCGGTGGCCGTGAGCTGGCGCATCTGATCGTGACTCAGGGCGAGATCGTAGCCGTGTTCTTCACACGGGCTGTAGGCAATAATCAGCGACGGACCTGGGTAAGATTCTGCTTCCTGAATCGCTTTCACCGTCTGGTTTAACTGCGCTCCCAGCGAGATCTGTGCGACGTAAACATGACCGTACATCATCATACTGACGCCCAGATCTTTACGTGCTTTACGCTTACCGTGTTCGCCAAATTTGGTGACCGCGCCAAGCGGTGTCGCTTTCGAGGCTTGCCCGCCAGTGTTGGAATAACACTGGGTATCCAGCACCAGGATGTTAACGTTCTCGGTCAGGCTCAGGACATGGTCCAACCCGCCAAAGCCAATATCGTAGGCCCAACCGTCACCGCCAATCAGCCAGATTGATTTCTCAACCAGTGCATCGGCATCGGTTAACAGTTGCTGTGCGCCATCAACGCCTTGCAGATGTTGGCGCAGTGCGGCGACCTGCTCGCGACGAACTTCCGGCGTGGCTTCTGCGTGCAAGGCATCATTCAGTTCAGCCGGGATCTTATCGGCAAACTGTTCCAGCAAGCGCATGACGCGAACGCGATGTTGGTCCACCGTCAGGCGGAAGCCCAGACCAAACTCGGCGTTATCTTCAAACAGAGAGTTTGCCCAGGCTGGCCCACGGCCGTTTGCATCGGTGGTATACGGTGTGGAGGGCAGGTTTCCGCCATAAATCGATGAACACCCGGTTGCGTTGGCGATCAGCATGCGGTCACCGTACAGCTGGGTAAGCAGTTTGATATACGGCGTTTCGCCACAGCCTGAGCAAGCACCGGAATATTCAAACAGCGGGGTGATCAGCTGTGAGGTGCGAATATCAATGCGTTCCAGTTTGCTGCGGTCGATCTCTGGCAGGTTGAGGAAGAAATCATAGTTCACTTTTTCTTCTTCGACATGCTCCAGGCGGGACATCATATTGATGGCCTTGATCTCTGGATTCTGACGATCTTTCGCCGGGCAGACTTCCACGCACAGATTACAGCCGGTGCAATCTTCAGGCGCGACCTGTAGAACATATTTCTGACCGCGCATATCGCGGGATTTCACATCCAGCGAATGCAAACTAGCCGGGGCGTCTGCCATTGCTTCCGGGGAAACCACTTTGGCACGAATTGCCGAGTGCGGGCAGGCGGCAACGCAGTGGTTGCACTGTGTACACAGTTCTTCTTTCCAGATAGGGATTTCTTCGGCGATATTGCGTTTTTCCCAGCGTGTGGTGCCCATGGGCCAGGTGCCGTCTGGCGGCAGTGCGGAGACGGGCAGTGCGTCACCCAGACCCGCGAGCATCGCTGCCGTCACGGTTTTCACAAAATCAGGCGCGGCATCGGAGACCACTGGCGGTCGGTTGGCACTGTGCGGATCAACCGGCTGAAGAGCCACTTCGGCGACCGACTCACGTGCCAGCGCCAGCGCCTGCCAGTTACGCTCAACCAGATCCTGACCTTTGTTGCTGTAGCTTTTTGCAATTGCGCCCTGCAGTTCCGCCAGTGCGCTATCACCGGGTAAAATTCGTGTCAGATGGAAAAACGCCATTTGCATTACGGTGTTAATACGTGCTGCCAGGCCGCATTCACGGGCGATTTTGGCCGCGTTAATCACGTAAAAACGGGCTTTCTTCTGGTTCAGAACTGCCTGAACTTCTTGCGGCAGACGTGACCACACCTCATCCACGCTGTACGGCGTATTGAGCAGGAAGATACCGCCTGGCTTCAGGCGTTCTGCCATTTGATATTTATCGATAAACTGCAGCTGATGGCAGCCAACAAAATCCGCCTGCGACACCAGATACGCCGAACGGATCGGTTTTTCACTGACGCGCAGATGGGACACCGTCAGGCCGCCGGCTTTTTTCGAGTCATAGACGAAATAACCCTGCGCATACCACGGCGTCGAGTTACCAATAATCTTGATATTGTTTTTGGTCGCTGACACGCTGCCGTCGCTGCCTAATCCGTAAAACAGGGCTTCGAGTTTTGCGGTGGAGGGCAGGGTGTTTTCTGGCAGGGGGAGTGACAGATTGGTGACATCATCATAGATGCCGACGGTAAAGCGCGATTTTGGTTTGGCATGGCTTAACTCATTAAACACCGCCATCACGCAGTCCGGGCCAAACTCTTTCGAGGAAAGGCCATAGCGCCCGCCAATTACACGCGGTAGCGTTTCACGCTCGCCACAGTTAAAGGCTTCGGCCAGCGCGGTCATGACATCCAGATACAACGGCTCAGCCTGGGCCCCGGGTTCTTTGGTGCGATCCAGAACGGCGATGCTGCGTGCGGTTTCCGGCAAGGCCTGCAGTAAATGTCGGGCTGAGAACGGACGGAACAGACGGATTTTCAGTACGCCGACTTTTTCGCCACGGGTAAGCAACTCATCCACGACTTCTTCGCAGGTGCCGATGGCGGAGCCCATCAGAATGATGACGCGCTCTGCCTGCGGATGTCCATAGTATTCAAACGGCTGGTACTGGCGACCCGTTGCGGTGGCGAAATCGTTCATCGCCTGTTCGACATGCTCGTAAACCGCGTTGTACCACGGGTTTGTCGCTTCGCGTGACTGGAAATAGGTATCCGGGTTAGCCGAGGTGCCGCGAATCACCGGATGCTCCGGATTCAGCGCGCGAGAACGATGGGCGTCGATCTCCGCCTGCGGCATCAGTCCAAGAATGGTGTCATCGGCCAGCGGTACGATTTTATTGATTTCATGTGAGGTGCGGAAACCATCAAAGAAATGAATAAACGGGACGCGGCTTTTCAGCGTGGCGATATGCGAAATCAGGGCAAAATCCTGCGCTTCCTGAACGCTGCTAGCGCACAGCATTGCACAGCCGGTCTGGCGAACGGCCATCACGTCGGAATGGTCGCCAAAAATCGACAGCGCATGGGTGGCAATCGTACGTGCCGCAACATGCAATACAAACGGCGTCAGTTGACCGGCCAGTTTGTACAGCGTCGGGATCATCAGCAATAAACCTTGCGATGAGGTAAAAGATGTAGACAGCGCCCCGGTTTGTAACGCGCCGTGGACGGTCGCAATGGCACCGCCTTCCGACTGCATCTCCACAACGCGAGGTATATCGCCCCAGACGTTTTTTAGCCCGTTCCCGGCCCAGGCATCGGCCTGCTCCGCCATCGTCGAACTCGGCGTAATCGGGTAGATGGCGATAACCTCGCTGGTACGAAATGCAACCGAAGCAACCGCACCATTACCGTCAATTGTTTGCATACTGACACCCTTACATTGCGCAAAAAGAGGGACCCGCAAAACGACGACGAGTCCTGTAGTTATCTTTCTATTTTAGCAAAAGCCATCTGGACACATTTTCGCATTTGTGTCCCTGTAATAAACAGAATGAATGGTTTGATCAAAGGAGCCGTCAAAAAATTGCCAGAAAATGTAAACAGGGCGCATAAATGCGCACTTTACCTCTCGACGACAGTGTTTCTGCTGCCTATTATTTAGGGCTGTGTCGTTGGGTTATTTTTTAGAGGGGAGTGAGATGCGCGCAGCGTTTTGGGTAGGGTGTGCCGCGTTATTATTATCGGCTTGCAGCAGTGAACCTGTTCAGCAGGCAACGGCCGCTCACGTCGCGCCGGGCATGAAGGCTGCAATGTCGGGTTCTGGTGAGGCAAACTGCGCTATGATTGGCGGTTCGTTGTCGATTGCGCGTCAACTGGATGGTTCCGCCATCGGGATGTGTGCTTTACCTAACGGCAAACGGTGCAGTGAACAGTCGCTTGCCGCCGGGAGTTGCGGAAACTATTAAGTCTCCGCGTTAATTACATTAAGTCTGCTAGTTTATACGTCAGTGTTTGCTCTGCCGTCGCCAGTGTTAACTGGTTAGCCGTCAAATCGACCTGTGCGCCTTGCTTAAACACGTCGCTGATAACGCCATCAAGTGCGTTCAGCTGTGGGTCGGCGCACATCATGCGGGTCATCGCCAGGTCTTTCACCTTCAATTCGCCGTCAGACAGCTTGCCCTGGCCCGTGAATTGATTACACATTTTTCCCGACACAGTCATATTTTCACCAAAACTCAATTCGGGTTGATTTTTCGCAACGGTGACCGGTTTGCCGTTCACGCTCTCCAGAACGAAACGGTGGTGCTGTAACTGTTCGCGATTAACGGAAACTTTTCCATTGCTCACACAGCCAGCCATAAGCATGCTGAGCGCAATCAACGTGACAATTTTCTTCATTGAATTTCTCTACGTTAGTGACGGGAATACAATCAATATAATAATGATACTGTCGGATTTATCATCAGAGGTTATCTGAAAATGCTCCCCCGAATGCAGGGGAGCGGCATTTTCAGAAGAGGGCGTTCGGGCAGGTTTCGCCTTTGGAAATCTGGGCCAAATTCTGTAAGGTTGTTTCCGAAATGCTGGTTAACGCTTCGGCCGTTAAAAATGCCTGGTGCCCGGTGAACAACACGTTATGACAGGCAGACAAGCGACGGAATACGTCATCCTGGATAACATCATTGGACTTATCTTCAAAGAACAGGTCGCGTTCATTTTCATACACGTCCATACCCAAAGAACCAATTTTCTGGTTTTTCAGGGCATCGATGGCAGCCTGTGAGTCGATAAGGGCTCCGCGACTGGTGTTAACGATCATTACGCCGCTTTTCATTTGCGCGAAGGCTTCTTCATTGAGCAGATGATAGTTTTCCGGCGTTAACGGACAGTGCAGGGAAATGACGTCTGACTCCGCAAACAGCGTGTTGAGATCGACATACTCAACGCCTAATTCAAGAGCCGCAGCGCTTGGATAGGGATCAAACGCCAGCAAACGCATACCAAAGCCTTTCAGGATCCGCAGCGCGGCAATACCAATTTTACCGGTACCGATCACCCCGGCGGTTTTACCGTACATGGTAAAACCAGTCAGGCCTTCCAAAGAAAAGTTGGCGTCACGAGTGCGTTGGTACGCGCGGTGGATACGACGGTTCAGCGTCATCATCATACCAATCGCATGCTCGGCGACCGCTTCCGGCGAATAGGCCGGAACGCGCACAACCTGCAAGCCTAGCTCTTTGGCGGCGTCCAGATCGACGTTATTGAATCCGGCGCAGCGCAGGGCGATGTACTTCACCCCGTGCTTTTTCAGTTCTTCCAGAACCGGGCGGCTGCCATCGTCGTTGACGAAGATGCACACGGCTTCGCAGCCATGGGCTGTTTTGGCCGTTTTCTCGGTCAGCAGAAAGTCAAAGAATTCAAGTTCAAAACCAAAAGCCTCGTTAACCTGTTGCAGGTACTTCTTGTCGTACTGTTTTGTACTATAGATGGCGAGTTTCATAAGACTTTCTCCAGTGATTCTGAAATCACATTAATCCAATTCAAATTATTTTACAAAATCCAAAAAACAATTGATAGTCATAGATATAATGAATAATTCTAGAGCATCTCTTCTTAATGTGGGCACATTGCTGGATTTAAACCACTCGTCTTAGTATATGTACTCTTTTGGGCGTCCTGCCGTTAAGCATGGTTACCTTTGGGTATGTTGGGCAGATTCGGAAATGATGAGCGAGAGGCGCATCTTTTCATAGCCTTAATGTGGTTAGCCACTCATATTGAAACCGGATTTTTAAAACTCTCGATATAGTTCCGGATTGGTAAAGGTTGGGAGTTTGGCTTTTTACGCTGCTGATTCTACCGCTTCGCAATATGCTTGATTACCGTCGCTGGTTGCCCGTGCTCCATTCATGCTGATCATGTGTGAGGGTGACATGGCCGGGGCCTAAGTATCCCCACCGCCGAGTCCAATAAACTGTGTGGTGTTGTCGTGCCGTAACAGCATCCGACACGTCGATCTCCTCCACGTTCGTTAAGCCTGTAACGCGGATAAAAAGCCAGGCGAATTACCTTCAGGCAGCTACGCTTATACAGGTATCACATATCGGGAGGGGTCATGTTAACTCACTCTGAAGCAAAACGCTGGGCCACCTTAATGCTGAAGGCAGCATTATGTGATGGTATGAAACCTGAAGAAATTTCCCGGCAGGTGCATCTTGTCTGCGATCATCATGGCAAGGCGTGCCTCGAAGAGCTCATAGAGGAAATTCTGATAGAAGCAGGTCGTATCGGACCTAAACATAGCGATGGACAACTGAGCCATCACTGAGTCTGAACGCTTCCGCGTCCCCGTTAATATGATGTCTTAAGAGCAGACAGAACAACGGGGAATCGCGCGATGCACTGCAGATGACTCAACTCAATTCCCTGATTTTTTATATTTCCGCTGGCACGCGTAACAACGTACCGTTTTTTTGAGGCAATTTTACTCATCCCAATGTTGGATCAGCGTCGCCCCAATCCCCGCAATCTGCCTGTTTCGCTCCTCCATTGTTGCCTGGCTTTCGGTGACGTAAATCACCACGATACGGGAAGGCTTACCGTCCGGCCCTAACGCCGCGACGATCCCGCGAGAACCGCGTGCCCCGGCACCTGTTTTATCTGCTATAAACCAGCCAGCCGGAAGTACCGAGCGCAACAGTGGCCCCGCGACTTTATCCGTCACCATCCAGTGGGTGAGTTGCTGCTGTGATGTCGTCGTCAAGATTTTTCCGGTGAGCAGTTGGCGCAACGTTTGCGCCATATTTTCAGGTGTCGTCGTATCGCGTTTATCGCCGGGTAGCGCTTCGTTCAATTCGGGTTCCCAGCGGTCGAGTCGGGTCACCCGATCGCCGGTTGTGCGCAGAAACGCGGTTAATCCTTGCGGACCGCCGATGGCCGTAAGCAGTAGATTCGCCGCCGTGTTATCGCTCATGGTGATGGCGGCATCGCATAATTCGCCGACGGTCATGCCATCGGTCAGGTGTTTTTCTGTAACCGGCGAGTATTCGACCAGATCACGCCGGCTGAACGGGATGCGACGATCCAGCCGCTCTTTTCCTGCGTCAACGCGTGCGAGCACCGCGCCGCAGAGTAAAACCTTAAATGTACTCATCATCGGAAAACGCTCTTGCAGGCGATAGCTTTCCAGAATCTCGCCGCTGGTGAGATCCAGCTCGGCATAACCGACGCGTGCGGTGAGCTGGCTTTCTGCTTCTTTGACTTTATTCAGCGTTGTCGGGTGGGCAAACGCGGGCAGACAAAATGCGGTAAGTAATGGGATAAGGGCCAGACGAAAGTGGGGCATAGTTATATTCTTCCTTGGTATCTCTCTGATTAAAGATAACTTATTTAAATTATTCACAAGCTATAAATATTACATATATTTCAATGGCATCTATTCTTAAGGTGGGCATGTTTAGCTAAACATGCCACAATAGACGCCGAAACCGGCTTAAATTTTCGCTAAATCAGGATATTAACTACCCATGAAGGGTAAATATAAAGCCGTATTGGCTCTACTCTTATTATTGACCCTTGTGCCGCTGACGTTATTGATGACGTTGGGCTTGTGGGTTCCTACACTGGCGGGCATCTGGTTGCCTGTCGGTACGCGCATTGCGCTGGACGAGAGTCCACGGCTTACCCGACATGGGCTGCATATTCCCGAACTCCGTTATTTGGTGGATGATTGTCCACTCGCGCGTATCACCGAGGCGGATTTATCCCACCCCAGCCGCTGGTTGCTGAACGTCGGCAGTATTGAACTGGATTCCGCTTGCCTGGCTAAACTGCCGCAGACGGAGCCATCGCCCGCCGCGCCGAAAACGCTGGCAGAATGGCAATCCATGCTGCCCAACACCTGGATTAACATCGATAAACTTATTCTATCTCCGTGGCAGGAGTGGCAGGGCAAACTGTCACTTTCGCTGACGCCTGCCATCCAGCAAGTCAGTTATCAGGGCGAAAAGGTTAAATTTCAGGGACGTCTGCACGGACAAAATCTGACGGTCAACGAACTGTCTGTGGCGGCTTTTGAAGAGCAACCACCGGTGAAGCTGGTCGGGGAGTTTACGATGCCGCTGGTGCCCGACGGACTGCCGGTTGGCGGTCACGCGGTTGCCACCCTAAGCCTGCCGCAGGAGCCAACGCTTGTGGATGCAGAGCTGGAATGGCGAGAAAACAGCGGACAGCTGATCGTGATGGCGCGGGACAATGCAGAACCGTTGCTGGATCTGCCGTGGGAAATCACCCGCCAGCGGCTGACGGTGAGCGACGGGCGCTGGAACTGGCCCTATCAGGGCTTCCCGTTAAGCGGTCGTTTAGGCTTAAACGTCGAAAACTGGCAGGCCGGTGTGGAAAACGCGGTAGTTAGCGGGCGTTTGAACATTCTGACGCAGGGTGATGCAGGCAAGGGTAACGCGGTGTTAACCTTTGGTCCCGGCACGCTTGGCATGGACAACAGCGACATGCCGTTACAGCTAACCGGCGAGGCGAAGCAGGGTGATCTGATCTTTTATGCGATGTTACCCGCGACGCTCAGCGGCAGTCTGAGCGATCCGCAGCTGGCTTTTGAACCTGGCGCCCTGTTACGTTCTCGTGGCCGGATTATCGACTCGCTGGATATAGACGAAATTCGCTGGCCGCTGGCCGGTGTCAAGGTGACCCAACGCGGGGTGGATGGGCGGTTACAGGCTATTTTACGCGCCCATGAAAACCAGATGGGCGGTTTTGAGCTGCATCTTGATGGTCTGGCTAATGATTTCCTGCCTGACGCTGGTCGCTGGCAGTGGCGGTACTGGGGAGAGGGCAGTTTTACCCCGATGCACGCTCGTTGGGACGTGGCAGGCAAGGGGGAATGGCACGACAACACCGTCAAACTGTTTGACCTTTCTACCGGATTTGACCATCTGCAATACGGCACCATGCTGGTGGAAAATCCGCGTCTAGTGATGGATGAGCCGATCGTGTGGGTGCGAGACCCGACCCAGCCCACGTTTAGCGGGGCGCTGTCGCTGGACGCCGGGAAAACCACCTTCTCCGGTGGCAGTACTCTGCCGCCTTCAACCCTGAAGTTCAGCGTAGAAGGGAGCGACCCGACGATATTCCAGTTCAAAGGCCAACTGCATGCTGGCGCCATTGGCCCGGTCCAGTTGAACGGTCGCTGGGACGGGATCCGCTTGCGTGGTCAGGCCTGGTGGCCAAAACAGTCGCTCACTGTATTTCAGCCGCTGGTGCCACCGGACTGGAAGATGAACCTGCGCGAAGGCGAACTGTATGCTCAGGTTGCCTTCTCCGCCGCCGCAGAACAAGGCTTTGAGGCAGGCGGTCATGGCGTATTAAAAGGCGGTAGCGCCTGGATGCCCGACAACCAGATTAATGGCGTCGATTTTGTGCTGCCGTTTCGTTTTAGCGAAGGAGCATGGCAACTGGGCACGCGCGGGCCGATTTCATTGCGTATTGCAGAGCTGGTGAACCAGGTCACGGTGAAAAATATCACCGCGGATCTGCAAGGCGGCTATCCCTGGAGCGAAGATAATCCCTTACTGTTGAGCGATGTTAGCGCCGATTTGCTGGGCGGCAAGGTAGTGATGCAGCAACTGCGTATGCCGCAACACGATCCGGCATTAGTGCGGGTGCAGAATATCTCGTCCAGCGAGTTGATTAGCGCGGTTAATCCCAAACAGTTTGCCATGTCCGGGCCGGTCAGCGGCGCATTGCCGCTCTGGTTAAACAATGAAAAATGGATTATCAAAGACGGCTGGTTGACCAACCCTGGGCCGATGACGTTGCGCATCGATAAAGACACGGCGGATGCGGTGGTCAAAGACAATATGGCGGCCGGTGCGGCGATAAACTGGCTGCGTTATATGGAAATCACCCATTCCTGGACGAAAATAAATCTTGATAACCTTGGCGTATTAACCATGCAGGCAGCCGTCACCGGCAATAGCCGGGTAGATGGCAAAGTCGGGACGGTGAATTTGAATTACACCCATGAAGAAAACGTCTTTACGTTATGGCGCAGTTTGCGTTTTGGCGACAATTTACAGGCATGGCTTGAGCAAAATGCAGCGCTGCCAGAAACCCATTGCCTGGAAGGCAAGGAATGTGAGGAACAACAATGAAAACTATTGCGGCCATGCTGGGACTGCTGGCGTCATCTTTGCTGGTAGGTTGCACCCCGCGTATTGAAGTCGCGGCGCCGAAAGAGCCCATCACCATCAATATGAACGTCAAAATCGAGCATGAGATCCATATTAAAGTCGATAAAGACGTCGAGAGCCTGTTGAAATCACGCAGTGATTTATTCTGAGGTGACGATGAAAAAAACGCTTAAAGTGACCCTGTTGCTCCTGAGTTTACTGAGCGCCAATGCGTTTGCGCTGACCCTGAATGAAGCCAGAACCCAGGGGCGGGTGGGTGAAACGCTCAATGGCTACCTTGTGGCATTGCAAACCGATGCTGAGACCCAGACGCTGGTGAGTGAGATAAACAAGGCGCGTAGCGCCAGCTACCAGCAACTGGCTGAGAGTAACAATATTCCTGTTGATGAAGTGGCAAAAATGGCCGGACAAAAACTGGTGGCGCGCGCTAAACCGGGGGAGTACGTCCAGGGCATTAACGGGAAGTGGTTGAAAAAGTAATCAACGTATGTTTATTAAATCTCATTTTGAAATAATGGCAAGTATCAGGCAGGTAATGGTTAATTAATCCACTATAATTGCATCAATAAATTATCAAGGAGTGATGATGACGCTTTATCAGATAAAGCCTGCTTTCCAGGCGCTTTTACGCCCGCTCATGTTCTGGTTAGATAAAAAAAGCGTCACCGCCAATCACGTCACACTGGCCGCGATGGCGCTTTCTTTTATCACTGGTGCTGTGCTGTTTATCTTCCCCGAACCTAAACTTTTCATTCTTTTACCCATCGTTTTATTTATACGCATGGCGCTCAATGCGCTGGACGGCATGCTGGCGCGTGAATGTAACCAACAATCCCGCTTGGGCGCTATTCTCAATGAAACCGGGGATATTCTCTCCGATCTCGCGTTGTATCTGCCGTTTATGCTGCTTTCCGGCAGTAATGCGCTGCTGGTACTGGTTATGCTGTTTTGTGCTTTGATGACGGAATTCTGCGGTGTGCTGGCGCAAACCATCAATGGCGTGCGCAGCTATGCCGGACCGTTCGGCAAAAGCGACAGGGCGCTGGTGTTCGGTACATGGGGGCTGGTGCTGGCGCTGTGGCCGCAGGTGGCGCAGTGGAATAACGTTATTTGGGGCATTGCCACGCTATTGCTGCTGTGGACTATCGTTAACCGCTGTAAGAGCGCATTACGTGACGAGGGGGCGAAATGATGCTGCTGGAAAAATCGCTGGCGGTGATTTTTGCCCTGCTGGTGATAGCGACACTGGCAAACGGTCTGCTGGTGTGGCGTCGACCGGGTAAAGACTGGCGTGAGCTGACGCTGCGTATTCGCACCTGGTGGGTGATCATTGTACTGTTTTCACTGGCTATCTTAAGCCCGCCCTGGCTGGCGTTGACCTTCTTCGCGCTGGTGAGCTTTATGGCGTTAAAAGAGTTTTTAACGCTGGCCCCATCGCGCCAGACCGACCGTATGCCGCTGTTGTGGATGTTTATTGCGATCCCCATTAACTACTGGCTGATTGGTATCAACTGGTACGGCATGTTCGTGGTGTTTATTCCGGTGTATGCGTTCTTATTCTTGCCGGTGCGCATGGTGATTGCTGGCGATACGCAGGGATTTTTACGCTACGCCTCCCAGCATCACTGGAGCTTGATGACCACCGTGTTTGCGTTCAGCCACGTGGCGTTTTTGCTGGTGCTCCCTGATGACGGCAAGCAGACCGGGGCACTGCTGGTGCTGTTCCTCGTCGGCTTAACGGAATTCAACGATATTGCCCAGTACCTGTGGGGAAAATCAATGGGCCGTATCAAGGTGATCCCCAAGGTAAGCCCCAATAAGACCCTGGCGGGACTGGTTGGCGGCGTGGTAACCACCACGCTTGCGGCGGCGGTGCTGGGCCCGCTCATGACACCGTTAAGCATACCGATGGCGATGCTGGCAGGGCTTATTATCGGCATCAGCGGCTTCTGTGGCGATGTGGTGATGTCGGCCATTAAGCGCGATATTGGCGTGAAAGACAGCGGTACACTGCTGCCAGGTCACGGCGGTATTCTCGACCGGCTGGACTCGCTGATCTTCACCGCCCCGGTATTTTTCCACTTCATTCGCTATTTTTACTATTAACGTATGATCAACACATTGCTACGAACGCTGTTTACGCTGTGCATCGTCTGGCCGGTAATTTGGCTGTGGCTTGGGCTGCGCGTCAGGCACCGGGATCGCTTGCCGCAGCAGGGGCCGGCGATTGTGGTCGCGAATCACAACAGTCATATGGATGTTTTTGCGCTGCTGTCGCTGTTTGCGCTGCGCCGTCAGGGGGCCATCCATCCGGTGGCCGCCGCTGACTATTTTCTGCGTAATAAATGGATGGCCTGGTTTGCGCTTAATATTCTCAACATTATTCCGATTACGCGTAAGGGCGGCGAAGCTGACCCGCTCGCACAGTGTGAACAGGCCTTACGCGACGGCAAGATCTTGATCCTTTTCCCTGAAGGTACCCGCGGCGAACCGGGAATACTGGCACCACTGAAATCCGGCATCTGGCACCTCAGTCAGCGTATGCCGTCGGTACCGATTATTCCCGTCTGGCTGCGCGGAACGGAACACGTGATGGCGAAGGGGAATCGTATTCCTCTGCCGCTGTTTATTGACGTCAACATTGGCAGACCGTTGGTCGCGCAGAGCGATAAGCGCGTTTTTATGGACGATCTCAGACAGCAGCTGGTGCTGCTACAGCAACAAACTACAGGACCGCACCCTCATGACTAACATTCGAGTGCCCGATGAACGTCCATTTTTGACCAGCGACAACACCGCGCTGTTTTTCCGCCACTGGCCGGCATTAGCAGCAGGTCCTGTGCCAAAAGTGATTGTCCTGTTTCATCGCGGACACGAACACTCCGGGCGTTTGCAACACATTGTCGATGAGCTTGCGATGCCAGACACCGCGTTCTATGCCTGGGATGCGCGCGGTCACGGGCAGTCGCCAGGACCGCGCGGATATAGCCCGTCGCTTGCACGTTCGGTGCAGGATATCGACGAGTTCGTGCGCTTTGCCGCTGCTGACAGCCAGGCTGCAATGGAAGATGTGGTGGTGGTGGCGCAAAGCGTGGGTGCGGTGCTGGCAGCGACCTGGGCTCATGATTATGCGCCTTCCATTCGTGGGCTGGTGCTGGCGTCCCCGGCGTTCAAAGTCAAACTGTACGTACCGTTTGCCCGTCCGGGGCTGGCCTTAATGCATCGCCTGCGCGGCCTGTTTTTCGTCAACTCCTACGTCAAGGGCAAATACCTGACGCACGATCCTGAGCGCGTGGCGAGTTTTAACCAGGATAAACAGATTACCCGGGCGATTGCGGTGAACATCCTGCTCGATCTCTATAAAACGGCGGAGCGTATTGTCAGCGATGCCAGCGCCATTACTCTGCCTGTACAGCTGTTGGTTTCCGGGGATGATTTTGTGGTCCATCGCCAGCCGCAAATTGATTTTTACCAACACCTCAGAAGCCCACTCAAGGAACTGCACGTGTTGCCGGGCTTTTATCACGACACACTGGGTGAAAAAGACCGGCATCTGGCGTTCGACAAAATGCGTGATTTTATCGGCACGCTGTACGCGATGCCGCCGCAGCGCTTTGACTACCGTAATGAAGACCGCTGGAGCCCAGGAGCAGATAGCTGGCGGCTGCTTAGTGGCGGACCTGCGCCGTATTCGCTTGACGATATTGCCTATCGTGGCCTGCGCTATGGGATGAAATTACTCGGGACGCAATCAACGGGCGTGCGTCTGGGGTTTGAGACCGGTTTTGATTCGGGTAGTACGTTGGATTATGTCTATCGCAACCAGCCTCAGGGCAGCAGCGCGCTGGGTCGGCTGATTGACAAAAACTACCTGAACAGCGTGGGCTGGAAGGGGATCCGCCAGCGCAAGGTTCATTTGCAGATGCTGATCCGCCAGGCGGTGGGGCAACTGGCAGAGCAAGGAACCGCAGTGCATGTAGTGGATATCGCGGCCGGACACGGGCGCTATGTGCTTGACGCACTGGAAGGCGAAGCGGCGGTCAACTCGATTTTGCTGCGCGATTACAGCGAACTGAATGTTAAGAAAGGCAGTGAGATGATCGCCAGCCGCGGTATGGCTGAAATTGCCCGCTTCGAGCAGGGCGATGCCTTCAACCGCGAACAGCTGGCGTCGCTGGAACCGCGTCCCACATTAGGTATTGTTTCTGGGTTATATGAACTCTTCCCGGAGAACACGCTGGTACGTAATTCGCTCGCCGGGCTGGCTGACGCGATTGCCCCTGGAGGCGTACTGATCTACACCGGGCAGCCCTGGCATCCGCAGTTAAAAACCATCGCCTGGTCGTTGACCAGCCACAAAGACGGCAAAGCTTGGGTGATGCGCGTGCGTACGCAAGGGGAAATGGATGCGCTGGTGCGGGAAGCCGGGTTTGATAAGTGCACGCAGCTGATTGATGAGTGGGGGATTTTCACTGTCTCGTTGGCGGTGCGCCGTGGGGGCTGAACGCCGTAAGGTGATGGTACAGGCGGTGGGCTGGCTAATGCTGCTGGCGCCTTTTTTCTTTCTTACCTATGGCAAGGTCAATCAGTTTACTGCCTGGCAGGACACGCAGCATGGCAATGTGGGCAGCATCGTGTTTGGCTGGGAGTCCGCCATTCCCTTTCTTCCGTGGACTATTCTGCCGTACTGGAGTCTGGATCTGTTTTACGGATTGTCACTGTTTGTCTGCACCACGCGCGTTGAGCAGCGGCGGCTGGTGCTGCGTCTGTTCCTGGCGTCGGTGATTGCCTGCGTCGGTTTTTTGCTGTTTCCACTCCAGTTTAGCTTTACGCGCCCGGAGGTCAGCGGCGCGGCAGGCTGGCTGTTTGCTCAGCTTGAACAGTTCGACTTGCCGTATAACCAGTCCCCGTCGCTGCATATTATTCTCTGCTGGCTGCTGTGGCGGCATTTCAGTCATCACCTCAGTGGGGGTTGGCGCAGGTTATGTGACGGTTGGTTCTTGCTGATCGCCGTGTCGGTACTCACCACCTGGCAGCATCATTTTATCGATATCATTACCGGGCTGGCGGCAGGCATGCTGATTGACTGGATGGTGCCGGAAAAACGTTGCTGGTGCTGGCGCAAACCGGATGCGGCGCGCTTAAGGCTGATGCATCGTTATTTGTCGGGCGCCGCGTTATGCACTATTGCCAGCGTATGGCTAACGCCCTGGCTGCTGTGGCCTGCTGTATCGTTGCTGATGGTGAGCTATGGCTACGGCGGATTCGGCGCGGCGACCACGGGCAAAGATGAACAAGGGCGACTGCCGCCTGCCGTGTACGGGCTGACGCTGCCCTGGCGAGTAGGGATGTGGCTGTCGATGCGCGGATTTACCCGCCGTCTGCCACCGCTGAGCAACATTACCGCTGGCGTCTATCTCGGTAGTTTTCCACGCCGCATACCTGAACAAAACGCGGTACTTGACCTGACCTTTGAATTTGCGCGCGGGCATGCTACTTCCATGCGCGCCTACGCTTGCGTCCCGATGCTGGATCTGGTGATCCCGAGCGACGCCGAGTTACAACAGGCGGTAGACCGGCTGGAAACGCTACATAAAGAGCAGGGGACCGTACTGGTACACTGTGCGCTGGGGCTGTCGCGCAGTGCGATGGTGGTTGCGGCGTGGTTGTTGCAATGCGGCCATGTGGCAACCGTTGAGCAGGCGGTGGCGTATATTCGCGAACGTCGGGCGCAGGTGGTGCTGACGGATAAACATCTGGAGAGGCTGCAGCAATGGAAACAGAAAGTGACGGTGTAACGAATAATGAGGCGCTGCACCGCGATTTGCTACGACACACGCTGGAAAGCTGGCGTTTCATCCTGCTTTTTAGCGTCCCACCCATGGTGTGGGCGATCGTTGTCGCACCGTCGGGGGGGCTACGTGCGGTTATCGCGCTGTTGTGCGCCATTGTCTGGTTTGGCTGCTGGCGCCTGTGGCTGGATGCCCGCTACTTTTCGCTGCTCAATGTGCAAAACAACGTGCAGGCCGGAGAGGCACTCTTTGCCATCTGGCAGCGCGACAAGCTGAGGACGCTGAGTCTGACCGAGCGCCAGGCGGGGGCATTGGCGCAGTTTCGGCGTACGCTTTATTGGGTTGCTGCGCTGTGGGCGGCCTGGTTGATCATGCTGGTGTAGCGTTTTCGGCAGCGCAATAGTTGCCACACTACACGGTGTTGATGCTGATATATTCCCTCTCCTGCGTCTCCTGGAGTGAAATCATGTGGCTTCTCAAGTGGTATGTCTGGAATCGTTGGCTGTTCAAACTGTTAAGCCGGGATGTTGCGGAGCCTGAACAATTTTTGTGCCATTGCTGGGAAGAGAATCTGGCGAAATGCCGGGAGTATTCGATAATCTGGCGTGATATCAATCGTATTCACGGCAAGCAGATGCGGATGCGGGCAAAGAAGTAAAATTGGTGTGGGTTAAAAACCCTCCCACCGGATGGTGAGAGGGTGAATTATCAGGCAGCGACGACGCTATCGATGGCGGCTTTGGCGTCAGACTGTGCTTTGGTCGCCACTTCCGGGCCGTACGCGATACCTTCTGCGAACACGAAGTTCACATCGGTGATGCCGATAAAGCCCAGGAAGGTCGACAGATATGGGGTAACCAGGTCAGTCGGCGTATCTTTATGGATACCGCCACGGCTGGTGACAATAACTGCACGTTTACCGGTCACCAGACCTTCCGGCCCTTTCTCGGTGTAACGGAAGGTTACGCCAGCACGCGCAATCAGATCGAAATAGTTTTTCAACTGCGTCGGGATGTTGAAGTTATACATCGGCGCGGCGATCACAATCACGTCATGGGCTTTCAGCTCAGCAATCAGCTCATCAGACAGCGCCAGTGCTTCCTGTTGACGCGGCGTCAGCGGCGTATCGCTCGGGCGCATTGCACCTACCAGTTCGCCGTCCAGTACCGGAACAGGATTTGCCGCCAGGTCACGGATGGTGATGTCGTCAGCAGAGTGCTTTTCACGCCACTGTTCAACAAAATAATCAGACAACTGACCAGACTGAGAGTACCCTGCCAGAATACTGGATTTAAGAACTAATACCTTGCTCATGGGTGTTTCCTTTTATGTGTTTGAAGGGGATGTGCCCCGTTGCTTGTTGACACTTTATTCACAATCCTGCCGCAGTGATAGCGCAATATATCGAATCCTATGTTCGAAATTATTGAACAACACATGAAAAGCGCCGATGTGGTACTCTATACCTATCATCTTAAAGAGATTTAACCCGGCAGAGCACTGCCCTCTAACGCTATGACAGAACAACAAAAAATAACCTTCAACATGTTACAGCAGCAGCTGGAGTCACTGATGCTGCGCGACAAACAGCGTTTCTCCCGCCGCCTGCACGGCGTGAAGAAGGTTAAAAATCCTGATGCACAACAGGCCATTTACCAGGAGATGGCAAAAGAGATTGAACAGGCTGCCGGTAAAGTTGTGCTGCGTGAAGCGGCACGACCGGACATTACCTACCCGGAAAACTTGCCTGTTAGCCAGAAAAAACAAGACATCCTGGACGCGGTTCGCGACCATCAGGTGGTGATTGTTGCCGGGGAAACCGGCTCCGGTAAAACCACCCAGTTACCGAAAATCTGTATGGAGCTGGGGCGTGGGGTGAAGGGGCTTATCGGCCATACCCAGCCGCGTCGACTGGCGGCGCGTACCGTAGCTAACCGTATCGCCGAAGAGCTGCAAACTGAGCCGGGCGGCTGCATCGGGTATAAAGTGCGTTTCAGCGACCATGTTAGTGATAACACCATGGTTAAGCTGATGACGGACGGTATCCTGCTGGCGGAGATCCAGCAGGATCGCATGCTGATGCAGTACGACACCATCATCATCGATGAAGCCCACGAGCGCAGCCTGAACATCGATTTTCTGCTCGGCTATCTGAAAGAGCTGCTGCCGCGTCGCCCGGATCTGAAAGTCATTATCACCTCGGCGACCATCGACCCTGAGCGTTTTTCAGAGCATTTCAATAACGCGCCAATTATCGAAGTCTCCGGTCGAACGTACCCGGTGGAAGTGCGCTACCGTCCGATTGTTGAAGATGCGGACGACACCGAGCGCGATCAGCTGCAGGCGATTTTTGACGCGGTGGATGAACTGGGACGTGAAAGCCAGGGGGATATTCTGATCTTCATGAGTGGCGAGCGTGAGATCCGCGACACCGCCGATGCGCTGAATAAGCTGGATTTACGCCACACCGAAGTGTTGCCGTTGTATGCGCGTCTCTCCAACAGCGAGCAGAACCGCGTGTTCCAGTCGCACAGCGGACGCCGTATTGTGCTGGCGACCAACGTGGCGGAAACCTCACTGACCGTGCCGGGGATCAAATACGTCATTGACCCGGGTACCGCGCGTATCAGCCGCTATAGCTTCCGCACCAAAGTTCAGCGCTTGCCCATTGAACCGGTATCGCAGGCCTCCGCCAACCAGCGTAAAGGCCGCTGCGGACGCGTATCGGAAGGGATCTGTATTCGTTTGTATTCCGAAGACGACTTCCTGTCGCGCCCGGAATTTACCGATCCGGAAATTTTGCGTACCAACCTGGCTTCCGTCATTTTGCAAATGACCGCGCTGGGGCTGGGCGATATCGCCGCGTTCCCGTTCGTGGAAGCGCCGGATAAACGCAATATTCAGGACGGTGTGCGCCTGCTGGAAGAGCTGGGCGCAATCACCACTGATGAACAGCAAACCGCATATAAACTCACGCCGTTGGGCCGCCAGCTCAGTCAGTTGCCGGTGGATCCGCGTCTGGCGCGGATGGTGCTGGAAGCGCAGAAGCATGGCTGCGTGCGTGAGGCGATGATCATTACCTCGGCGCTGTCCATTCAGGATCCGCGTGAGCGTCCGATGGACAAACAGCAGGCGTCTGACGAAAAACACCGTCGATTCCACGACAAAGAGTCCGACTTCCTCGCCTTTGTGAACTTGTGGAATTACCTTGGCGAGCAGCAAAAAGCGCTGTCGTCGAATCAGTTCCGCCGCCAGTGCAAGCTCGATTTCCTCAACTATCTGCGCGTGCGTGAATGGCAGGATGTTTACACCCAGCTACGTCAGGTGGTGAAAGAGTTAGGGATCCCGGTTAACAGCGAGCCTGCTGAGTATCGGGAGATCCACGTCGCGCTGCTGACCGGTTTACTGTCGCATATCGGGATGAAAGATGCCGATAAGCAGGAATTTACCGGCGCGCGTAACGCTCGTTTTTCGATCTTCCCCGGCTCCGGTTTGTTCAAAAAACCGCCGAAGTGGACGATGGTGGCAGAACTGGTGGAAACCAGCCGACTGTGGGGACGTATTGCCGCGCGTATTGACCCTGAGTGGGTGGAGCCGGTTGCCCAGCATTTGATCAAACGCTCGTACAGTGAACCGCACTGGGAGCGCGCGCAGGGTGCGGTGATGGCGACAGAAAAAGTCACCGTCTACGGGCTGCCGATTGTCGCTGCGCGTAAGGTCAACTACAGCCTGATAGACCCTGCGCTGTCACGCGAACTGTTTATCCGTCACGCGCTGGTGGAAGGCGACTGGCAGACCCGGCATGCGTTTTTCCGCGACAACCTGAAGCTGCGGGCGGAAGTGGAAGAGTTAGAACACAAATCACGCCGCCGCGATATCCTGGTCGATGATGAAACGCTGTTTGAATTTTACGACCAGCGCATTAGCCATGATGTGGTTTCTGCCCGCCATTTTGATAGCTGGTGGAAAAAGGTCAGCCGTGAAACGCCGGACCTGCTCAACTTTGAAAAGAGCATGCTCATCAAAGAAGGCGCGGAAAAAATCAGCAAGCTGGATTACCCGAACTTCTGGCATCAGGGCAATCTCAAGCTACGACTGAGCTATCAGTTTGAACCCGGCGCTGACGCCGACGGTGTCACCGTACATATTCCGCTGCCGCTGTTAAACCAGGTCGAAGAGTCCGGGTTTGAATGGCAAATTCCGGGGCTGCGTCGTGAACTGGTGATCGCCTTGATTAAATCGCTGCCGAAGCCGGTGCGACGCAACTTTGTGCCAGCGCCAAACTATGCGGAAGCGTTTTTAGGCCGCGTAACGCCGCTGGAACTGCCGTTGCTGGACTCGCTGGAGCGCGAACTGCGCCGGATGACTGGCGTTACCGTTGACCGCGACGACTGGCACTGGGATCAGGTGCCCGATCACCTGAAAATCACCTTCAGGGTGGTGGATGATAAAAACAAGAAGCTGCAGGAAGGTCGTTCGCTGCAGGCGTTGAAAGACACGCTGAAAGGCAAAGTGCAGGAAACGCTGTCGGCGGTGGCGGATGACGGCATCGAACAGAGCGGGCTGCACATCTGGAGCTTCGGCCAGTTGCCGGAAAGCTACGAGCAAAAACGCGGTAACTATAAAGTCAAAGCGTGGCCCGCGCTGGTGGATGAACGCGACAGCGTGGCTATCAAATTGTTTGATAATCCGCTGGAACAACAGCAGGCTATGTGGAGCGGGTTACGCCGTCTGCTGCTGCTGAATATTCCGTCGCCCATCAAGTATCTGCACGAGAAGTTGCCGAATAAAGCCAAGCTGGGGCTGTACTTTAACCCGTACGGCAAAGTGCTGGATTTGATTGATGACTGTATCTCCTGTGGTGTGGATCGATTAATCGACGCCAACGGCGGCCCGGTGTGGACGGAAGAGGGCTTTGCGGCGCTGCACGAAAAAGTGCGCGCCGAACTGAATGACACCGTGGTGGAGATTGCCAAACAGGTCGAACAGATCCTGACAGCGGTGTTCAATATCAACAAACGCCTGAAAGGCCGCGTGGACATGACCATGGCGCTGGGGCTTTCGGATATCAAAGCGCAAATGGGCGGACTGGTTTACCGTGGATTCGTTACCGGCAACGGCTTCAAACGCTTGGGCGATACGCTGCGTTATTTGCAGGCTATCGAGAAACGTCTGGAGAAACTGGCCATCGATCCGCACCGCGATCGTGCGCAGATGCTGAAAGTGGACAGCGTGCAGCAGGCCTGGCAGCAGTGGTTCAATAAACTGCCGCCCGCGCGTCGCGAAGATGACGATGTCAAAGAGATCCGCTGGATGATAGAAGAACTGCGCGTCAGCTACTTTGCCCAGCAGCTTGGTACGCCGTATCCGATTTCGGATAAGCGTATCCTGCAGGCGATGGATCAGATTACGGGTTAACGCGTGGTGGGGCTGTAGGCCGGATAAGGCGACGCCGCCATCCGGCGATATACGGTGCAGTGCCTGATGGTGCTGCACTTATCAGGCTTACTGAACCCGGTAAAGAATAAACACCAGGAGTCATGAACATGAGACAGTTTCCGCCACTCTCCGCCAGCACCCTTACGGCGATTAACACCGTGGTGCAATGGCTGGCGCAGAATGATTTCGCCGAAAATATCACGGTTCAGGCTGATTGCGTGATTCTGGCCGGGAATGCGGTGATCCCGACCATCGACGCGGCGTGTCGGATTGCGAAAGAACAACAGGTTCCGTTGCTGATTAGTGGCGGTATCGGTCATTCCACGACCTTTCTGTACGCCGCCATCGCGCAGCACCCACGCTATAACACCCTGCGTACCGCCGGACGCGCAGAAGCGGCGATCCTTGCCGATATCGCGCACCAGTTCTGGAACATTCCCGGTGAGACGATTTGGGTGGAGGACCAATCCACCAACTGTGGGGAGAATGCCCGCTTTAGCTGTGCGTTACTGCGTCAGGCAACCCAGACCATGGAAACCGTGATTGTGGTGCAGGACCCCACCATGCAGCGCCGCACCATGGCGACTTTTGAGCGCGTCACGCGTGACGATCCGCAGGCGCCGCGCTGGCTCAGCTTCCCTGGTTTTGTCCCTGCGTTAACGCTACAGGGCGACGGCGTGGATTTCGCACCAACCGCTGAAGGTCTGTGGTCGGTGGACCGCTACCTGTCTCTTATTACCGGTGAGCTTCCGCGTCTGCGTGATGATGAAACTGGCTATGGACCCCGTGGTCGCGATTTTATTACGCATGTGGATATTCCGCCGATCGTCGAACAAGCAGGGTTACATCTGCAACGCGATGCCGCGCTGATTGACTTCCTGAACAGCCGCTCTCTGTAATCTCTGCTGCCCGTTTGTCGCTTTTTTTTGTGCAAACGGGCATTCATCCCGCCGGTTTTTTCTCGTCACCATGGCGTTGCTTGACGCTTTTATGAAGCGGCTCACAGAACCACCATCGCAGTGGCAATGTGTTATGCATGATTGATATTAATTAACAATAGTTTTACTTGTTAAAAACAAATCAATCACAGGAGCAACGCATGTCAGTACCCGTACAACATCCTATGTATATCGATGGGCAGTTTGTGACCTGGCACGATGACGCCTGGATTGATGTCGTCAATCCGGCGACGGAAGAGGTCATTTCCCGTATTCCTGATGGCCGTGCTGAGGATGCGCGCAAAGCGATTGACGCAGCGCATCGCGCCCAGCCTGAGTGGGAGGCGCTGCCCGCCATTGAACGCGCCAGCTGGCTACGCAAGATTTCCGCCGGGATCCGTGAGCGTGCCGGTGAAATTAGCGCGCTTATCGTGGCGGAAGGCGGCAAAATCCAGCAACTGGCGGATGTTGAAGTCGCGTTTACCGCCGACTATATCGATTACATGGCGGAGTGGGCTCGCCGCTATGAAGGTGAGATCCTGCAAAGCGATCGTCCGGGCGAGAACATCCTGCTGTTTAAACGCGCCCTTGGCGTAACCACGGGCATTCTGCCGTGGAACTTCCCGTTTTTCTTGATCGCCCGTAAGCTGGCTCCCGCCTTGCTGACCGGGAATACCATTGTCATTAAGCCAAGCGAGTTTACGCCGAACAACGCTATCGCTTTTGCCAAAATTGTCGATGACATCGGCCTGCCGCGCGGGGTGTTTAACCTGGTGCTCGGACGGGGAGAAACGGTGGGTCAGGAGTTGGCCGGGAACCCGAAAGTGGCGATGGTCAGCATGACCGGCAGCGTAGTGGCCGGTGAGAAAATTATGACAGCGGCGGCGAAAAATATCACCAAAGTGTGCCTGGAGTTGGGCGGTAAAGCCCCGGCTATCGTGATGGATGATGCGGACCTCGAGCTGGCCGTGAAGGCGATTGTCGATTCCCGCGTGATTAATACCGGGCAGGTGTGTAACTGCGCCGAGCGCGTGTACGTCCAGAAGGGGATTTACGATCAGTTTGTTAATCGCCTGGGCGAGGCGATGAAAGCGGTGCAGTTTGGCAATCCTGCGGAACGTAAGGACATTGCGATGGGGCCGTTGATTAACGCCGCGGCGCGGGAGCGTGTGGAGCAGAAAGTTGCGCGTGCGGTGCAGGAAGGGGCCCGCGTGGTGCTGGGGGGCAAAGCGGTTGAGGGGAAAGGATATTACTACCCGCCAACGTTATTGCTGGATGTGCGCCAGGAGATGGCGATTATGCACGAAGAAACCTTTGGACCGGTGCTGCCAGTGGTGTCGTTTGACGCCCTGGATGAGGCGATTGCGATGGCTAACGACAGCGACTACGGTCTGACCTCATCGATTTACACGCAAAACCTGAACACGGCGATGAAGGCGATTAAAGGGCTGAAATTCGGCGAAACCTATATCAACCGTGAAAACTTCGAAGCGATGCAGGGCTTCCACGCAGGCTGGCGCAAGTCCGGTATCGGCGGGGCAGATGGCAAGCACGGTCTGAACGAGTACCTGCAAACGCAAGTGGTTTATCTGCAATCCTGATATTTTTGCCGGGTTGGTTTAGCGACCTACCCGGCATAATCATTACACCTTGCTGGCTATCCAGTTCATCATCATCTCCGGCCAGATGGCCAGCGGCAGTCCTTGCGTATCACGAATGCCGAACCCATGCTTGCCCCGTTCAAACAGATGCATTTCAACCGGTACGCCGAGCTTGCGCAGCGCAGTAAACAAGACCAGGCTGTTCTCGACTTTGACCGCTGGATCGTCAATCGCATGCAGCAGGAAGGCGGGCGGCGTGGTGTCATCCGCTCTTTCTTCCAGGGAGTAGTGGTGAATGTCTTGCTCTGCGGGCGCGGCGCCAACCAGCTCAAGACGTGAGCCCGGATGGGCGACACCTTCCCGCAGGCTAATCACCGGATAAACCAGCGCCATGAAAGCAGGGCGAGTGGGCTGTTCATCAATGCTATCCATCGGCGCATACACCGATTCTGCAAAGCGGGTTCCCAGGCTGGCGGCGACGTGCCCCCCGGAGGAAAACCCCAGTACGCCGAGACGGAGCGGATCGATTTTCCACTGCTGTGCGTTGGCGCGAATGTAGCGGATGGCGCGCTGGGCATCGGCCAGCGGTGCGTTTGATGCTTCCTCGTGACCGTCTCCCGGCATGCGATAGGTCATCACAAACAGGGTATAGCCACGCGCGGTAAAGAACGGTGCCAGCGCGCTGCCTTCTTTATCCATCACAACGCGACGATAAGAACCGCCAGGGGTGACCAGGATCCCCACGCCGTTCGGTTTGGCGGGGGCGTAGACGGTAATTTCAGGGGCGCGAATGCCGGTTACCGCGCGGTCGTAGTCTGACGTTCCGGTGTGCCGGGGTTCAGGCGTAAATACCGCATCGCTATTTTTTGCTCCGGGGGCTTCGCCCTGCGGCCATATCGGGTAGGTGGTCGCGTGGGCAACGGCTTGCGCCATCATATTCTCTAATGTTTCACGGCTCAGTGCTTCCATTACGTTGCTCCCTCAGTGGCAAAGGGTAGCTATAACATAATTAATACATTGAAAACGGGGAACGATTCACAACGTCTTGAATTCGCGAGAAATAAAAAGGGGTATACGTTATTCCACCTCATGCCTGGACGCGTGGGCACCTTCCAGCTGTTCCTGTTTGCGAAATGCACTGGGTGACAGACCTACCGCACGATGAAAATCCCGTGAGAAATGCAGCGGATCGTTGTATCCCACCTGAACCGCAATTCGGCTGATACTTTCCTGAGTTTCCACCAGTAAGCGTCGTGCCTGGGACAGACGATAATTCTTCAGCCATTTGAGCGGGCTTTGATTAAACGTCGCCTGGAACAAGCGAAAAAGCTGCGACTTACTCACCTGACAATAATGCATAAACTTTTCGATATCCCACTCATCGTTGTAATGGCTGTGGATTTGGTACAGCAGTTTGCCCAGCCCCCGATGGGTGATCACCTGTGACTGCGCGGCGTCGTGGCTCCGGTTTTCCAGCAGGGTAAAAATCAGCTGGCTGCACAGCATATCGCAGTAAGCGTCGGTCACAAGGGTGTAGCTGTTCATACGAGCAAAAATATGGTGATAAATCTCAACAACTTTTTCTGGATCCGCAAACTGGAATACTGGGCGCTGAGGGACATCCATTATCTGCATGATATTATTCAATTTCGATCCCTCTATTCGCAGCCAGAGGATCTCCCATGGGTCGCCTTTATCGGGGAAATGTTCGTGCGGCCAGCGTACTGGCAGCCAGGCCAGTTGCCCCTGACTCACTGGATATAACCGATCCTCAATACGAATAAAACCCGCACCGCGCAGGCAAAAGATCAACTCATGGCCGACGACCGACTGGCGATGAACGCGGAAATCTGCGGCAGTATCTATATGGCCGGCGCGTAAAATTCGATAGTTAATCAAGGGTGAAAACTCATCGGAGCCACGATACCAGTTGGCAATTATGCGGGTCCGTTGTTTTTGCGTGGGCATGGCTGGCCTTTGGCATTGTGTTTTTGATGCGTCCGTTGTACTCACCATGGTGGCACTTTTTCCCAGCCAGCATGCCTTTTACATGAACAATTTTTGAACTCACTCACATTTCCATTGACATGAAAATTTCATCCATGTTTCAGGGAATCCTGCCCATCACGCTTATCGTCAGCCCCGGCTAAAGTAACGTCATCTTCACTGTGTTCTTACAATTTTTTTACTTACCACACAGGAGCTGTCCATGATTGATTTTAACGACCCGCGTCAGATCGCAAAGGCGATTCAGTACACCAACGTCAACCCGGATTTGACGCGTGAAGGGGTGATTCAACATCTGGAAACCTGCATGCAGTACCAGTTTGATGCCGCCATGATTGCACCTTGCTGGGTGGCTCTTGCAAAAGAGATACTGAAAGGAAGCGGCGTGCGCGTGGCGACGACCGTTAATTTCCCGATGGCTAACGATACGACGGCAATGAAAGTGGCGGTGGTGCGCGAACTGGCGAAGCAGGGCGCGGATGAGTTCGACTTCCCGCCGAACCCTGGCTATTTGCTGGGCGGCCAGGACGATCTCTATTTTGATGAGTTGAAGACCGTGACCCATGTGGCCCATGACCTCGGTATGAAAGTGAAAGCCATGCTGGAGTTTGGATTTATTACCGAAGAGGCATTGAAAATCAAAGCAACACGCTATGCTTTCGAAGCTGGTATTGACTGGGTGAAGCAGTCCAGCGGTTGGGGTAAGGGGGGGTGTGAAGCGACGGTAGAAGATGTCCAGCTTCTCAAAGCCCATATTCAGTTACCGTGTCGGGTAAAAGTATCCGGTAAGGTCAATACCCTGGAAAAAATGAAAACGATGTTCGAAGCCGGGGCGGAACTGGTCGGCACCAGTTCCGGACCTGAACTGGTAAAAGGTCTGACAGGGGATATTAACGCTTATTAACGTATGGCCGTCGCAGCCTGGCTGCGATGGCGCATTGTTATGCCATTGTCAGGTGAAAAGGAGAATGACTGATGAGTATTTTTATCCTTGGTAGCTATGCCAAAGCGCTGGTCATGACGGCTGAACGTATTCCGCTGGCGGGCGAGACATTAATCGGCACCGACTTCCGCCAGACCTGGGGTGGAAAGGGGTCGGATATGGCCGTACAGGCGGCCCGACTCGGAGCCCACGTGGCCTATGCAGGTGTGGTCGGCGACGATACGTTTGGCCATGAATTCGTCGCGTTAATGCGTGAAGAAGGCGTCAATATTGAGGCGCTGACCTTAACGCCCGAGCTGCCCACCGGCGCTGGATTGATCATTAAAGATAATCAGGCCCGTAACGTGATCGTCGTGGATATGGGGGCCAATAAGCTTTTCACTCCGGCGCGTGTGGACGAAGCGCAAGTGCAAATGGCGCAGAGTAAAGTTGTGCTGGCACAACTGGAAATCCCGCTAGAAACCGCACTCTATGGCCTGACACTCGCCAAACAGCTTGGAAAGATTACCATTTTGAATCCGGCGCCCGCCTGTGACCTGCGCGGCGTGAATCTTCGCCATATCGATTACCTGACGCCGAATGAAACCGAAGCGCGCGTTGCGCTAGGACTGGCTCCGGACGATGGGCGCAGTAACCGTGAAATTGCCGATCTGTTGTTGGAAACCGGCTGCAGCCATGTGGTGATGACGCTGGGGGATGCCGGTAGCGCGGTGTTTACCCGTACCGACACCCTGAAAATCCCGTCCTGCAAGGTCGACGTGGTGGACAGTAACGGCGCGGGTGACAGCTTTAACGCCGGGTTGGCAGTCGCCTTAAGCGAAGGTCAACTTATTGATAAAGCCGCATATTTCGCCAATGCCACCGCCGCACTGTGCTGCTGTGACTGGGAAACGGTCCCTTCCTACAAAACACGCAAAGACGTTGAAGATTTTCTCGGTTGTTAATTATAAAAATTCCATTCGGAGAGATAACAATGAGACCTGAACGTATCCTACATCCTCAACTGGCAGCAGCGCTGTCTACCCTGGGCCACACCGATATTATTCTGGTGACCGATGCTGGTTTCCCGATCCCGGCGAACGCTAACCGTATCGATCTTGGTTTTTGGCCAGGTATCCCGGACGTGACGGATATTCTCCGCGTCCTGCGCCAGGAGGTTTTTGTCGAAGATATTCAGTTCGCTCGCGAAGTGCGCGACTGTAATCCGGATCTGTACCGTCAGGTACAGGATATTTATACCGGTTCCGGCGCGGACTTTAGCGAAGCCAGCCATGAAAGACTGTGCAGCGAGATTGCCCACCAAGCCAAAGTGATTATCCGTTCGGGATCGTTTAACCCGTGGGCCAATTTCGCGCTGGTGGCCAGTACCGACCCCTTCGCCTGGTTTTCCGAGGGTTCGAACGTGCAGCCGCTACCCGCCTACGTAACACGCCGTCAGCGGATTAAAGAAAATTACGTACCACAACTTAAATAATGTGGCGGCTGTTGCGTTTCGCAACAGCCTGGTCATTAGCGGATTATTGCAGGCACACGACAAGGCGATATGGGCAATGTTCTCTCCTCATTAAGCCCGTATGCTGGTAAGGATTGTGACGATGAAATATCCATTTTATTTGTACTTTAGCTGCTGCACGGCTATTTTTGGCGGGATCATGTTTGGCTTTGATATCGCGATTATTGCCGGTGCTATTCCTTTTATTCAGACTTACTTTAACTGGAATGAACTCCAGCTTGGCTGGGGCGTCAGTTCATTATTAGTTGGCTGTATTATCGGTTCGTTCAGCTCGGGGTATATCACTAATAAATTTGGCCGCAAACGTGTTTTAATTATTTCTGCCATTATCTTTGGTCTTTCCTGTGTGGGCACCGGCATCGCCACGAATGAAACCACATTTATCCTGAACCGCTTGCTGGGTGGGATTAGCGTGGGAGCGATTTCGGTTTTGTCGCCGATGTATGTCGCGGAAATGGCCCCTGCCTCCATGCGTGGGCGGATGACTGCGATATATCAACTGTGCATCATGCTGGGTATTTTACTTTCCTATCTGACCAACTATTTTCTTAAGGATCTGGAAAATAACTGGCGGTTGATGTTTATTTCCGGCGTTGTCCCGGCGGTCGTATTCTTTGTCGGGCTGCTGTTTATCCCAGAGAGCCCACGCTGGCTTACCCTGAAAGGCCAAAAGCAAAAAGCGCTAAATATATTGCAACGTTTTTATTCTGCTGATGAAGCGCAAAGAATGACCGCTGATGTGGAGAAAAACCTCGCGGCCCATCATGCTACTCAGTCCAGCACGCTGTTTCATAAAGACGCGCGCAGCAGCATTATGCTAGGCCTGATTCTGGCTGTGCTGGTGCAGTTGATCGGCTGTAATGCCGCCCTCGATTATGCGCCGAAAATTATGATGGCTGCCGGGTTCTCAATAAGCTCCGCGCTCTATTTCAATATCTTTATGGGCATTATTAACCTGACAGCCACCGTGGTTGGCGTGGTGTTAATTGATCGAGTAGGGCGCCGCCCGCTTTATCTCTATGGCTCGTTGATTATGGGTGTGTCGCTGTTTTTCCTCGGCTTCTCGTTCCATCATGCCTTGCCAGCGGGGGTGACGCTGTTCTTTTTGTTCTCGTATATCGCCTGTTTTTCTGCCTGTATCGGCCCGGTTTTCTGGACGTTGGTTTCGGAGATGTTTCCTAACGCGATCCGCAGCAAAGCGGTGGCGCTGGTCTCCTTTACCCAGTGGATCTTTAATTTCCTGGTGGTCTGGCTGTTTCCTTTTACGCTCGCCACCTTTGGCGGTAACAACACATTCTATTTCTTTGCCGTGATGTGTCTGATCCAACTGATTATCACCAAACGGATGTTGCCGGAAACCAAAGGCAAATCGCTGGAAGAAATTGAACAATTCTGGTTGCAAAAACAGCGGAGTGCTGCACCACAGCGAGAGCGTTCGGTGGTGAAAGGCCGTGCGCTGCACTAAACAACAGCGGCGAGGTGATCCTCGCCGCCAACGCATATCATCATCAACGGGGGCATCATGGATTCGTTAGAACGCTTATTAGAACAGGCGACTCGTCCGGCGTTACCGCAGAGAAAAGATTATAGAATCGGTATTATCGGGGCTGGCTTTATCGTTGAGCACTGCCATCTGGTGGCGTATCAGAAAGCCGGTTTTACGACCTACGGTATCACTTCGCTGGATACCACCCATAGCCAGCGCCTGTCCGACATGTTTACCATCCCGAAAGTGTATGCATCCTGGAAGGAGATGGTGTGTGATCCGCAGATTGAGATTATTGATATCGCTGTACCGCCGCATATTCAGTTAGAGATCGTACGCTTTATCTGCGCTAAAGATTCCCCGGCGAAAAACGTGAAAGCCATTCTTTGTCAGAAACCGCTGGCGATGTCGCTGGAGGCCGGGCGTGAAATCGTGCGGCTGAGTCAACAGAGTGGTATTCCCATCGCAGTGAACTCCAATATGCGCTATGACCCATCAATGCGGGCGCTGAAGTACATTCTCGGTAATCAACTCATCGGCACGCCGGTGATTGCCAGTATTGATATGCGCGCTATACCCGACTGGCAGCACTTCCTGCAGCAATACAAAAAGCTCGAGCTGTATGCGATGGCGATTCACCATATCGATGCCTTCCGCTTTTTATTTGGTCATCCGATAAAAGTGACCGCTGTGTGCCGCACTGATCCGCGAACCACCTTTGAACACACCGATGGTATTACGCAATACACCTTCCAGTATGCCAATGGCCTGATCGCGACCAGCCTGGATGATGTCTGGGCCTGGCCGGGGGAACCCTGTGCCAAAAACAACTACATCAACTGGCGTGTGGAAGGTACCGATGGGCTGGCAGAAGGCGATTTCGGCTGGCACCGCCGACCGCCGGAGTATTGCGGCAGCACGTTGAAACTTGCATCGCGCGACTACCCGGATCGCTGGGTGATGCCGCAATGGGAACGTCAGTGGTTCCCGGATGCGTTTATCGGCACTATGGCGAACCTAATGTGCGCTCTGGAGCACGGCGTCGAACCGGACATCAGCGCAGAAGATAATGTAGGCACGCTGGCCTGTATTGAAGCCTGTTACCTCTCAATACAGGAAGAACGAACGGTTTATCTCAATGAAATCCTTCAGGAGAATACAAAATGATTAACGTCGGCATCTTTACCGGTTATTACCCTTACACGCTGGAAGAGACCATTGCGAAGATTAAGCAGGCGGGCATGGGCTGCGTACAGCTCGACCTCGAATTCACTGATATTGATCTCAGCCGTGGACACATTACCAAACAGAAAGCGCACCAGGTGCGTGACGCGTTTCGTCAGGCGAATCTGCCCATTGTTGCCATTTCAGCTTATACCAATCTCGTGCATCCTGATCCGGTAAAACGCGCGGAGAACATCGCAGCGGTAAAAGAGATCCTTGCGCACGCAAGGGATTTTGGTACGCCGTATGTGATCAGCGAAACAGGGACTTATAACGTCGACAGCGACTGGCTATACGATCCCCAAAACAGCACCGAAGAGGCGTATCAGGAATTCAAAAGTATCGCCCGAGAGCTGGCGACCTTTGCCTGGGAGCATGGGGCGGTTTTCCTGGTGGAAAACTACGTCAACAACATCATCGGTTCGGTAAGCCAGGTTGCGCGGTTGATGCGTGATGTTGAACATCCAGGGCTTGGGCTGGCGTTGGATCCCACCAACTATTTCGACGACAAAAACATTGATGCTATTGATGAAACACTACACAGCATCTTCAACGTGCTCGACGGTAAAATTAAAATTGCCCACGCCAAGGACTGCAAAAAAACTGATGTGGTTATTGAGAAATTCGGTGACGGTGCCGCGGAGCATAATAGCTTCCGTGGGGCCGGTTCGGTGGAACTGCCAGCTGCCGGCCTCGGGTCACTCAACTATCTGCTGTATGTGGAACTACTCGCTAAAAACCATCCGAATATTCCGCTGATTATTGAACATGTGGATGAGTCGGATATTCCGCGCGCCAAAAATTTTGTTGATGATGTACTGATGGTGACCGGGACGTAATGCTTCATCTGCAACCGGTATTCCGCTGTACTGGCGGGGTACCGGCAATCGTTATTTTTTGCGGTTACACGTAATCAACGGAAAAGGATCTAACAAAGTTAATGAATTTTTAACAAAAGCTGGTTATGTTGACGCATTATTGTTTTTACTCAGGAAGTGTTATGGGGAATAAGTATTCTGGCCTGCAAATTGGCATCCACTGGCTGGTTTTTTTATTGGTGATTGTGACCTACTGTGCCATGGAACTCCGCGGATTTTTCCCGCGCAGCTATCGCCCCGGGTTCAACATGGTACACGTGTCCTGCGGCATCACGATTTTAGCGCTGATGGTAACGCGCCTGCTGGTCAGACTTAAATATCCGACGCCGCCGATTGTGCCAAAACCGAAGCCGATGATGACCGGTATGGCGCATCTTGGGCATCTGGTTATTTATCTGTTGTTCATCGTCCTGCCGATAATTGGTCTGGTGATGATGTACAACCGAGGGAATCCGTGGATCGCCTTTGGCATCGTTATGCCACATGCGACAGAAGCCAACTTTGATATTGTGGATATGCTGAAGTCCTGGCATGTGACGCTGGCAAAACTGGGCTATTTTGTCATTGGTCTTCATGCCGCTGCCGCCCTGATGCATCACTATTTTTGGCGGGATAATACCCTGCTACGCATGATGCCGCGCAAGCGTTCGTAATGTCGATAATCAACGCCCCGCATTATGCGGGGCGTGTGTTTTGGGCCACTTATTTTTTGATGCTCTGCACCTGAGGGGACCGTTTTTTCAGACTGACGATCGCCAGCGCCACAACAATCAATACAATCCCGCTCCCTTCAACTACGCCGGGCTCTTCACCCAGCAGCCACCAGGAAAACAGGACCCCGCAAACGGGTACCGCCAATGTGCTTAAACTGGCAATACTGGCTGGTAAATTACGCAGGACAAACAGCCATAAACTCCATGCCAGCGCCGTTGCCAGTATGGCGCTATAGCCTAACGCCCAGAAGACCACCGGCTGCCAGTCAGGGCTGCGCTGAGGGACCAGGAAGGCCACCAGGCTCATCACCAGTGCGGCATACAGCATCTGCCATGAGGTTAGCGCGAGCAGATCGATATTCGGATGACGGGCATACATGCGCTTGGCGACAATGGCGCTCGCCCCCCAACTGATCCCCGACAGGATCGCCAGCAACGCACTTTTCATTGAGGTGAAGTCCATCTGCCACGGCTGTAAAACCAGCAGCAGTCCGGATGCCGCTACCGCAATCGCGGCATACTGTATACGCCGCATGCGTTCGCCCAAAAACATGGCCGCCATAATCACCACCCAGAATGGCATGGTATAGCTCAGGATCGCGACCTTACCAGCCCCGCCGCTGACCAGCGCCCATTGCGACAGCCCAACCATGCCGCAGGTCTGCAACAAAGCAATTGCCAGCGTATAGCGGAAAGGCGTCGGGCGCATCCCTCGGCCTCGAAGCATCAGGACAATAAATAAGACCAGTGCGCCGAAAGTGCAGCGTAGGGCAGTGAAGTCGAACGAGCCGATGTACAGCGTGACCTGTTTCATGGCGATCCAGCTGTAGCTCCAGATGAGCGTCAAGGCGACCAGGCCGCCAATCGCCAGTGGGTTACTTTTCCCTGCAGTGCTCATGGTGTATCCGTTTTAATGATTTTATGGCGCCACTATACCCGGTTTATGACCGCGATACCGTTTATCGAAAAATCATTGTTTTTTATTACCTCCTTTCTAATCAATAGACTACTAATCATGCATGCACTTTTTTATAAACAATATTGATATGTTTAAAATTGTAAAAATATTGTTTTTTTTAACTGCGTCTTTCATCAATTTGTTTCCTATACTTTTTTTGCCGCTAATGAAAGGAGTTCCACCATGCTCAAGACCGTTCCATTTAAGCGGACAGTGTTGGTCAGTATGTTTACACATGCGGGATGGTGAGTATGAACAAGGTACTGCTCATTTTTTTGATGGGTTTTATTAGCGCTCTGGCTTTTCCCTCATTCGCGGCGGAGCCCCGACAGCAGCCATCGGAACAGGAACGTGCGCGGACGGTGTATATCTTTCACCAGCCGATTGTGATGCTGCAGGCAAAATTTGGCTTAACCACGCCAGAAGAGCGGGTGTTGCGCATCCGTAATACGCTGCGTAATTTTACGCAGGCGGACCTGCGTGAACCGCTGAAAATTGTGCCGATAACCCGCTACAACCAGCCGGGAAGGCTGATCGTCATGAACGGCAAACCGCTGCTGCTGCTGGCGCAAGCCGATCTGGATGAAGGCGACGATCTGACCCTCGATCAGGCCGCTCAGCGGGTGCTGGTGCGCATGGAGACCCAGCGGACGGCGTTGCGCGATCAATTTGACGGCGGTTGGCTGGCGCTGTCTGCGGTGAAAACAGCCGCGGGATTGCTGGGGCTGATTCTTTTTTTCTATGGCGCGTACCGTTCATGGCGATGGGTTCGCCGTTATTACCGGCGTCGAATCATTGCCAACAGAAGCTGGCTCCCCCAGCGCTGGCGGCGTTTTACTGGTGCAATCGAGGCACGTTTGTATGCCTTATTGATGATTCTGCTGGGCATAGTCGCGTTGTATGTCTGGCTCAGTTGGGTATTTAGCCTGTTTCCCTGGACGCGTGTCTGGGGGACATCTTTGGGTGATTGGTCGATACGGGTGCTGCGTGAAATCGCGCTGTCGATTGCGTCGGCATTACCGGGGCTGATGATTGTCCTGATTATTGTTCTTATCACCGCGTTTATTCTTAAGCTGCTTAAAGTTGTACTTAATCAGGTAGAAGCAGGGCGCTTACAGCTTCCCGGTATTCACCCTGAAACCGTGGGGGCGACGCGTAAGCTGATTTCCGTGGTGGTGTGGTTGTTCGCCCTTTCAGCAGCCTATCCCTTCCTTCCAGGCGCCAATTCACTGGCGTTCAAAGGGATTAGCGTGTTCTTTGGTCTGATGCTGACACTCGGGTCGGCAGGGGTAATGAATCATGCCATGAGCGGGCTGGTGCTGATCTACTCCCGCGCCCTGCGTAAAGGTGACGTTATTCGCGTTGCGGATAACGAAGGACTGGTGAGCGAGATAGGCATGCTCGCTACCAAAATCATTACCCGTGAAAATTACGTCGTCACGGTGCCGAACGCGGTGGTGGTCAGCGGCAAAATTACCAATCTCAGCGCACAAAACTCGGGGGGCGGTATCAATCTGACCGTCGGTGTCACCATCGGTTATGACACCCCCTGGCGGCAGGTGCATGCCATGCTGGAACTGGCTGCCAAGCGGGCAAAAGGAATCGATCTATCCCAGCCGCCGCTTGTGCGCCAGTTGGCGTTAATGGACTGGTATGTCTCTTATGAATTGCAGGTCAGGTTATTACCGGGGCAGTCATTGGCTGAGGCGCGCAACGCGTTGTACAGCCATATTCAGGATGTGTTCAACGAATTTAGCGTACAGATCATGTCGCCGAATTTTGTGTTGCAACCCGATGATGCGGTGAGGGTGCCGAAAGAAAACTGGTATGCCGCGCCTGCCATACCGCCGGAAGGAACCGCGCCATGAAAAAAACCTCCCTTTTGCTGCTGATTTTCTGCGGACAAGCGCACGCCGTTGGCCTGATCGATCCTGAAGATGGGATGCTGGATATGAGCCGCTATTTGCAAGAAAACCGGTACGGCTTTTTACCCATCCCCGTGGTGATTACAGAACCTGCCGTGGGCTATGGCGGCGGCGTGTTTGGTTTATTTCTTCATGGAAAAGGCCAGCAGGTTGACGGGCAATTCATTCCCCCGGCCATGACCGCGCTGGGCGGCGGCGCGACGGATAACGGTACCTGGTTTGTGGGGGGTGGCCACCGGCATACCTGGACGGATGATCATATTCGTTACTTTATTGCGGCAGGTTACGCAAATATCGATCTGGATATCTATTCGGGTGACCTCGCGGGTTTCGGCAACAATCGCGCGATTGAAACTGAGACCAAAGGTTATGGCGGGATACAAAAGTTATTGTTCCGTGTCGGTGATTCTCCGGTGTTTTTAGGGGCCTCACAGTTTTGGGCGAAAATGGATATTTCTGCGCGAAACAACCCGGTTATCGACCGCGTCTGGAAACACGTCCTCGGTGACAGTAGCACGTCATCGGGCTTAGGGATTGTCGCAGAATACGACACCACCGATAACTTTTTCTGGCCGGGACACGGTGTGTCGCTCAGCGGTGAATATCAGTTTTACGGTCACTACCTTGGGGGCGATTACCGCTACGATTTACTGACGCTTGATGGCAAATTTTTCTTGCCGCTAAGTCGGGACTGGACGCTTTCTCTGGCAACTAATTATCAAATGCTGTCCCGACATGACCAACATCTCCCACCGATGACGCGTCCTTATATCGCGCTGCGTGGGATCTCCCGTTATCGCTATCAAGGCAATGATGTCAGCACCGTGCAAACACAGCTTGCCTGGCAAATGACGTCGCGCTGGATTGTTCAGGGATTCGTAGGCGCGGGGAGTGCTACCGACAATGCAGGCGATCTTTACTCCAGCACCGAAGTTGGTTGGGGCGCGGGATTCCGCTATTTAATCGCCCGGGAATACGGTCTGCATACCGGCATTGATGTTGCCCTTAGTGATAACGAAGAGGCGGTTTACTTCAATGTGGGCGCTGGCCTGTAACCAATGAAGCGAGACATAAATGAGGATAATAATGAGATGGACTAATACGATGGTGCCGCTTCTGCTGGTTTCTGGTGTGGCGTGTGCCGCGGATACGGAAGAGCGCACCTTTCCCATCTGGGGAGAAGAGGCCAAAGCCCGGGGATACTCGATTCCGTTGCCGTTTGGCGCCAATCTCAGCTATATGAATATGCGCCAGAACATTGATGTCGACAGCATTGGTTTTTCAGGGCTGGCGTTGGGTAACCATGCGATCCCGACCGATATGTTTAATATTGATGCCGGGCATACCCGTGAGCAAAGTAAATCAGAAAACCTGCGTATCGATATGTGGGTGTTTCCGTTTCTCAATATCTACGGGTTAGTGGGACATACGCGCGGTTCATCGGTATCGAACGTTTCCGTCGATGCCGATCCGACACGCTATTCCGGTATTGACAGGGTGATTGCCTCGTCGGTGCATCAGCTTTATCAGAGTGGTGAATTGCAGGATATCGATTTTACTCTCGACTTCAAAGGCACGACCTGGGGAACCGGAATCACGCTGGCGGGCGGATATGAAAATTGGTTTGCGCTAGTGGACACCAACTACACCCGTACTGATTTCGACATTCTGGATGGCAAAATTTCAGCGCTAACGGTGTCACCTCGGGTGGGATACCGTTTTCGTTTCCAGGGGCCCATCGGAGAGTCTCACCTTAGCGTCTGGCTGGGGAGTATGTACCAGAATGTTCAGCAGGAGTTCCGGGGCAGCCTTTCCGACTTGCATATGCCCGCCGCACTGCAACCGCTCATTGACACCGTGAACCAGAATAATGAAGGGCGGTTTGATGTTAAACAGAAGCTAACATCACCCTGGAATATGCTGATTGGTACCCAGTTTGAAATGACGCCGCAATTTAATGTCCTCACAGAATTCGGTTTCAATGAGCGTAACAGTTTCTTCGTGGCGGGAGAGTACCGTTTCTGATGAGACCCCATCGCATCATGCTGACATTGTCACTGACGCTGACCGCCTGGCCTTCGGCGGCAGTAGCGCTGGATCAAAAATCAGTAGATAAACTGCTTTCCGGCCTGGGGGCCGATAACCACTATGATCCGCAGAAGGGCGTTAACTGGAGCGTGTTGCCGGGCCCGTTTTATACCCCTGAACTCAGGCTGGGTCTGGGGATGGCCGTGGCGGGAATTTATCGGGTCGATCCCAATGATAAAACCACCCAGAACTCGTCGCTGTCTTTTACCGGCTATGTCAGTAGCAGCGGTGCACTAGGGATTGGGTTAAGCAGTTACACCTTTTTTACTGACGATCGTTGGCGACTGTTTGTTGACGGTTCGGTGAACAGAGTGCCGACTGGTTTCTGGGGCATTGGCTACGATGCGGCGCAGGGCAATGAGCAAGAGTACACCAATAACGCCATCCGCGTGCATCCGATTATTATGCGGGAGGTCGTTAAAAATCTTTATCTTGGCGCCGGTTGGGACTTTTCAACGTTGCACGCGACTATTGATGATCCCCGCGCGGATGACACCTTTACACGCTATGACGCGCAGTCCTCCTCACTTGCATCGGGTGCCAGCATCAGCCTGAATTACGATTCTCGCGATGCGATCACTCGCCCGCAACGAGGACAGTTCTTTAAAGTGGAATACACCTGGTTCGATCCATCGGTAGGGTCTGACACCCATTTCAACGCAACCGAGTGGCAATATGATTACTACCACTTACTGAATGAAAAAACGGTACTGGCCTTTGATCTCTGGGGCCGTTTTACGCGAGGGGATGTTCCCTGGGATCGGTTGTCGATGGCTGGCGACGATCGGCGGATGCGTGGCTATTATCAGGGCCGCTACCGGGACAACGATGTTGTCAGTGGGCAGGTAGAGTACCGACGAAAGCTGAACTGGCGACACGGATATGTATTGTGGCTGGGTGCCGGGACGCTGGGAAAAAACATCAGCGCGCTGGACGATCATCCGTTGTTACCCACGGCAGGCGTGGGATATCGGTTTGAAGTGAAGCCCGCGATGAACGTGCGTCTGGATCTGGGGTTTGGTAAAGAAAGTGCCGGTTTTTATTTTCAGGTTGCGGAGGCTTTCTGAATGCGTAAAGGGTTAATGTTTTTGTGGTTGGTGGCGGGTTTGGCCTGTGCAGAAGGGGACCTGTTTCCGATAAAGCACGCGCGCCAGGTTTACCCGGTCGTCAGTCAGCTTTCGCCGCCGGAGTCGTTACGTCCTTGCTGTGCGTTTGGCTATGATCTTCACGTCCGTGCGGTTGGGGTCCCGATTCCGGTTTACCAGATTGGCAACGTCCTGACCCTGGATACGCTGGGTAGCCATCATTATAACGATAGTGCGCTGGGTGCCGTGAAGAATATTGTCGGGCTCAGCGCAGAAAAAAGCGGTCTTATTTATACCCATCGCGGTGGGTTTATTGATATCGCCCATGTTCGCGATACGGCGGATAATACGTTCTATATTTTCTCGCGTATTCTTCCCAAACTGGGTCAGCGCTGGCGTTATTTCTACAGTGAAGAGTTGGGCGTTCGCCGAGTGCAGCTCCTGGCATTTACGCCGCCGTCTTCACTGTCCCAGCGCTATACCCTGGCGGCCTGGCTGGCAGGCCATCTGGCGTTTCAGTTGGCACAGTGGCACGAAATTGCACAATGGTACGGTTTTCAGTCTGTTCCCGGATTTTCCGAAGAGATATCTGCATTTTCACCGGAAGATTTATATTCAAATCTTTTGGGGGCACGGCTTGCCATCAACGTGATTTTGCAAGGAAAAGCAGAAACTATCGATGCTTATAACGCCGCGATGGACGGTGAACTGCGCCATGCGCTATTGCAGCTCGGGGTGGTCACCGGAACTGAAACCGAAAGAAAGTTTCGTGAGTTGGACGGTGACTGGTGGAATAGCAAACGCAGGGTGCCTGATAAATTTCTGGTGCTGAAGCGTAACTATAATCTCGACCACAATCGCTTACCGACCCCGGTCTCTTACGAAAAAACGGCACCTTATATGCTCACAATGCCCGCCGTGGTGTTGGGGTATCAGTTGTCTCGACTGGGGGAATTGCAAATATATCCGGGGACGTCGATGGAATCACTTCCTTTACCAAAAGTATTTTATGGTCCGGCTCAATTCCAGCCGTTGGCAAACCAGGCAGAAGAGGCGGATAAAACACAACGTGAACGGTTTCAGAAATAGTTAAATTCAGCGCAGCGGTGGTGTGGGTTGGCTGAAAAAACGTCAACATTTGGGCCTCCCGAAATAATTTACAAAACCGATATTTTTAACCGCAACCCATACTTACACGTGAGGTGGTTAAGCAATAAACAGCGCCCGTCTTCCCATCACTTGATTGCATGCCTCACTACAACTACTGTATATAAAAACAGTATGTGAGGGATGCGTCATGATGTTGTACAGACCTTCAGAGCCGCGCGAGGCGATCGCGCTACCCCTTTTCAGTGATGTTGTCGCGTGCGGGTTCCCCAGCCCGGCACAGGACTACGTGGAGCAGCGTATTGATCTGAATGCCTTGTTGATCAAGCACCCCAGCGCGACCTACTTTGTGAAAGCGGCAGGCGATTCGATGGTTGATGCCGGGATCAATGAGGGCGATCTGTTGATTGTTGACAGCGCCAGAACCGCCGCTCACGGGGATATTGTGATTGCCGCGGTGGACGGTGAGTTTACAGTAAAATGTCTCCAGCTCAGACCTACCGTGCAGCTTAATCCGATGAACCGCGCCTGGTCACCGATTCGGATCAGCAGTGAAGATACGCTCGATATCTTTGGTGTTGTGACTTTTATCGTCAAATCGACGGGGTGAGTATGTTTGCGCTCTGTGATGTAAATGCATTCTATGCCAGCTGTGAGACCGTGTTTCGCCCGGATTTGAAAGGCCGCCCGGTGGTGGTGCTATCGAATAACGATCTGAGTGGTTAAAAACGTTAGTTAATCTATGCTGTTCATATCCTGTAGCCGCAATTTCATTCATCCATGATGATTTGAGGTGTGATATGAGGCTTGTATTTGCAACAAAGGACTTAACTGTATCAGGCCGCTCCTTCGAGGGCTTCCCATTGTTGATTGCCGCAGATGGGTGGCCAGTTGAGCCAGCACAATCCTACCTCTGGCATACTCTTATTGAATCAGGAGAATCTCTCAGTACTCTGACCTGGGAGGCATATGGCCGTCGTTTATATGACTATTTTGCTTTTCTGGAAAAAAATCATTTATCCTGGAATGATGAAAGTCCTGCACATGGCCTTAGCGTTCTTTCGAAGTACAGAGATTGGTCAGTTGGCGACCTGGCTCTCGATCCACGTACAGTGAATAATCGCCTATCGTTGCTCATCAGGTTTTACCGCTGGGCTAAACAGCGTGACCTAATAACTGTTTTACCCTTTGGTGAGAAGTTGATCAGAACGTTTTCACATACGGGTTTACTCAGCCATGTCGCATTGCCAGGAGCTAAGAGCACCAAGGCTTCCGTGATAATTCGCGAACACAGGCGTTCCACTAAATTTTTGACAAAAACCCAAGTAAAAGAGTGCCTTGCACTCGAAACTGATCCCTGTCACCAGATACTGTTTCATCTCATGGTACGTACGGGAGTTCGTTCCTGCGAAGCCAGATCTTTTCCCCTAAAATATGTTTTCAATCCCAGACTTGCAAAAGGGCTACGTCAAGGGCAAATGATCAGCGTTGCCCTGGATCCTCGGGATATGCATATCAAGTACGATCGTCCACGGATTATCGATATCCCTTGGTCATTGATGGAAATGATGTGGTCATACACCCTTCACCAAAGAGAAATACGCAAGTCTTATAGCGATCAGAATTACAGCGCTCTTCTTCTGACTAATAATGGCAGACCTTATTCTAAGGATGCCGTTGTCGATGTGATGAAATCCTATGAGAAAAAATGTGGGTTTTATATTCGGGCACATATGTTGCGTCATACTTATGGCACTTATACCTTGTTGGCTCTGCGGAGGGGTGAAGATTTTAAAGGAGAGCCATTATTATATGTTCGGGACAGATTGGGACATTCTGATGTGCAAACAACGATGATTTATCTTCATCTGATAAACCAGCTAGAGGCACAGTCCGTCCTTGCATACGAGGATGAGATTGATACGATGTTTATGGCTGATTCCATCAATCACATCTGAGGCAAAGCCATTGGCCCGGCAGAAAAATTACACATCCACGCTACCATCGACTACGAAAGAATCCGATGCTATCGACGACAACATTAAAATCAATCTTCCGCGTAACCCCAGAAATCACCGGGAGTTAGATCATTCGCAGTACTTAGGGATAGGTTTTGACACATGGGCTATTCAAAGCATGATTGTCATCAGAGTATTATTACGCGGCGGCAATCTCTCTGTTTCTACATTGATTGGATATTCAGTTAACGGGCTAAGATCATTTCTTAATTTTCTCCAAAATGGAATTATAACATCACCACCTGCGACACCAAACCAGTTGACCCGCGGTGATTTAGAACGGTTCACATCCTGGTTGAAGATGAAGTATCCCAATGGTTCAACAGCCAAAAATTATTATACAAGTTTAAAATCCCTGGTTATCTTGCTTGCTGACTATGGATTCATTGAGGGGGATATAAAAGAGCGCCTGCCCTTCAATCCTTTCCCCAATAATGCTCTGCGGACAAAAGATGCAGAACCATTTTCCATGATGGAAATGCAGAGGCTGATAAGTGCGTTAAAATCAGATCTTGTCGCCATTTATGAAGATGATTTCCATGGAAACAACGCTGAGAAAATGTCAGTCATGCTGCTGATAACAGCAGCCAGATCGGGGGTGAATACAACACCACTACTGGAAATGACCAGAGACGCCTTGAAGCCCCATCCGTTTTTACCAAATCTGAAACTAATTAATACTATAAAAAGAAGAGGGAAAGGTGCTCAGGTTAAAACCATCCGCCAAACTAAACTGCTTGATGAATATAGCGCGATTCCTCTTGACGGCGTTGCCGTTTTGAATAAAGCACTTGAAATTAGCGAACCACTAACATTACTCGCCTCCGAAGATATTAATTCATATATATGGTTGTACCGCTCAGGGCAACGAGGTGCAAATAATAAAATTGTAATGCTCACACCAGGTGCCTTGACTGCTTGTACAAAAAGCATATGTGAACGACACGAACTTAAAAGCGATAATGGTAAACGTCTACATGTATCGCTCAGTCGGCTGCGTAAAACCATGGAAAAAAGATTATGGCAACTCAGCGGTGGTGATATTATTGAAGTCTCATCGATCATGGGACATAGCCCTGAAGTTGCAGATAATCATTATCTAAACATGAATGATGAAATTAAAGTTGAGGGAGCTAAATTTGTTGGGGAAGCATTCACTGACACGTTGCGCGGTATCAATATTACTCCAACTCCGCCAGGGGGCTGCAAGGATACTTTGTATGGTAATCGGGCCCCGAAAGATGGTCTGAATCACTGCTCTGAGTTTATCCACTGTTTGGGATGTCCTAGCTATGCGATTGTGGGGTCGCTGGATGATTTATATCGTTTATTCAGCTATCAGCAGTTTCTGCATGCCGAAGTTGAATACTTTCTTACTGAGGAGTGGGAGGAATGGCGGAAACATCAGGATAGTTATATTAGATTAATCAATGAATTCACATCCAAAAAATTTAATATTAATTTAATAAATCAAGCCAGAGCCAAAGCTGAATCATCCCCTCATCCATTTTGGGCAAAGAAAATCGAGTTCATGAAAAAGAAATCAGGAGGTATACTTTGAATATCACAAACAGCAATTCTCTTTTGAAAGCTTATGATATCCTGAGCATACAACCTGTTACCTTAAATGGGGTTAACTCTGCTGAGCGAGATGACATTGTGATTAGTGCTATTGTAAGCAAGTACAATGAAACATTGATTCTAAGTCGATTTGGTGAGGACCGATGGGATATGCGTCCTTACTTCGAACAGGCTAATGCCTCTGCCGGAGAAAAGTACATAACATGGAAGGCAACAATGCCTAAAGCCCTCACAGATGACTGCAAGGCAGTCGTATATGCATGGTTTAAACGAGGATTGCCGGGGCTAAACCCTCCCATTGCCAGAGGAATTACTACGTTGGTTGCTGCAAGCGTCACCCCATTCATTCGTTGGCTCAATAACCATCGAGTGTCAAAATTCTGTGATGTTCATCCAATTCATATCAGCAACTATATTCACCATTGCAAACATGATTTGAAATTAAAGCCTCTGCCACTTTATGGACGATTACGAATTATTGATTTTCTCTGGATATTTTCCACTGACATGATGTTTCCATTTCACTTCTATCCATGGGGAACGTCTACTCTGTGGCGAGTTTGCGGAATAGGAAAACACAAGGGTGTTGATTCAGTGGGTAAAAATGTTGGCCTGACAGGGATTATACCGCAAGAAGATCAGGTCAAAATATTCAACCATTGTGAATCCATTATTTCAGATGCCAAAGCAGAATTAACCGGCAATGGTATAGGTTATCATCCCTATGATAACCAAATGATAATTCGTGTTCGGGACGCAACTCTTTATATTATATCAATTACTAGTGGCATGCGCAATGATGAAGCTATTGGCATCGAAGTGGGTAAGTGGCGAAGAGAATATAAAGAAAATGTGTTGTTTTGTTGGGTATCGACTATTGAACACAAAACCGGGAAAGGCCCGGTTGAGTATCTTGTCCCTGAATTAACGCTGCAAGTGCTGGAAATTTTTTCTCGGTATTCCACATCTCTCAGAAAGGAGCTTGAACAAGAGGTCAATAAACTTGAAAAAATTATTACCCCAGATAGTCCTTCCCAGCATTACCTGAGACTGGAGAAAGCAAGAAAAGATTTGAACAGACTATTTTTAGGACGCCATGCAAAAAATGGAAAAACTGGAGAGAAGCATGTTGAGGCTATTAGTGGTGCCGCGTGTAATCGCGCATTTGATCGTCTTGCAAAATCTGCTGGCAGTAACTGGCCACTGAGAACACACCAATGTAGGCGTACCTATGCAAGATGTTTTGTAGAATCACGCATGGGACGTACTTCACTTATCTGGCTAAAATGGCAGTTCAAGCACAGTAGTATGAGCATGACCCAGCTTTATGCCTCTAATCCACAACAAGATCTTACTCTTTTCGATGAGATTCTGCAGCAGATGACAGAGTTTAAAATCGATTTGATTGAGTCATGGCTTGGCGATCGGCCGCTAGCCGGTGGTGCTGGCAAACAAATCGTTGAGTTACGGGCTATTCCAATCAAAGACAGAACGGCTCTACTAACCTATACCGCTCCGCACGCGAATATTCGAGCCACTGGCCACGGCTGGTGCATTGCGACAGAGCGTGGCTGTGGTGGGGCTGGATTATACGAAGCAACGCGCTGCCCAGGATGCCAAAACTCGGTGATTGATGAGTCTTTCGCTGACACATGGCAAGGTATTTACAGCCAACAGCAGGAACTACTCAAAATTGAGGATGCAGGACCGGCAGTAAAGCAGCGAGCAGAACGCGACTTGCAGGTCGCACTGGCTGTCATCACGGGCTTAGGTCTTTCTCCTATCAAAGACAATAACGACGAGGATGAGAATGGCGATTAAGTTCACGAAGCGACAGCCTCTTGTTCGTTGCCGGTCAAAGACACTAGATGCCCTTAATAAGGCTATTGATAACCTTATCGAAGGCAACGAAAAGATGTCCATCGCCTCAGTTGCCCGAGTAGCAGGAGTGACACCCGGCCTCATCCATAACACCTACCCTGCGGTAGCGGAGAGAATTCGCACCATCATGGGTAAATCGGCACGCACTCAGCGGAACTCGAAACATCAGGCGCTACTCATTGAAAAGGAAAAGAATAGGGTACTTCGTGCGGAAAATGCCCAACTTTTAGAGGAGCTAGCCCGAATAGCTTCTATAAATCAACGTCTGCAATTCGAAATAGCCGAATTGAATGCAGTATGTACCGGGAAGGTCTTATCTATTCCCCCCAAACCACAAAACTAGCCTTCTGGATTAGATAACTATTGGATAATGTAAAAAAATCAGGGTTCAGAGATTAACCAGCCATTCATCTGACAGCCAGCAAATCGGAATAACGCGTCGTATATCGCGGTGAGAGCATTTCGCGCTTCATTTGCCACTGCTGCTGTATACCCTGCCCGGCAAAATACAACGTCCTCCGACCTTCTTTAGCATTGAGGTGATCCAGCACCTCCATCAACCGATCACTATTATGACGCGGAGCATTGTCGTCAAACAGGTTGATCTGTGCCACTCCCTGGCTGAAAAAATCACCCAGCAGCACACCTGCTTTCTGATATCGGTGACCATCTTTCCAGATGGCATCAAGGCAACGTGTGGCTGCGCCGATAATATCCCGACTATCCTGTGTCGGGGTCAGGAGCTTTATCGAGGAACAGTTGCCGTAATACGGTTCGTTAAGTGCGAAAGGCGACGTTTTGACGAACGACGACACGAAACGACAATACTGATGCTCACCCCTCAACTTCTCGGCGGCTCTAGTGGCGTAACTGCAGATCGCCTGACGCATTTCTTCGTAATCAGTAATGCGCTCGCCAAAAGAGCGGGAGCAGACAATCTCCTGTTTCACCGGCGCAAACTCCTCTAACTCCAGACATGGTTCGCCATTGAGCTCACGAACAGTCCTCTCCAGCACCACATTGAAGTGCTTTCTGATAAAACGGATGTCTGTATCAGCCAACTGCAATACGGTTTTGATCCCCATAGCCTCCAGTTTCCTGGAAATGCGGCGCCCAATGCCCCATACTTCTTCAACAGGTAGCGCAGCCATCAGTTTCCTCTGACGCTCCAGATTCGACAGATCCACTACTCCCCCCGTCTGCCGATGCCACTGCTTGGCAGCGTGATTCGCCAGTTTAGCCAGCGTCTTTGTCTGGGCTATACCTACACCAACGGTAAGATGCGTGCGCTGCAAGACAGTAGCGCGGATTTCATGCCCAAACTCTGTCAGATCTCGACAGTTCCGCACTCCTGTCAGATCACAAAAGGCCTCGTCGATACTATAAATTTCGCAGCGAGGTGCCATTTCTTCCAGGGTCGTCATCACCCTGTCGGACATGTCCGCATAAAGCTCGTAGTTGCTGCTAAAGCAGACTACACCGTGACGCCTGAACAATTCTTTCTGCTTAAAATACGGTTCACCCATCTTAATGCCAATTTTTTTTGCCTCTGCCGAACGTGCAATCACACAGCCATCGTTGTTCGAGAGACACGCAATCGGTCGCCCCTTCAGGTCCGGGCGAAATACTGTTTCGCAGGATGCGTAGAATGAATTCACATCGCACAGTGCAAACATTCCTAGCTCGCACACTTAACTATGTAGGTAATTACCCCGAAGATTTCTAGGTTCTCTTCACAGCCAATCATTATTGGCCGATAGGAAGGGTTGTCTGGTTTGAGCATCACGATGGGGTGTAGCTGTAGCCGTTTAACAGTGAACTCCCCATCGATCGCAGCGATGACAATATCTCCGTGACTGGGTTTGCGAGAACTGTCTACCACCAATAGATCGCCTTCTCCGATCCCTGCATCACGCATGGAGTCACCAGAGGACTTAACAAAATACGTCGCGCTAGGATGCTGCACCATCAGTGTATTCAGGTCGATGCGTTGCTCGACATAATCCTGCGCAGGACTCGGAAATCCACAAGGAACCAAATCCGCGAAGAGAGGTAAAGCTACAATCTGACGCAAGTCAGTGGGCGTGAAAAACTGCATAATAATCACCAACGTAAATTTGAAAAGGTAAAACCGATATCACTAGCGGCTCATCAAACCCAGCACGGTTATCAGGTGGGTAACGTGCTGGTATCCGTCCTGCAGGAGCTACCGATCACAGAAAAGCCATTTAGTGCCTCAATGACTTCAACGTGCTGACTTATCTCGCATTTGTGTAGACCGATTGCTACATGGCAGATTTCCCACCAAGAATGACTGTGTTTATATACAGTATTATTCATTAACTGCCATGGTCAAGATCAAAAAGTAAGGATCCCGCCAACACCATGAGCATGCAAAGGATTTATATGTAGACGATAATGCGGGTCAGCATTCCTTGCCCGTTCACGACCAAAGACATGGGTTCGTGGACATGGAATGTAGGCTGAAGGATATGGATACAGATTCATTGACGGTGTAGGTAGTACGGTAGTCCAGCAGGCAAACGCACTCGGTGCAAAAGTCGACGTTACGGGGTGAATTGCAGCTTAGAGCACTCAAATATTTAGCATCTTATAAATTTGTTATGCTAGCAAAAAAATAGAACCAAAATTAAAAGGAATGATGATGCTCAGCCAACTAAATCTGCATTTTCATAAAAAACTGATCACCGCGCTCAAAACGCGCGCCAGCAGCGAAAATATTTCCGTCAATGCCCTAGCCGAACGCTTTCTCGATAACAGTCTGAAAACTGCCAAGACCAGCGACGGTTATTTTCAACTGATTGCCGATACGGATGCAACAGTACAGCAGCTGCATAGGCATATCATTCTAGGTCAGACTTGTGGCACCTCTCCCCGGAGATCTCTGAAATGAAGGAGAGGCATACAGTTAATGATGGTCCTGTTACCGGAACTGCGGAGGACCGGTATGGCTATGACTCTATCGCTTCCAATCTGGCCGGACGGATCCTGGCACTCACCAAGGGAAGCAGTCAGGTTTTCGGTATTGAAGGAAAATGGGGTAGCGGAAAGACCAGTCTGCTTAACCTGCTGATGGAACATCTGAATGCACAAGACCAGAAAAATACTCATGTATTACCTGTTTCTCCCTGGCTAAGTGCAGCCGGAAGCCCGTTAATTGAATCGTTGCTGCTACCTGTGGCGGCAATCCTGGATGAGCATGCATCCAGTCACTATTCACGCCCCAGAAAATTGTGGCAAAAACTGCGTAAGGCACCAGCTTCACCACTTGCACAGTCACTCCTTGGCTATGTACAGAAGGCATCAGGCCGGCTGGCTCCGCTGGCTGAGTTTGGCGGGAATTTTGTGCCCGGCATGGGGTTTGTAGCTGAGGGAATGAAAACCGTATCAAAGCTGGATCTTTCTGCGCACAAGGAAACCACTGAGCTGTTAAGGCGCCGTATTGAAGCCGGCATTGCTAGCTATGGCCTGAATTTCGTCGTCCTGATTGACGATCTGGACAGGCTGGAGCCAGCGCAGGCAGTGGAAGTTCTGCGGCTAGTTCGCTCAGTGGCCGATTTCTCCGGATTTCGATATATACTGTGTTATGACCCGGAGGTGCTGGCTCATGCCATTGAAAGGGAGCTTGGTGTTCCTGATGGTCGATTATATCTGCAGAAGATCATCCCCTTGTCGTTTACCCTGCCGCACCATGAAATATTTGACCTCCAGCGCGAGCTGTTACGTGGCGCGATAGCGCTCTATGAGCAGGTCAATCAGGATCTGCCTACAGAAGCTGAACAGACAGACTTACGAAAAGTCTCTTGGATCTATGGCCAGGAGTTGTCCACTCCGCGGGAAGTAGCACTGGTACTAAGTGCTCTGGAATTTCGCTATTCCAGCATCCGAGATTATGTGTACTTCCCAGACCTGTGCCTCCTGCAACTCATCCGGGTAACCAACCCTGGGCTGTATGACTGGGCAGAACAGTATCTGGCCCGATACTTCGTTACGGTCTCAGGTGAGCTCACCCACGCCGAGCCTGAACAAGAAAGGCTAAAACAGAAACTCAAGGCATGCCTTGAACATTATACCTCTCCGGAATCTGCGTCAGTGACAGAGCTGGGACGTTGGCTACCCGGCATTACGGAATTTGCCGATAATCTGGTTCTGTTTAATACAGGCACTTCGCTCAGAGAAGAACCGGCACCGATACACAAGCGGCTTAACAGCCCGACGAACTGGCGCTACTACTTTGCTTTTTCCGCACCGCAAAATGTGTTGCCCCCGGGTGTATTGGATAACCTGTTATTCAGATTCGGGATCCCGGCGGAACGGCTGTCGCTTGCAATTGAAATGTTGGAAAACATCCGCGAAATAAATCTCAGTCATGTCACCTGGTATGATCATATTTTAAGTCAGTTAACTCCCCGTAAAATCGCGCAGCTCACATTCAGTCAGTGCGAGGGACTGCTGAGATTCTTCTTTCAGTACGGCGATATAGCTGTACAACGGCAGCAATCATTAGGACGCAAGGATTACGGTCACGCTTCATCTCTTATGGAGGTGTGTCATCTACTTGGAAGGATACTCGGGTTACATCGCGCCAGAGGCCTGTGGCTACTGAGAACACTATTTCTTCAGGGAGAAGCCCGGAACTGGTTGGTGCGATTAATGCGCGATCTGTTGTGGGGGCATGGACTGCGAGGAACTCGTTCGTGGGAACAGGAAGATCAGTTTCTTTCTGATGACGAACTCAGCGCCCTGGCTGAAGCTCTGGCAATGAGAATGCGTACTGCGGAGATGCTGGATTCCGTATTCGCCCACCCGGATCTGGGCGAATACCTATACGCCTGGCGGGACATAGATTCTGCCTCCGAGATATCCCGCTGGATAGGGACTGTTCAGGAAACCAATGATGGGTTTATCCACTTACTTAATGGACTGAGAGGGTACGCCTGGAGTTCCGTTACGGGAGATTACCGATCGCTGAATAGCGAAAACGTAAGTAACCTTATGGGGCCAATAGACGCGGTAGTAGCACGGCTTCAGGAACTGACAACAGATCCTCGATTGTTTGCTGAGGCTGATGAATTACTGAAAACACTAAAACGCTCAAACCGGGATATCAGGATTTAAAAGGAACTTATTATGTATAACAACCTGCCTGCGCTTACAGAAAATATCCTGTGGGATGAAAAATTGATTGCTGCTGACTATGCACCACTTAGTGAAAAAACTCTTCAGTCTGCCCTGCAGGATTACCTGCAGTCTGTCAGTACGTATCGCAATGAAGACGAGTTTCTTAGACGTTCACCACTCAGTTTATGGATGACTCACTTTGATCAACTTGCACTTTACCGGCCGGGATTATTGTCTGCGGATCGCATTATTTTGCCTGATGCGCTTGAAGAGGCCGCACTTCGGTTGGGTAGCACAGACCTGGCGTTGGCGGTTGACCTGCTGGTGCAGAACCGTCAAAGCGACAGACTAGAGAATATTCGTCATGATATAGCACGGTTTGTACGTTTTATCAGGGAGCACTTTGCACTTATTCAGGCTGGCTTTATTATCTTCACGTCCAGTGAGTCAGTCCAGCAGGAACAGCAGCGTAAGATAGGCTTCACCGATGAAAATGCCGATCGGAGTTTTCTTGGCAGTATGATGCCGCCAGCCATCGCCGAATTTTATACGCGTAGTCTGAAAGTCCGAGGAGTGGAGCGAGTTAGTGAAGAAGGCCACATGCGTTTTGTTCCGGAAAGCAAGCTTCCGAACGAGATTATGCTGGAGCTTAAAGATTGCCTGAGCCCTTTTACCAACGGCCATATGTTCCAGAATATACGTCCGGTAAATAAGAACGAAGATGGTTCGCTTACGGTAGAAATTACCCGGGGTAAACTCCGTAACCGAAGCCATTACGAGCATTGGGTTCGTGGGGCAATAAATCGTAGCCTGTATTTCCATTACAGCGGCCTTCTGACCGATTTAAGTCAGGCAGGTCGGGCCAACGCCTCACTTGCGACCCGGTGCCCATTTCAGAGCAAAGTACTGGAAAAACTGGGTGCACCAGGAACTCTTTCACGCAGAATGCTCGAGATTGATCTCCCATTTTTGCCTGATCTGTCGTCTGAAGCGCTCTTCAGGATCCGTACGGATTATGAACCGAGTGCCACGGCATTCCGACGTGCTCTTCGCAACTGTGCGCTTGAAATGGAGCAAGCTGCGAATCCGAACGAAATTCGCCTTCTTCAACTGCGATTTCAGGAGCGTATTGCTGATGAAGGACTAGAGGATCTTCGAGAAAAATTGCGTGGATGGAAAAGGCGCAGCCTACAGGATGTTGCGTTACTGTCTGCCCCAGCCGTGCTGGGATATGTCGGTGCGCCAGCTGTCACATCGCTTGCCGCTGGCGCGGTCAGCTTATTGCAGGCAACCATCGGCGCCTATCGCAACTATCAGGACGTCATCAGACACCCTTCTTGGTTTCTATTACGAACGGAAAACACTCACCGAGCTAAGAACTGAAGCGCCACACTGAATTTGGCCACCTGATACGAGCAATCGCCACGTCTCGTGGAAGTGGTTTAAAGATGAAAAAAGAGCCCATAAAATCATGGACTCTTCTTCAGAAGGCTCTTTATTCTGTTCTGCTCTAATTGAGCAGCTCAGTTGAAGAAATCCCTATATCTAGTCGGATTACAACATAGCCTCTCACTAGCCAAATAATAAGAAAAATTCGTATTGATAGCTGAAACTTGTCAGGAACGCTGTGTTCATCCTGGAATGGAATACTTATCTGCAATAATCGGCGACACAACAACAACCTTAACCTATCAAAGAGAAAGTAGGAATTAACATCGGAGAACTATTGAAACACTATGAAGTCCAGGTGAGTCACGAATTGCATTCCATTATTCCTGAATGAATTTTAACGCATAACTCCAGTGGGCGAAGCCTGAAAAAGATGAACTTCGCCATTATTCTAAAACCTTGCGTAATTACAGCAGATACAATGCGGATATCGTTTTCTGGTGCACGATAACCGCAGTTTTCTATATTTTAAATATGATAGCTTTAACTTTTTACTTACATCAAAAATAGCCTGCAAAATCTGAACGTTGCATTGTGCACGAAAATACTTGCTTCAACTCTTGACATTGGGTTTTTTAACATTCCTCCTGGGCTTCCTTTCCCATGCCTCGCAAGATATCCTAATAGTTCAAAGCTATTGGCAGTGCCCGTGAATCTGCTGATTTCCTTTTCGTCAATATTAAAAGCCATGCTAATTATTTTATCTCTCTGAGATTTCTTGCTTTTATTACCGCCAGAAATATTCAGCTCACCTTTTTTATGTTTATCATATACATATTCCCTAATTGTTTCCCACAAACGATAAAGATTAACCCAATCATCACCTAAGGCACACATACCTAAAACAACACGTAAGGATTCATGTTTAGATGATAAGTTAATTAATCGTGAAAAATAATTAGCGCGAGGATGTAGTTGCTGTATACAATGAAAATCAAAGGGGTTTACCTGAGTTACATTCATTGATTTAAAGCTGCTGATTTCTGAGTAATTAATACCATCACTTCCAGAAACAGAAAGAGGACCATAAGATTTAAATCTTTCAAAACCCTGAAGGACGCTAAGTGCGCCGTTTATAAGCATCAATAAACCTTTTAACTTTGAAGCCAATTCATTTGGGTCAGATATAATGTTCAAATGAGGAGATGATAGTATATGAACATCTGTCTGTCCTAAATCAGAGTCAGAATCATCATTTATAGAGAAATCATTCGACCAAACACCACATAACCCTTTAACAAAGCCTGTATGTGGAGTAAGTAAAAAACTATAGTCGTACATAACTCAAACCCCTTTTTATATTCTGAATGAAATATAAAATTATTTCCCGTTTATTATATTAATAAGCTCACCTAGCCGATAGTTTTAACACGTTTATTCTATGTGAACTAAATCGAAAGATATACCTTTCAAAACTGAAACTCAATGCTGGCAATGTCCGCTTCTGACTGTGAGTTCAATGGGTCGATGCAACACTATCCTTAATCAAGGAGGGACGTTGCAGAATCTATGCACTCAAGCCTGTCGAACAGGCTGATTCCTGAAGGCCTTATTCGGAAAGTTTGTACTTCTCCCATAGGGCGTTCATCAAATTTCTCCATGCGCGCCATCCGCGTGGTCAGTCCGCTAAAACCTAAACGCATTTCACGTAGAAAATCCGACACCACGAGACGGTGGTTTCGCTGCGCCAACTGCTCTAGGCGAAGTCGGATCTCTGCTGGCTACTTAAAATGCCACTCAGAGACCCCAGTTAATGTTCCTCTTTATAAGGGATTGAGCCAGAGCATGCCGTATTTCTGCTCTCGAGCCTCAAATGCGTGACGTCCCCCTTCAAGCACATCGCAGATTGCTCTGCGCATGCTGTTAGGTGCGTCATGATCGCCGTACTCCAGTGCCCCGGCCCGGTAACTGATCACTTCTTCATCGTTTGTGGCAATGATCACCTGTTCCGCATCACAATTTACTACCAAGTTAGCATTATGAGTCACTATGATAACTTGACGGTACTGTTTGATTTTCCGGAATAGCGGCACCAAATTGTGCATGATGAAATCGTTATCCAGATCATCCTCCGGCTGGTCAAAGACAAAAGGTGAGCCAAATGCATCCGTAGCCAGTTTGAGGCAAACGTAAAAGGTTCCACGCTGACCGGCAGAAAGTTTCTCGACGGTTTTTCCCTTATATTCAAACTCCGCCCTGACACTCAAGTATTGTTGGATATGTTCGGGATTGAAGAGGAAGTTCAGGAGGGCATACGGTCCCTGACTGTTAAAATACTCACTGCGCCACAGAAATTCTTCAATGGACAGTTTCCTGTCAGGGCATTCCGGCAGTGCTATTACGGGAGCGTTAGAAAGTAGTGCATGTAAATCAGAAATGGTTTGCACCAAGAACACATCGCGCAGCCGTTCAACAGATGTCTGTTCAGCGGAAGCCCTGAACCGGCCGCGGTTCATATGATCCAGCATGCCGTTGTAAAATGCAGCTACATCAAAATGCGGCCGGCCATAAATATGAATGTCCGTCAGAATATCCCGTATTAGCGCCTGTTGATCTTCAGTCAGATGCGGTCTGGTAGCCAGAGAGGCATAGGCAGTATCGATAACCGCCTGTCTTGCCAGCAGTGTGTCAATAAATGCGGGAGCCAGTTCGCCTCGCTGGAGTAACTCCTGCTGGTACTGTGCCTCTCGGGCGTCGATAGTACCCAAGTGTTCTTCAGCCCGATCCGCCTGTAGTTGATATTCCTGCACCTTCTCCAGCAATCCCGGGATATCCTGACCCAGTCCCTGCTCCTGAAATGATGCAATTATACGGCGATTATCCTCGGTGAGCTGGGTAGACCGCTCGTCAATGCTGGCAAGCTTTGTCCCGACAGCGGCGGCCAGCAATGACAGATCTGGGTATGGGATAACCGTACCGTCATCGACGGCCGCATTGACGGCGTCAATCTTAGTAATTAACTCCCGGGTGGCGGTATCAATCGCTGTTTGCAGCCCGGCGGCATGTTTTCTGGCCTGTGTCAGGGTGGCCTGCTGGCCGCTGTTGTCACGAAACTGTGCGATCAGCTCCCTGTTACGGGTGCTGGTCAAGACATCAATTTTCTCTCGGGCCGTTCTCGCCAGAGCTTCCTGAAATGCCCGTGTGTTGATTGGCTCATCACGCTCATTTTTAAAGGTAAGAAACTCACGCCATGCGCGCCAGGCACTGAGGTTTTCGTTCAGTTGGAGGCCCGTACTGCCAGCCTCATGGTGAGGAGACAGTCGCAGCATTTTTTTAATCTCATCGCTGATAAGACCGGGCTCTTGGCAGAGTTTTTTGATCTCGCCCTGCGATACATGGAGATATTCATATCCTTCTGAATGTGCATCAAAGCGCACTTTTTCCCCGTTAGCCTTGTCTAGTTCAATGCAGAGATTCTGCACATTTACAGCACGTTGCTCACTTCCCCTAGCAGCGGCTCCGGCAAACCGGGAGCGAAGCGCATCCAGGAGCAGACTTTTACCGGTTCCCCGACCTCCAATAATGGCGACCATGTCCTGGTTCAGGGGGATTACCAGTTGTCGGAAACGGATCTCTTGCCCATCAAAAATAGTCCCTTCCACTTCGATCTTACTGAAGTGGGCCTTGGGTGTGCGGGTGGCCTGCCAGTCATCACCTATCCTTAACCGCGACTCGGGTTCAAGCAAGGCTTGCCGGAGTCCCTCAAAGGTCGGCATCGCTTTTACCCACGTATAACGCCCGCCAATCTGTGCCATGCTGTGCGCGTCTGAACACAGAAAGACGGGTTTGATTGTAGCGCCGGGATAACGGTCGGTCCGCAGGTAAAATGCACGGTCGGCGGCACCACCGAAAATTATCTGTCCCTGACGGTCAATCTCGGTCGCGGCGGCTGCGGACCGTCCAGTGGACCCTGGACGATATCCACCATATCCGTTGGGGCAAACGGCAATCAGAAAATCCTGGAATGGACGTAGCACGGAGTTAAGATGGGAAGTCAGCTCTGATAGTGCAACGGTGATGGTCTCAACGCCGTGCCCGCTGTCGCCAACGCTTTTCTCACAGCAGTAGACATTCTTCCCCCCTCCATCCGTCAGCCTGATCGGCAGGCGTGAAAGGGCTTCATTGATGCGCTCGGTTGAGAGCTTTTCTGAAAAAAGAATATGGATGTTAATGAACTGGTCATCCCGGTTCTGCTGATCGAGACGAAATTCCACATTGGCAAGTACCGTTATCTCCAGGCCCTGCCGGGCAATCTCCTCCCGGATGATTTCAAGTTCGTTTTGTCGAAAATAAAAGTAGTTCGTCACAGCGATGAGAGACAGCTGATGCGCCCCCAGCATGTGAACATAATTCTCAATATCGTTCGGAGTATAACTGTTGGCCAGCCACGTCAGGGGACTGTGTATATGTAAATCCCATTTATTCCATTGTGAGCCTATCACCGGCGGATCCTTCATACAGAAAGTGTATACGCCATCTTAATGGGGTTAAAACGTCCGGGCTACGGGATTAATACACTCACGTGAAGCAGATTTGATCCGGCGCGCATTTTTCGTTTCCTGAGGGCAGAAAAATGAAGTGACCCATTTCCCCGGAGATGAAATATCTGAAGTGGTCATTTTTGGGCGATGATATAACCTTTGTTCTAAGGTGACTTGTTCATACTCAAATCTCCTGCAATTTGGGAGATCTGAGTATGGCTGTCCCTCACGAGCAAAAGCAGAAACTAGATTAGCCAGAGGCTCTCTAAAAATTAACAGTGCTGAATTCAGGATGCTTATAACTTGGAAGAATCACGGTTATCCGGTCCACCTATATTTAGAGTTGCATCAACATTAACCTCTAAACCTGTTCAATAGAGTATGTCCTCAAAATCAAAAAACCTGAAAAAAGTTAGTAATTAAATCCCATTAAAAATCATAGCATTGCCATCAACTAATAGTTAGCTTCATTCAGATACAATGACGGCTGCATCATTGCCCGCAGCGCCGAAGCCAAAGGGCTGGTAACAATGGGCGCACCTTATTTCAAACAGAAAGAAATTTTCCGCCGGCACGGGATTGTTACCTTCAGTAGCAACTATGAACTGTACGCCGATATGAGCCAGCGGGTGATGACCACCCTGGAAGAGATCGCGCCACGGGTGGAGATCTACTCAATTGATGAGGCGTTTTGCGATCTCTCTGGAGTCAGGAATTGCTGCAATTTGGCGGCGTTTGGACGTGAAATTCGACACACGCTGCACAAGCGCACACATCTGCTCGTCGGCGTAGGTATTGCGCCCACCAAAACCCTCGCGAAGCTGGCGAACCATGCGGCCAAAAAGTGGCAACAGCAGACGGGCGGCGTAGTGGACCTCTCGAACAGGGAACGCCAGCGTAAGCTGATGGCGGCGCTTCCGGTCGATGATGTTTGGGGCGTTGGTCGCCGTACCAGCAAGAAACTCGACGCGATGGGTATCAAGAGTGCGCTGGATCTGGCGGATACCCACACTGACGTTATCCGCAAGCATTTCAGCGTGGTACTGGAGCGTACCGTACGTGAACTACGCGGTGAACCCTGCCTGGGTTTTGAAGAGTTTGCAGCGGTGAAGCAGGAAATCATCTGCTCAAGATCGTTTGGTGAGAGGCTCACGGATTACAACGCCATGCGGGAGGCGATTTGCGCCTATGCCGCGCGTGCAGCAGAAAAATTGCGCGGGGAACACCAGTATTGTCAGTTTATCTCTGCGTTTATTAAAACCAGTCCATTTGCCCCGAATGAACCTTATTATGCTAATAGCGCGTCGACCAAATTGCTGATCCCCACCCAGGATAGTCGGGATATTATCAATGCGGCAACACGCTGCCTGGACGTTATCTGGCGAGACGGACTGCGTTATCAAAAAGCGGGCGTGATGCTGGGGGATTTTTTCAGTTCAGGCGTGGCACAGTTGAATCTGTTTGATGACAATGGCCCTCGACGCAACAGCGCGGAGTTGATGACCGTGGTGGATCGGCTCAATAAAGAAGGGCGCGGAACGCTCTGGTTTGCCGGGCAGGGAATAGAACAGCAGTGGAAAATGAAACGAGGAATGCTATCCCCACGATATACCACGCGTTTTGCGGATTTGCTGCGGGTGAGTTGATTGTATAAAACAGGGAGATGTTATTTATTTTCTGGAGACGCCTCGCATTTATTTAATTACCCGATACTGGTGGTCAATAGCGCCTCTCCTCATGACCCCATAAATTTCACCGTTTACACGGGGCTATTAAATGAAATACCATACCCCCCTATAGTATCCGGAGGGCGTATGCCGCATTCACCTGAAGATAAAAAACGCATTCTCACTCGTGTACGACGTATTCGTGGGCAGGTTGATGCGCTCGAGCGCGCGCTGGAGTCAGGCGAACCCTGTCTGGCGATCCTGCAACAAATTGCCGCCGTACGCGGCGCATCCAACGGCCTGATGGGCGAAATGGTTGAGATCCACCTGAAGGATGAACTGGTCAGTGGGGAGACCACCCCGGACCAGCGTGCCGTGCGTATGGCTGAAATCGGCCATCTTCTGCGCGCTTATCTAAAATAACACCATCACCTCGCAATAATGGGAAGAGACAAATGAAATCACGTGCTGCAGTTGCATTTGGCCCCGGCCAACCGTTAAAAATTGTCGAAATCGACGTCGCGCCGCCAAAAAAAGGGGAAGTGCTGGTTAAAATCACCCACACCGGTGTGTGCCATACAGACGCATTTACGCTCTCGGGCGACGATCCGGAAGGTGTATTCCCGGCAGTACTGGGCCATGAAGGCGGCGGCATTGTGGTTGAAGTGGGCGAAGGCGTCACCAGCCTGCAACCGGGTGACCATGTGATTCCGCTGTACACCGCTGAATGTGGCGAGTGTAAGTTCTGTAAATCGGGCAAAACCAACCTCTGTCAGGCCGTGCGCGCGACCCAGGGTAAAGGTCTGATGCCAGACGGCACAACGCGTTTTTCTTACAACGGCGAGCCGATTTATCACTACATGGGCACCAGCACCTTCAGTGAATATACCGTGTGCGCAGAGATCTCGCTGGCGAAGGTCAATCCACAGGCACCGCTGGACAAAGTCTGTCTGCTGGGCTGTGGCGTTACCACCGGGATAGGCGCCGTCCATAACACGGCAAAAGTAAAAGAAGGCGACACCGTGGCGGTGTTTGGTCTGGGCGGTATCGGTCTGGCGGTTATCCAGGGCGCGGTACAGGCGAAAGCCGGGCGCATTTTAGCGGTCGATACCAACCCGGAGAAATTCAAGCTGGCCGGTGAAATGGGTGCGACCGATTTCATCAATCCGAACGATTACGATAAGCCGGTGCAGGACGTGATTGTTGAGTTTACCGACGGCGGCGTGGACTTCAGCTTTGAATGCATCGGTAATGTGAACGTGATGCGTGCTGCGCTGGAGTGCTGCCACAAAGGGTGGGGCGAGAGCATCATCATTGGCGTGGCGGGCGCTGGGCAGGAGATCAAAACACGTCCGTTCCAGCTGGTGACCGGACGCGTCTGGCGCGGCTCCGCATTTGGTGGTGTAAAAGGGCGTACGCAGCTGCCGGGCATGGTCGAAGACGCAATGAGCGGGAAAATTCAGTTAGATCCGTTTATTACGCATCGCCTGCCGCTGGAGCAGATCAACGAGGCGTTCGATTTAATGCATCAGGGTAAGTCTATTCGTACTGTTATCCACTTTGGCGATAACTGATCCATCCGCCAGCGGAACTCTCCGCTGGCACTTTCCTGAATTTTTTAGAATGATGTTGTGAAAGTGTGACGAAACCGGCGCTTTTCGCGGTAAGCAATCCTGGCGGATTGCCGATGACTATCTATCGGGCGTGTTTTCACGCATAAACCCTACAAGAGAGTCGACGGTCATGGACAACACAACATCGATGCAGGCCCAGCACAAACTGGGCTTCCTGCATCAAATCCGACTGGTTCCGCTGTTTTCCTCCATTCTCGGTGGCATCCTTCTGCTGTTCGCCTTAAGTTCCGGGCTGGCGAGCTATTTTCTTATGCAGGCCGACCGCGATCAGCGCGATGTGACTGATGAAATTCAGGTCAGGATGGGGTTATCGAACAGCTCTAACCACTTGCGCACCTCGCGTATCAATATGATCCATGCTGGTGCGGCGAGTCGTATTGCCGAAATGGACGATATGAAGGCCAATATTGCGGAGGCGGAAAAGCGGATTAAGCAGTCGCAGGAGGGCTTTAATGCCTATCTGTCTCGGGCGGTGAAAACGCCGGCAGATGAAGCGCTGGACGCTGAACTGAGCGCCAGTTTCAAAGCCTATATCGACGGTTTGCAGCCGATGCTCAAGTACGCCAAAAACGGCATGTTTGAAGCGATCATTAACCATGAAAATGAACAGGCCAGACCGCTGGATACCGCCTACAACAAAGCGCTGCTGAAGGCCATTGAGATCCGCACCGCAAGGGCGAACCAGCTCAGTGAGCAGGCCCATCATCGGACACAAATTGGCATGGTCTTTATGCTGGGCGCATTCGGTCTGGCACTGGCATTGACGCTGATGACGTTTATGGTGCTGCGTCGTACCGTGATCCATCCGCTGCTGCGTGCCGCCCAACGCATTGAGCAAATCTCAGCGGGCGATCTGACCATGCAGGATGAGCCCACCGGGCGCAGCGAGATTGGTCGTTTGAGCCGTCATTTGCAGGCCATGCAGCATTCGCTGGTAAAAACCGTGGGAACCGTGCGTCAGGGGGCAGAAGAAATCTATCGCGGGACCAGTGAAATCTCTATGGGGAATACGGACCTGTCATCGCGTACGGAAGAGCAGGCTGCGGCGATTGAACAGACGGCGGCCAGTATGGAAGAGCTGACGGCTACGGTGAAACAGAACGCCGATAATGCACATCATGCCAGCAAACTGGCGGAAGATGCTTCCGGCAAAGCCAGTCGGGGTGGTCAGATGGTTTCTGGCGTGGTGCATACCATGGGCAACATTTCGACCAGCTCGAAGAAAATCTCTGAAATTACCGCCGTCATCAACAGCATTGCTTTCCAGACCAACATCCTGGCGCTGAATGCGGCGGTGGAAGCGGCGCGAGCAGGCGAGCAAGGGCGCGGCTTTGCGGTGGTGGCCAGCGAAGTGCGTACACTGGCAAGCCGTAGTGCCCAGGCAGCAAAAGAGATTGAAGGATTGATCAGCGAATCCGTACGGCTGATTGATCAAGGCTCCGGGGAAGTGGTGGCTGCAGGCAATACCATGACAGATATCGTCGATGCGGTAAAACGCGTGACCGATATTATGCTGGAGATTGCTGCCGCCTCCGATGAGCAAAGTCGGGGCATCGTGCAGGTGAGCCAGGCGATTTCAGAGATGGACAAAGTCACGCAGCAAAACGCTTCGCTGGTCGAAGAAGCGTCTGCTGCCGCGGCCTCGCTGGAGGAGCAGGCTGCACGTTTAACCCAGGCAGTTGGCACCTTTCGCTTGCAGGGCGGCAGCGTGAAAAAACGCGCGCCCCTTGCTGCCACACCGGTTTATTCGTCGCCGCAAACGTCGCCATCCCACGGTGAGAATTGGGAAACGTTTTAACGATAAAGGGACCCGCGGGTCCCTTTATTTTTGGCGGTGGGAAAGATCAAAACGGGACAGTTTTGCGGATCGCGGCGATGAGGATCTGTGCGGCGGTAGAGAGCTGAACGTCGCTACGGGTCAAAATGCCAATGGGTTCGCCGGATCCTTGCGTCGGTACCGGTAATGACACCAGTGTGGCCTGGCGTAAATCTTCCCGCACCGCGCCTGACGGCACAAACCATACGTAGTCGTAATCCACTGTCAACTGGCGCGACAGCGACGCCGACAGCGTTTCAATACAACCTCGCGGCAGTTCACACCCCTGGCTTAGCAGCAGGGCTTCCGCATGCTGCCTCGGCGCGGTACCTTTTGGCGATACCACGACCGGCCACTCCATCACCCGGCTTAGCGTGATGGTTTCCTGCAACAGCGGGTGGTTAGGGCGTACTACCAGCTTGAGCGACTCGAGAAATAATAATTCGTAGTTTAGCCCGACCATGAGTTCCGCATCGGCCATCCGGCCAATGCCGAGATCGATTTCCCCGGATTTTAACCCAGCGAGGATCATCGGGTTACTCATGGTGGCAACTTGCAGCGTGGTCTCCATTTGCTGCTTGTGGAACGGACCAATGACGGCGGGAAGAATACCCAGTGCAGCCGTCGGTAGTGCCCCGATGCGCACGACATCATTATGTGCTTCTTCCCGACGATTTAATGCCTGACCGGCCGTATTGAGTGCGTCCAGCACTCTTACCGCATGGGTAAGAAACTGTTCGCCGGGTAGCGTTAACTGCGCACCAAGGCGACCGCGCTCGAAGAGGCGTGTCCCGGTCAGTTGCTCCAGTTCGTTGAGTGTTTTGGAGAGAGCCGGTTGACTCAGGTTTAGGGTTTCAGCCGCGCGCCCCAGCGTCCCCTGTTGGGCAACGGCGACAAAAGTGTGAAGATGGCGCAAGCGAATACGCTGATTGAACAGAACATTTTTTTCCATAAGCGATGTTAAAAACAGAGCCGTATCGGTAGCAAGTAAAGTTGTTGGTTTTTGATAACCTGATAGCAAAATATTATTAACATTTATCGTATTTTACTTACAACTGATTTATTTTGCTTATGTTTTGTACTGCCTGACTGCGCAGCGGGATCATGGAAGGGAATGTACCCGATCGTTATACTTTGGTTATTGTTCTCTTCACATTACAAGGCACTGATTAATGATACATGTCATAGGGCACCTTAATCCCGATAGCGATGCCATCTGCACCGCCGCGATGACTGCGCGCTGGTTAACCTTACGCGGCCAGCAGGCGACGGCATGGCGCGCGGGTGAACCTAACCGTGAAACACAATTTATCTTTGAGCACGCGGGACTCTCGATGCCCGAACTGCTGACGTTTCCGTTGACCGACAGAGATGTCTGGCTGGTGGATTTTACTGAACCCGCTCAGGGTCCAGACTCTCTGGCTGAGAGTAATGTCGTTGGTATTATCGATCACCACCGCCTCGGCGGTTTGATGACGCGTTTACCGCCGGAAGTGTGGGTGAAACCGGTCGGCAGTAGCGCGACGCTGTTATGGCAACTGATGTCGGAAGAGGAGCGTCGCCAGATCTCTTCCTCCGAGGCCGTGTTGCTGCTGGGGGCCATTTTGAGTGACACTGTCACGCTACGCTCACCTACCACTACGGCAGACGACTGCCAGGCGGTGGACGCGTTGGTCGAAAAAACGGGAGTTGATCGGGAGGCATTCTGCCGCGACCTGCTATCAGCTAAAACCAGCGTGGAGGGGATGAGCGCCCGGCAACTTCTCAATAAAGATTGCAAAACGTTCACGATTCATGGGCACCAGGTCTGCGTGGCGCAGCTCGAGCTTTACGCACTGGATCAGGTGGCGCCGGTGCTGGACGATTTGCGTGCGGAAATGGTGCGCTATGCTGAGGAACACCATGCTGCGCTGGTCGTGCTGATGCTGACGGATATCAACAAAGGCGACACCAGCCTGTGGTTTGCCGGAAAAGAACTGACAGATATCGCGCAGCCCTGCAAGGTTGAAGGGATGCTGAGTCGTAAAAAACAGATGCTGCCGTGGCTGGAAAACCATTTGAAACCACGCCAGTAAGCACCGTTCATCGTCTACGCGGGTGGGGGGAATTCATGCGGGATCACAGTTTGATATTCGGTATGAATATTAAAAACAACCAGTTGCGAGCTTGTGCAGGTAGTTATTGTATGAAACTGTTGTGATAGCAGCAAGCAAGAACATACACAGGAGTACGTAGTATTCATAGCGCTGGACAAATTTGTCTAGCAGGAATACTCCTCACTTTCTCGGGGAAATCCCCGAGAAAGAATAGTTTTCTCTGGACAATTTTGTCCATTGAAATTAAGCCATTTTAAGCGGTTTTGTGAGTAGGTAAGGTGATTGCCTGCCTTGCATCATTTAAACGCTCTGTAGGCTGTCTGGTTAGTCGTCCTTCGGACTCTATACCATTTTGATCTTTCATAGCCAAAGCTATTCATCATGTAGGCGGTGTGATAATTCTCACAGCGGTGAATGTGCTTATCAGTGCGGTAGTAAGAAGGGGAATAATTAACGCAGTAGTAGTATCAAAACTCTTTCCGGTGAAATAAAAACAGAAAAGGGAACCATAATATTAGGCTACCCCTTCTCAACTATTCTAAATGCACAAAAATGTGCATTAATCTTTCCTAAGCTCTCTCAGCTTATCCATCAGCTTACTTAATTCCTCCATCAACCTATTATGATCACGTTCTTCTGATTCTTTCATAATACGTTCTGCTTCTTCCCGTCTTGCCGTACTCAATAGCCGTTCACGTTCTTCAACCTGCTTTCTTAATCGTTGTTCGAATTCTTCTACATCGATGGAAGCTACCACCACTGGATTCTCTAGCAGTTGGTACAGGGGAGTAAATAATTCTGTATAGGGATCTATAGCGTCTACAGTAGGAGGTGAGCGATAGTAGGTTAAACCCTTTCTCCATCGTGCAAGCTGTGCATAGTTCAGGCTAGGTTTCTTCCCTGTACCATCATATGCTTCTTTCACAGCATCCAACACAGCAGCAGGTTTCACACCCTTGCTTATCTTGAGCGCTTCCTTCATACGCTTCTCTTGTGGCTGTGTGCTATCTCCGAGCAATATTAAATTAACGTTCTTCATCATATGCCCCTAAAAAGTTAAGGCCGTATGTTAATACACACTGCCTTTTACGTTCAAGCGTCCTCTGCTGGTTCCCAGTCTGGAAAGATAGCTTTCATCTGATCGATAGCTTTCTGTTTAGCTCGTGTTGCAGCTTGTTCTACAAAGGCTGCTACTTCTGATTGAGTCTCAAGTTCAATCTTTTCCACGATACCAGCAAAAATAGATTTCTGATTGTCCTCAGAAGCAACCATAGCAATCATCTGATTCTGTTCCTGTGACGCTCTGAGAAGCTCCGTAAGGCGGTTAACCTCTTCCTTTAGCTTGTCCTCTTTACTCTTGCCTGAACGTTGCTGAGAGGTTCCTAGCTCGTTAGCGAAGAAGTTAGTTAACCAACGTTCTTGTAAACGACAGCCAGCAGAAGCATTTAACCACTTCAAGAGAACACGCAAATTAACACGTTTCTCTTTTACAGCATCACGCAGCTTAGCCAGTTCAACACCACGAGAAACAGACACACCTGCTTCATTGTTAGATTTCTTAAATGGATCAAGATTAATCAATTTTAGAAAATCACCCGCATTAAGCATCATTTGCAATATCTCCATTCACAAATTTATTTCCACTAAAAAAAAGGCCGGATTTCTCCAGCCCTAATGTTGTATAAAACAGTGCTTTTAGTTAGATATTCCAATACAAGATGACACTATCACCGTGTTTATCGTTGTACACAGTAGTAACATTTGCTGGAGTAGGATCGACAGCAGGTGTTACATCGGCTGCTGGTGCTACATGAATAACAACCGGAGTTGGCTGTGGTACAACAGGAGTCAGCGGAGTCAGTGGAACAACGTGAATCACCACAGGAGTTGGTGCAGGTGGTGTAATGTCAGTGATCGTTTTCACTGTACCAGTTTTCAGGTTGGCAACTTTCTCAGCATAGTGAGCTGGACCATACATGCCGACAGTTGCAATACCCAGCGTATTCACTGAACGTTCAAAGCCATACTCACCATAGGTGGCAACATGCTTGTTATAACCAATACCAGCCTGCTCATTGCCCACATAACCTTGCATGTGGACAGTTACGCCAGTATCGTCACGAACCGCTACCGTACGGCTACGGAAGTCTGGTGCGATTGCTGTCTGAGCAACACGAGTCATGTCACCAGATTTCAGCATGTGGTTAACGACGCCAGCATTTGCTACATCGTTATATGCTTTCACTGTCCCAATCGCAGTGTCGCCGTCTTTGGTAGCATGAACACTCAGACCACCAATACCGTCAGCATAGCTACGAATACTCACATGAGATACTTCACCGTTAGTGATGGCTTTAGTGTGAGAACGCATATCAGCAGACACAACTGTAGAAGTTTCACGAGTTATATCACCAATGGTGGTGGTAGTTGTGCCCATGAAAGTGCCGTCTTTAAAAGACGCGGTATGAGTGGTATGGTCTGCAATGTTCTGAGCAACAGGATGATCGCTCATGTTGATAGAACCTTTAGAGAAGCCAGTGAATCCGCCACTAGCGTTCATACGCCCTGCCAGTTTACCACCGAAGGAGTGGCTACCAAACGCATGACCAATATTACCACCATGACCATGACCACCAAAGTTGTGACCACCCATTCCGCCATGACCATGAGCAAAAGCAGACATTGGAAGAACAATTAACATTGCAACCACTGATTTCTTAAACATTATGAAAACTCCATTTAGGATTAATAGGGTGCTATCATCATTAATTCTTTATTTATCGTTTTATTTATCGTATGCCGTCTTTCACATAAGTAATTGAAGCTGTGATAGCCATAAGAGCACCAACCCAAACAGCAGGAATGAAAGCAATTAGAGCAATAAATCCCGCGCCTAAACCAGCCATATAAAATTGATCGTCTGTCAGCCAAGCTAACCACCAATAAACACGATCGCTTCCATATTCCATGAACATAATAAAGCTCACGAGAACAAACCAGCCTCCAACTTCAAATCCTCTGTTGAGATTTATTTATATAGAAACTCTTGAACAATATTAATTGCTTATTCACTTGGTGCTTTAGTTTTACCTTGTATATCAACATAAGTTAGAACTTGTCCATTATGTTCTACATAGGCGTGATCAGAGTGGTTATCAGTGAGTTAGTCAGATTTTCTTCCTTCTTATCTTGAATAAGTTCAGTTGCATTGTGCAGATAGGTTTCTGTCATTCCGTCATCATATGAGATAAACACATCTTCAATAATTTTCCAAAAAGCGACCACAACAAGATTGATAAATGAAACAGGATGAATAGCAACATCACCCGCTATCACATTCATTGTGTACACCTCTACAACATTACGGCTGCTGTAGCTGAAATCATGTCTATCATCTGTTTTTCGATGCGAACAAGATCAGCTAACAGGGCAGCATAACGACGGTATTCACCAACAGGAAGATTAAACACAATATCCATTTCTCCTCGTTCTTGACACGCATTGAAGGAAGCAACAACGTATTCAAAACCACGCTTATCAGTAGCTGCACGAATGGCCCCTTGCACTTGCTTGATGTTTGACTCTGTTACCTTAATCATTGCATGGCATTCAAAGTTAGCCGTCATCAGTGACGGGGGAAGTGCATTATCAATAAACACAAAAGCAAACACAATGATAAACATAGTGAAACATATGATATGAGCACGAATGGCTAATTGTGGTTGATATGTGTTCTATTTTAAGTGCCATTCATGCTCTGCATAATTGTTAACTTTCAATGGGTAAATCAACGGGTAAACCACGGAGGTATTGAGTGGTGCGTTCCCGCGTATTGTGTTAGCCAGTATGTGATGGCAATGAGGCATGTAGTACGGGGAGGGTTTTATAACGCGTGAGTTATTTACAAGTAAATCTATACCCACCTGTGTATGATATGGACTACTCAATACACAACATACAAGAGGCATGCACATAACATAGGGTGCGTGTGGCTAAGTGTGTGATATGTCTACGATGAAGTGATAACAGGAGATTATCACGGTGAGAGAACGAGATAGTTTAGCAAGAGTGATCGATTACCTGTAGGCCATGTCACAGGGTAGGGTACACTGAATCGCCTCGTGTTTTCTATGATTCCAGTGTGACCCGCATGATTGCTGGATCTTTAATGTCTCCGTGCTTATCAAAAGTTTGGGTGCTAATCACAGATTGTAAATTCTTCCCACCGGACTCGGTAGCGTTCTCTACACTCCAGGTAATATTCACTGGAGGCATGACATTATGGCGAACACCATCACGGCAGATGAGATTCGGGAACAATTTTCGCAGGCAATGTCAGCAATGTACCAGCAGGAAGTCCCGCAGTACGGCACGTTGCTGGAACTTGTCGCTGATGTGAATTTGGCGGTACTGGAAAATAACCCGACGCTGCATGAAAAACTGGCCAATGCGGATGAGTTAGCGCGTCTTAACGTTGAGCGGCACGGTGCGATCCGGGTAGGGACCGCGCAGGAATTATCCACGCTGCGGCGGATGTTTGCCATTATGGGCATGTACCCGGTCAGCTATTACGATCTCTCCCAGGCGGGCGTTCCCGTCCATTCCACGGCGTTTCGCCCCATCGATGATGCTTCGCTTTCGCGTAATCCGTTTCGGGTGTTTACCTCGCTATTGCGCCTCGAGTTGATCGATAACGTAACATTACGCCAGCGGGCTGCGGATATTCTCGCAAAACGCGATATTTTTACGCGCCGTTGCCACGAATTACTGGATGAGTTTGATGCGCAGGGTAGTTTTACATCTGCCCAGACTCAGGAATTTGTGCATGAAGCATTGGAAACCTTCCGCTGGCATCAGCACGCTACGGTAGATGAAGAGACCTATCACGCGCTACACAACGAACATCGACTGATTGCTGATGTGGTGTGTTTCCCCGGTTGCCACATTAACCACCTGACGCCACGCACGCTGGATATCGACCGTGTGCAGTCGATGATGCCGGAATGTGGCATTGAACCGAAAATCCTTATTGAAGGGCCGCCGCGGCGCGAGGTGCCTATTCTGCTGCGCCAGACCAGCTTTAAAGCGCTGGAGGAGGCGGTGCTGTTTGCCGGTGAAATGCGTGGTACGCACACCGCACGTTTTGGCGAGATTGAACAGCGTGGCGTGGCGCTGACCCCAAAAGGCAGGCAGTTATATGATGAACTTCTGAGTCACGCGGGAACGGGTAAAGACAACCTGATGCACCAGCTGCATCTTCAAGAGGTGTTTAAAGCCTTCCCTGACAGTGAGTTTTTGCTACGCCAGCAGGGGCTGGCCTGGTTCCGCTATCGACTAACGCCGTCGGGCGAGGCGCATCGTCAGGCGATCCGACCGGAGGATGACCCGCAGCCGCTGATCGAACGAGGCTGGCTGGTGGCTCAACCGATCACCTACGAAGATTTCTTACCGGTGAGCGCTGCGGGCATTTTCCAGTCTAATCTGGGCAATGAAACCCAGGCGCGCAGTCATGGTAACGCCAGTCGGGATGCGTTTGAACAGGCACTGGGCTGTGCGGTTTATGATGAGTTTGTGCTGTATCGGGAGGCTGAAGAGCGCAGTAAACGGCGCTGTGGTTTACTTTAATGGAATTTACACGGGATTCGGTCTGTTCCCATCGACATAATATATTTTCGATTTTGTACAGATAATCGGCGACCAACAATTGGATTATTAATGAATTTTGTCTAGAGTGAGCGGTCAGAAATGTGCACTCTCTTGCCGCAGATTTTGACCGGCGCGGGACCATTCACACGACCAGAAGGACTTACTTTCAGGCATGAATCGTAGACGATTTATTAAAGGTTCAATGGCAATGGCCGCCGTGTGCGGAACCAGTGGTATTGCATCACTCTTTTCCCGTGCTGCCTATGCGGCAGAGTCTGACATTGCAGACGGAAAAACCGTACGTTTTGATTTTTCCGTACTGCAATCAATGGCCCATGATTTGGCACAAAAACCGTGGGGCGGTGCGCCGCGCGCGTTGCCGGATACGCTGGCGAAACTCACGCCTCAGGCTTACAACAGTATTCAGTACGACGCCGAGCAGTCGCTGTGGAATAACGTTGAAAATCGTCAGCTGGACGCGCAGTTTTTCCATGTCGGCATGGGGTTTCGTCGCCGCGTGCGCATGTTCTCGGTTGATGACAGTACGCATCTGGCGCGTGAGATCCACTTCCGCCCTGAACTGTTCAAATACAACGATGCGGGCGTAGATACCAAACAGCTCGAAGGGCAAACCGATCTTGGATTCGCTGGTTTCCGCGTGTTTAAAGCGCCAGAACTGGCCCGTCGTGATGTGGTTTCTTTCCTCGGTGCCAGCTATTTCCGCGCCGTCGATGACACCTATCAGTACGGTTTGTCTGCGCGTGGCCTGGCGGTGGATACCTATACCGACAGCAAAGAAGAGTTTCCTGACTTTACCGCGTTCTGGTTCGAAACGGTCAAACCGGGTGCGACCAGCTTTACGGTGTATGCGCTACTCGACAGCCCAAGCGTAACCGGTGCGTTTAAATTTGTGATCCACTGTGAGAAAACGCAGGTGATCATGGATGTGCAGAACCATGTCTACGCCCGTAAAGACATCAAACAGCTCGGCATTGCGCCGATGACCAGCATGTTTAGCTGCGGTAATAACGAACGTCGGATGTGCGATACCATTCACCCGCAAATCCATGACTCCGACCGCCTGGCAATGTGGCGCGGCAACGGGGAGTGGATCTGCCGTCCGCTGAACAATCCACAAAAACTGCAGTTCAATGCCTACACCGATAACAACCCGCGCGGCTTTGGCCTGTTGCAGTTGGATCGTGACTTCTCCCACTATCAGGACATCATGGGCTGGTACAATAAGCGCCCAAGCCTGTGGGTCGAGCCGCGTAACCAGTGGGGCAAGGGGACCATTGGCTTGATGGAGATCCCAACCACCGGTGAAACGCTGGATAACGTTGTCTGCTTCTGGCAGCCGGAGAAGGCGATCAAAGCTGGTGACGATCTGGAGTTCAAATATCGCCTGTACTGGAGCGCACAGCCACCGGTACGCTCACCGTTGGCGCGTGTGTTGGCAACCCGCACTGGCATGGGAGGATTCCCGGAAGGGTGGGCACCGGGCGAGCATTACCCGGAAAAATGGGCGCGCCGCTTTGCCGTTGACTTCGTCGGTGGCGATCTGAAAGCCGCTGCGCCGAAAGGTATTGAGCCGGTGATTACGCTCTCAAGCGGCGAAGCGAAGCAGATTGAAATCCTCTACGTTGAGCCGATCGATGGCTATCGTATTCAGTTTGACTGGTATCCGACCTCTGACTCAACCGATCCGGTAGATATGCGCATGTTCCTGCGTTGTCAGGGCGATGCGATCAGCGAGACCTGGCTGTATCAGTATTTCCCGCCAGCACCGGATAAACGTCAGTACGTCGACGACCGCGAAATGCGTTAATCGCACGGTCTGTGGCTCTCCTGAAGGGGAGTCACAGACCTCATCTCTGCTGAAACATTCTGTACGCTATTTACTCGATCCTGTTCGCATTTTTCCCTATGTCAAATGGGTAAGCTGAAGGTGTGTATTTCTTATACACGCTTTTTGTCCACTAACAGGGAGAAAGTATGTTTCCAGAATACAGAGACCTCATTTCCCGACTGAAATCCGAGAATCCTCGCTTTCTGTCTTTATTCGAAAAACACAACAGCCTTGATCATGAGATTTCCAGACTGGAAGGTTCGGATGGTCGGGGATACAGTTTGGATATTGTTCGCCTGAAGAAACAGAAACTTCACCTGAAGGAAGATCTGCTCAAAATCCTGCAAAAAGAGAGTGTCAGTGAGAGCTAAATAGTACGGCTCTCACTGTGTAAAAGGGCTTTCCGCAAAAAATGGGAAGCCCTTCCTGTCAAAGACTTAATCGACCATAACCCGTTTGTTCGTCGCGCCCCATAGAATCGACATTTCGGTGAACAGCGCACCGCTGATTTCTTCCACTTCCTCTGCGCTAACCTGTGCCTTGCCCTGTTTACCGAACAGCACCACCTCATCACCAGAGGTCACCAGCGGCAAATCGGTCACATCGACAATCAGCGTATTCATTGACGTTTTACCCAGCACCGGTACCCGCTGGCCGCGGATCAGCACATGTCCTGCGTTGCTGAACACGCGACGATAGCCGTCAGCATAACCTGCCGGAATGTTAGCGAGAACGGAATCGCGTTTGAGTGTATATGTACGGTCATAGCCGACGGTATTACCTTTCGGGTAATGGTTTACCGACGCAATCGATGATTTAAACGTCATCACGCGTTTGTATTCTGTGCTGGCGATGGTATCACCATAAAAAATTCCGCCAACGCGCACCAGATCCAGCCATGATTCACGCACGGTCAGCGTGGCGAAGGTATTGGCCACATGCAACGTCACGTCTTCGCGCTTCAGTCCGGTAATCTTGAGAACCTGGGCTGATTGGATATTGAAGCGGGCCAAATCGCGCTTGACCACCGCGGCATCTTCTTCCGGGAAATGCGACATGATGCCGACAATTTTCAGTCCGGGTAAGGCCGAAATAGCGCGGGCTTCTTCCAGTCCGGCCGCCGTGCTGACTTCCAGACCGTTGCGCGACATCCCGCCAGAGTTCAACGCCAGATGAATACGGATGGTTTTGCCTTTCTCCTGAGCAATGGCGCTCAGACGTTTCGCCATGTCCAGATTGCCAATCAGCTCCTCAGTATCAAAATCTGCCGCCTGACGCATCTCTTTTTCCGTGGCATTACGCACGCGCATCAGTTGTGATGTAAAACCGGCCTGACGCACGATGCTGATTTCTTCATTACTGGCGACGCCAATACACTGCACGCCGTTTTGCATCATCACCGGCGTGACGAGAGACAGGTCGTGCCCGTACGCGTCGCCTTTGAGAATGGCGCACAAGCGAGTTTTATCTCCCAGCAACTGCTGAACTTTGTGGACATTATATTCCAGCGCGCTGCGGGAGATCTCCAGGGTGGTATTATCCACCACCACCTGCTTGCTGACCGCATAAGGCACGGGACCGGTCTGCGAGGTGGGAACGGGTTGGTGACAGGCGGTGATCAGAAACAGCGGGATAAGTGCTAAACGACCCAAAGGTGCTGCCATGCTTGCTCCTTAGCAAAAAAATAGCGGTATTATTGTCATCATTGCGGATCCTCCCCATGAGGAAGCCCGGTTAATCAGATTAGCGGGTTCGGCGCGGTAGATTGTCGCTAAGTGATTGCTGTTACAGCATAAAAGTATGATGTCCGGGATGATAAATAGATTAATATCTGCGGATGCCAGTCAGAAATGCCCCGTTAACGAAAGTGAAGGAGATAAACATGCCAGAAGTCATCCCCGTCAGCGACACGCTGGAACTGCGGGCAGTCGAAGAGCAACACGTCACGCCATTGCATCAACTGGTACTCAAAAATAAGCGCTGGCTGCAGCAGTCGCTGAACTGGCCACAGTTTGTCGAATCCGAGGATGACACACGCAAGAACGTGCAGGGCAATATGATGCTGCACCAGCGCGGCTACGCCAAAATGTTCCTTATTTTTGAACAGCAGAACGTGGTGGGGGTGATCTCGTTTAACCAGATCGAACCGTTGAACAAAGCTGCCTATATTGGTTACTGGCTGGATGAAGAACATCAGGGGAAAGGCATACTGTCCCGGGCGCTACAGGCGTTTATTCAACATTACGCGCAGCGCGGTGAGATCCGCCGTTTTATCATTAAATGCCGAGTAGATAACCGTGAAAGCAATCAGGTCGCACAGCGCAATGGTTTCCTGCTGGAAGGTTGTCTGAAGCAGGCGGAGTTCCTCAACGGTGAGTACCATGATGTGAATCTCTACGCCCGTATCATTGATTGCGCCTCAGAATAAGCCTGCCAGAGGCGTGCGGGTAATACGTTGCTCGCCGTTGATCACTTTCGGGCCGCGCAGATGAATTGCGTCGCCCTCAAAGGCCTCGATGCAAGCCTGGCCGGTAACCTCAATGTGATGTTCGATCAGCACTTCGCCCTGGATACAGGCGTGGCCTTCAATGAGAATGCGATCGTCAAGCAGGATTGGGCCACCGCGTAGGCGCGCATGCCCCCCAACCAGCACGTGATGCTTCAGGACGCAGTTACCCTCGATCACGGCGTGCTCCGCCACCTGTGAGCTGTAGCGCAGGGTAGGAATGGCATCTTCATCAGTTCCGGAGGTAACCCGAGCATGGCCGTAAACTTTCGCGCAATCGCAGATCCAGACGTTATTTTCTTCATTGCCTTCTATTCGCGCAAAATCAAAAACTTCGGCGCGGTGTTCGATAAAGGCATAATTGACGACAGCGTCGCCATAGATTTGCGCCTGATGCACAACGCGCGAGTTGCTGACGGTTGCGCGGTCATAAATGTGCAAAATCTGGTCGCTTTCACGGGTTAATCCTTTGGCGGCAATGATTTCTGAACCACTCAACACGCGAGCCTCACCGGAAAGGAGGCATTCCCCACGGACCGTCGAATTTTTGACCGTGACGTTGTCACGTATTTCTGCGCCATGGCTGATTTCTGCCTGGTCAATCCATACGTTATCGCCAACTTGCGTCCCCTCTCTGATCACGCTTGCACGGGTAATGCGGGCGTTGCCGGAGATAACCGCCCCGGCAAAGGCGATGGCATTCTCATCGTAAATCCAGCAATCACCGTTTTGCGCCAGCACGCTTTCGTCGTCAATCCAGCCGCCTGGCGTACCGGCTTGCACATCATTAAAGTCGGTGAGGGCGATGACCTGGTGTAGCAATACGTTTTTTTTGTGGCCATTATCCTGATAACTGAAGGAACGTGGCTCATCGCTCAGACGGTATTTGGTCATAAAGAATTTCCCAGTTGCGCACCTTAGTTAAACGTAGCAAAGTTTTCAGCACTGGCTAAACAGCCGTAAATTCCATAAAATGTATTTCAAATATACTTTAAAAAATAAACAAAATGAGTAATAACAAATACAGTGAGCGAGTTCTTAATCTTCCGGCCGGTTATTTTGGCATGGTACTGGGAACCATCGGGATGGGTTTTGCCTGGCGATATGCCAGTCAGATATGGCCGGTGAGTCACTGGATAGGTGACGGTCTGGTGATCCTCGCGATGGTCATTTGGGGGCTGTTGACGCTGGCATTTATGACCCGTCTGGTGCGTTTTCCCCACAGCGTGCTGGCGGAAATACGCCACCCGGTGATGAGCAGCTTTGTCAGTCTTTTCCCTGCCACCACCATGCTGGTGGCGATTGGTTTCGTTCCCTGGTGCCGGCCCTTAGCCGTGGTCTTGTTTGGTATTGGGGTGGTGATCCAGCTGTCGTACGCAGCCTGGCAAACGGCAGGGCTGTGGCGGGGTTCTCATCCGGAAGAAGCTACCACGCCGGGTTTGTATCTGCCGACCGTGGCCAATAACTTTATCAGCGCCATGGCCTGCGGCGCGCTTGGTTACACTGATGCCGGGCTGGTGTTTCTCGGGGCGGGCGTCTTTTCATGGTTAAGTCTTGAGCCGGTTATTCTGCAGCGTTTACGCAGTTCTGGTGAACTGCCGGCGGTATTACGTACCTCGCTGGGTATTCAACTGGCTCCGGCGCTGGTGGCCTGTAGTGCCTGGCTCAGCGTCAACGGTGGCGAAGGCGATACGCTGGCAAAAATGTTGTTCGGCTATGGCCTGCTGCAACTGCTGTTCATGTTGCGTCTCATGCCGTGGTATCTGTCTCAGCCGTTTAATGCATCATTCTGGAGCTTCTCGTTCGGTGTCTCGGCGCTGGCAACGACGGGGCTGCATTTAGGCCACGGCAGCGAGTCAGGTTTTTTTCATACGCTGGCGATCCCGCTGTTTATTTTTACCAATTTTATCATTGCGCTATTACTGATACGCACGTTTGCATTGCTGATGCAGGGAAAACTGCTTATTCGCACGGAGCGTGCAGCATTACTGAAATCTGAGGATAAATAATGACCCGTTGTGACGAAAACTACTTTACTGAGAAATATGATTTAACCCGCACGCATTCCGATGTTGTCGAGGCGGCAAAAATTGTTACGCCAGGCAAAACATTAGATTTAGGCTGTGGGAATGGTCGTAATAGCCTGTACCTGGCGGCTAACGGTTATGACGTGACGGCGTGGGATAAAAACCCAATGAGCATTGCCAACCTTGAGCGCATTAAAGACGCGGAAGGGCTGACCAATCTGCACGCTGAGGTAGCGGACCTCAATGCGTTACGCTTTGACGGTGAATATGATTTTATTCTTTCAACCGTGGTGATGATGTTCCTCGAAGCAAAAACTATCCCGGGCTTGATTGAAAATATGCAACGCTGCACCAAACCGGGTGGATATAACCTGATCGTCGCGGCAATGGATACCGATGATTTTCCGTGCACCGTTGGGTTCCCGTTTGCGTTTAAAGCCGGAGAATTACGCCGCTATTACACCGGATGGGATCTGCTGAAATATAACGAAGATGTGGGTGAACTTCATCGTACGGATGAGAACGGCAACCGTATTAAACTGCGCTTTGCAACAATGTTGGCGCGTAAAGCTGGTTAACCTACCCATTTGTGATAAGCCTTTCTACGTTCAGCATTTTTTTTGTGCTGAACGTTAAGATAACGTTAAGATAAAATTGTGCGGTCCTTACCATTTTTAGTGCATCCAAAATGATTCTGATTTGCTATTCTTTTCAGGCACCATTGCGAAAACTAAAGGGACCGTTTCATGCGTACTCAAACTTTATTTAAAGTTGCAGTGCTTACTGGCCTGTTGGCATTATCTGGCTGTGCATCAAAAGTGACTCAGCCGGAGAAATACTCTGGGTTTTTAAAAGACTATTCTGGCCTGAAGGAAACTAAATCAGCAACGGGGCAACCGGTGCTTCGTTGGGTTGACCCTAGCTTTAATGAATCTAAATACGACAATATCGTTTATAACCCGATTACGTATTATCCGGTTCCTAAACCAACCACTCAGGTTGGACAACAGGTTCTTGATAGGCTGCTGAGCTATACCAATACTCAAATGAAAACCTCCATTGGTAAGCGTAAGCCGCTGGTGACAACGCCTGGCCCACGTACTTTGATTTTCCGCGGGGCGATCACTGGTGTTGATACCAGTAAAGAAGGGCTGCAATTCTATGAAGTGGTTCCGGTTGCACTGGTTGTTGCCGGTACACAAATGGCAACAGGGCACCGTACCATGGATACCCACCTCTATTTCGAGGGTGAGTTGATCGATGCGGCAACCAATAAGCCGGTAATTAAAGTTGTCCGTAAGGGCGAAGGCAAAGATCTGAATAACGAGAGTACGCCGATGGCGTTCGAAACGTTGAAGAAAGTTGTTGATGACATGGCGACCGATGCCTCCATGTTTGACGTAAATAAAAAGCAATAATGAAAAACGCACCGTCTGCTTTCTGCGGATGGTGCGATTTTTTTCAGGCGACCCGGCGGCGGTACAGCAGTTTCCCCATCAGCATTTCCGGGCGGGTGAACATCACCAAATTCCCCAGTAAAATCAGCACTAATCCGGCAATGGCATTAATCTGCCAGACATACCCCTCATACAGCGTAGACAGCGTCAGTGCCACCAGTGGAAAAAGCAGCGTGCTGTAGGCCGCCTTGCTGGGACCGATACGTCCGACCAGCGTGAAATAGGCGCCAAAGGCAATCACCGAACCAAAAATTGCCAGATACAACAGCGCGCTAAGATAACTGAAGGTCCACTGAGGTGTGAAGTTGTCGCCGCGCACCAGGGCAATGGTAGCAATCAACACGGTGCCGTATAACATCGCCCAGCTGTTGGTGGTCATCACCTCGAGGCCATTTTTCTGATGGCGCAGGCTTATCATGTTGCCCAGTGAGAAACCAAACGTGCCGAGGGCGCTCAAGCCAATGCCCAGCAGCAGTGAATGATTTAACCCGCTGTTGACTAAATCTTGCCAGAACAAGGTGACGATGCCTGTCAGGCCCAGTCCGGCGGCGACATAAAAACGTCGCGGCGGTTTTTGACCAAAAAACAAGTAGCTATTAACCGCGTTGAACAGGACTGCCATTGAGAAAATAACCGATTCGAGTCCGGTATTGATCCATGCGGCGGCAGTGTAAAAACACCAGAAGTTAAAACAAAAAACGCAGCCGCCTTGTAACAAACAAAACAGATGGTCACGTGCGGAAAGCTTACGCAATTTTCCGCTGACCAGCAGAATGACTATCATCACCGTGCTGGCAACGGCAAAGCGCCAGAAGATAGAAACAGGGGCGGCAACCGGGCCTTGTTGCAGGTAAATGGCAATCCATGTCGTGCCCCATATCACCACCACCAGACTGTACAACAGTGCGTTCATACATCGCTCTCATTTTGCCTATTCAAAGGCAGACTGTGCCACGCCACCTCTGAGGGCGCTTTCATCCGATTGCGGGAGACTTGTAAAATCTTGCGCTTTTTTTTATGCAAAGCGGAAAAGAGGGCTGTTAACACCCTGTTGCTGAGATAGACTGAAAGTCTGCTCACAACGTCTTTGAAAGTGATGGTATGCCTCAGCCCTACGATGCCTTTGAAAACTTACGCAAACATAATGCCGTGCTGCATGAATCGGTTGCGTTACATTCTGGGATCCAGCTGGCGGCGTGGTCGAACAAACGCGATACCATCACCCAATATTGCGATCACCATACGCTCAGTTTGTATGTGGCAGATGGCTATGAGAGTTACCACAAAACGGCGGGCGGCTGGAAGAACGGCGGTGGCCCGGACCGCTTCTGCCTGATGCCCAAAGAGAGTGAATCCAGCTGGGATATCCGCGACGATCTGTCGTTTGTGCATCTCTACTGCACCGACGCGCATTTGCGTGAGGTGGGGGAGAAAGTCTGGGATAAGAGCCCTTATAGCGTTACTCTGGACGAACATACTTTCGGCAGCGATCCGGGGATCACCGCTGTGTACCGCCAGTTTCTGCTTGGTAATGACTGGCAACAGCCTGCTAACCATCTCACGCTGAGCGCCGCATCTTCGCTGTTATTAACGCACCTGATCCAGCATTACAGTAACGTACAATGGCGACCGCCGGTGGTGACGGGCGGACTCGCGCCCGTCACCTTGCGTAATGTGCTGGCCTATATCGACGCGCATTTGGCATACCCCATCACCCTGAGCGATTTGGCAGGTGAAGCGGCGTTGAGCGATTTTCACTTCGCTCGAATGTTCCGCCAGTCGATGAACATGGCGCCCCATCAGTATGTCATGCAGCGCCGTATGGCGCTGGCGCAGCAGCTGGTTTGTTACTCTTCACGCAGCTTGTCTGATATCGCGATGGCCTGCGGGTTTAGCTCCGCCAGCCACTTCAGCAACCGTTTTAAGCAGGTGACAGGCAAAACGCCCTCGCAGCTACGTGCGGCGCGCTAATCTCAGCACCGTGTAGCACACCCCTCCGGCAATTAATCCCCAAAATGCAGATCCAATCCCCAGCAGCGTCAAACCACTGGCGGTGACCAGAAAGGTGATTATCGCCGCGTCACGCTCGGCTTCTTGATGCAGCGCCTGATACAGGCTGCCGCTAATCGTCCCCAGCAGCGCCAGACCGGCCAGCATCTGGATCCAGCTCACCGGCAGGGCCGCCATTAACCCGGTCACTGAACCGCCGAATACGCCTGCCAGCAGATAGAAAACCCCCGCGGCAGCGGCCGCTAACCAGCGTCGCTGGGCGTCCGGGTGCGCTTCCGGGCTTTGGCATATCGCGGCGGTGATGGCGGCAATACAGATGGAGTAGACGCCAAACGGGGAAAACAACAGCGCCAGCAGGCCGGTGAACACGATCAACGGCGAAACGGGTAATGAATAGCCGGAGGCCTTCATGGTGGCAATGCCGGGGGCATTTTGCGAGGCCATGGTGACCAGAAACAGCGGCAAAGCAATACTGATGCTGTGGGCGAGGGAAAAATGGGGGGCGATAAATTCCGGCATCACCGGTGAGAGAGTGATGTTGTTAGTGACAACGTCACCTTTTATCAAAGCAATCATTATTCCCACCAACATCGCAGCAATGACCGCGTAGCGCGGGGCGACAACTTTGAGCACCAACCACGCCAGTAGCATGCTGCCGCACAGGAGCAGCTCGTTGTTCAAACTATTAAATGCCTGTAGGCCAAAACGCAGCAGGATCCCAGCCAGCATCGCTGACGCCAGCGAGTGAGGGATGACTTGCATCAGTCGGGCGAACAATCCTGTCACGCCGCACAGGACAATCAGCGCATTGGCGACAATAAATACGCCAATTGCCTCCTGAATAGTGACACCCTGCAGACCGGTGACCAGCAGCGCTGCACCGGGCGTTGACCACGCGGTTAATATCGGCGCACGGTACCATAACGTTAATGCCAGCGTACTGACGCCCATGGCGATGCCCAGCGCGGTCATCCAGCCGGCAATTTGCCCGGTAGTTGCCCCGGTGGCTATCGCTGCTTGCCAGATAATCGCCGCTGAACTGGCGTAGCCGACCAGCACAGCAACAAAACCAGACAGTACGGTAGGCAGAGGGAGTGAATATGTGCGCATAGCGGCTCCGCGTGCGTTATAACGGTCGGTCACTGTAGCACTGTGCGCTATAGCGTACAAGTGATAGTCTAGTGCTTTGCCATATGAGATCGAGGGAGATAACGAATGGACAATGTTACCCACTATCTGGCGACCACGCTCAGGGCGTTACGTCAGCAGCGGGAATGGAGCCTTGCACGTCTGGCGCAGGAGACCGGCGTGTCAAAAGCCATGCTGGGGCAGATTGAACGCAACGAATCCAGCCCAACGGTGGCGACATTATGGAAAATCGCCACCGGACTGAACGTTCCCTTTTCGACCTTTATCACGCCGCCGGAAGCGGAGAGCACGCCCGCATTCGACCCGCAGCAGCAGGCGATGATCGTCACGCCGTTGTTCCCGTGGGATCCACAGCTCTGCTTTGACCATTTTTCGATACTGCTGGCACCGGGAGCGCTTAGCGAATCTACCCCGCATGAGACCGGCGTTATTGAACATGTGGTGGTGATTAATGGCCTGCTGGATATGGACATTGACGGCAGATGGCGAACGTTAAAAACCGGTGAGGGAGTGCGTTTTGCCGGGGATACCGCACACAGTTATCGGAACAGCAGTGAACTGCCGGTTCACTTTCATTCGCTCATCCATTACCCACGGAGTTAATAGGGAAAACTATTTCGCAACGTCGCGCTTCTGACTACAATAGCCGCCATTTTACCGCTTTTGGATGGTAACAACCGTATGCCTCAGCAACCTCATCGTCTTGAATTGTTAAGCCCGGCCCGTGACACCGCGATTGCGCGCGAAGCCATTTTGCACGGCGCAGATGCCGTTTACATTGGTGGACCGGGGTTTGGTGCACGTCATAATGCCAGTAACAGCCTGAAGGATATTGCTGAACTGGTGCCTTTCGCCCATCGCTATGGGGCAAAAATCTTTGTGACGTTGAACACGATTTTACACGATGATGAGCTGGAACCCGCTCAGCGGTTGATTACCGACCTGTATCAGACCGGCGTTGATGCCCTGATTGTACAGGATATGGGGATTCTGGAGCTGGATATTCCGCCCATTGAGCTGCATGCCAGCACCCAGTGTGATATTCGCAGCGTCGAGAAGGCTAAGTTTCTCGGCGATGTGGGGTTTACCCAGATTGTACTGGCGCGCGAGCTGAGTCTGGAACAGATTAGTGCCATCCATCAGGCTACCGACGCGACCCTTGAGTTTTTTATTCACGGTGCGTTGTGTGTGGCGTATTCCGGCCAATGCTATATTTCCCATGCCCAGACCGGGCGCAGCGCTAACCGTGGTGACTGCTCTCAGGCTTGTCGCCTGCCGTATACCCTGAAAGACGATCAGGGGCGGGTGGTGTCATACGAAAAACACCTGCTGTCGATGAAAGATAACGATCAGACCGCTAATCTGGGCGCGTTGATCGACGCAGGCGTGCGGTCCTTCAAAATTGAAGGCCGCTACAAAGACATGAGCTACGTGAAAAATATCACCGCCCATTATCGCCAGATGTTGGATGCGATTATCGAACAGCGCGGTGATTTGGCCCGTGCCTCAGCCGGTCGTACAGAACATTTCTTTACCCCCTCAACGGACAAAACGTTCCACCGTGGCAGCACAGATTACTTTGTCACCGCCCGCAAAGGGGATATCGGTGCATTTGACTCGCCGAAGTTTATCGGCTTGCCGGTAGGCGAAGTGCTGAAAGTAGCAAAAGATCACCTTGATGTTGAAGTGACGGAGCCGCTGGCTAACGGCGATGGCCTGAACGTGTTGATCAAACGCGATGTGGTTGGATTTCGCGCCAATACCGTCGAGAAAACGGGGAACAACCGCTATCGGGTCTGGCCGAATGAAATGCCGGCCGATCTGCATAAAGTGCGTCCGCATCATCCGTTGAATCGTAACCTCGATCATAACTGGCAGCAGGCGTTGACCAAAACGTCCAGCGAACGTCGCGTGGCGGTCGATATTGAACTGGGCGGCTGGCAGGAACAGCTGATCCTGACGCTCACCAGCGAAGAGGGCGTGAGCATCACCCACACGCTGGACGGCCAGTTTGAGGAAGCGAACAACGCGGAAAAAGCGCTGAGCAATTTGCAGGAGGGGCTGGCAAAGCTTGGGCAGACGCTGTATTACGCCCGTGATATTCAGGTGAATCTGCCGGGCGCACTGTTTGTGCCGAACGGTCAGCTTAATCAGCTGCGTCGTGACGCCGTTGAAATGCTGGACGCAGCGCGACTGGCCAGTTACCAGCGTGGCCGCCGCAAACCGGTAGCCGACCCGGCCCCGGTTTACCCGCAAACCCATCTGAGTTTTCTGGCAAACGTCTATAACCATAAAGCGCGCGCGTTTTATCACCGTTATGGTGTTCAGCTGATTGATGCTGCTTATGAAGCGCATGAGGAAAAAGGCGAGGTGCCGGTGATGATCACCAAGCACTGCCTGCGTTTTGCCTTTAATCTATGCCCAAAACAGGCTAAAGGTAACATCAAAAGCTGGAAAGCGACGCCAATGCAGTTGGTCAACGGTGACGATGTGCTGACGCTGAAATTTGATTGCCGACCGTGCGAAATGCACGTCATCGGCAAGATGAAACATCACATTCTGAAAATGCCGTTGCCGGGCAGCATCGTGGCTTCCGTCAGTCCGGATGAACTGATGAAAACGCTGCCGAAGCGTAAAGGCTAAGCGTTAACTTTGATGGGTATCGGGTTTGCGTGATTTTTGCCAGTGATGGTGTTCGCGGAGATCGGCGGCGGATTCTTCCGCCGTCATACGCAGTTCATCGCTGTCAGCCGTATGACGTAATAAGTGATCGGCATCCTGCACCTGAAGATATTCATGTCCCTGATTAGTAGCGAAAAGCTGGCCAGAAAAAAGCGCACTGGTCAGCAATAACACCGTTAACCCTTTCTTAAACATCATTCACCCTCTGGTACGTTTTAACAAAAATTGCTGTAATTTCGTCGGGTGACTATTTCATTATTTAATCGGGTTAAAGGCAATCGGTGTTTCATCAATTCGCCGGTTATTGCATTTTTGTTTATATAACGTTGGGATTTTAGCTGTCGGGTAACGCTACGCTACCCGACCAATATGAATGCAGACTCAGGACTTAAAACCTGCAGCCGTCATCAGCACACGGAAGGCCATGCCAACAGCGGCCAGGGCCAGCACGCTGCCGCCCCACAGGATCGCCAGCCACATCAGGCGTTTCCAGATTGATTGTTGCATCAATGATACCCCTCACCAGGTTGAACTTTGCCGCGAAAAACGTAATAGCTCCAGAAGGTGTAGACGAGGATTATTGGGATAATCAACAAGGCACCTACCAGCATAAAGCCCTGACTTTGTGGCGGGGCTGCCGCCTGCCAGAGGGTGATGGACGGTGGAATGATATGCGGCCAGATGCTGATCCCCAGTCCGCTGAAACCGAGGAAAATTAGCCCCAGCGTCAGGATAAACGCCAGTGCATGGCTGTGCTGCTGGCCCAGCGAACGCCACAACCACAGGCTGATCAGCGCGACCAGGAGTGGAACCGGCATCAGGAACCACAGGTTTGGCAGGCTAAACCAGCGATCGGCAATGGCGCTGTGCGCCAGCGGTGTCCACAGGCTGATAATGGCAATGACGACCAGCAACGCCAGCAGCAGTTTTTTGGCGGCGTTGCGCATTTTATCCTGTAGTGGATTTTCGCTTTTCATCACCAGCCATGTCGCACCCAACAGCGCATAGGCCACCACCAGGCCCACGCCGCAAAACAGCGTGAAAGGGGTGAGCCAGTCGAAAGGTCCGCCGCTGTAGCTGCGTCCGCTGACTGAAAATCCATTAAGCACCGCACCGACGACAACGCCCTGGGTAAAGGTGGCGAGGATTGAACCGCATATAAACGCTTTATCCCAGAATGGCCGGTGTGCGGGCGTTGCTTTGAAACGAAACTCAAAGGCCACACCGCGAAAAATCAGGCCGATTAGCATCAGGGTTAAGGGGATGGTCAGCGCATCGACGATCACCGCGTAGGCCAGCGGAAAGGCACCAAACAAGCCTGCGCCCCCCAGCACCAGCCAGGTTTCATTGCCGTCCCAGACCGGCGCGACGCTGTTGACCATCACATCGCGATCGTCGGGGTCCTGAATGGCCGGAAATAAAATGCCAATCCCAAGGTCGAAACCATCCATCACGATATACATCAGCGTGGCGAACACGATGATAACGAACCAGATAACTGATAAATCAATACCCATTAGCGATGTGCCTCCGGTTGAGAATCGAGGACCGCAGCGGAAAGCGGTCGTGCAGGAGTACCCGTTGGCGGACTCGTCGGGTCATCTTCCTGCGGTCCTTTACGGATCAGGCGGATCATGTAGCTGTAGCCCACACCGAAGACCGAACTGTAAACCACAAAGAAGGCCATCAGGCTGATGCTCATGTGCAAATCGCCATGTGCGGAAACCGCATCCGCCGTCCGTTGCAGGCCGTAAACAACCCACGGCTGACGACCAACTTCGGTGGTCACCCATCCGGCCAGAATGGCAATCAGACCGGAGGGTCCCATCCATAGTGCGAAGCGCAGGAAAGGACGCGAGGTATACAGGCGTTGTTTGTAGCGCAGCCACAGGGCAAATGTGCCGAGCAAGATCATCAACATCCCCAGCCCCGCCATAATGCGAAACGACCAGAACACCATGGTGGAGTTAGGACGATCTTCTTTCGGAAATTCTTTCAGAGCCGGAACTTGTTTATCCAGACTGTGGGTCAAAATCAGGCTGCCCAGCGCGGGTATTGCCAGCCCGTAGCGGGTGCGCTCCTGTTCCATATCCGGCCAGCCGAACAGCAACAGCGGGGTCGGTTCACCGGACACGTTTTCCCAGTGGCCTTCAATGGCGGCAATCTTGGCGGGTTGATGCTTCAGGGTGTTAAGTCCATGCATATCACCAATCAACGCCTGTAATGGGGCAACGATCAGCATCATCCACAGGGCCATTGAAAACATGGCACGAATTGCCGGCGTATTATTTCCACGTAATAGATGCCAGGCCGCCGACGCCGCGACAAACAGGGCGCTGCTCAGGAAGGCGGCGACGGACATATGCAGTAGACGATAGGGGAAGGACGGATTGAAGATGACGGCAAACCAGTCCACCGGCACGACTTGTCCGTTGATAATTTCGTAACCCTGCGGTGTTTGCATCCAGCTGTTGGAGGCGAGGATCCAGAAAGTTGAAATAATGGTGCCCAGCGCGACCATACAGGTGGCGAAGAAGTGCAGACCTGGACCCACGCGCTGCCAGCCAAACAGCATCACGCCAAGGAATCCTGCCTCGAGGAAGAAGGCGGTCAGTACTTCATAGGTCAGCAGCGGCCCGGTGATACTCCCGGCGAACTCGGAAAAACCGCTCCAGTTGGTGCCGAACTGGTAGGCCATTACCAGGCCCGAAACCACGCCCATACCAAAGTTGACGGCGAATATTTTAGACCAGAAATGATACAGCGAACGCCAGGTGGGATTTTTGGTTTTCAGCCACAGACCTTCAAGCACCGCCAGATAGCTGGCAAGACCGATAGTAATGGCCGGAAAGATGATGTGAAACGACACCGTAAACGCGAACTGGATACGCGCCAGGTGAAACGCGTCAAGACCGAACATGCTTAACTCCGCAGGCAAAATTGATTTAGCGCAATTCTATGCCTGAGGAACAGTGGGGGGCAGAAACAGAACAGTTCTTTTTAACCATAACAGTTGCAGTGCTGTTATTTGTTAGTGGTACTGATATGAAAACTTTGTTTTTTAAATACCCATTAAATCAATCATTTATTCTATTTAAAGCACGCGACGAAAATTGATGCTGTGCAGGCTCGCGGTGTGAGCATGTGGTTAACCGCTTTCGTTCACAATGCAGTAAAAACACAATCCCATAACAGTTGTCAGAATGTTGTTAATTTTATTGACTGATATACACTGCGAGCGTCACCTGCATCTGACTCCCGAGAATCATCATGAAAAAATATCAACGGCTGGCGGAACAAATTCGCGATCAAATCGCCTCTGGCGTCTGGCAACCCGGCGATCGTCTACCTTCTTTACGTGAACAGGTGGCGACCAGTGGGATGAGTTTTATGACCGTTGGCCATGCTTATCAGCTGCTGGAAAGTCAGGGGCGGATCATTGCGCGGCCGCAATCCGGCTATTATGTTGCCGCGCGGCCCGAACGTGAGTCGGCAACCCCGCAATCGCAGGTTGTGCGCGATGAAGCGGTCGATATCAACACGTATATTTTTGACATGCTGCAGGCCAGCCGGGATGCTTCGGTGATGCCGTTTGCGTCCGCATTTCCCGACCCCCGTTTATTTCCCCTGCAGCAGCTTAACCGTTCGTTGGCGCAGGTGAGCAAAACGGCGACGGCAATGAGCGTGATTGAAAACCTGCCGCCGGGTAATGCCGAATTGCGTAATGCCATTGCACGTCGCTATGCACAGCAGGGGATCACTATTTCGCCGGATGACATTGTGATTACCGCCGGGGCGCTGGAAGCCCTCAACCTGAGCCTGCAGGCAGTGACCGAACCTGGCGACTGGGTGATTGTCGAAAATCCCTGTTTTTACGGCGCCTTGCAGGCGCTTGAAAGGCTGCGTTTAAAAGCGCTGTCTGTTGCCACCGACGTCAAGGACGGGATCGATCTCGTCGCACTGGAGCAGGCTTTACAAGAGTACCCGGTGAAGGCTTGCTGGCTGATGACCAACAGCCAAAACCCGTTGGGGTTTACGCTCAGCGCAGAGAAAAAGGCCCATCTGGTCGCGTTGCTGGAAAAATACAACGTGATGCTGATCGAGGATGATGTTTACAGCGAGCTGTATTTTGGCCGTGAAAAACCGCTGCCCGCCAAAGCCTGGGATCGTGGCGACAGAGTGCTACACTGTTCGTCGTTTTCAAAATGCCTGGTGCCCGGATTTCGCGTTGGCTGGGTGGCGGCGGGGAAGCATGCGCGGCGCATTCAGCGGCTTCAGTTGATGAGCACCTTATCAACCAGTTCCCCGATGCAACTCGCATTGGTGGATTACCTGTCTACCCGGCGTTATGACGCGCATTTGCGTCGGCTACGTCGTCAACTGGCAGAACGCAAACAGCAAGCCTGGCAAACGCTGCTGCGCCATCTTCCGGCGGAAGTCAAAATTCATCATAGCGATAGCGGCTATTTTCTGTGGCTCGAACTGCCTGAACCGCTTGATGCGGGCGAGCTCAGCACGCAGGCACTGGCGCACCATATCAGCATTGCACCGGGGAAAATGTTCTCGACGTCAGGAACCTGGACACGCTTCTTTCGCTTCAATACCGCATGGCACTGGGGAGAACGCGAAGAGCAGGCCGTGAAACAACTTGGGAAATTAATTCGCGAGATGATGAAATAATAATGAATGGGCTATTCAATATAAAAGAATAGCCCATTCTTATTTTTGAAATAGCACCAGTAAAATCACGATGTTATTTCTTCAGGTGCAACCATACAAAATATCAATACCTCTAATTATTCCCCTCCGTGCATCTAACTCGTTGTCTATACTCCAGAAGATTAAATAACGTTGCAATAACTGACAGCGTAATGAGCGTTAGCTCACAACCTGATTAAATTTCCTTGCGCCAGCAGGAACGCTGCCAACACCCCGACTACTTTTAGGAAAGGACATATATTTACGGCAAGGCTGCCGCTCATTATTTTTTTTCGACAGGAGTAAGACGTTATGAGCAAGCAATTTGCCCTCACGAGCCTGTGTGCGCTCAGTATGACACTGATGACCGCCCACGCAGCTGAACCCCCAACATCATTAGATAAACCAGAAGGACGCCTGGATATTATTGCCTGGCCGGGGTATATCGAACGTGGCCAAACGGATAAACAATATGACTGGGTCTCACAGTTTGAGAAGGAAACGGGCTGCGCGGTGAATGTGAAAACGGCGGCCACCTCAGACGAAATGGTTAGCCTGATGGCAAAAGGCGGATATGACCTGGTCACGGCATCCGGTGACGCGTCACTGCGTTTAATTATGGGGAAACGTGTTCAACCTATTAATACTGCACTTATTCCGAACTGGAAAATCATCGATCCGCGTGTAGTCAACGGCGAATGGTTTAATGTCGGGGGAAAAGTGTACGGCACACCGTATCAGTGGGGGCCAAACCTGCTGATGTACAACACCAAGACCTTCCCAACGCCGCCGGATAGCTGGAAAGTGGTGTTTGTAGCGCAAACGCTGGAAGACGGCAAAAGCAATAAAGGGCGCGTCCAGGCTTACGACGGTCCGATTTATATCGCCGATGCGGCGTTATTTGTTAAAGCCACCCAACCACAACTGGGCATTACCGACCCCTATCAGCTGACCGAGAAACAGTATCAGGCCGTCATTAAGGTCCTGAGAGATCAGCATAGTCTGATCCATCGCTACTGGCATGACACCACCGTGCAAATGAGTGATTTTAAAAACGAAGGTGTTGTCGCTTCCAGCGCATGGCCTTATCAAGCTAACGCCCTGAAGGCTGAAGGGCAACCTGTCGCCACCGTCTTCCCAAAAGAAGGGGTTACCGGTTGGGCGGATACCACCATGTTGCACAGCGAAGCAAAACATCCGGTCTGTGCTTACAAATGGATGAACTGGTCATTAACCCCGAAAGTGCAGGGCGACGTTGCCGCCTGGTTTGGATCGCTGCCGGTCGTGCCTGAGGGATGCAAAGCCAGCCCGCTGCTGGGTGAAAAAGGATGTGAAACCAATGGCTATAGCTATTTCGACAAAATCGCCTTCTGGAAAACGCCGATCGCCGAAGGGGGCAAGTTCGTTCCTTACAGTCGCTGGACGCAAGATTACATAGCCATTATGGGCGGTCGCTGATTCCGCTGGGGGTTTTATGACGTACGCAGTGGAATTTAACAATGTCTCGCGATTGTACGGGGACGTTCGTGCCGTCGATGGGGTCAGTATTGCGATTAACGATGGTGAGTTTTTCTCTATGCTGGGGCCATCCGGCTCTGGCAAAACTACCTGTCTGCGCCTGATAGCTGGTTTTGAACAGCTGTCAGGCGGTGCAATTAGCATTTTTGGCAAGCAGGCCAGCGAGTTGCCGCCCTGGGAGCGGGACGTCAACACGGTATTTCAGGATTACGCGTTGTTTCCGCATATGTCGATCCTCGATAACGTGGCCTATGGGTTGATGGTTAAAGGGATGGATAAAAAACAGCGCCATGCCAAAGCGCGAGAAGCGCTGGAGAAGGTGGCGCTCGGCTTCGTTTATGAGCGTAAACCGTCGCAGCTTTCTGGTGGACAGCGCCAGCGCGTGGCGATCGCCCGCGCACTGGTTAATGAACCACGCGTGCTGCTGTTGGATGAACCGCTTGGGGCGCTGGATCTTAAACTGCGTGAACAGATGCAGTTGGAATTGAAAAAACTACAGCAGGCGCTGGGCATCACCTTCATTTTTGTTACCCACGATCAGGGTGAGGCGCTGTCGATGTCCGATCGCGTGGCGGTGTTTAATAACGGCCGCATTGAGCAAGTGGACTCTCCCCGTGAACTCTATATGCGCCCACGCACGCCGTTTGTGGCGAGCTTTGTCGGGACATCCAACGTCTTTGATACCGCCATGTCGGCGAATGTCTGCGGCCTGCAGGGAATGTTCTCTCTGCGCCCGGAACACATTCGCTTGAATGATCCTGGCGCAGAAGTGCAGGCGCCGGGCGTTATTCAGGCGGTGCAGTATCAGGGGGCCGCGACGCGGTTTGAGCTAAAACTGGCTGGTGGCGAAAAGTTGCTGGTAAGCCAGGCGAACCTGACGGGAGAAACGCTGCCGTCAACGCTGTCGCCGGGTCAGCAGGTCATGGCCTCGTGGTCACGTGACGTGATGGTCCCGCTGGTTGAGGAGAGGTGAATGGCGATGAACGTTTTACATTCACCTCCCCAGACCACCAGGTTGAACAAAATCTCAGGTTATTTCTGGCGTAATCCGGGGCTGGGGCTGTTTTTACTGCTGCTCGGACCGCTGATGTGGTTTGGTGTTGTCTACTTTGGCTCATTGTTGACGCTATTGTGGCAAGGGTTTTATACCTTTGACGATTTCACCATGTCCGTTACGCCAGATCTGACGCTGGCGAATCTGCAGGCGCTGTTTAACCCGGCGAATTACGACATCATTTTACGCACGTTGACCATGGCAATAGCGGTGACTATTGCCAGCGCCATTCTGGCGTTTCCGATGGCGTGGTATATGGCGCGTTACACCAGCGGCAAGATGAAAGCCTTTTTTTACATCGCCGTCATGTTGCCAATGTGGGCCAGCTATATCGTCAAAGCCTACGCGTGGACGTTGCTGTTAGCTAAAGACGGCGTGGCGCAGTGGTTTTTAACCCATCTCGGGCTGGAGCCGATCCTGACCGCGTTTCTGACGCTGCCAGCCGTGGGCGGGAATACGCTGTCGACGTCAGGATTAGGGCGTTTTCTGGTTTTCGTCTACATCTGGCTACCTTTTATGATCCTGCCGGTACAGGCTGCGCTGGAACGGTTACCGCCGTCATTGCTGCAGGCCTCGGCGGATTTGGGCGCCCGCCCGCGTCAGACCTTCCGCTATGTAGTGCTGCCGCTGGCTATCCCCGGTATTGCTGCGGGTTCAATCTTTACCTTCTCGCTGACGCTGGGTGATTTTATTGTGCCGCAACTGGTGGGGCCGCCGGGTTTTTTCATCGGCAACATGGTCTATTCGCAACAAGGGGCTATCGGCAACATGCCAATGGCGGCGGCATTCACCCTGGTGCCGATTGTATTAATCGCACTGTATCTGGCGTTCGTGAAGCGTCTGGGAGCGTTTGATGCACTCTGAACGCGCACCGTTTTTACTCAAACTGGCCGCATGGGGTGGCGTGATTTTCCTGCACTTTCCCATCCTCATCATCGCCGCCTATGCGTTTAATACCGAGGAAGCCGCTTTTAGCTTTCCACCGCAGGGGCTTACGCTACGGTGGTTTAGCGTGGCGGCACAGCGTAGCGATATTTTGGAATCAGTGACACTGTCACTTAAGATCGCCGCGCTGTCGACGGCCATCGCACTGGTGCTAGGAACGCTGGCGGCGGCGGCCCTGTGGCGGCGGGATTTCTTTGGCAAGAACGCAATATCGCTGTTGTTGCTTTTGCCTATTGCGCTACCGGGCATTATCACCGGTCTGGCACTGCTGACTGCATTTAAAACCATCAATCTGGAACCCGGCTTCCTGACCATCGTGGTGGGGCATGCGACGTTTTGTGTGGTAGTGGTATTTAACAACGTTGTGGCCCGTTTTCGTCGCACATCATGGAGTCTGGTTGAAGCGTCAATGGACCTGGGGGCGAATGGCTGGCAAACCTTCCGCTATGTGGTGCTGCCGAATCTTGCGTCGGCGCTGTTGGCCGGAGGCATGCTGGCGTTTGCGTTGTCGTTTGATGAAATCATCGTAACAACGTTCACGGCCGGACACGAAAGAACACTTCCGCTGTGGCTACTCAATCAACTGGGACGTCCGCGTGATGTCCCGGTGACCAACGTAGTGGCATTGCTGGTGATGGCGGTCACAACACTGCCGATTTTAGGGGCCTGGTGGCTGACGCGTGAAGGCGACACTCTCGCCGGAAACGGTAAATAAACGACAATATGGGAAATTGCTATGCAACATCAATTACTGATTAACGGCGAACTGGTCAACGGTGAAGGTGAAAAGCAGCCGGTCTATAACCCTGCTACCGGTGACGTGATCCTGGAAATTGCCGAGGCGTCAACCGTGCAGGTTGATGCAGCCGTCCGTGCCGCCGATGAGGCTTTTGCCAGCTGGGGACAAACCACGCCGAAAGTGCGTTCAGAGCTGTTACTGAAGCTGGCGGACACTATCGCCGAAAACGCGCAGACATTTGCTGAGCTGGAATCCTTGAATTGCGGTAAGCCTTTTCACTGCGTGCTAAATGATGAAATTCCGGCGATTGTGGATGTTTTCCGCTTCTTTGCCGGTGCGGCACGTACGCTCAACGGCCTGGCGGCCGGGGAGTATCTGGAAGGGCATACGTCCATGATCCGTCGCGATCCGCTGGGGGTGGTGGCGTCTATCGCACCGTGGAACTATCCGCTGATGATGGCTGCGTGGAAACTGGCCCCGGCGCTGGCTGCAGGTAACTGCGTGGTGATTAAACCATCCGAAATTACCCCATTAACAGCACTGAAGCTGGCGGAGTTGGCGAAAGATATTTTCCCGGCAGGCGTGATTAACGTGCTGTTTGGTCGTGGTAAAACCGTGGGCGATCCGCTGACCGGTCATGAAAAAGTGCGCATGGTTTCACTGACCGGCTCTATTGCTACCGGTGAACACATCATTGGGCATACTGCGCCATCGATTAAGCGCACGCATATGGAGTTGGGCGGCAAAGCCCCGGTTATTATTTTTGATGATGCCGATCTCGATGCGGTGGTGAGCGGCGTACGCACGTTCGGTTATTACAACGCCGGGCAGGATTGCACCGCAGCCTGTCGCATCTACGCGCAGAAAGGCATTTACGACGCGCTGGTCGAAAAATTGGGTGCGGCGGTCGCCAGCCTGAAAACCGGTTCACCGAATGATGAATCAACAGAGTTGGGGCCGGTAAGCTCTCAGGCTCATTTGGATCGCATCACCAAAGCGGTGGATGAGGCCAAAGCGCTCGGGCACATCAAAGTCATCACCGGCGGTAAAAAAGTAGAGGGTGCAGGCTACTATTTTGCCCCAACGCTGCTGGCGGGCGCGAAGCAGGACGATGCTATCGTTCAGCGGGAAGTCTTCGGCCCGGTGGTCAGCATCACCCAGTTTGATGATGAGGCTCAGGTCCTGGCATGGGCTAACGATTCAAAATACGGGCTGGCATCTTCGGTCTGGACGCGAGACGTCGGTCGTGCCCATCGCCTCAGCGCCCGCTTGCAGTATGGCTGTACCTGGGTCAACACCCACTTCACGTTGGTGAGCGAAATGCCGCACGGCGGGCAAAAACTCTCCGGTTACGGTAAGGACATGTCGGTTTATGGACTCGAGGATTACACTGTTATCCGCCATGTGATGATTAAACACGAGTAAAATCAGTACCCGCGCATGGCCATAGACGCACGGATAGCTAATTACTGGTAGAAGGGTGTCTATACTATGCGCGGCACTGGCCTCGTCGCCATCGGACGGCGGTAAGTTGGAAATATCCACGAGGTCAGGCTAATTTACATACATTGGAGTCGCGTTCCGTTCTCTTAATGAACATCACTTCGCTGATGCCCGGTATCTGGGTTTCATGGCAACATCCCTTCGATTAAGGATAGCGTTGCATCTACCCCTTGAACTCACAGCGTGAATCGGTCACCGCCTTACCTACATACGCTATCTGACTGATAATTCAAATTCATGGATACATACTTTCATCATCTGAGGGTACGCGGCTTTTTTCTTTTAGTATGTGTACATTAGCCTTACAGAATTCTATGTAGGCTCTGGCCGCCGTGGAAACATGTCGGTGTTTTTTATAAACCAGATGCAATGATGAGTAGGGCAAACGTGTCTGGGGTAAAACCTCAATCAGTTTTCCACTATTAATGTATTCCGCAGCAAAAAAAGCAGGTAACTCAGTAATGTAGTCGCCAGCAAGGGCTCCAGAGCGCAAATGAAGATAATCATTGACGATGAAGGTCGCTGGAACATCGTAGGTATGTTCACCGAGCATCCACACCGGACGCGCGCCTATCACCGAACCCCAGGCGGCACAGGGATACTTCATCAGGTCTGATGGCTCTTTGGGGGGCTCACTGCCCTGAAAAAGCGCCGGGCTGGCGACCAGAATATGCCTGAAATCCATGAGATGGCTCGCAACGACATCATCATCAGAGATGCTTCCAACTCTCAGCGCGACATCAATACCTTCAGAAACTAAATCCACTCGACGTTCAGTCGTATAAACGTTAATGGCAATACCCGGATATATACGCTGAAACTGCCTGATGATTTCCCACCACGGTTCAAGTGATTGAGGCATTGTCAGGCGTAATCGGCCTGTAATGCGGGAATCGGCAGTGGTGAGGAACTGCTCGGCATCATTAAGCGTATCAATAGCCGAACTGGCCTGATCCAGCAATTTTTTACCCGCCTCTGTTGCTCTGCAACCTTTCACAGTGCGTTCTAGCAGAACAACATCCAGCTCATGCTCAAGTTCAGCGATCCTACGGCTTAGCGTCGGAAGCGGTATGTTGTTTTCCCGCGCGGCTGCAGAAAGGCTACCGCAGCGGGCTGTCAGAACAAACATCTTTAAGGCATTTAAGTCCATCGACTCCTCTCAAATATGAAAACATTATTCTCAATTTAGACGCTACACAGTACTGAATGTGGATATTAAAATACAGCCACTTTCAGTTAGCAATGCCCGTAATTATAGAAAAAATGTATTGCCTGGAGCAGATTTAGAATCTATCTGACGCCATCAGTCATTTTTAAAGCTCTAAACCTTCCCCCTGATAAACTCTCAAAAATGAAAATGCACAGACTTAGGAATATGACATTAACATGAACGATTTAGTAAAAGCCTATCTGGCTCGCCTTGGCCTTGACGCAGAAAAACCCTCCATTGAGGCACTTACCCGTTTACATCAAGCTCATGTAGAGCGGATCCCTTACGAAACATTCTGGATCCACCTTGGTCAGGATTGGGGAATTGACGCCATGGAAAGTTTCAGAAGAGCGGCAACAACCCGACGAGGTGGTTATTGTTTTCAGCTCAATGGCGGCTTACATACGCTACTCACCCACCTTGGTTATCGTGTGAGTATTCACCCAGCAAACGTCCACGGCGCTGAAGGCCCTGAGCATATAAAACTGGAAAACCATGCAGCTATCATCGCTGAGGGGTTGCCGAGTGAAAATAATCCCAACGGGAGATGGTGGGTGGATGTCGGTCTTGGCGATGCGCTTCATGAGCAAATGCCTCTGATGAATACTACCGTTAACCAGGACTCGATGCAGTTTGGCATGGAAGCCATGGACAAGGACGGCGTGGGCGATTGGCATCTCATTGCCGATCCATCGTGCTGGATCGCAGGCGTGAATATGGCAGAGCAACCCGCTTCTATGAGTGATTTCGTAGACCGTCATCACTTTAATATGCATTCCCCTGAATCCGGATATGCAAAAGTTGTTACTGCACAACTCCGGAAGCCACACGGCAAAACGATACTGCGAGGTTGCGTTTTAACAAAAACCGATGGCGAAGTCGTTACGACTCACATCTCAACGTCTTTACCCGAGTGGCAGGAAGTGCTTGATGAAGAATTCGGTCTGACTTTCGAAAACGTTCCTGAGATATCGCTTAAAAAACTGTGGGTCAAAGTACAGAAGATCCATGAAGAATGGGTCCAGACTCGCGAAAGTACGTAAAACAGCAAGTTGTTGACGACCGGCCCGATACATACGTTGATGTTATCGGCCGGAGCAGTATCATTGAGCGGAGTACCAACAATCGTATACTGGATTTGCTCATTATTCGGCAGCGAGCGAAATCTTATTAATATTACAACTGCACTAATCGCACTTTCCCCTACATAAATCCATGCTTAATGTCCGCTGCTGGCACTCAGCGGACAATTTTTGGGGTCAGAAGGCACGGTCGGTTTTGAACTATGTTTAACACCAGTCAGAATAATAAGATGGTTGAGGTTATTAGGGCCTGAACGGTGGCGGCCTCATTCCGGGAGCATTAGATAACCAGAACCTCACTCAGAAGTGTGCCAACATTGCGTGGGTAAGAACAATATCCGGAGAATAAAGTGTTCGGAAAATTTTTTTTAAATTACATGCCTGGTTTACAAAATTTATTAGCCTACGATAAAAGCTGGCTAAAACATGATGTTAAAGCCGGGTTATCTGTTGCGGCTGTCGCACTACCCGTTGCTATTGCTTACGCTGAGTTGGCGGGTGTTGGGGCAATCGTGGGGCTGTATTCCTGCGTTTTACCGATGATCGCTTATGCACTGTTTGGTTCTTCACGTCAGCTTATTGTTGGCCCTGATGCAACAACCTGCGCGGTGATTGCGGCCGTCGTGTTTCCCCTCTCTGCAGGTAATCCCGAACTGCACTGGCAACTGACGATCATCATGACATTGATGATGGGCGGATGGTGCCTGCTTGCCAGTAAATTTCGCCTGGGCGCACTTGCCGATCTGCTTTCTCATCCCATTCTTACTGGTTTGCTTAATGGCGTAGCCGTGACGATTATTGTCGGGCAATTAGGTAAGGTTTTAGGGATCACACTTGATGAGGCGCAGGTTATTGAAAAAATAATTGCCTTGCCAGGCCGAATCGCAGACAGCCATTTATTAACCTTAGGACTATCACTTTTAACGTTAGTTATTTTAATGGTTATCAAAACGTATCGCAGCCACTGGCCAGCACCGTTGATTGCCATTGTGATAACAACGGCGCTGGTATGGGGAACATCAGCACAAAATCATGGGATTACCACTATTGGGGGGGACGGTTTTCAGCCTGGTTTACCCGTCGTTAACTGGGCGGCGTTCCAGCCAGGTCTGATGCGTGATTTAGTGATCCCGGCGCTGAACCTGGCTTTGGTCAGTTTTGTCAGTCTTATGCTGACCGCCCGTAGTTTCGCCGCGAAAAATGGCTATGACATTAATGCTGATGCTGAGTTTAGAGCTCTGGGTATTGCGAATCTCATGTCTGGATTATCTCAGGGGTTTGCTATCAGTGGAGCCGATTCCCGAACCGCTGTTAATGATTCAACTGGGGGGAAAAGTCAGCTGGTTTCCGTGGTCGCAGCCTTACTCATCGGTATCATAGTCGTATTTTTTACTCAGCCATTACAGTTTATTCCGGTTTCTGCATTAGGTATTGTTCTAATGTATGCCTCGTGGTCATTGATTGATTTACGTGGGCTATGGAACCTGAGGCGAAGAAATAAACAGGCATTTCGTTTGGCCTTCTTCACCTTTGGCTGTGTGTTAATTATCGGTGTAATCCAGGGAATCGGGCTTGCCGTGTTGCTCGGTCTGTTACAGTTCCTGCGTACAGTCTTTCGTCCTTCTGAGCACTTACTGGGAACTGACGAAAATGGAATGATTCACTCATTAGGTAATTCAACCGATATTAAAATGGTTCCGGGCGTGTTGATGTATCGATTTAACTCCCCGTTGACCTATTTTAATGTGGCTTATTTTAAACGTCGGGTATTGAACTTAGTTGATGGTACAACATTACAACCTAAATGGGTGGTTATTGATGCCGTTGCCTGCTTCACCTATTCAGATATAAGTGTCCTGGCCACCATTAATGAGTTAAAGCGTGACCTGAAAAGTCGACAGATTACGTTAATCCTGGCGGGCCGGAAAACGGAATTAACACGCTGGTTTAAAGAAAGCCGGCCAACAATGAATGATGATGACATGCTTCTGGCTCCAGACCTCTATTTGGCACTCCGGTTCATTCAAAGCAAAGAGAGTGCGGGTGAGGGCGAATCAGACGGTGATGTACCATCCCAGTGACACAATTCTTGAAAGGGGTCCAAATTCAGTAGACCACTTCATACGGGGCCGCTTAGGGGGCAATGCATGCCGGGATTCGCTATCTCATTACCGCAGAAAGGTTAGGGCTATTACACACTAAGGATAATTTACTGGCAGGTGAAGCAGTGGGAAGATCGCACATCAATGGCAGAGAGAATGTTCTCTCTGCCAGCAGACGCTGCAATTAATCAACAAGAGTCACATCAAGCAAACCAGCCAAACCTTGCGGATATCAGGCTGAAAAGTCCTACAGCAGCAAAGAGATTTATCAGTACTACGGTTTTACTGGAAACATTCATTTTTGCCACCTTTCGATTTAACCCTTATGGGTATAGTACGGGTTAAAACTATCCGCAATAGTACGAAATCTGAACATTACGGAGAGCGGTTGTTTTCTCGCCAATTTTCTTAAAAAAAATGAATAAAACTTGATGTGTGTCATAAAAAAGAGCATATTGCGCGCGATTTTCCCTTCTGGCCCGGATGCCCTAAATGTCTTTGTACCAAAACATGCTGGTTTTTTATGCGGTAATGGCCGCCATCGCGGCTATCATCACCTGGTTTCTATCGCGCGATAAAAAGCGTATTCGCTTTCTCAGCGCGGTATTAGTCGGGGCGACGTGGCCGATGAGCTTTCCCGTCGCACTCCTGTTTTCTCTTTTCTAATGACGTCGTCAGGCCTTTAGCAGCGCGATTAATCGCAACCTGTCAGCGTCAGTCACGTCCAGCGGATGCTGATAGCCGACGTTTTCATTGGCGCGGGTGTACAGGGCAACCAACCAGTCATACACGTATCGGCTGGCACCATGCCGAGGTTGCTCGTCCAGTTTTGCCAGTCGACGCATCGGTTGTTGCGGCGGGGCGCTAAAGATAGCGGCACCTTTTAGGATCCTGCTGGCAGGGCGCTGTTCCTCGGCAACGCGAGCAAACCCAAGCCAGGTAATAAAATCACCGATATCCGCGTGCAGCTGCGCTGCGCAGACGTTCTCGCGCTGCATAATAGCGTGCAGGCGTTGCGGCATCTCCAGCCGGTAACTGGTGGTCACCAGGATGTCAGCAACCTGCCTTAAAGTTTCCGGCTCCAGGTGCAGGCGACGCGCGTTATTCTCATTACGACACCACTGGCGCACATGGTTGATCCACATTTTATGCGCCAGGTATCCGGTCTCTTCACTCTCTTGCGGGTGAGACGTATCTCGCGCGTCAGCAAACAGGTCGATCGCATCATTAAATAAGCCGCTAACCTGCTCCTCACGCGGTTGTTGAATACGTAACAACGACTCCACGCTGCGCATAGGCGGCAGTAGTCCCTCCAGCAGCTCGCCATGTTTTGCCGCCTGAGCTTGCAACTGGCGAATAAGTGATTCACTCGCCCCAGTCGTCTCGTCATCCGTGTGTAGCCAGCTCATTAACGTGGCGCGAATTCGCTGCTGGTTCTGCTCGTGCAGAGAGATAAACCGAGCCTGACGCTGAGCGGGCGAAGTGGCCTGCGACAACCATTCAACCAGCCGCTGTAAACTGTGCTTATCCAGCGCCTGTAGCGTGCCCCAGTGCAGTCCGGGTTTGCCCAGTAATTGCTGAACGGCTTCATCGAGGTTCTGCTGGGTGCTAAAACGTGCATCCTGTGGGGTAATGGCCCACACCACGCCCGGTAACGCAGCATCGTGCAGCGGTTGGGTATCGTTGATCCAACCGAGTAGTGTGCGGGTGACGGTCGGCGTCTGCGAACGGGTGGATACCGCGTTGCAGATGACTAACACATCGGGTTGCAGACACTGGCGGTAATGCTCCAGCATCCAGCCTAATTTTGCTTGCCATAGCGGGTGTGGATGCGCATCCGGTGCCAGGGGGATATCCAGCAGGTCCGTGCTCTCCAGCACCGCGTCTTCTACCGTCAGTACCAGTTCGCGGGTCAACAGCGCCAGTGATTCCAGTGACAGGCTGACCGCATTAAGCAACTGATTGTCGGCAATGGGATGCACCACCACATCACTTAGCGCGTCGTTCCCGGCCAGTGCCGCCTGAGTGAGAAAGCTTTCGGCGGGCAAGCCGAAATGGTCGACCAGCAGGCTAAACGGCGCAGCTAATTCTTTGGCATGCCCGGTTTGCTGCAGCGTATGCGCCAGTGCCAGAAACTGCTGCGTGAGTTCTGGCTGTTCTCCCCACAGTAATGCCCAGGCATGTGCCCGGGTGGTGAGATCCAGTGCCGGAAGCAGCATGGCAAACTGGTGCCACAGCGCATCGTCAATTTGCTGCTGGTTTGAGGGAACACGAGAACGCCAGAAACGCGCGATGGTGGCCACGTCTTGTGCGCAGATCCCCGGCACAGGATGGCGCTGGCGCAGCGTCTGCCATTTTTCTAACCGCGTCTCAATGATCGCTTTTTCAACCTGACGGTTGTCAGGTAACGCACAGAACTGGGCGATAAACAGCTGAACCAGCTCCGCCTCGCTCATCAACCGCAGGCGCAGCGGCCATGCGCTGTCCAATGGGGTTTCGTCGCGGGTGAAGCGAATAGCCATGTTGGTTGGCGCATGGCCGGGGTTAATGTGCGTAAAGTAATCGATGCTGCGATCCGGCGTGATGATGTTCAGTTTGCCACCCGAATCGCTGCACAATGCGCAGAGCAAATGCGCTTTCGCCGCCTGTGAGTGGCCGTACAATCCCACACAACCCGGCGCGGCGAATGTCTCATTGAGCGCGGTTTCATTGACCGCGGCTAATGTGAGCTGAGCCAGCAGGGAATCTGCTTCATCATCCAGGCGTGCCGCGCGTGTACGTACGTCCGTTACCCATTCGATGGCGGCCTGTGCGGTGTTTAACGTCTTGCTCATTTCAGGTACACACTCCCGCTATCAATCCAGTAATGGCTGCCGCTGTGGCGGCGGTCTGCCAGCGTATTCAGTTTTAAGGTTAAGGCGTTAGCGGCAACGGGTGTGCCATCCTGCAGCCAGGCATCGCTGAGGACGAAGTATTCCGGGCCGGCCTCTTTGCTACCGCCACGTAATTGCAGACGCACATTTAATACGCCATCACCGGCGATGGTTTTCGCCAGCTCAGCAGAGTTGATACTGAGCGTATACAGCGGGGTGGCGGGCCAGCGGCTGTTCTCCAGTTGGCGGAAACCTAACGTCACATTGCCACGCAGCGGGAAATTCAGGCGCGCGTCCAGCTTTGCGCCAGGCTTGTCGAGGTCGATATCGTGATACCAGATATTCTCATCGCGCAGCGTATTAACCGTGTTATCTAACACGCCGAGATAGCGTACCGTCGAGTACGCGCCGATATCGGCGGCTTTAAAGTTAAAACGCGGCAGACGCAAATCCAGCGCCAGGCTGCACAGCATGGCGCCCACGGCGGCGGTGGACTTCGGATTGCCAATGCGCCCTTGCTGGCTAAACGGATACCACTCATGCACGCGGTAGCTGTCCATCCAAATCATACGATTAACCGGAACAGGTTGCAGATGACGAATCAGCGCCTGTACACCTGGTAAACAGGCGGGTCTGCCGGTTACCAGTAAAATGTCACAACGATAGTGCGAGATGGCTTCACACACGGCGTGCAGCGGAGAGGTCAGGGTAAACTGCCCGGCCAGCAAGGCTTCCTGTAATGGCCTGAACTGCACTTGCAGCGGCACGCTCAGCACGTCAAAAACCGGCGAGCCCGCAGGCAACGCATGATCGATGGCCTGCTGGATATAGTTCATCACGTTGCGCGTTGGCGGCTGGGCCAGCAGTTCACCAAAGGTGGCATGTAGCCCCGCTACCGGGTCGTTAACATCGCTTTGCTCCCACGCGGAGAGCACCGCATGCCCGAGCGGCATAAACAGCTGTAACGCCGTTTGCTGGCGTAAAATCGCTTGGGTGTCGATGCGCCCGGAGTCGCCAAACAGCGTGGCCAGCAGGGCGGCGGCGTCGGTAACCCCCGCCTGTTGTAAGCGGGTTTGCAGGGCAGGTAGCACGCAGCGTTGGATAACATCGAGCAGCAAGTCATCCCCGGCAACCTTGAATCCTTCACGAAACAACAGATGCGGCGTGATTTTGACATTCGCCCCCACGCCATCATCTAACTGATAATGGACCACGGCCATATCCGTGGTGCCGCCGCCAATGTCGATTGATGCCACACGCAGGGCGCGACCGTTGACTTCACCCGGTTCCGGCAGGCGGTCCGGGCGGGCGAGGGCGTTGAAGAACGATTCGGTGTGCCCGTCGTAGTGTGAAATCGCTTCATTGTATAGCCAAACCAGCTGCCCACAGCTGGCTTCATCCCATTCCATCTGGATCTCAGGGACGGGGACCACGCTTTTTTCCTGCTGCTTGCGGGTGGTAAAATCGTCATCCTGCGGATGCCAGCCCATCGCTTTCCACACTAATGCAATAGCCTCAAACATGCGCAGGCGGAAGATCTCACGCTCTTGTTTTGGCATCGCCGACGGCAGGGTCAGGATCAGCGTACGCAGCTGGCGAGGCGAGGCCGGAAAACCAAGGCGCAGACGTGTCGCCACGCTGTTAATTTGCCCCAGCGCCTGCGCCAGAACTTCGCACAGCATATGAGTCATCAGCGTGCTGCGACTGTACTGCGGTGAGAATACCGGCAGCCGGTCATCCTGCGGCAGGCTAAACAGCGGTTGGCCATCATCGTTCATCAGATTCATCAGCGGGAAGGCAGTTGCCAGCGGTTCGCGCTGAGTTTTGCCATTCATCTGGCTAAAGCGCCAGTCGTGCAACACCGGTGTTTCATCCCACAGATACCGACGCGGGCTGGAGATCCCGCTGCTGCCTTCGGTGCCGACGCGCTGCATGGCCAGCTTGCGGGCTTCATCGCCGACACGAACGATCGACGGCCAGATGAAGGCATCGTCACGACCGCTCTCCACGGAAAAGTGCTGTTTCCCAAAACGCGCCTCGGAAAACTCCAGTCGGCTAGTGAACAGCGGATCGTTGAGGTATTGCGGCTCGCTTAATGAACGGACCTGTAATTCTGCCGTCTGGCGTAGCCCGTCATTGGCGTCACCGTGATCTTCAATCAATACGCCGCAGGTATGGGTATTGCCGATATCCAAGATCAGATCGACAGGAATGGCCGGGGTGCTAAGGGTGTGCGTCACCAGCTTTACTTCCGGAATGGCAAGCTGCTCGCCTAACAGGGTCAACACATTCAGCCAGTGCGCCTGATATTCGAAATTTCGCAGCGCGAGCTGGATCTCTTGTTCGGCGCGGTTTTCTTGTTGCGTCACATAGTGCAAAAAAGACTCGCGCAGCCAGCCGTCAATCCACGTCTGGTCGAGAAAATCAGCGATTTCTTTATCGTGCCAGGCCAGCGCAAATCGCGTGCCGTTGAGCAAATCGTTTTCATTTGGCGTCAATACGGCGGGGGCATGCTCGGTTAACTGGCTGTCCAGCGCCACGGTCACACGGTGCGTGTTGCCCGCACTGTCCGGTTGTGCCAGCTTGCGCACCTGTACGCGCGCCCAGTTATCCGGGCCTTCGACAAATGTGCGCGGCGGGTTAAAGCGCAGGAACGGCAGCGGCAGCCAGACGCCGTCGAGCACGTCCAGTGAATAATGTAATGTCTGGGTGCTTTCTGGCTTGACCACTTCGGGTTGCCCGCCAGTGCTACCTGGTAACGTATAGCGGCCCGTTGTCAGGTCGAAATCCAGTCGCAGCAGCGGGCCGTTGGCCGTTTTGCGCACAAAGCGCCCGTGATGCGCGGATTCCTGCGGCGTCAGGCCAAAATCCAGAAACTGTACGCCGCTATTGGCAATGAGCGTCACGCTCTGTTTGTAATCACACAGATTCACCAACATAAAATCAGGCACCTATCTTTTTGATGGTCATGGGGATCTCCGCGTGATCGTCATAACGTGCGGTACAGGCGGCTACGTCGTTGGTTCCCGCTTTACAGGTGATTTCCGGCATCGGATAACGCGAGCCGTCCGTACAACGCGCGTTCCCACGACTTTTAATCATTAATTCACCCGACTGGTGCAGACCGGAGAAAATCTCCGCACGACATACCACATTGTCGCCGTGGACGACTCGCGCAGTGCCTTTATTGGTCTGGATCTGATAACGCAGCGAGGGCGCTTTACCGCTGACCGGATCTTTGATGTCGACCATCACGCGCCAGTTACCGTTGAGGAAGCGGGTGGTGCCGACCTTCATCTGGTTCGCGTCCATGACCAGCGCATCTTTCGGGATCGCGGCAATCACCACCGGCCCCTCGGCAGGCTTCTCTTTTTTTACCACCGGGACAACTTCCGCGCGATGCAGCGGCAGCGAAGGTGTCAGTACGGGTAGCGGCTTGATGTCGACCCTCGCAACCTCAATCGGCTGCAGCGCGGGCGCAGGGCGTGTCGCCTGCTGTTTCCACAGTAACGGTCCAACGATAGCGGCAATAATGACCGCGGCAACCGGCAGGCTCCACAGCGGCAGTTTACGCGCAGGTGTTGGCAATACGGGCGGTGGTGAGGCCTCGGGTTCATTTACGATGACCGGGGGCTGCGGTTCAGGTTCTGCGGGCTTGGGTGTTTCCACGACCGGAGTCAGTAAAGGTGCATCGGCTTCGGCAAAGGTGATTTCCGGGACGACCATATCTTCTTCAGGTTCGGCTTGCGGTGCGGGCATGACCGGAGGAACATCGGCAATCCGCAAGCAGTCGAGCACATCGTCACGCGTGTTTTCGTTCAGATTGACGAATCCCCAGAACGTTATCACCGGTTTGCCATCAACCAGAAAAACGTGATTTTCCCCAGGAAACTGAACTGCCTTTTCCAGCAGAGATCCAAACAATTGCAGCGAGGTTTTACCCGATTGCAGGCTTTTACGACTGAGAGTCGCCGCGCTGTCCAGCGTGCTGGCCAGATAGCGTAATGCCCGAAAGCGCGCGTCTTCATCAGCGGCTTTCCAGGCGACGGCTTGTCCTTCAATCGGGGAATACCAGTCAACCCGATCGCCATTATCATTGACTTGCGGGATCGCCAGACAATCGGCCATGGCCTGCTGTTTTCGCAGACGAAGCGTTTCACGAATTTGCAATGCTGAATCAAAAACGGCCTGACCACCGCCGCCCACGGCCTGATAGTCATCCAAATTGCCGCTGCGCAAGAGAGTTTTTGCCACGTTGTTATCCCTTAGACTTCTTCACACATCTACTTTACGGCTTATAAACGCGAGCAAACGGTGGAAGAGAGGCAAAAAGGGGCGAATTTTCATGGCATAGAGCACGGGGAAAAATCTTGACGTTTTGAAAAAGACTTAAGGGAAATTATTTCACCGGTGCTGTCGAATTAATCAGCGAAAACCACCGGATAAGAATAACCTGATAGTGATTTGTTATTAGTCAGTTTTTGTCAGCTATGCTCTGATAATGAGATGAATAATAAAATAAGAAGGCATACAACAATGATTGCAAGGAAAACGTTGCTCGCGCTGGCGCTCAGCGCGGGATTACCAACCGGTGCTGCATTTGCTGCCAATACCGACACCCTTATCTACTGCTCTGAAGCGTCTCCCGAATCCTTTAACCCGCAAATCGCCAGCTCCGGCCCATCATTTGTGGCCAGTTCTCAGGTGCTGTATAACCGACTGATTAACTTTGATCCGGTGAAAAACACCCCGGTGCCGTCTCTGGCTACCGACTGGACGATATCCCCGGATGGCTTGACGTATACCTTTACCCTGCGTCAGGGCGTGAAGTTCAACAGCAATAAATTCTTCAAACCGACCCGTGATTTCAACGCGGATGACGTGCTGTTCTCGGTATTACGTCAGAAAGATGCCGATCATCCGTACCATAACGTCTCGCAGGGTAACTATGAGTACTTCAACGATGTCGGGTTGGACAAGCTGATCAAAGAGGTGAAGAAGGTTGATGATTATCATGTCCAGTTTGTGCTGAACGAACCTAATGCGGCGTTTCTGGCCGACTGGGGGATGGACTTCGCGTCCATTCTCTCTGCGGAATATGCCGACCAGATGCTGAAAAAAGGTACGCCGGAAAACGTCGATACCTGGCCGATTGGCACCGGACCTTACGTGCTGCAACAGTATAAGCAGGATTCACAGATCCGCTATCTGGCCAACCCGAACTACTGGGATGGTGACGTTCCGACCAAACACCTGATCTTCGCCATTACGCCAAACGTGCAAACGCGACTGGCAAAACTGCAAACCAATGAGTGCCAGATAATTCCCGCGCCTGCGCCGGTGCAGTTTGAGGAAATCAAGAAAAACAACGACCTGACGCTGCATTCGGTCGACGCACTGAACGTCGGTTATCTGGCATTTAATACTGAGAAAAAACCGTTTGATAACGTATTGGTACGTCAGGCGCTGAATTACGCGACCGATAAAAAAGCGATCATTAACGCCGTCTTTTTAGGGGCGGGGACGGTGGCGAAATCACCGATTCCACCGAATATGCTGGGCTTCAACAACGATCTGAAAGACTACGATTTCGACCCGCAAAAAGCGAAAGAACTGCTGAAGAAAGCTGGGCTGGAGAACGGTTTTGAGGCGACGCTATGGTCGATGCCGGTTCAACGTCCGTACAACCCGAACTCCCGTCGGATCGCTGAGATGATCCAAAGTGACTGGGCGAAGGTTGGCGTGAAGGCGAAAATCGTTTCCTGGGAGTGGGGTGAGTACCTCTCCGGAATGCGTAAGGGCGAGCACGACACCGCGCTGTTTGGCTGGATGTCTGACAACGGCGATCCGGATAACTTCGCTGATGTCCTGCTGGGCTGCAACAGCATTAAAACCGGATCCAACGCCGCACGCTGGTGCGATAAAGCGTATAATGCGCTGGTGCAAAAGGCGAAACAGGTGAGCAAGCCGCAAGAACGTGCCGCGCTTTACCAGCAGTCGCAAGAGATTTTCTACCAGCAGGCGCCGTGGATCGCGCTGGCAAACGGCAAAACGTTTTATGCCACACGCAGTAACGTCAGCGGATACAGCGTTAGCCTGATGGGCAGTGATTTTTCAAAAGCTAAATTAAATTAATCAGTTAAGGAGAAAGTATGTCGCACCTGGATGAGGTCAGCGCCCGCGTCGACGCCGCCATTGAAGAGAGCGTCATTACGCATATGAACGAACTGCTGATTGCGCTCAGCGATGATGCAGAACTGAGCCGGGAAGATCGCTACACCCAGCAACAGCGTCTGCGCACGGCGATTGCGCATCATGGTCGTCAGTATAAAGAGGATATGGAAGCCCGCCGCGAGCAGCTCACCAAAGGTGGCACTATTCTCTGATATTTCCTTGCCGGATGGCGGTGCTCACACCTTATCCGGCCTACAGGCATATTCCGTTGGCCTGATAAGCAAAGCGCCATCAGGCAGTTAAAACGCGCGTCTGGCCACCAGCCAGGCGCCGATTACCAGCAACACCGCGCCACAAACTGGCCCCACCAGCGCACGCAGCGGTACGCCGTTGCTTCGCAAGATATCCAGTAGCAGACCGCCAATCAACTGACTGGCAACCAGCACCGCAATGGTGGTGGCAGCCCCCACATTTTGATAGCCGCTAATACTGGCGAAGACAAAAAACGAACCCAATAAACCGGGAATTAACGTCCACCAGCGTACGCTGGAAACCAGCTCACCAAACCCCGCCATACCTTGCTTAAACCACAGAATGCTGACAAACAGCACAATACCCACCAGCGAATTGAGCAGCATGGCAATCAGAATGGTTGAAGAGGTCTGAGTAATACGTACCATTAAGGTGTTCTGCACCACCAGACCGATGCCGGCGGCAATCAGAAAGGAGAGGGTTAGCGTCGAGTTCATCCGCGTGCGTCCGGATCGCGGCGATCGTCCAGTTGTAGCTGCATAAAGGTCAGATCCAGCCAGCGGCCAAACTTCGTCCCCACCTGCGGCATTTGCGCGGTTAAGACAAAACCGAGCGTGCTGTGCAGTTGCAACGATGCCTGATTCTGCGACTCAATGCCCGCGACCATCACATGCTTACCGCACCTGCGGGCCTCATCAATCAACCGGCTGAGTAATGCGCGCCCCAGGCCTTTGCCTTGATGATCCGGATGCACATACACCGAATGCTCAACGGTATGACGAAAACCATCAAAATTACGCCAGTCGCCGAAAGACGCATACCCGGTGACCACGTCATTCTCTTCACTCACCAGCACCGGATACCCCAGTATTTGCCGGGCTTCGTACCAGGATATACGGTTTTCGGCATCGACAGTTTGATCGTTCCAGATAGCCGCCGTATGCAGCACCGCGTGATTGTAGATTTCTGCAATGGCGGCGCAGTCTTCTTTACTGGCAAAGCGAATTGACATGTTGAACCTCAGGTATTGTTCACTATAGTATTACAATATGAATACTATTGAAGACAGCATAAATCAACGGATCGGTGCAAGAATTCGCATAGAACGGGAATCTCGCGGCTGGTCGCTGACGGAACTTGCCGAGCGCGCGGGCGTGTCGCGGGCCATGATCCATAAAATTGAGCGTGGCGAGAGCAGTCCAACGGCAACGCTGCTGGGGCGGCTTTCCGGGGCATTTGGCATCAGCATGTCAACGCTGATGGCGCGTGCTGAAATGCAGGATGGCAAGCTGCTGCGCTTCGCCAACCAGCCAGTCTGGCACGATCCGCAAAGCCATTATCTGCGCCGCCACGTCTCCCCGCGCAGCGATCTGCCCATCGATCTGGTGCAGATAGAACTGCCAGCCGGGAGCGACATTCCCATGCCCGCTTCGTCCTACGTTCAGGCCAGACAGCTAATCTGGCTGCAGCAGGGGGAGTTAGTGTTTGTCGAAGGGGACACACGCCACGAAATGAAGGCCGGTGATTGTCTGGAACTCGGCCCGCCGAATGACTGCCGATTTATTAATGAAACCGCGCAACCCTGTGTTTATCTGGTTGTGCGGTTAAACGCCGTCGGCAATTAATGTGAAAGCATCGCTAGCGCGGGGCGTCTACTATTGATGGATTCATGCCAAAAGCAGAGGAGAACATCAATGAGTCAACAACTGCAACGCAATCGCCGCTGGGTACTGGCTTCACGCCCCCATGGCGCTCCGGTACTCAGTAATTTCCATCTGGAAGAGGGTGCTGTCGCCACTCCTGGGGAAGGGCAAGTTTTACTGCGCAACGTGTATCTGTCTCTCGATCCCTATATGCGCGGTCGCATGAGCGATGAGCCTTCATATTCTCCCCCGGTGGAGATTGGCGCGGTGATGGTCGGCGGTACCGTCAGCCGGGTGATGGCATCAAATCATCCTGATTATCACGTTGGTGAATGGGTTCTGAGCTACAGCGGCTGGCAGGATTTCGACATCTCCGATGGTAGCGGGTTGGTAAAATTAGGCGATAACCCTGAACATCCATCCTGGGCGTTAGGTCTGTTGGGCATGCCGGGCTTTACCGCGTATATGGGGCTGCTGGATATCGGCCAACCTAAAGCCGGAGAGACGTTGGTGGTGGCAGCAGCCACCGGGCCGGTAGGCGCAACCGTCGGGCAAATTGGCAAACTCAAAGGGTGTCGGGTAGTCGGCGTGGCTGGTGGAGCGCAAAAATGCCGTCATGCCACCGAGGTGCTCGGCTTTGATCTTTGCCTCGATCACCATGCGCCTGATTTCGCGCAACAGCTGGCGCAGGCTTGTCCGCAGGGGATCGACATCTATTATGAAAACGTTGGCGGCAAAGTCTTCGACGCGGTGCTGCCGTTACTCAACACCTCTGCGCGCATTCCGGTGTGTGGGCTGGTCAGTGGTTATAACGCCACGGCGTTACCGGCAGGTCCCGACCGTTTACCGCTGCTGATGGCCACCATACTGAAAAAGCGCATCCGGATGCAGGGCTTTATTATTGGTCAGGATTACGGTCATCGCATTCATGAGTTCCAGCAGGAGATGGGACGCTGGGTCAAAGAAGGCAAAATCCAGTACCGGGAACAGATTACGGAGGGGCTGGAGAATGCTCCGGCAGCCTTTATTGGTCTGCTGACCGGGAAAAACTTTGGCAAGGTTGTGATCCGGCTCGCTGAAGACTAATCGCGAAAATCCGCTGTGCCGCTCTGTTTGTGAGCGGCACGTTAAGCATTTATGGAGAAAATAAGAAGGTTGTTGCCAGAAAGCGAATAAACACTCCACTTTGAGATAAATAATGATTACTATTCTCATTCTTAAAAAGGCAAAACCATGATTTTGCTGATTGAAGCATTGTGAAGCAGTAACAAATGAATTTATCAAAGGGAGTCGTCATGTCTTTACGTCATCTGTTTTCACCGCGTCTGCGTGGTTCTTTACTGTTAGGTTCACTGCTTGTTGCATCCTCTTTTAGTACGCAGGCTGCGGAAGAACTGCTGCGCAAAGCGGTAGGCAAAGGCGCCTACGAAATGGCGTACAGCCAACAGGAAAACGCGCTGTGGCTTGCCACCTCCCAGAGTCGTAAGCTGGATAAGGGCGGGGTGGTTTACCGTCTCGATCCGATCACGCTGGAAGTGACTCAGGCGATTCATAACGACCTGAAACCGTTTGGCGCCACCATCAATAATGCGACACAGACCCTGTGGTTTGGTAATACTGTCAACAGTGCAGTCACCGCGATGGATGCTAAAACCGGCGACGTAAAAGGCCGTCTGGTACTGGATGCGCGTAAACGTTCGGAAGATGTCCGTCCGCTGCAGCCGCGTCAGCTGGTAGCCGATGACGCCACCAACACGGTCTACATCAGCGGGATTGGTAAAGAGAGCGTGATCTGGGTGGTCGACGGTGAAACCATCAAACTGAAAACCACCATTGCTAACACCGGTAAAATGAGCACCGGTCTGGCTGTCGACAGCAAGGCTAAACGCTTGTACACCACCAATGCTGACGGTGAGTTTATTACCATCGATACCGCAGACAATAAAATTCTCAGCCGCAAAAAGCTGCTGGATGACGGCAAAGAGCATTTCTTTATCAACCTGAGCCTGGATACCGCTGGTAACCGCGCGTTTATTACCGATTCTAAAGCGGCAGAAGTGCTGGTGATTGATACCCGTGACGGCAAAGTACTGGCGAAAGTCGCCGCGCCGGAATCTCTGGCTGTGCTGTTCAACCCTGCGCGCAATGAAGCCTACGTGACGCATCGTCAGGCCGGTAAGGTCAGCGTGATTGACGCGAAAAGCTATAAAGTCGTCAAAACATTCGACACCCCGACGTTCCCGAACAGCCTGGCGCTCTCCGCTGATGGCAAAACCCTGTATGTTAGCGTGAAACAAAAATCTTCACGTGAGCAGGAAGCCACACAGCCGGATGATGTGATTCGCATCGCGCTGTAATTTACCCGGAGGGGGAAACCCCTCCTGTTATTTATCCATACCCCACGATACGCCTCGTTACACCCCATCGCTGGCCTGATAAACATCAGGGACTTACACTAGGTCCTTATCGGCTCATTGCATAACACAGGAATATCATGAAAAAGCCATTTATCTGCCTTTGCGCAGGCGTAATGCTGTTTACTCTGGCAGGTTGTTCAACGGATTACGTCATGACCACGAAAAGTGGGCAAACTATCGTCACCCAGGGCAAACCGCAGTTGGATAAAGACACCGGGATGACCAGCTATACCGATCAGGATGGCAACGCGCGGGAAATTAACAGCAATGATGTTGCGCAGTTAATCGAAGCCAACTAAGAAAGCAGGCCTGACGGGGATACGCTGTCAGGCCTGAATGCGATTACGGCGCGGTGCGCTGGATTTCCGCCACGCGTTTACGCACGCCAAACCATCCGGCAACCAGCAGAATAGCAATCAACGGTAACGACGCGATGGTGTAGGTGCCGTTCGGATAATCAAAGGCCATCAGCACCAGCACGCTTAGCAGGAACAGCAACGTTAACCATGAGGTAAACGGCGCGCCCGGTAGCTTGAAGCTGACGTCTGCCGCTTTGCCGTCTTTAATGGCCTGACGCAAACGCATCTGGCACACCACGATAAATCCCCACGACGCAATAATCCCTAACGACGCGAAGTTCAGCACGATCTCAAACACCTGCGAAGGCACCAGATAGTTGAGGAAAACACCAACCACATACACCACCAGCGTGGCGAGGATCCCAGCCCAGGGGACCTGCTGACGGCTCATTTTCGCCATAAATTTGGGGGCTGAACCGCCCATCGACATCGAACGTAAAATTCGCCCGGTGCAATACAACCCCGAGTTGAGGCTGGAAAGGGCGGCAGTCAGCACCACAATGTTCATGATACTGCCGATATACGGCACGCCGAGTTTCGAGAAGAAGGTCACAAACGGACTTTGGCCCGCTTGATAGGCGTTCCATGGCAGCAGCAGCACCAGCAGTACGACTGAGCCAACGTAGAAAAGGCCAATACGCCAAATCACGCTGTTGATCGCTTTTGGCACCATGGTTTGCGGATCTTTGCATTCTCCGGCGGCCGTACCCACCAGTTCAATAGAGGCAAAAGCAAAGACCACACCTTGTACCAGCACCAGCGCGGGTAACAGACCGTGCGGGAAGAAGCCACCATTATCGGTGATCAGATGAAACCCGGTGGTGTTACCGTCCAGCGGTTGTCCGGTACCTAAAAAGACCGTACCAACCACCAGAAAAATCACGATTGCCAACACTTTGACCAGCGCAAACCAGAACTCCATCTCGGCGAACCATTTCACGCCAATCATGTTCATGGTACCAACAATCGCCAGCGCACCAAGGGCAAACACCCACTGTGGCACATCGCCAAACGCCCCCCAGTAGTGCATGTACAGCGCGACAGCAGTGATATCGACGATCCCGGTCATCGCCCAGTTGATAAAGTACATCCAGCCAGCCACATAGGCCGCTTTCTCTCCCAGGAACTCACGGGCGTAGGAGACAAAACTGCCGCTGGAAGGGCGGTGCAGAACCAGTTCTCCGAGCGCACGAAGAATAAAGAATGAAAAAATACCGCATACCAGATACACCAGCGCTAAAGCGGGTCCAGCCATTTGTAAACGTGCCCCGGCCCCTAAAAACAACCCGGTACCAATCGCGCCGCCGATGGCGATCATCTGTACCTGTCGGTTGCCCATCGCTTTGTGATACCCCTCTTCGTGAGCATTCAGCCAGCGTCGTTTCGCCGCATGTTGTTCTGCGGCTTGCGTGTTGTGTGTGTTCATTGCGTTTCCTGTTGGCCTGACAAATTAACAAAATCCTTTTTTCCGCCCATGCAGCGGCGAAAACAGCGTTACCCTTCATTGTGTTAGAGGGGAAAACTGTCGGCCGAGCATCCTACAGTCAATTAATCAGTGACGCAAAGCCTGCATCATGCCGATACGCCAAAGACCTGAACGGCCTGCTGCAGTCGTGAGGAACGCTGAGTTAAATCGGCGGTGGCATCAGTGACACGTTCCACCATCTCGGCGTTAGTGTGGGTCATGGTGCCGACGCGTGAAATCGAGTCATTGATCAGATCCAGCGCCTGGGTTTGTTCCCGCGTCGCGAGGCTGATGTCTTTAATCATCATCGACATCTGCAATACGTCACCGATCATGCCCGTGAGATGCGTTTCCGTCTGCTCCACCATTTTTACGCCGGAGTTGACGTTCGCGACGTTCTTCTCAATTAGCTGCTTGATCTCTTTGGCGGCTGAGGCGGAGTGCTGCGCCAGGTTGCGCACTTCCGCCGCCACAACGGCAAAACCACGACCGGACTCCCCGGCGCGTGCGGCCTCGACGGCAGCATTCAGCGCCAGAATATTGGTCTGAAAGGCGATACTGTCGATAACACCGATGATGTCGACGATCTGACTGTTATCACGCGAGATAGCCTGCATCATGCCGATGGTCTGTTTCATGATATCGCCGCCTTCCGTCGCGTTGACGCTGGTTTTATCGGCCATGGTCATCGTTTGTGCGGCGGTATCGGCGGTTTGTTGCACCGCGCTGCCAATTTCTTCAATGGCGGCAGCGGTTTGCTGCAGGTCAGCGGAGGTTTCTTCGGAACGTGTATGCAATGCAACGCCTTCTTTTGATACCCGTTGACTGATTTCGCGGATCCCGGCGATTTGAGTACTGACATCATCCACCAGAGAATTTAGATTCAGCCCGGATTGATTAACCAGTCGCATCAGCATCCCGATTTCATCTACGCGATTTAAATGACAGTTATCGGGTTTACGGCCGGAGACAACCTTTTTCATTTGACTGAGCAACGTATTAACTGGCTGACAAATTTGGCACTTAAGGTAAATGCCAAATAGCAGAAATAGCACGATCATTCCGCCAGCCTGAATAAATGAATTCACCGGTGCGAGTGTTAATAATACGCAGAGCAGGGCTACCACCCCTAAAGCATAATTGACTCGCTGACTTATGCTTAACCATTTAAACGCAGAGGTCCATGCCAGTATGCCACGACGAATAATAATGCCTTTAAACAGTCGGAAACCTTTAAATTGCTGGCTATTTATTTTTTCATACAGCTGCTCACTCTGGGCTATTTCTTCCCGTGATGGAACGGTACGCACAGAGATGTAGCCGGTTAATTTTTCATGGTGCCAGACGGGGGTGACGTTGGCGCGAACCCAGTAATGGTCACCATTTTCCCGGCGATTTTTCACCATCCCGGTCCAGCTGTCACCCTGCTGGAGAGTGTGCCACATGTCGGCGAAGGCGGCAGAGGGCATATCGGGATGGCGAATAATATTGTGGGGTTCGCCCATGAGCTGGGTTTCATTAAAGCCGCTGGCTTCAATAAAAGCCGTGTTGGCATAGGTAATGTGGCTTTCTTTATCCGTCGTCGACAGCAGCGTCGCTTTAGCGTTAAGTGTGTGCTCAACTTGTGTAACGGGCATGTTACTTTTCATAGCGGTCCCTGGTGGTATGTTCAAGTCATACAAAAATCCCCGGAATAATACCAGGGGATATTAAAAAGCTGTTTTAAACCATTTTTAATAAGAAACGTTGCATTCTCTACTAATCATTAGCCTGACGAAAGTATTTCAAATAAAAATTTTGTTGTATGCAGATTGTTAATGGTCATAAATATGAAACAATAAATACAAGTGTATAACCTAAAGAGATTCTTCAGCTGACTTAAATTAAATTCAGCATAAATATAGTGCGCAAAAATAAAACTACCGCAAAATGATATTGTTGGGTTTCTGGCATAAACAGTAACCCTATTATATTTTGTAGGGTATGTTTTTTCTGCTTCTTATACCTGCCCAGGAGAGACCTTACCCGTAGTCGAAGTAAGGTTGGTTAGCGATTTTTTAGCTGAGTAAATGTGAATTAAATGTTTCTGAATGGTTGTTTGATAATTTAATAATGACGACATGTTAACAATCGTGAGCCTGTAACATGTCATATCGCCTGAGTATTCTCGATAAAAGCCCCGTAGGGGAAACCGAAACTGCTGCCATTGCGCTTGCCCGTACGCTACAGCTGGCACAGCAGGCAGAGGCGTGGGGATACCACCGCTTTTGGATAGCGGAGCATCACAATACGCCGCAGCTAGCCAGTCCGTCACCGGAGCTGGTGATCGCCTGGATCCTTGGCCAAACACAACGTATCCGCGTTGGCTCTGGTGGCGTTATGCTGCAACATTACAGCCCGTATAAAGTAGCGGAAAACTTCAATTTACTGGCATCACTGGCCCCTGGGCGCGTTGATCTCGGCGTGGGGAAAGCCCCAGGCGGTCTACCGCTGTCAACGCAGGCGCTCCAGCAAGGGCTACATCAGAGTGAAAAGGGCAGCTTTGCCGAGCAGCTTTCGCAGCTCGATGCCTGGCTGGCATTGACCGGGACGGAAACCGGGCACGCGGTATTTCCGACGCCGATCCCGCCCTCTCCGCCGCAAAGATTCGTGTTGGGGGCCAGCGTGCCAAGCGCACAGTTGGCGGCAGAGTCTGACTGGAATTTTATCTTTGCCGCACACCTGAACGGTGATCCGGCGCTGCTACGCGATGTTCTGACTTACTGGCAAGCCAACAGTGTGCGCCCGACGATTGTCGCCGTGCAGGTGATTGTGGCGAACAATCCGGAGACTGCCGCGCAATTGGCGGAGAACGTACAAATATGGGGCGTTGAGCTGGAAGATGGTCAACGCGTGACGGTGGCCAGTGAAGAGCAGGCGTTGGCATTCGCCGCACAGGCGGGTAGCGTGCCACGAAAAATTGCCCGTCGAGCGCAGGCGTTGTTGCACGGAACGGCCGAAGATGTGGCCGCAAAGCTGAACAGCCTGCACGCGCAGTACGGCATTGATGAATTTATTATCGATACCCCGCTAGCAGAAGGTCATGCGCGTCTGACATCGCTGCATTTGTTGGCGCAGGCCCATTCCGCTGTGGAGGTCGTCTGATGTCATTGGCCTCGACGCTTATTGGCTGGCGCCGTGAACTGCACCAGTATCCGGAGCTGTCCTTACAGGAGGTGGCGACTACAGCGCGTATTCGCGACTGGTTGCGTGCTGCCGACGTCAACATTTTGCCCTTTGAACTGAGCACCGGTCTGGTGGCTGAGGTTGGGCGAGGAGACGATGTTATCGCCCTGCGGGCCGATATCGACGCCTTACCGATAGAAGAGAATGCCGATGTGGCGTTTCGCTCCGTAACGCCGGGGGTCATGCACGCCTGCGGACACGACGTGCATACCAGCGTCATGCTCGGTGCTGCGCTGTTGTTGAAACAGCAAGAAAGCGCATTACCGGGGCGGGTTCGTATCCTGTTTCAGCCTGCGGAAGAAAACTTTGGTGGCGCGAAAGCGTTAATCCGCGCCGGGGCGCTACAAAACGTAGCGGCGATTTTCGGTATGCACAACGAGCCTGGCTTACCGGTGGGTGAGTTTGCCACGCGTGGCGGCGCATTTTATGCCAACGTCGATCGTGTCGTGCTGCGTATCCATGGCAAAGGCGCACATGCCGCTCGGCCACATGAAGGCAAAGATGCCATTCTGCTTGCCAGCCAACTGGTGACGGTGTTGCAAGGCGTGGCCAGCCGGGAGGTTAACACGCTGGATTCGGTGGTGTTGAGCGTGACCCGTATTCAGGGCGGCAACACGTGGAACGTGCTGCCAGAATCCGTTGAGCTGGAAGGGACGCTCAGAACCCATCGCACAGTCGTTCAGCAGCAGGTCAAATCACGGGTGAATGACATCGCCGCCGGATTTGCCCACGCCTTTGGCGCACAAATTGATGTTATCTGGCACGCGGGCCCCACGGCGCTGGTCAACGATTCGCGCTGGGCAGAGATTGCCACCGAGGTGGCAAAAACCTCCGGGTACACGACGCACTATGCCGATCTGCATATGGGGGGAGAGGATTTTGCCGTCTATCTGCAAAATACGCCCGGGGCATTTGTCAGTATTGGCAGCGCCAGCGAATACGGATTACACCATCCGGGATTTAATCCTGACGAACGATTAATTGAACCCGCCGCGCAGTACTTTACGCATTTAGCGAAAACGGCATTCACACACCTTTAATTTTACCTATTGGGTAGGGGGTACTATGGCTAAAAAAAGGCAATTACGGTTGGGTACTATTCTGCATGGTGCCTCCGGGAATATGTCAGCATGGCGTCATCCAGCAGCACTTGCCGATGCCAGTATTAATTTTGAGTTTGTCAAAGACACTGCATTAATTGCCGAGAAAGGCAAACTGGATTTTATTTTTGTTGCCGATGGTTTGTATATCAATGAGAAATCCATCCCACATTTTTTAAATCGCTTTGAACCGCTAACGGTATTGTCGGCACTGGCGAGCATCACCAACAATCTGGGACTGGTGGGCACGGTTTCAACGTCATACAGCGAACCGTTTACCACCGCGCGGCAATTTGCCAGCCTCGATCATCTCAGCCAGGGGCGCGCTGGATGGAATGTGGTGACATCGCCCCTGGAAGGTTCAGCAAAGAACTATTCTCGCGCGCAGCACCCGGAACATGCTCAACGCTACCGTATTGCCGATGAATATTTGCAGGTGGTCAAAGGATTGTGGGATTCGTGGGAAGAGGATGCGTTTACCCGCAATAAAACGAGCGGTGAATTCTTTAATCCGCAGAAACTGCATACGCTCAATCATCATGGCGATTATTTCCAGGTTGCCGGCCCCTTAAATATTGCCCGTACACCGCAGGGCAGGCCGATTATATTTCAGGCTGGCGCTTCTGAGGATGGCAAGAAATTAGCAGCAACACACGCTGACGCCATTTTCACCCATCAGGAATCACTGGCAGAGGCCAAAGTTTTTTATCAGGATGTGAAAAGCCAGCTGGAAATAGCGGGGCGGGGTGACGATGATCTGCATATTTTCCAGGGCATCAGCGTCATTGTGGGTGACACCGAGCAGGATGCTGAACAGCAATATCAAACCACCGCAGCGCTGGTTTCCATTAACGACGCGCTGAATTACCTCGGCCGCTATTTTGAACATCACGATTTCGCGCAATATTCCCTTGATGCGCCGTTCCCGGAGCTCGGCGATCTCGGGCAAAACAGTTTTCGCAGCACCACCGATGAAATCAAGCGCAATGCACGTGAGCGCGGGTTAACCCTGCGCCAGGCTGCGCTGGAAGCGGCCAGCCCACGCCCCCGCTTTAGCGGTACGCCGGAACAGGTGGCTGACGGCCTGCAGCAGTGGTTCGATGAGAGAGCCGCCGACGGATTTATCATTCAGGGCGGCACGCCGGACACCTTCCCACGCTTTGTTGAACAGGTGATCCCGTTACTTCAGGCGCGCGGTCTGTTCCGTCTTGACTACCCCGGCACGACTTTGCGTGCCAGCCTTGGCTTAGCGACACCTGCCAATCAATTCACACAATAAGAGACAAATACGATGCAGAAAAAATCATTACTTTTGGCGCTGTCCCTGGCTTTCAGCGCTTCCGTCTGGGCAAACGATGTCACCATCAACGGCACGGGCGTAAGCCTGGAGGCCAATAAAACGCCGATTAACACGGTGAAAAACGCCCAGGCGATCGCGCAGTTGCCCGCCAGGCTGCAGCTGGCCGTACCGGGTAAATTCACGGTGGCGATTGCCGGACTGAGCCAGCCGCCGCTGACGGTGTTTGCAGATGACAATAAAACGCTGATCGGCAGCGAGGCGGATATCGCCCGTCTGGTGGCCGACAGTCTGGGGCTGGAGTTGAACGTGGTGCCAACGTCATGGGAAGACTGGCCGTTGGGCGTAGCTTCCGGCAAATATGATGCTGCGATCAGCAATATTACCGTCACCAAAGCGCGCAAAGAAAAGTTCGACTTCGCCACGTATCGTAAAGATTCACTCGGTTTTTACGTCAAAACCGGCAGTAAGTTGACCAAAATTGAACAGGCAAAAGATATCGCCGGGCTGCGCATTATTGTCGGCTCCGGGACCAACCAGGAAGCCATTCTTCTGGCATGGAATGAAGAGAACCTGAAGAAAGGGTTACCGGCGTTTACGCCAGTCTATACCAAGGATGATGCCGCCCAGACGCTGGCGCTACAGTCAGGCCGCGCCGATGCCTATTTTGGCCCTAACGTTATCGGCGCGTGGAAAGCAGCGCTCAATGGAAAAACGCAACTCGTGGGTAGCGTCGACGGTGGCTGGCCAAAGGCCGCGCATATCGCCGTAACGCTGAAAAAAGACAGCGGATTGGTACAGCCGGTGCAAACCGCGCTTAACGGTGTGATCGCCAACGGTGACTACGACAAAGTCTTGAATCGCTGGGGAGAGGGGGTGGAACGCATTCCACAATCTGAAATCAACCCGGCCGGTTTAGGCGACTAAGGAGGTAACGTGAGCGATCAATTCCGCGTGGTCTCGCCGGAGGCGGCAGAACTGCAGCCGATTCTGAACGGTCTGTTTGCTGAATATGCCGCGCGCTATGGCGATTATTTTTCCCGTGATGCTGAAGTTGAATTGACTGAATGGTATCTGGCGCCGCAGGGGATCTTTGTGGTGCTGGAGCGCGACGGCGAGATTATCGCCACCGGGGCCTACAAACCTTACGACAAAGACACGGCTGAGATTAAACGCATCTGGACCCAAAGCACCCTGCGTAAGCAGGGGCTGGCGGCGCGCGTGGTACAGGAACTGGAACGACGGGCGCTACTGGCGGGCTACAGCCGTATCTACCTGACGACAGGGTTTCGCCAACCGGAGGCCGTTCAGCTCTATTTGCGTCAGGGGTACGATCCACAATTTGATATTGCACGTAACCCGGAAGAGTACAGCCTGCCGCCGTTTGACGGTCGGCTGCGCTTTACCAAACTGTTGACCATCGCAGGTCAGGCAAAAATTGCCTGAGGAGAAAAAATGAAAACGACGGAAACCATCAAAGTCGTCCCGGCACGCTATCCGATGCGCACGGCAGGTGCGATAGTCGCGCTGTTTGTGCTGGCGGTGATTATCCAGTCGGTGGCGTTTAATCCGCGTTGGGAGTGGGGCGTGTTTGCCCGCTGGTTCTTCGACCCGGTGATTTTGTCCGGTCTGGGGCAAACATTGCTGCTGACCCTTATCGGCACACTGTTGAGTGTGGTGTTCGGTGGATTGCTGGCACTGGCACGTCTCTCATCATCGTGGCTGCTGAATAGCCTGGCCTGGGGATACATCTGGCTGTTTCGCTCGCTGCCGCTGATCGTGGTGCTGATAATCTTATACAACTTCTCGTATCTGTACGACACGCTGACGATTGGCATTCCGTTCACCCACGTTCAGTGGGGCAGCTTCGCGACCATCAATGTACTGGGTCAGTTTTCTACCGCGGTAGTGGGTTTGACGCTGGTGCAAAGCGCCTATACCGCCGAGATTATTCGTGGCGGATTTCTCGGTGTCGATCACGGCCAGTATGAGGCTGCGGCAGCGCTGGGTTTACCTGCCTGGCGACGCACGCTGCGCATTATCCTGCCGCAGGCGCTGCGCACCATTTTGCCTGCCGGCTTCAATGAAATTATTAGCCTGGCGAAAGGGACGGCGATGGTTTACGTGCTGGCGATGCCGGAGCTGTTTTACACCATCCAGATGATCTACAACCGTACCCAGGAGGTGATCCCGTTGCTGATGGTTGGGGCGGTGTGGTATCTGGCGATCACCAGCGTTCTGTCGCTGATTCAACACCTGGTTGAACGCGCGCTGGCCCGCAGCGAACGGCGCTCAGCCATCAATACCACCCGCGTCAGCCGCGCAGTTAAAGGTCGCCGTCAACTTACGCCTCAGGAGGTCGTCCATGTCCCACTCGCCTGAAGGCCATATTTCCATTACTGGCGTCAGCAAGTCCTTCGGCCGCCATAAAGCGCTGGATGACGTGTCGCTGGAGATCCCGCCTGGTACGGTAACGGTTATTCTCGGGCCATCGGGTTCGGGAAAATCCACGTTACTGCGGGCAATCAACCATCTGGAGCGCGTCGATGAAGGCTTCATTCAGATCGACGGCGACTATATAGGTTATCGCCGACAGGGAGACAAACTGTATGAACTGAAAGAGGCGGATATTCTGCGCCAGCGCATTAATGTGGGCTATGTGTTTCAGAACTTTAATCTCTTCCCGCACTTAACGGTACTGGAGAACCTGATTGAAGCGCCAGTGGCTCACGGACTCGCGTCACGGAAATCCGCTACCGAGCGGGCACTAACCCTGCTGGATGCGGTAGGTTTGCGGCATAAAGCCGATGCCTGGTCACGCCATTTATCTGGCGGGCAGCAGCAGCGTATCGCCATCGCTCGTGCGCTGGCGTTGAACCCGCGTGTGATGCTGTTTGATGAACCGACATCCGCGCTTGATCCTGAACTGGTGGGCGAAGTGCTGGATGTCATTAAAGCCCTGGCAAAGTCCGGTACCACGTTAGTGGTGGTGACGCACGAGATTGGTTTTGCCCGGGAGGTGGCGGATCAGGTGGTGTTTATGGTTGATGGTAAAATCGTCGAGCAGGGCAGCAGCGAGCAGGTACTGAATCATCCGCGTCATCCGCGCACGCAGCAGTTTTTGTCGAAGGTGCTGTGAACCGGGGCGCGCTATGTGCCGCGGGAAAATGGCTAACCTCGATGCAGCGAGCGCTGAGCAAATCCTAGCCGTAAAAAAACGCTGTTCCGCAGGAGTGCAAGTCCCGGAACAGCGGGCGAAATATCGCCATACGGTTAAATCACGCGACGGACGGCGTCAGGGTAATACGATCCAACGGTCCGACGACAAACAGATACGAACACAGCCCAATCAGCCCCATCGAGCCGACGTATAAAATGGCGTAATCAAACGACTGGGTATTGGCAAGGATGACGCCGATAACCAGTGGGGTGATGATACTGGCCATGTTGCCGCACATATTGAACACACCTCCGGCAATGCCCAACACTTCTTTTGGTGAGGTATCGCTGAGTACGCACCAGCCCAGATTGCCAAAACCTTTGGCGAAAAATGCCAGGCTCATGGCGGCAATCACCACAAATTCTGAAGAGGTGTAGTTGGCGATAACAATCACGCAGGAAAGCAGCATCCCGCAGATGACCGGCAGCTTGCGGGCAACCGTCAGGCTGTAGCCGCGTTTCAATAACCAGTCAGAGAATACGCCACCTAACAATCCACCGATAAAACCGGCAATCGCAGGAATACTGGCGACAAACCCGACCTTGAGAATCGACATTCCCTTAGCCTGGTACAGATAAGTCGGAAACCAGGTCAGGAAGAACCAGGTAATGGATGTGACACAGAACTGCCCGATATAAACACCGATCATCATCCTGTTGACGCAAACGCTTTTAATCTGCGCAAAGGTGATTTTTTGTGGTTCTTTCTTATTTCCCAACGATGGTTCGCCACCGCCATTACGAATGTAGTCAAGTTCCTGCTGGTTAACTTTCGGGTGATGCATCGGATCTCTGATCTTAACCAGCCAGAATATACCCAGAATAACGCCAATTGCCCCGATATAATAAAAGACAAAATGCCAGCTCAAATTATGCAATATGATGGTCATCAGCGGCGTAATAATGCCTAGCGAGATATATTGCGCTGCCTGATAAACTGAGGTGACAAACCCGCGCTCGTTATTAGGAAACCACTGTACACTCAGGCGACTGTTGGCGGGGAAGGCGGGGGCTTCGATAGCGCCCATCATCAGACGTAAGATAATCAATACGATCAGCGGACTGGCATACAGATAAATGGTGCCCTGAAACATGGTCACCAGCGACCAGCCGATCAGCGCGCAGCCGTACACCAGGCGAGAGCCGTAACGGTCCAGTAACCAGCCGCCTGGCAATTGCATAATGACGTATGAAATACCAAATGCAGAAAAGGCCAGCCCCATTGCTTCAGGGTCAAAACCCAACTCTTTACTCATAATCGGTGCGACAACGGATAACGTTGCACGATCGGCATAATTAAATACGGTGGCCAGAAACAGAAATATCAAAATACTGTAACGCACTTTAGTGCGCTTTATTATTGTGTTCATCACCCACTCCTGTTATTAGGTTTGAGAGCGTTTCTGTAGGGAAAGAGGGCGGGTATTATTCCCCGCCAGATACGTTAAGGGCGCTTGCCAAATTCACAGCTTAACTGCGTCCAGCGGCGTGCCTGTTCGCTAATACTGAATCCCAGACCATGGCGATCTGAAACCCACATCCGACCATCGCGCAGTTCCAGTTGTTCATTGAATAACGGGTTCAGCCATTCAAAATGCTCCAGCCACGGTTCAAGTGGGTAAGCGGCGGACAGATGCAGGTGCACTTCCATGGCAAAGTGTGGAGCCAGCTTGCGCCCGTGTTTTGCCGCCAGGTCCATAATTTTAAGGAATGGAGAAATACCGCCCACGCGTGGGGCGTCGGGCTGCACAAAATCACTGGCGTTGCCGAGGATCAACTGCTCGTGCTCGCGGAAACTGGTCAGCATTTCACCGGTGGCAATCGGTGTATCAAGCGCAGCAGCCAGTTGAGCGTGGCCTTCAATGTCATAGGTATCCAGCGGCTCTTCAATCCAGATTAGATTGAACTGTTCCATTTTGCGGCCCATGCGAATGGCGGTTTCCCGATCCCACTGCTGATTGGCGTCAACCATCAGCGGGAAGTCATCGCCCAGCGCTTCACGCACCGCGGTTAAGCGACGAATATCTTCGGCGCAGTTTGGCTGACCGACTTTCAGTTTGATGCCGCCAATGCCGTTTTCGCGGGAGATAACCACGTTTTTGAGCACCTGATCCAGCGGCGTATGCAGGAATCCTCCGGAGGTGTTATAGCACTGAACGGAGTCGCGATGTGCGCCCAGCAGTTTTGCCAGCGGCAGGCCCGCGCGCTTGGCCTTCATATCCCACAGGGCGATGTCGAGAGGGGAGATGGCCTGGACCGCCATCCCGCTGCGGCCAACGGAAGCGCCGGCCCACAGCAATTTGGTGTAGATCTTGTCTATATCGTTCGGATCTTCGCCAAGCAGATTATCGGCGATCTCTTTGGCATGCGCATAAATACCCTGACCGCCTGCGCGCTTCGAGTAGCTAAATCCCACCCCTTCAAATCCGTCACGGCTGCGGATCTCAGCGATGATAATGGCGACTTCAGTTAACGGTTTCTGGCGACCGGTGAGCACTTTAGCATCGCTGACTGGCGTTGCCAGCGGCAGAAAGGCCAGAGACAGTTTTACCCACTCAATACGGTCGCCTGTTTCAGCCGCTGTTTTTGCGTTGGCCGTTTTGGCATAAGTTACGGCATCGGAATTCGCACTTAGTGACATCTTGTTCTCTCCTGGTGGTTATAAAATGATTGCGCTAACATTTTTAATGATGGCGCAATCATTACGCCAGTAAATTGCTTCTGATTTGAACAATCGATCACAAATGCGGAGATAACAGGGGCTGTTTTTATAAACAGCATCACATTCCAATGCATTGTGTGAAAATGCACAAATCATTATGATGGCGCTAACATTTTACAAGGTGTTATTTCACTAAGCTGCTGTTTTCTCAGCGTTATGCACCAGGGATGCTGGCAATGGCTGAAATCATGATGAATAATGCACAAATCCATCGGCGATTTTTACAAAGGCATCAACCGTGAAAAATTCCAGACCTCCCCGCGCACCAACGCTGGAAGATGTTGCCCGCACCGCGGGATTATCGCCAATGACCGTAAGCAGGGCGCTGAATACCCCGCAAATGGTGCGCCCGAAAACAGTAGAAAAGGTGATGCAGGCCGTTCGCGCCACCGGATATATTCCCAACGCACTGGCGGGGGGGTTGGCCTCACGTCGCAGCAAACTGATTGCGGTAGTGGTCCCACAAATTAACAACAATATGTTTGTCGATACCATTCAGTCGCTGAGCGACGAACTGGCTGAACGTGGGTATCACATCTTGCTGTGCGTGGCTGGGTATACGCAGCAAACCGAAGCCGAGCTGGTAGCGACGCTGCTTTCTCGTCGACCGGACGGCGTGGTGCTCACGGGTATCCACCACACCGTTGAGTTGAAAAAAGTGATCCTCAACGCCGCCATCCCGGTGGTGGAAATCTGGGATTTGACGCCAACCCCCATCGATATGCTGGTGGGGTTCTCGCACGAAAAAGTCGGGCAGGCGGTGGCTGACTATCTCCTTGCAAAAGGTTATCGTCGCCCGGGCCTGTTATGGACCGCCGATCGCCGCGCCGGTCAGCGTAAACACGGACTCTGTGATGTGTTGAGTCGCCATGGCATTACCACGGTGCCGCAGGTGGATGTGCCGCTTCCGGCTTCGCTGGCGTTGGGACGCAGTGGCTTGACGCAGCTTTTTGCCGACAGCGAATTTGATGTGATTGTCTGTAGCTCGGATACCCTCGCGCAGGGGGCAATTATGGAGGCGGAAAGCCGTGGTTTGGCGGTACCACACGATTTAGCGGTGGTGGGCTTTGGCGATCTTGATTTTGCCGCTAGCAATCGCCCGGCAATTACCACCGTCAGCGTAGACCGACGTGCCATTGGACAGCGGGCCGCCTCGCTGCTCGCCGACAGAATTGAGCACATTCCTCGTGAAGACGATATTATCGATGTCGGATTTCATCTTATCGTACGCGAGTCCGCGTAAAGACAATAATAAGGAACCTGCTATGCCGCACGTTGATATTAAATGTTTTCCCCGCGATTTGAATGACGAACAAAAATCCGCGCTGGCAGCGGAGATTACCGAGGTGATCGTTCGCCATCTGCAAAGTAAAGACAGCTCGGTGAGCGTCGCGCTCAATGAGGTTGACCCAAAAGCCTGGCAGCAGGTGTGGGATAGGGAAATCGCACCGCACATGGATACGCTGATTAAAAAACCGGGTTACAGTATGTGAGAGAAAACGGGCGGATAATCCGCCCGTTGTACGTTAGTTTAAGGGGTAACGATATTGAACCAGAACTCGAATTTATCCATGTAGCCCAGCATAGAATCAAGTTTAGCGCCGTCACCGGTCACCTTCACATCGCCACTCTGTTCAGCCTGTTTCAGCGTCACTTCCTTAAGGATGATTTTGTTCAACGTGTCACGGTTGAGCGTGATAGTTGCGTCTGCGTCTTTGGCTTCAGAATTGGCGGTGTGGTTTAGCACGCCGTTTTCCAGCTCCAGCTTGTATTTACCGCCGTCGCTACCGAGGTCGATGTTGAATACTGATTTCGCGTCGCCCGCTTTCTGCCCGTTAATATGCACGGCCAGATAGTCAAAGAACATTTCTGGCGTCATCGCGCGGACGGTATCCGGGCTGGCGGTATTCGGGGTTGGCCCTTTGATCACGCCGTTACGTAACTCTTGTGCGCCGGTGAGGTAGAAGTTACGCCACGGTCCGGATTCAGCCTGGTAGCCTAATTGTTCCAGCGCATCGGCTTCCAGATTACGCGCGGCCTGGTTGTTCGGATCGGCAAACACCACTTTGCTCACGACCTGCGCCACCCAGCGGTAGTTACCCTGGTCATAGTCGGCTTTCGCTTTTTGCAAAATAGCATCGGCACCGCCCATATAGTCGACGAATTTCTTCGCGGCTTCTTCCGGCGGCAATTCATCAAGCGTTGCCGGGTTGCCGTCAAACCAGCCGAGATACAGCACGTAGGTGGCTTTCACATCGTGGCTAACAGAGCCATAGTAGCCCCGGTTGGCCCAGGTATGTGCCAGCGAGTCCGGCAGTTTAAAGTTCGCGGCGATCTCGTCACGGGTCAGACCTTCGTTGGCCATACGTAACGTTTGATCGTTGATGTAACGGTACAAGTCACGCTGGCTTTTCAGCAGTGTCATGACCTTGTCGTTACCCCAGGTTGGCCAGTGGTGCTGCGCCATCAGGATTTCAGCTTTGTCCCCCCAGCGCACAATCGCTTCGTTGATGTATTTTGACCACGGCAGCGGTTCACGGATTTTAGCGCCGCGCAGCGAGTAGGTGTTGTGCAGGGTATGGGTGACATCTTCGGCAGATTCAATCAGCTTTTTCTCTTCGATGTACCACAGCATTTCCGACGGGGCTTCAGAGCCTGGTGCCAACATGAAATCATAGGTCAGACCGTCGATAACTTCTTTTTGCCCATCTTTCTCAATGATATTGGTGGGTGCAATCAGAGTAACCGTGCCCGCAGAGGTGGTGGTGCCGAGTCCCGCGCCGACCTGGCCTTTGGCGTCCGGTTTTAGCAGGTTACCGTACATATAGCTGGCGCGACGGCTCATGACGTTACCGGCCATGATATTTTCTGCCACCGCGGCTTCCATAAAGCCAGCTGGCGCATAAATCTTCACCTTGCCCGCTTTCACGTCGGCTTCATCAACAACGCCGCGTACGCCGCCATAATGGTCAACGTGGCTGTGGGTGTAAATTACCGCTACAACCGGTTTGTTACCCCGGTTTTTAAAGTAAAGATCCATCCCTACTTTAGCTGTTTCAGCAGAGACCAGCGGATCAACCACGGTGATGCCTTCTTTACCTTCGATAATCGTCATGTTCGACAAATCGAGGTTACGGATCTGGTAGACGCCATCCGTTACTTCAAACAGTCCGCTGATGTTGATTAGCTGAGCCTGTCGCCACAGGCTTGGGTTAACCGAATCCGGTGATTTATCACCTTCTTTAATAAAGGCGTACTGTTGCGGGTTCCAGACCACGTTACCTTGCTCACCTTTAATCACCTCCTGAGGAATCGGGGCGATAAAGCCTTTATGGGCGTCAGTAAAGTCGGTGTTATCAGAGAAGGGCAGTTGATTGTATAGCGCATTGTTGGCCTGTTGCGTGGCGGCAGTGGCGTCTTTTGGCGCTTCAGCAGCCATAACAGGGACGGCAAACGATGTTAATAACCCAGCCAGGAGTAAACTTTGTGCGATTCTATTAAGTTGCATCGTAAATCCTCTCAGAGACTTCAGGACGTGCGGTGTCTACGGATAGCGTTTTGGTTAAATATTTGAATTAGAGCAAACTTAACTATAATTCACATGAATGAATCGGCAAGGTCACGGTGGCTGTTTTATCCAATTGTTTTTTTTGGAAGTTTTAAGAAAAAGTAGAATAAAAAAACGTGGATGACAGGGGGGCTGTCATCCGTTCCGATCACTCACCTGCAGTAATGCGTTTTCCGCTGGTGATAAAGGTGCCCGCACCGAGATGATGCAGGGTGTTGAGTTTGTCATCATCGAACTGCCAGCGTCCGTCGACAAAGACGCGATCGTCCGCTGCAGCGGAAACAACCTGACCGAACAGGGTGTCATACTTCTCTTGCGCAGATGTTGCAGGCAGCAGGCGACATTCCATCCACGCCAGGCATTTAGCCTCTATCAGCGGTAAGCCCAGCACCGGACCTTTGACTACCGGAATGCCGTAGCAGTTAAATTTATCTTCCACGCGACCAGAAACGCTGCCCACCGCGTAGGTCCAGTTAGTTGCCGCCACGCCGGGAATGACAATGCCAAACATGCCGCTACGTTCAATGAGTTCACGCGACCAGGCGGTCTTATCCACCACAATGGCAATACGCGGCGGGTCAAACTCAACGGGCATGGACCACGCCGCCGCCATCACATTTCGCCGCTGCGTATTTTCATCACGACTGGTTATCAAGACCGTTGGACCGTGATTTAACAGTCGGCTGGCATGGTGTAATTCAACCGGACGGAAATGACTCATGGTGGATCCTCAGTTGAGTGGATAGTGCACACAATTAATATAGATATTAACGGGATTAGCGATTTTGTCGCCCGGCATACGGCGGGAGCGCACAAAATCGACGGCGAAAAATGAAAAATGCGTTATAAGTACAACATTCAACGCACAGGGATCCCGTATGACGCCTTTTTTAACCGCTTATTTTTCCCGTATTGGCTGGTCAGGTACGGCTAACGTCAACATTGACACTTTGCAGACGCTGCATTTACTGCACAACGGTGCGATTCCGTTTGAAAATCTCGATGTGCTGCTGCCGCGAGAAATGCAGCTCGACGATCAGTCGCTGGAAGAGAAACTGGTGGGCGCGCGTCGCGGCGGCTATTGCTTTGAGCAGAATGGGGTATTTGAGCGTGCGCTGCGGGAGATTGGCTTTACCGTGCGCAGTTTACTTGGGCGGGTGGTGCTGGCAAATCCGCCCAGCTTGCCGCCGCGCACGCATCGACTGTTACTGGTCGAATTGCAAGGTGAAACGTGGATTGCCGATGTTGGTTTTGGCGGACAAACGCTAACCGCGCCGATTCGTCTGCAGGCCGACATTGAACAGCAGACACCGCACGGTGAATATCGGCTGATTCGGGAAGACGAGGACTGGATCCTGCAGTTCCGTCATCATGAGCACTGGCAATCGATGTACCACTTCGATCTGGTCACTCAGCATCAGAGCGATCATCTGATAGGTAACTTCTGGTCCGCGCATTGGCCACAGTCGCATTTTCGCCATCACCTGCTGATGTGTCGTCATCTGCCAGACGGCGGTAAGCTGACCCTGACCAACTTCCATTTTACGCACTATGAAGCGGGCCATGCGGTAGAGCAGATTAACTTACCTGACGTCGCGAGCCTGTATGCCCTGTTACAGGACCGCTTTGGTCTGGGAGTTGATGATGCCAAACACGGCTTTACCGAGGCGGAACTGGCAACGGTGATGGCGGCGTTTGATACGCATCCGGAGGCGGGTAAATAGGGTGATGATTTGCCGGATAGCGACGCGATGCGTCTTATCCGGCTTACCGACTCAATTAAAATCTATCGCCCATTCGGCATGAAACAGGATCACCGCCGCACCGGTAATCGTCACTTTTTGCGGCTGATTGTCCTGGATTGCCACCGTCACCTCGACAATGCCGTCGCGTCCCAGCGCACGGCCTTGATGCCCCTGAACATGCAAGATTTTTCCGTCATGAGCCATTAGGTTGTGGTGCACCAGCCATGCGCCCATTGGACCATTGGCATTGCCGGTGACCGGATCCTCCACAATGCCAATCGCCGGTGAAAACATCCGACCATCAGTGGCATTTTCCCCTGGTCGAATCTGAAACGGGAAGAAGCCGTTGCAGCCAATGTGCTGGCTGATCGCGATTAATGCCGACAGGTCCGGGGACAGGGCGTCGAGGTCGACCTCCGGTTTCAACGGGATCATCACTTTCGAATGTCCGGTCGAGGCAATCTGGAGCGGCAGTCCCGGCAGTATATCGTCTTCGGTCAGATGCAGGGCGGCGATGATGGCTGCACGCGTGGGTCCCTCCAGCGGCGGCTCAAAAGTCGGCGTACCCTGTTCCAGACTGATGCGATAGCCGTTATTTTCAGCATGAATATCAACGCGGTGACGCCCGGCCAACGACGTTTGCCAGACGGTCGTATTGCCCAGTCCAAGCACGCTGGCGCGAACATAGTGTGCGGCGACGGTGGCGTGCCCACAGATAGGTACTTCGACCGTTGGCGTGAAATAGCGAATACGCACGTCACTGTCGTCGCTGGTGAGCAGAAAAGCGGTTTCAGAATGACGCAGTTCACGCGCAATCAGCTGCATCTGCGCCTCACTCAGTCCGTCAGCATGCAGCACAACGCCTGCGGAATTGCCGCGAAACGGGTGTGGAGTAAAGGCATCGACGTGGTAAACCTGTGGTTTCATTGGCGTTCTCCCTGGAGTGGAGAAGCATCATAACGTGCAAAATGCTGGATGGCGACGCCCTGCGTCTTATCCGGCCTACGGAATCTCCCTGTAGGCCGGATTTGGCAATACAACGCGAATTTATCGGCGAGAACGGACGATCTGGTTACGACGGGTGAAATATTCGACCGGCGCGCTCCACACGTGGACCAGACGAGTGAACGGGAACAGCAGGAAGATGGTCATCCCCAGAACCAGATGGACGCGGAAAATTAGCGCCACGCCATCCAGATGCGCAGACGCGCCGCCCTGGAAGGTCACCACCGACTGCGCCCAGCCCACCAGTTTCAGCATTTCACTGCCGTCCGGATGTTGTGCTGAGAACGGAATGGTGGTCAGACCGAGGATACACTGAACCAGCAGAACACACAGGATCAGAATATCAGCGGTAGAGGATGTCGCGCGAATTCGCGAATTCGTCAGACGACGAACCAGCAAACCCGCGCCGCCTACCAGCGTCAGCACGCCGCAAATCCCGCCCGCAATCATCGCCATTTGCTGCTTCACTGCGATAGGCAGGAACCAGGCGTACATCCAGTGCGGGGTTAACATGCCAAACAGATGGCCGAAGAAAATCCCCAAAATGCCGATGTGAAACAGGTTTGACCACAACACCATGCCGCGTTTGTCCAGCATCTGACTGGAGGAGGCGCGCCAGGTGTACTGGCCGTAGTCGTAGCGTAGCCAGCTGCCGAGGATAAACACTGTCCCGCACAGATACGGGTAGATGTCGTAAAAAAAGACGTTCAGGTACTGTATCATTTCGGGCCTCCCGAGCTGACGTCAACATACTGTGGCGCCACGTCCTGGCTAAAGCGCCGTTGGTAGCTTTGCAACGGTGAACTGTCACAGGCGGTGGCGTTATCCTCAATGAACTTCACCTGTTCCTCTTCCCATACAGCGTCGAGCGCCTGTCGGGTATCGTCACGGGTTTCTGCGCCGACCTGTTTCGTGACACTGTCACTTGAAAGCGGACTGCCCGCCAGCATGAGAAGGGCGTCAAACAGCTGATACCATGGGGTATCACGCTGCTTTAAGCGCCCGCCAAGCAGCGCCAGGATCGGCGCGACATTTTGCAATCCCTCTTTAGCCTCTGCCTCCGGCAGCACGCTCAAATACTCCAGATACAGCGGCAGGTGATCAGGCAGCTCACGGCAGGCGAGCTGTAACCCGACCTTTTCGTACTGAGCCAGCAGGTCAACCATCGCCTGACCGCGATCGCGTGATTCCGCATGAACATGTTCAAACAGCAGCAGCGAGGTGGCGCGCCCCCGGTCAAACACCTCGCACCATTCGGCTTGCTTATCCAGCAGCGGGGCACTTAACAATTCGCGGGTGAACTCGCTCAGCATCGGTGCATCACTGGCGACCAGCGCCAGCGCATCGTCCTTACATTCCCACAGCAATTCATCCGGATACTCCATCAACAGCCCGATAACCTTGAGGATCTGCATTATTCACCCTCCGCTTTATCGCGCACTTCGGTGATGTCGATAGCATCAATGCGGCTGCTGTTGAACAGGTTGAATTTGGTATCTGAACCGTGGCAGCCATCGCCGAAGGTAAAGCCGCAGCCGTTTTTCTCCGGGAAGGCATCACGGGCCATTTCGCGGTGGCTGGTCGGGATCACGAAGCGGTCTTCGTAGTTGGCAATCGCCAGATAGCGATACATCTCTTCGACCTGCTCCACGCTCAACCCGACTTCGTCGATAGCGCGGGTATCGGTGACACCTTCAACGGTTTGCGAGCGCATGTAGTGGCGCATCGCCATCATACGTTTCAGCGCGCGCAGCACCGGGCCGGTATCGCCCGCGCTGAGCATGTTGGCGAGGTATTGCACTGGAATACGCAGCGATTCTACCGCGGGCAGGATATTGCCATTGTGCGGCAGGCCACCGGCGTCGGCGATCGACTGAATCGGTGACAACGGCGGCACATACCAGACCATTGGTAGGGTGCGATACTCCGGATGCAGCGGCAGAGCCAGCTTCCAGTCCATTGCCATTTTGTAGACCGGCGAGCGCTGGGCGGCGTCAATCACGTTTTGCGGAATACCCTGTTTCAGCGCTTCTTCAATGACCGCTGGATCGTTCGGGTTGAGGAACACGTCGCACTGGCGCTCGTAGAGATCGGTTTCATGCTCGGTGCTGGCCGCTTCTTCAATGCGGTCGGCGTCGTACAGCAGGACGCCGAGATAGCGAATGCGTCCGACGCAGGTTTCTGAACACACCGTCGGCTGGCCGGATTCAATGCGCGGATAGCAGAAAATACATTTTTCCGACTTGCCGCTCTTCCAGTTAAAGTAGATTTTCTTATACGGGCAACCGCTGATACACAAACGCCAGCCGCGGCATTTATCCTGGTCGATCAACACAATGCCGTCTTCTTCACGCTTGTAGATGGCACCGCTCGGGCAGGTCGCCACACAGCTCGGGTTCAGGCAGTGTTCACACAGGCGCGGCAGATACATCATGAAGGTGTTTTCGAACTGGCCGTACATCTCCTTTTGCATCTTCTCGAAGTTACGATCGCGCGCGCGCTTAGAAAACTCGCCGCCGAGCAGTTCTTCCCAGTTTGGCCCCCAGATAATCTTGTCCATCCGTTTGCCATCAATCAGCGAACGCGGACGGGCGGTGGGCTGATGTTTGCCTTCCGGTGCGCTATGCAGATGCTGGTAATCGTAGGTGAACGGCTCGTAGTAATCATCAATTTGCGGGATCACCGGGTTGGCAAAAATTTTGGTGATCACGCCCATTTTGCCGCCCAGGCGCGGTCTGATTTTACCGTTAACGTCGCGAACCCAGCCGCCTTGCCACTCTTCCTGATCTTCCCAGTTTTTGGGGTAACCAATCCCCGGTTTGGTTTCGACGTTGTTAAACCATGCGTATTCCATACCTTCACGTCCGGTCCAGACGTTTTTACAGGTGACGGAGCAGGTGTGGCAGCCGATGCACTTATCCAGATTAAGAACCATGCCTACCTGTGAGCGTATTTTCATTTTTTCGCCTCCTGTACCTGATCGCGACCTTCATCATCCAGCCAGTCAATATTTTTCATTTTTCTAATCATGATGAATTCATCGCGGTTAGAGCCGACGGTGCCGTAGTAGTTAAAGCTGTAGGACAGCTGCGCATAGCCGCCGATCATGTGCGTCGGTTTCGGACACACGCGGGTCACTGAGTTGTGAATACCACCGCGCATGCCGGTAACTTCAGAACCGGGGATATTCATGATTCGCTCCTGTGCGTGGTACATCATGGTCATTCCCGGCGGCACACGCTGGCTGACCACCGCACGGGCGGTCAACGCGCCGTTGGCATTGAAGGCTTCGATCCAGTCGTTATCCTCGATCCCCAGCTCTTTGGCGTCGGTTTCACTGATCCAGACAATCGGCCCGCCGCGCGACAGCGTCAGCATCAGCAGGTTTTCGCTGTACGTGGAGTGGATGCCCCATTTCTGGTGCGGCGTCAGGAAATTCAGCGCTTTTTCCGGGAAGCCGTTCGGTGGAACCTCACGCATTTCCGTCACGCTACGGGTATCGATTGGCGGTCGATAAGCCACCAGGCTTTCGCCAAAGGCACGCATCCACGCGTGATCCTGATACAGCTGCTGGCGACCGGACAGGGTGCGCCATGGGATCAGTTCGTGTACGTTGGTATAGCCGGCGTTGTAGGAGACATGCTCGCTTTCAAGACCCGACCAGGTTGGGCTGGAGATGATTTTGCGCGGCTGTGCCTGAATATCGCGAAAACGAATCTTCTCGTCTTCTTTGTTCAGAGCCAGATGCGTGTGATCACGCCCGGTCATCGCCCCCAGGGCTTGCCAGGCTTTCACCGCCACCTGACCGTTGGTTTCTGGCGCCAACGCGAGGATCACTTCAGACGCGTCCAACGCGGTGTCGATCAGCGGTCGGCCTTTCGCCGGGCCTTCACGCTTGGTGTAGTTCAGCTTACCGAGGAAATCGACTTCAGCCTGGGTGTTCCACGAGATGCCTTTCCCGCCGTTACCCAGTTTATCCATTAGCGGACCGAGCGAGGTAAAGCGTTCGTAAGTGGCAGGGTAGTCGCGTTCGACAACCGTAATATTGGGCGCCGTTTTACCGGCAATGAGGTCACATTCACCCTTGCGCCAGTCCTGAATATCAAACGGCTGCGACAGCTCTGCCGGAGAGTCATGCTGGAGCGGTTGCAGCACCACATCGGTTTCCTGGCCCAGATGCCCCACGCAGACCTCGGAGAACACTTTGGCAATGCCCTTGTAAATCTCCCAGTCGCTTTTGGATTCCCAGGCCGGATCAACCGCCGCTGACAGGGGGTGAATAAACGGATGCATATCCGAGGTATTCATGTCGTCTTTTTCATACCAGGTGGCGGTCGGCAACACGATATCGGAGAACAGGCAGGTGCTGGACATACGGAAATCAAGCGTGACCAGCAGGTCAAGCTTGCCTTCGATGGCCGCCGTTTGCCATTCCACCTCTTCAGGTTTAATACCCTCGCTATCGCCCAGTGCTTCACCCTGAATACCGCTTTCGGTACCCAGCAAATATTTGAGCATGTATTCATGCCCTTTGCCGGAGGAGCCAAGCAGGTTCGAACGCCAGACAAACAGGTTACGCGGGTGGTTACTGCCGTTGTCCGGTTGCTCACAGGCCATGCGGATATCACCGGACTTCAGCGCCTGCGCGGTGTATTCCGCTGGAGATAATCCCGTCTGTTCCGCTCGGGCTTTAACGGTTAATGGGTTCAGGTTGAGCTGTGGGGCAGAAGGCAGCCAGCCCATACGCTCGGCACGGACGTTGAAATCGATCAGATGTCCGGTAAATTTCGACGCGTCGGCCAGCGGAGAGAGCAACTCCTGGGCGGTGACTTTTTCATAGCGCCACTGGCTGGAATGGTTGTAGAAAAACGAGGTGCTGTTCATCTGACGCGGAGGGCGGTTCCAGTCCAGCGCAAAGGCCAACGGTAACCAGCCGGTCTGCGGGCGCAGTTTTTCCTGTCCTACATAGTGCGCCCAGCCGCCGCCGCTTTGACCGACACAGCCACAGAACACCAGGATGTTAATCATCCCACGGTAGTTCATGTCCATGTGGTACCAGTGGTTGACGCCTGCCCCGAGGATGATCATCGAACGACCATGGGTTTTGTGCGCGGTATCGGCAAATTCACGGGCAATTTGTTCGATATGACGGCGAGGCACGCCGGTGATTTGTTCGCCCCAGGCCGGGGTGTAGGCTTTAATCTCACTGTAATCACGGGCCGCGAGGTCATCATCGAGTCCGCGATCGAGCCCGTAGTTCGCCAGGACTAAATCGTACACGCTGACCACCGGACAACGGCGGCCATCAGTGAGGGTAAGGTGCTTAACCGGTAGTTTACGCACCAGCACCGGCTCCTGATTCACGCTGCGAAAATGCGGATTTTCGTTACCACCAAAATAGGGGAACGCCACACCCGCCACCTCATCATGCTGGCCGAGTAATGACAGGGACAGTTCTGTTTCCGTGCCGGCAGCCAGCGACTCGAGGTTCCATTTGCCTTTTTCGCCCCAGCGAAAACCAATAGAACCATTCGGTACCACCAGTTCACCGGCGTTGTTGAAGGCCACGGTTTTCCATTCAGGGTTATTACTTTCACCCAGTCCGTCGACGAGGTCCGAGGCGCGCATCATCCGTCCTGGTACAAAGCTACCGTCTTCCCGGGCATCCAGCAGCACCAACATCGGCATATCGGTATAACGGCGGCAATAGTTGATGAAGTAGTCGCTGGGCTTATCAAGATGGAATTCTTTGAGGATAACGTGACCCATGGCCATCGCCAGCGCGCTGTCAGTGCCTTGCTTCGGTGCCAGCCACTGATCGCACAGCTTGGCAACTTCCGAGTAGTCCGGCGTAATAGCGATGGTCTTGGTGCCTTTATAGCGGACTTCGGTAAAGAAGTGAGCATCTGGCGTACGGGTCTGCGGAACGTTTGAGCCCCAGGCAATGATATAGCTGGAGTTATACCAGTCGGCGGATTCCGGCACGTCAGTCTGCTCGCCCCAGGTCATAGGTGAGGCTGGAGGCAAGTCACAGTACCAGTCATAGAAGCTCAGGCAGGTGCCGCCGAGCAGCGACAGATAGCGTGTCCCCGCTGCGTAGGAGACCATCGACATGGCAGGGATGGGGGAGAATCCGGCTACGCGATCCGGGCCGTAGGTTTTCACCGTCCAGACGTTAGCGGCGGCGATCAGTTGATTTAACTCTTTCCAGTTGGAACGGATAAATCCGCCACGTCCGCGTACCTGTTTGTAGCTCTGGCACTTTTGCGGATCGTGCATAATGGATTCCCACGCCAGCACCGGGTCGGGCTGGCGGGAAAGGGCGTCGCGCCACAGTTCGACCAGGCGTTTACGCACCAGCGGGTATTTCAGGCGGTTGGCGCTGTAAAGATACCAGGAATAGCTGGCACCGCGCGGGCATCCGCGAGGTTCATGGTTGGGCAGGTCCGGGCGGGTGCGTGGATAGTCAGTTTGCTGGGTTTCCCAGGTGACCAGGCCGTTTTTAACGTAGATTTTCCAGCTGCATGAGCCGGTACAGTTGACGCCGTGGGTCGAGCGGACAATTTTATCGAACTGCCAGCGCTGACGATAGCTGTCTTCCCAATCCCTATTGGTGTGCATGACTTGCCCGTGCCCGTCGGCAAACGTATCGCCCTTTTGTTTAAAGTAACGAAAGCGATCCAACAGTTTACTCATGACATTTCTCCTGCTCCTAATGGACGCTGCCTACGATCTGCAGGCCAAATAGTTGTTATTTTTTTTGTGATTTGCGGCCATAGACCAGCCAGGTCACCAGCACGCAGACGATGTAAAACACTAAAAATATTTTCATGGCGCCCACTGGTGATCCAGTCAGCGCCAGCGAGGTACCGAAGGCTTTCGGAATAAAGAAACCACCCACTGCGCCAATGGCCGAGATAAAACCAAGGGCCGCTGCGGTGTCGGTTACCGCTTCGCGCTGGGCCTGTTCTTCCGTACCACCGTGCAATTTCACGCGGTAAATGGTTATTTTGCGAAAGATCACCGCAATCATCTGGAAAGTTGAGCCGCTGCCCAGACCGGCGGTCAGGAACAGTCCCATAAACACCAGGTAGAAGGCGGTGAAGTTTCCAGAACCCGAACCCGGCAAGGTGAGGAACAGCAGGCCGCTAAACAGTGCCATAAACATAAAGTTGATTAACGTCACCCGCACACCGCCAAACTTGTCCGAGATAACGCCGCCCGCAGAGCGCGCCAGTGCGCCGATAAACGGCCCAAAGAACGCCAGTTGCAGAATATTTACGTCAGGAAACTGGGTTTTGGCCAGCATGGCAAACCCGGCGGAAAAACCGATAAATGAACCGAAGGTGGCGAGATACAACAGGCTTAACAGCCACAGATGAAAACGCTTCAGTACCGGCAGCTGTGAGGCGATAGAGGCTTTGGAACTGGCGATATCGTTCATGCCAATGCCCGCTGCCAGAGTGGAGAGCAGCAGCAACGGCACCCAAATCCAGGCGGCGTTGGTCAATGACAGTAACGAACCATCAGGTTGCGGCACGCCCTGGACGCCGAGGAAGGTAAAAATAGGCAGAAAAATCACCAGTGGAGCGATCAATTGCATCACGCTGACGCCCAGATTGCCGAGACCGCCGTTAACGCCGAGTGCGCTGCCTTGCTTCGCTTTCGGGAAGAAGAAACTGATATTGCCCATGCTGGAGGCAAAGTTGGCGCCAGCAAAACCACACATCAGCGCAATAACGATAAATACGCCAAACGGAGTAGCTGTATTTTGCACCGCAAATCCGAGCCACAGGCACGGGATAACAAGAATCGCAGTGCTAAAAACCGTCCAGCGGCGGCCGCCAAATATAGGCACCATAAAGGAGTAGGGGACGCGTAATATTGCACCAGAAAGGGACGGTAATGCGGTTAATAAAAAAAGTTGATCGGTGGTGAAATTAAAACCAATTTTATTTAAGTTTACTGCTACGGCGCTAAATAGCATCCAGACACAGAACGCAAGAAGGAGACAACTGACTGATATCCAGAGGTTTCTTCTGGCAATATGCTTGCCTTTATTTTCCCAAAAGGCGGCATTTTCTGGTTTCCAGTCGGTTAAAAGATAACGATTATTTTTCTCATTTGAAGGTGACATATTATCCTCACATGCGCACGTCGTTCAAGAAATAAACGCATACAGAGCCGTACTGGCCCTGATTAGAAATTATTGAAAAGCGTTAAGAATATTGAATGAAAGGATAGATAAAAAAGCGCAATAGTGCGGAGTGAGTGGAGAATTAAGCGTTGCTTATGTGTTACTAATTGTAAATATAAAAGATACATTATTAATGTATCAATAACATTAACTAAACAGCTCCAGACGAATCATTCGATCCAGATGCCGTGTAAAGGCCGGATCCGCCATTTCTGACATCCCCAGCGCATACATACCGTCGAGGCCACACACGAGACCGATCAAGCGCCAGGCGACGTCGGCGGCATCCGGTTCGGCCAAAAACTCACCTTCTTGCTGGCCGCGAAGAATGATCGCCGTTGTTTCTTCATGCCACATGCGCATGGTCAGTAGGTAGGCGCTTTTGATTTCGGGGTCTTTGTCAGCCAGGATCTGCGCTTCTCGCCAGAGTTTAATGTACGGCTCAAACCCGCCGTCATCACTGCCAAGCATAGCGTGGAGTTGCTCGCGGAAGGTCGCACCTTCGCTGACCTGTTCCGCATCAAGCAGGGTACGAATCAGACGAACAAACGCCTGAGACTTAAGCTCACCGGCTGACGTGAAATGGTGATGCAGTTGGCCGGTCGCCACTTTCGCCTCGGTTGCAATGCGTCGTACCGTCATGGCGCTAAACCCTTCTTCCAGCGCGACGCGCATTGCCGCCTGCAGAATCACTTCCCGACGTTCATCCCGATTCAAATAACTCATACATCCCCCTCTACCTACGTTGAAGGCAGTCTAACAAAAAGTTGGACATATGTTCAATTTTCCGTAGGATCGTTAAAGCTGGACATGTGTCCAGTTTAAGTTTTGTAGGGAGTTTTATGTTTCGTCAGTGGTTAACGTTAGTGATTATTGTGCTGGTCTACATCCCTGTTGCGATTGATGCAACGGTGCTGCACGTTGCCGCGCCCACGCTGAGTATGACGCTGGGTGCCAGTGGTAACGAGCTGCTGTGGATCATTGATATTTATTCCCTGGTGATGGCAGGGATGGTGCTGCCGATGGGGGCACTGGGCGATCGCATTGGCTTTAAACGCCTGCTGCTGTTGGGCGGAGGCCTGTTTGGTCTGGCCTCGCTGGCTGCAGCCTTTGCCCATACCGCCGGATGGCTTATCGCCACGCGCGCCGTGTTGGCAATTGGTGCGGCAATGATCGTCCCGGCGACGCTGGCCGGTATTCGTGCGACCTTTGCTGAACAGCGCCACCGTAATATGGCGCTTGGCGTCTGGGCGGCGGTCGGTTCCGGCGGGGCAGCATTTGGTCCGCTGGTTGGCGGTATGCTGCTGGAGCACTTCTATTGGGGTTCTGTATTCTTAATCAATGTGCCGATTGTGTTAGTGGTGATGGCATTGACCGCGCGTTACGTTCCGCGCCAAACCGGTCGTCGCGATCAGTCATTAAATTTCGGTCATGCGATTATGCTGATTGTCGCCATTCTGCTGCTGGTGTATAGCGCGAAAACGGCGCTGAAGGGACACATCGCGACGGGCGTGATTGTGCTGACGCTGTTGGTGGGTGCTTTACTGCTGGGGCAGTTCGTGCGCATCCAGCTTGCCGCATCGCGCCCGATGATCGATATGCGACTGTTTACCCATCGCATTATCTTAAGCGGCGTTGTCATGGCAATGACCGCGATGATAACCCTGGTAGGCTTTGAACTATTAATGGCCCAGGAACTGCAGTTTGTGCACGGATTAACACCGTATCAGGCGGGTCTCTTTATGCTGCCGGTGATGCTGGCCAGTGGATTCAGCGGGCCGATTGCCGGGATGCTGGTATCGCGTCTGGGACTACGTTGCGTGGCTACCGCGGGCATGGCGCTGAGTGCCGTCAGCTTCTATGGGCTGGCGATGACCGATTTTAGCACCCAGCAGATCCAGGCCTGGATATTAATGGCCCTGTTGGGCTTCAGTGCCGCCAGCGCGCTGTTAGCCTCCACGGCGGCCATTATGGCGGCGGCACCCGCAGAAAAAGCGGCCGCTGCCGGGGCTATCGAAACCATGGCCTACGAGTTGGGTGCGGGTCTGGGGATCGCGATTTTTGGTTTACTGCTAAGCCGCAGTTTTTCCGCGTCAATTCTGCCGCCTGCAGGACTTAACCCGCAGGAGCTTGAGCGCGCCTCATCATCGATGGGGGAAGCGGTACAGCTGGCGCACTCGCTTCCGCCCTCACTCAGTGAGGCGCTGTTGACGGCCGCCAGAGACGCCTTTACCTGGTCGCATAGCGTGGCATTGAGCAGCGCGGGCAGCATGCTGATCGTCCTGGCGGTAGGAATGTGGTTCAGTCTGGCAAAAGTGAAACAGCAATAACTAGTGGGCTAAATGGCAGGGGTAATCCATCTCTTCGACTTCTTTTCCACTCAGTCGAGCGTATTGCCCCGTCAGTCTCCAGAACGCAGGCTGTGTTTCGGTGTAGATCTCTGCCGCTAAAATCAGGCGGCGGCGGTCTACTTCGTTCAGTTCCAGCAATGTCCACGGAATAAAGTAGCGTTCGCTGTCGGTCAGCGTAAACCACAGCGGGCACCCGCAACCGGAACAGAAGAAACGTTCACCACGATTTGAAGAAGGAAAGTGCGAAGGTTCCGCAGATTCTGGCGACATCAGCGGATGACCGCTGGCTTCCAGATACATGGCGATGCCGCCAGACCACTTCTGGCACAGCGTGCAGTGGCAGGCATAGACATCAAGCATGTCGACGTTAACGGTAAAATTACTTTGTCCGCAAAGACAACGACCTGTGAACGTCTGCACGTCATACTCCTTATGACCGAGTCTACTTCAAGAGAAAAAGCCAGCCCGTAGAGGACTGGCTTTGTATTTCACTTACAACAAAATTAGAACTGGTAGTTCAGGCCAACAGCCACAACGTTGTCGGTGCTTACACCAGCAATACGTGTGAAGTTGTTGTCATCCAGCAGGTTGATTTTGTAATCAACGAAGGTGGACATGTTTTTGTTGAAGTAGTAGGTCGCACCCAGGTCTACGTATTCAACCAGATCCTGGTCGCCGAAGACGGCAATGTCTTTACCTTTGGATTTCAGGTAAGCGATGGACGGACGCAGACCGAAGTCGAACTGGTACTGAGCCACAGCTTCAAAGTTCTGCGCTTTCTCAGCGATACCGGCAACGTTGGAACCATAAGTGGTCATGTTGCGGGTTTCAGAGTAGGTGGTTGCCAGGTAGATGTTGTTCGCATCATATTTCAGGCCAGCAGCCCATACTTCAGCGTTTTCACCATTAGCTTTGAAGATGTTGTTACGGTTGTTCTGCTCGTCGGTACGGTCAGATTTCGCATAGGTTGCACCTACACCGAAGCCTTCGTACTCATAAGTGGTAGACAGACCAAAACCGTCGCCATTCGCTTCTTGAACGTCGCTACGGTCATTTTTACCCTGGTACTGCGCGGCAAAGTTCAGACCTTCAACCAGACCGAAGAAGTCGGTGTTACGGTAGGTTGCAACGCCGGTAGCACGCTGGGTCATGAACACGTCAGTCTGGGTCCAGGTATCACCACCGAACTCAGGCAGAACGTCGGTCCATGCGCCGATGTCGTAAGCTACGCCGTAGTTACGGCCGTAGTCGAAAGAACCGTATTCAGCGAATTTCAGGCCAGCGAATGCCAGACGGGTTTTGTCTGCTTCGGAACCCTGACTTTCAGAACGGTTGCCTTTAAATTCGTATTCCCACTGGCCATAACCAACCAACTGGTCGTTGATCTGGGTTTCGCCTTTGAAGCCCATACGTGCGTAAGTTTTGTCGCCATCGCTGCCGTTGTCGTCAGAGAAGTAATGCTGAGCGTGAACTTTACCGTACAGATCCAGTTTGTTGCCGTCTTTGTTATATACCTCAGCTGCGTTTACCGCACCTGCTGCCAACAGGGAAGTCACTGCCACTGCAACTAATTTAAGTTTCATTCTAAATAATCCTTATAATTTTCTTCTTGGTGTGATTCCTAAACCATTGCTAAACGAAGGGGTTCGTCAATGGCGAACTATTTTTAAATGACCTTGTGGTATGAGTTCAATAATAAGTTTCATAATATTGCAGAATATTTGAAGTTGTGTGATCTAGATCTACTTAATACAACTGATTATATTAGTCGTAATATGTGATTTATCGATATGGGTATATTTACACAAGGAACTATTATGCTGACTATGGTTTAATTAGCGTTAATTTCGCATGTGTAATATATACATTTAGAGGGATATAGATAACCATGCAATACTTTCACGGGTTAATTAATTACCATATATTTAACATTTAATTAAACAAAATAAAACATAAAACACAAGCAGAATGAACAATAAATATCCATTAATGTGACGATAATATAACCGGATTTCGTTTTTAGGCTCCACCCGGCGTCTTTTTTCAGGCGCGGCGTGTTGCCAGCCAGCACAGCAAAGAGCCAGCACAGACCATCAGTGCACCTTGCCAGAACGAAAATGACAGCGGGGCGCTCAGCAGCACGGCGGCAAGTGCTGAAGAGAGGACCGGTGTGAAATAAGAGCCAACGGCCATAACCGTGACGTTCCCGTGCAGGATACCTATATTCCACGCCGCATAGGCAAATCCTAAGGTTAATGCGGCGGTAAACAGTTTAATGGTCACTGGCGTGCTGAACACCATCTCAGGTTGTGGCGTAATAAAATAATAAATCCACAAACTGGTGGCCGTCAGTAAAACGAACACGGTGATGCCATTAAAGCCTTTTGCATATTTATTGGTCACAGTGCAATAGGTCGCCCAGATAAATGCGCCAAGAAAAGCGAGAAAATAACTGAGCGGGCTACTGGCGACGTTGCTGATAATTTCACCTAAGTTAAGTCCATTATCTCCACCTAATACCCAGCAAACGCCGGTCAATGCCACGATTAATCCGGGGATAACCAGCCAGGTTGTTTTTTGACCATTAAATAATATCGCAAACAATATGGTCAGGCTGGGCCAGAGATAATTAACCATACCGACCTCAATCGCCTGGTGGCGGGTGGCGGCATAGCCCAGCGCTAACGCTAAACATATTTCATAGCTAACGAACAGTACGCTGCCGGCGATTAAATAGCGAACAGGAAACTGACGGATATTCGGGAAGCCAACGGTGAATATTAGCAGCAGACCGCTTAAAGAAAAGATCATGGCAGCGCCGCCTGCAGGCCCCAGTCCCTCGCTAACGCCACGGATCAGCCCAACCATGGTGCTCCAGAGTATGATGGCGATAAGCCCAATCAACGTTGCTTTTTGTTTTGTCATTCGGTTTGTCTGTCCATAGTACTGGCAAAAAAATGGAGCTGAAATGTATAGCACTTTTAGGTCGTAGCACGCTAACGAATTAGCTTTTGGCTAACCCCTTGTGGGTATGAGGGTTAAACAAACTGCACTATTTAGTAGCGGAACCGTTTCGTTATTGATTTGACGCAAAAAATTTATGGATATAGCTGTTAGTTTCGTCGCGAAGTTGTACACATCACCTTTCAAGCTGCCGCTTTAGTGCAACGAGAAGGTGCCAGTGTACGCATCCCTGCAAAAAAGAGGAAAGCAATGGACGTCAGCCGCAGACAATTCTTTAAAATCTGCGCGGGCGGTATGGCGGGAACAACAGTAGCCGCACTGGGTTTTGCACCCAAGATGGCTCTGGCTCAGGCGCGAAATTACAAGCTGATACGCGCGAAAGAGATCCGAAACACCTGCACATACTGTTCCGTAGGTTGCGGGCTATTAATGTATAGCCTGGGTGATGGAGCAAAAAATGCCAAAGAATCGATTTACCATATCGAGGGGGATCCGGATCATCCGGTGAGCCGTGGGGCATTATGTCCGAAGGGCGCAGGATTGCTGGACTACGTACACAGTGAAAACCGTTTACGTTATCCTGAATATCGTGCACCGGGTTCCGATAAATGGCAGCGCATTAGCTGGGATGAAGCATTCACCCGCATTGCAAAATTAATGAAAGCTGACCGTGACGCCAACTTCATTGAGAAGAATGAGCAGGGTGTAACGGTAAACCGCTGGCTTTCAACCGGGATGCTGTGCGCATCTGCGGCAAGTAATGAAACCGGCATGCTGACGCAAAAATTTGTGCGCTCACTCGGCATGCTGGCGGTAGATAACCAGGCGCGCGTCTGACACGGACCAACGGTAGCAAGTCTTGCTCCAACATTTGGTCGCGGTGCGATGACCAACCACTGGGTTGATATCAAAAACGCTAACGTCGTGATGGTGATGGGCGGTAACGCCGCTGAAGCACATCCGGTGGGATTCCGCTGGGCGATGGAAGCCAAGAACAACAATGATGCCACGCTGATTGTTGTCGATCCCCGTTTTACACGTACAGCCTCCGTCGCGGATATTTACGCGCCGATTCGTTCCGGTACGGACATTACGTTCCTTTCCGGTGTGTTGCTGTACCTGATTGAAAACAACAAAATTAACGCTGAATACGTTAAGCACTATACCAACGCCAGCCTGCTGGTGCGGGATGATTTTGCTTTCGAAGAGGGTCTGTTCAGCGGCTACGACGCAGAAAAACGTCAATACGATAAATCGTCGTGGAACTACCAGTTCGATGAAAACGGCTACGCCAAACGCGATGAAACGCTGTCCCATCCGCGCTGTGTCTGGAACTTGCTGAAACAGCACGTTTCCCGCTATACGCCGGACGTGGTGGAAAACATCTGCGGTACGCCAAAAGCCGACTTCCTGAAAGTGTGTGAAGTGCTGGCCTCTACCAGCGCGGCCGATCGTACCACCACCTTCCTGTACGCACTGGGCTGGACTCAGCATACCGTGGGCGCGCAGAACATCCGCACCATGGCGATGATCCAGTTGCTGTTGGGTAACATGGGGATGGCCGGTGGCGGCGTCAACGCTTTGCGCGGTCACTCCAACATTCAGGGGTTAACCGACTTAGGTCTGCTGTCTACCAGCCTGCCGGGCTATCTGACGCTGCCGTCTGAGAAACAGACCGATCTGCAAACGTATCTGACGGCGAATACGCCAAAAGCCACGCTGGCCGATCAGGTGAACTACTGGGGTAACTATCCTAAGTTCTTCGTTAGCCTGATGAAATCTTTCTACGGCGATGCGGCGCAGAAAGACAATGACTGGGGCTTTAACTGGCTGCCGAAGTGGGATCAGTCCTACGACGTCATTAAATACTTCAACATGATGGATAGCGGGAAAGTCACCGGCTACATCTGTCAGGGCTTTAACCCGGTTGCGTCCTTCCCGGACAAAAACAAAGTGGTGCAGTCGCTGAGCAAACTGAAGTATCTGGTGGTTATCGATCCGCTGGTGACAGAAACCTCAACGTTCTGGCAAAACCATGGCGAGTCGAACGATGTCGATCCGTCGACTATCCAGACCGAAGTGTTCCGTCTGCCATCAACCTGCTTTGCGGAAGAAGACGGCTCAATTGCCAACTCTGGACGCTGGCTGCAGTGGCACTGGAAAGGTCAGGATGCACCGGGCGAAGCGCGCAATGACGGCGAAATTCTGGCCGGTATTTACCATCGTCTGCGCAATATGTATCGCACTGAAGGTGGTAAAGGCGTAGAGCCAGTACTAAAAATGAGCTGGAGCTACAAGCAGCCGGACGAACCGCATTCAGAAGAAGTGGCGAAAGAGAACAACGGCTATGCGCTGGAAGATCTCTATGATGCCAACGGCGTGCTGGTTGCGAAGAAAGGCCAGTTGCTGAACAGCTTTGCGCTGCTGCGTGATGACGGTACCACGGCATCCTCCTGCTGGATTTACACCGGTAGCTGGACCGAGCAGGGCAACCAGATGGCTAACCGCGATAACTCTGACCCGTCGGGGCTGGGGAATACGCTGGGTTGGGCATGGGCATGGCCACTGAACCGCCGCGTGCTGTATAACCGCGCATCGGTCGATCCGCAGGGTAAACCGTGGGATCCGAAGCGTATGCTGATCAAGTGGAACGGAACGAAGTGGACGGGTAACGATATCCCGGACTTCAACAACGCACCGCCAGGTAGCGCGACCAATCCGTTTATCATGCAACCGGAAGGTCTGGGTCGTCTGTTCGCCATCGACAAGCTGGCGGAAGGGCCGTTCCCGGAACACTACGAGCCGATGGAAACGCCGCTGGGCACCAACCCGCTGCACCCGAACGTCATCTCTAACCCGGCTGCACGTTTGTACGAAGCGGATGCGTTACGTATGGGGAACAAGAATGACTTCCCATATGTTGGTACGACCTATCGTCTGACCGAACATTTCCACACCTGGACCAAGCACGCGTTGTTGAATGCGATTGCCCAGCCAGAGCAGTTTGTGGAAATCAGCGAAACGCTGGCGGCGGCGAAAGGGATTGCCAACGGCGATCACGTGAAAGTCAGCAGCAAGCGCGGGTTCATTCGTGCGGTTGCGGTGGTGACGCGTCGTCTGCGCTCGCTGAACGTCAACGGTCAGCAGGTAGAGACGGTGGGGATCCCGATTCACTGGGGCTTTGAAGGAGTCGCGCGTAAAGGCTTTATCGCCAACACCCTGACACCAAATGTCGGTGATGCAAACTCGCAAACGCCGGAATACAAAGCGTTTTTAGTTAACATCGAGAAGGCGTAAGGGAGGCGATCATATGTCTATGGAAACGCAGGACATCATCAAAAGGTCCGCTACCAACTCCATCACGCCGCCTCCTCAGGCACGTGATTACAAAGCAGAAGTCGCGAAGCTGATTGACGTTTCCACTTGTATTGGGTGTAAAGCCTGTCAGGTGGCATGTTCAGAGTGGAACGATATCCGTGATGAAGTCGGCCATTGCGTCGGGGTGTACGACAACCCTGCCGATCTCAGCGCCAAATCCTGGACGGTGATGCGTTTTACCGAAACCGAACAGAATGGCAAGCTGGAATGGTTGATTCGTAAAGACGGCTGTATGCACTGTGAAGATCCGGGCTGCCTGAAGGCGTGCCCGTCTGCCGGAGCCATCATCCAGTACGCCAACGGGATTGTTGATTTCCAGTCAGAGCATTGCATTGGCTGCGGTTACTGTATTGCCGGGTGTCCATTTAATATTCCGCGCCTCAATAAAGAGGATAACCGCGTGTATAAATGTACGCTGTGTGTGGATCGCGTGAGCGTCGGGCAGGAACCTGCCTGCGTGAAAACGTGTCCGACCGGGGCGATACATTTCGGCACCAAGCAAGAGATGCTGGAAATGGCCGAGCAGCGCGTGGAGAAACTGAAATCGCGCGGCTACGAACATGCCGGTGTCTACAACCCGCAGGGTGTGGGTGGAACGCACGTTATGTACGTCCTGCATCACGCCAACCAGCCGGAGTTGTACCACGGTTTGCCAAAAGATCCGCAGATAGATACTTCTATCAATCTGTGGAAAGGGGCACTGAAACCGCTGGCCGCCGCCGGATTTATCGCCACCTTCGCCGGGCTGATTTATCACTACATCGGTATTGGCCCGAACAAGGAAGTGGACGACGACGAGGAGGATCATCATGAGTAAGTCGAAAATGATTGTGCGCACGAAGTTTATCGACCGCGCCTGTCACTGGACAGTGGTGATCTGCTTCTTTCTGGTGTCGCTGTCGGGGATTTCGTTTTTCTTCCCGACGCTGCAGTGGCTGACGCAGACCTTCGGTACACCGCAAATGGGCCGCATTTTGCACCCATTCTTCGGTCTGCTGATTTTCGTCGCGCTGATGTTCATGTTTGTGCGCTTTGTGCACCACAACATCCCGGATAAGAAAGATATTCCGTGGCTGAAAAACATTGTGGAAGTGCTGAAGGGCAATGAACACAAAGTGGCGGACGTCGGTAAGTACAACGCCGGACAAAAAATGATGTTCTGGTCGATCATGAGCATGATTTTTGTGCTGTTGATCACCGGGGTGATTATCTGGCGTCCGTACTTTGCGCAGTTCTTCCCAATGCAGGTTGTGCGTTACAGCCTGCTGATCCACGCTGCGGCGGGTATTATTTTGATGCACGCCATCCTCATCCATATGTACATGGCATTTTGGGTGAAAGGATCGATTAAAGGCATGGTCGAAGGGAAGGTCAGCCGCCGCTGGGCGAAGAAGCATCACCCACGCTGGTATCGCGAAGTCGAAAAAGCCGAAGCCAAAAAAGAGAACGAGCAAGGGCTGCAATAACCCATTGACGTTCTGCTGATAAAAATGGCGCTACCGATGTAGCGCCATTTTTTTGTCCATTAAGACCTGCCGGATAGCGCAGGTTTATTCAGCCTACAATACCGTTACTGTGCTACCAGTTTGCGCAGACGTGAGATATCCACGCTTTTTTGCGCTTCAGCCAGACTCCAGGCATTCTGCAGATTCAACCACATTTCGGGCGAACTGCCGATCACCACTGAAAGTTTGATCGCCATTTCCGGGGTTAATGCTGCCTTGCCCGTTAACAGTCGGCTCGCGGTTGAGGGGGCAATCTCCATTGCTCTGGCAAATTCGCGCAGGCTGACGTTTAACTCATCCAGCGCTTCCTGAATAATATCCCCCGGACGGGGATGATTAGCCATTTTCATCAATGATAGTCCTCGTAATCCAGTATATATGCATCGCCATTAACGAATTCAAACGTAATACGCCAGTTGCCTGAAACAGAAATCGACCAAACGCCGTCGCGATCGCCCGTTAACGCATGCAGTTTATAACCAGGCATATTGATATCTGTTACATGGCTCGCTGCATCAATAACGGCAAGTCGGTGCCGCAATCGCCGGACATGCTTCGCCGTCACGCTGATGTTCGCCCCTGAAGAAACAAGTCGCGCAATCCTTTGTGTCTGAAGTTCATGATCATCCATACCTTCCTTGTTCCCTCAAAAGGAACATTATCATTAGTGTTCCGCTGAACGCAACACTAATAGCCGAATTTTGCCAAAGTGTGCAGCGAGTGCGGTAAAAGGAAAAGCGGGCGGGGGGATAAATGGAAAGCGGCGCGCAAGATTCGCCAGACGGCGACATAATGCCGCCATCCGGCAACCGTTTTAGTCCAGCAGTGAATTCAGATGCTCAATCTCCTTGCGCCATTGTGCCTGCAACTGCGGTTTTTGATGTTTGGTTTTGCGTGCCAGGTCATCGGACAGCCGCAGCTCCAGCTCGAGAAGTTTCTCCAGTATTTCGTCGCCATGATGATGCGGATCAGAAACAACCTCTGCCACCGTTTTGCTCGCCGCTAGCTCACTGGCGGTTTCCTGAATGCGGGCGTTAATCGCTTCCAGGTCGTGCCATTCGCTAAGTTCACCCTCATCAATAAACCAGAAGCGGTTGCAGCTTTGGCGGATAAGCTGACGGTCATGACTGACCAGCAGCACGCCGCCGCTGAAGTGTTGCAGCGTGTGCGCCAGCGCTTCTTTGCCTTCCATATCCAGATGGTTGGTCGGCTCGTCGAGCATCAACAGGCTATAGCGGGCAAGTGTCAGCCCGATAAACAGCAGGCGCGAACGTTCGCCGCCGCTTAAGGTGCTGACCCGTTGAGCGTGGCGGATCCACGGGAACCCCGCGCTAATCAGTGCCATTTTGCGCACATCCGGCTGCGGGGCAAATGGCTCGAGAGCCTCGAACAACGAATCGTCATCCGCAAGCTGGTTGAGCGACTGGTCGTAATACCCCAGCGTCACCCGCGGGTGCAGCACCAGCGATGTCGAGGTCATTTGCGTCTGATATTGCTGCCAGATAAGCTTTAATAGCGACGATTTTCCACAGCCGTTACGCCCGACAATCGCCACGCGATCGCCGCTTTTGATGCGAATACCGGCAATGGAAAACAGCGTTGCCGCATCCGCTGCCGGAGAGACGGGGAGGTCTGTCATTTCCAGCAAGCGGTCAGCACGCAGGGCATCGCCATTCAATGTTAGTGACCACTGACTTCCGGCGGTGACATCCGTCTGGTCATCCTTCAGGCGCTGCACTTGTTTTTCCATCTGTTTGGCTTTGCGAGACAAATCTTCGTTGTCGTAGACCCGTCCCCAGGTGGCCAGGCGTTTGGCGCTGGCAGTAACGCGATCGATTTCCTTTTGTTCTGCCTTATGGCGCAGGGCATCGCTGGCATCTCTGTCCACCAACGCCTGGCGCGCCGCACTACAGGGGAGATCGAACGCATGCAGGGAATGATCCCGGAGGATCCACGTTCCGTGCGTCACTGCATCCAGCAATTGTGGATCGTGAGACACCACCACAAAACTGCCGGACCAGTGCTGTAAAAACTGCTCCAGCCACAGCAATGTGGGCAAATCCAGATGGTTACCCGGTTCATCCAGCAACAGCAGGTCGGGATTGCGCATCAGCGCGCGGGCCAGCAGCAGGCGCGTGTGCTGGCCGCCGCTCAGCGTTTGTGCGGTGAGGTGCAAATTCTCCGGCGTAAAGCCCATTTCTGCGAGTAGTGACTCAACCCGCCATTGCTGACCCGCGCGTTCATGCTCGGGAAGTTGTGCCAGTACGGCTTCCTGGAGCGTTAGCGGCAGGATCTCATCCGGTAAATGCTGTTCTACGCGCGCAAGATGACAGTGATGTGCCTGGGCAATGGATCCGCTGGTGGGAGAAATCGTGCCATCCAGCAGTTTTAACAGCGTGCTTTTTCCGCAGCCGTTGTAGCCGATAAGCCCAATGCGGTCGCCTTTTTTCAGGGTAAAAGTGAGATCGTCGAATAGCGTGCCAAATGCCGTATCAACGTGTAAGGATTGTGCGGTTAGTAATGTGCTCATTGTTGCTTACTCAAGAGTTACAGACGTAAAAACGCCTCGTCAAACATCGCTGACGATAACCCGGTAAGCCCGAGAGAAGGGGATTTAGAAGTTAGCTTCGCTCAAGCAGAAGTTATCGCAGCACGATACCGATAACGCTTGAGCACTGGCGATCGCCAAAAGCATGTGAAACGATCAAACGTTCACAGTACAGCATAAGTATCCTCCTTAGTTTTTTCCCGAATGTTAATCGATGGTGAAAGTGTAATCGCAAGTCGCTGAATTGTGCAAGTGTTGAACACCCGGCGGCAGGGCGCCGCCGGGTAAACCGTCAGATAGAGGTACGACGGTAGTCGCGATATTCTGCTTGCCAGAAATTCTCGTCAATCGCCTGCTGCAGGGCTTCAGCCGATGTTTTCACTGCCATGCCTTGCTGCTGGGCCATTTTACCTACGGCAAAGGCTATGGCGCGGGAAACGGTCTGAATATCCTTCAGTTCCGGTAATACCAGCCCTTCGCCGTTCAACACCAGCGGTGAATACTGTGCCAGCGTTTCGCTGGCCGACATCAGCATTTCATCAGTGATGCGCTTGGCGCCAGAGGCGATCACGCCAAGACCGATACCCGGGAAGATATAGGCGTTGTTACACTGGGCAATCGGGTAGATTTTATCTTTCCAGGCGACCGGGGCAAACGGGCTACCGGTGGCCACCAGCGCATTGCCTTCGGTCCAGGCAATAATATCCTGCGGCGTGGCTTCCACGCGTGATGTCGGGTTAGACAGCGGCATGACGATTGGGCGCGGACAGTGCTTGTGCATCTCGCGAATAATTTCTTCGGTAAACAGGCCCGTCTGACCGGAGACACCAATCAGAATGTCCGGCTTCACGTTGCGAACCACGTCGAGCAGAGACAGCACATCTTCTTTCGTATCCCAGTGCTGCAGGTTTTCGCGTTTTTGCACCAGTTTGGTCTGGAACGAGAGCAGGTTCGGCATTTTGTCGGTTAACAGACCAAAGCGGTCAACCATAAACACACGCTGACGCGCGGCCTCTTCGCTTAATCCTTCACGCTGGATCTGCGCGATGATCTGCTCGGCAATCCCGCAACCGGCGGACCCCGCACCAAGGAAGACAATATTTTGTTCGCTCAACTGGCTGCCCGCCGCGCGGCTGGCCGCAATCAGCGTCCCGACGGTAACCGCCGCCGTGCCCTGAATATCGTCATTAAACGAGCAAATTTCATCACGATAGCGGGTCAGCAACGGCATGGCGTTTTTCTGCGCGAAGTCTTCAAACTGCAGCAGCACTTCGGGCCAGCGATGTTTCACCGCCTGGATGAACTCATCAACAAATTCGTAGTATTCATCGTCGGTGATGCGCGGATTACGCCAGCCCATATACAGCGGATCGTTCAGCAACTGCTGATTGTTGGTACCGACATCCAGCACTACCGGCAGGGTATAGGCCGGGCTGATGCCGCCACAGGCGGTGTACAGCGACAGTTTGCCGATAGGAATGCCCATCCCGCCGATCCCCTGGTCGCCAAGACCCAGAATACGTTCACCGTCGGTCACGACGATAACTTTGATATTGTGGTTCGGGACGTTTTGCAGGATATCGTCCATGTTATGGCGGTTCTGGTAGGAGATAAACACGCCGCGCGCGCGACGATAAATCTCGGAGAAACGCTCACAGGCGGCACCCACCGTCGGGGTATAGATAACCGGCATCATCTCATCAAGATGGTTTTGTACCAGTCGGTAAAACAGGGTTTCGTTGGTATCCTGAATGTTGCGCAGGTAGATATGTTTGTCGATTTCCGTTTTGAATCCCTGATATTGGATCCAGGCGCGTTCGGCCTGCTCTTCAATCGTCTCGACCACTTCCGGCAGTAACCCCAGCAGGTTGAAGTTACGGCGTTCTTCCACACTGAAAGCACTCCCTTTGTTCAGTAAGGGAAATTCCAGCAGTACCGGGCCAGCGTAAGGGATGTAAAGGGAACGCAGTTTGTTAGTTTCGTTTTCCATGTCACTCACTCTTTTTTGAATAACCCTCCCTGGCACTGTTTATGATCGTAGGTTGCCTTCCGCCAGGGAAACGGCCGAAGTATAAAGCATTGTGAATGGGTTAAGGGGTTTTATAAGCAAAAACACCACCGCGGTTGCAATGGTGTATATCATCATTATTCAGTATAACGTGCGGGGTATTACTTGGCGTCAGCGCGGCGTTTTCTTCCGGTAGGGTTGTTGACCACGCTGGTTTTGTCGCCTTCGGTCACGGTTTTACGTTGATTGGAGATTTTGTGGTCCAGTCCAAGAACATGACGGGCCTGACGGTTCGATTTCATTCTAACTCCTTAATCCTGTTACTGGTTTCAAGGGCGAGCCCGCGTAAGCGCGGACGAAATACAACCTGATTAACAGCCGGTGTCTAAAATAACGGCTTTCTGGATGGTCGGTCATTTCATCTGAAAGGTCAATGCTTAAGCTGTTAATACAGAACTATCCAATATGCGTCATGTGTTTCCCTCAGCGTCCTATACTTGTTACTCCGACGACAACACAGGAGAGCGGTAATGACTATCCATAAGAAAGGTCAGGCACACTGGGAAGGCGACATTAAACGCGGTAAAGGGACCGTGTCGACCGAAAGTGGCGTGTTGAACCAGCAGCCGTATGGGTTTAATACGCGATTTGAAGGTGCGAAAGGCACCAATCCTGAAGAGTTGATTGGCGCGGCTCATGCGGCCTGCTTCTCGATGGCGCTTTCGTTAATGCTGGGTGAGGCGGGCTTCACGCCAGACGCCATTGATACCACTGCCGATGTTTCTCTGGATAAGGTGGATGCGGGTTTTGCCATCACCAAAGTGGCGCTGCACAGTGACGTTTCCGTGCCCGGCATTGATGCCGCAACCTTTGACGGTATTATCCAGAAAGCGAAAGCCGGATGTCCGGTGTCACAGGTTCTGAACGCGGAAATTACGCTGGATTACCAGCTGAAGTCTTAACGATGATGTGCCGGATGCGAGAGCGCATCCGGCTGACATAACTTACTGCGCCACCCAACCGCCGTCCATATTCCACGCCACACCGCGCACCTGCGCCGCACCGTCTGAACATAAGAACAGCGCCAGTTCTCCCAGTTGCTCCGGGGTGACAAACTCGCGTGACGGTTGCTTCTCCGCGAGCAGAGCATCGCGCGCAACATCCGGCGCGGTGCCCTCGGCAATGCGCTTGTCGATCTGCTGTTGTACCAGCGGCGTCAGCACCCAGCCGGGACACAGTGCGTTACAGGTTATGCCGGTCTGCGCTGTCTCAAGTGCGGTGGTCTTGGTTAGCCCCACCACGCCGTGTTTAGCCGCGACATAGGCCGATTTTTCTTTTGACGCCACCAGCCCGTGCACAGAGGCGATATTAATGATGCGACCCCAGTTGCGTTGACGCATGCCGGGCAGCGCCAGACGGGTAGTGTGAAAAACGGAGGACAGATTAATCGCGATGATCGCATTCCATTTATCGACCGGGAACGTCTCCAGCGGTGAAACATGCTGGATCCCGGCGTTGTTGACAAGAATATCCACGCCGCCGAACTCGCTGTCGGCGTAGCGCATCATCTCGGTAATTTGCGCTGCATCGCTGAGATCCGCCCCGTGATACCCCGGTGTTTTGCCATACTTCGCCACGGCATCTTTTGCCGCCTCAGCATCACCAAAGCCGTTAAGAATCAGTGTGGCGCCAGCTTTCGCCAGCACCTGCGCAATGCCTAATCCAATACCGCTGGTGGAGCCGGTAACCAGGGCCACTTTTCCCGTTAAGTTCATGATGATTCTCCTTAAACAATGCCGGTGGTGTAGAAGACGCCGATCACAAACAGAACGGCCAGACTTTTGATTATGGTGATGGCGAAGATCCCGCCATATGCCTGACGGTGACTGAGACCGGTGATGGCCAGCAGCGTGATTACCGCCCCGTTATGCGGCAGAGTATCCATGCCACCACTGGCCATAGAGGCCACGCGGTGAAAGACTTCCAGTGGAATGTTGGCGGCATGTGCGGCGGCGATAAAGGTGTCGGACATTGCCGCCAGCGCAATACTCATCCCGCCGGATGCTGAACCGGTGATCCCGGCCAGAGTGGTGATGCTGATGGCTTCGTTGAGCAACGGGTCGGGAATGGCCGCTAGCGCTTTTGACAGCACCAGGAAGCCCGGCAACGCGGCGATCACTGCGCCAAAACCGTATTCTGAAGCGGTATTCATTGCCGCGAGGATCGCACCGCCCACCGCCGTTCGGCTGCCTTCCGCCAGGCGACCTTTTATATTGCGAAAACCAAAAACCACGACCAGCAGGATCCCGGCAATCAGCGCGGCTTCCACCGCCCAGATAGCGGTAATTTTGCCGACTTCAGTGGTAATCGGTTTGGCAAGACCCGGTAGCTCCAGTTGATGCGTCGAGCCATAAAACACCGGGATCCAGCGGGTGAACAACAGGTTAAACACCCCCACCAGAATCAGCGGCGAAATCGCAATAATCGGGTTTGGCAGATTAATATTATCCGGCGTTTCCGGTTCGTTAAGCAGTTCGGTGCCATAGCCCTCGTTCTTTGCCTGCGCTTTTCGGCGCTGACGCTCAAGGTAAATCAGGCCGACAAAGATAATAAACAGCGAGCCTATCAGCCCCAGCCAGGGCGCGGCCCAGGCGTTGGTGCCAAAGAAGCTGGTCGGGATAATGTTCTGGATCTGCGGTGTACCGGGCAGTGCATCCATGGTGAAAGAGAAGGCGCCCAGCGCCACGGTTGCCGGGATCAGTCGCTTCGGAATGTTGCTCTGACGGAACAGCTCAGCGGCAAACGGATACACCGCAAACGCCACCACGAACAGCGAGACACCGCCGTAAGTCAGCAGCGCGCACACCAGCACGATCACCGGAATGGCGTGACGCCGCCCGAGGACGTTGATGGCGGCGGCGACGATTGAACGGGAAAAACCCGATAATTCGATTAACTTGCCAAACACTGCACCCAGTAAGAACACCGGGAAGTACAGCTTCACAAAACCGACCATTTTTTCCATAAACAGGCCGGTAAAGGCAGGACCGACGGCGCTGGGTTCAGTCAGCAAAACAGCACCTAATGCCGCGATGGGGGCAAACAGGATGACGCTGTATCCGCGATAGGCTGCCAGCATCAGCAGGCCCAGCGCGGCCAGGGCGATTAATACACTCATCATGACTCCTCAATATCATTGTTATAGTGGGGTACAGAAAGAGAAGTTACGGTTTCAGGGCAAAACGCAGCTGATGCTCTCTGCGTTGCTGGATGTATTCCTTGCGCGAATCATCCCAGTGATAAAACCCCTGACCACTGCGTAAACCGGTTTCATCGCGAGCAACCTTGTCGGCGACCAGCGACATCATGTCGCTGCCGGTGGCGAGTGTTGGAAGCAGATGGCGACAAATATCCTGCACCGTGGCAAGTCCGGTCATGTCCGCCGCTTCCAGCGGGCCGACCATCGCGTAACGGCGGCCCAGCGACGCACGCATCACCTGGTCTACCACCTCGGCGCTGGCAATACCGCTTTTGACGATATGCAGCGCTTCACGCAGCAGGGCAAACTGCAGGCGGTTGCCGACAAAGCCCGGTGCGGCGCGATCGAGCACCACCGCCTCAAGCTGCATCGCGACCAGCCATTGCTGCAATTCACTGAGATATTCAGGTTTGGTTGCTGTGCCCGGCACGATTTCAACCAGCGGAATAAAGTGCGGTGGATTCCAGAAATGTGCGATCAGCAACCGCTCCGGGTGCGCGAGTTTTTCCGCCAACGCATCCGGCGGCAGGCCACTGGTGTTGCTGGCGATAATCGCTTCGGGTGAGATAACGGCTTCCAGCTGTGCGTACAGCGCGTGCTTCAGCTCTAGCCGTTCCGGGATCGCTTCGATTAATAATCCAGACGCGGCGATATCCGCCAGAGAGGTTGTGCCGTGCAGTCGCGCGAGAACCGATGCTTTATCTGCGGCGGCAAACTGGTCGGTGGCAATCAGCTCGTCCAGAATACTGCTGGCAACAGCTGTTATCTCGGCAATACGGTTGCTGTCGGGATCAAACAGCCAGATAGGATGACCAAAACGGGCAAAGTGGGTCGCGATGCCGACGCCCATTAGCCCGGCTCCCAGTACGCTAATGTGATTAGTCTGCATAGTGTGCTCCTGTTGGACGTTCCACCGTTAGCGCCACACCATGGCCGCCACCCACGCACAGCGTGGCCAGCCCTTTGGCCACATTGCGCCGCGCCATTTCATGTAGCAAGGTAACCAGAATGCGGCAACCTGAGGTCCCGATTGGGTGGCCCAGCGCAATTGCACCGCCGTTAACGTTAACCTTGCTGCTGTCCCAATTCAGCGATTCGCCGACCGCCAGCGCCTGGGCGGCAAAGGCTTCGTTGGCTTCGATCAGATCAACGTCATCCAGCGTCCACCCGGCGCGCTTCAGGCACTTCAGCGAGGCTTCCACCGGGCCGATCCCCATAATGGCTGGATCAACGCCCGAGACGGCGTAACCGGTGATTTTTGCCAACACAGGAAGGTTTAATTCAGCGGCTTTGGCGGCACTCATTACCATTACTGCCGCCGCACCGTCGTTTAGGGAAGACGCATTGCCCGCCGTCACCGTGCCGCTGCCGGGACGAAATGCCGGTTTCAACTGCGCCAGTTTTTCCGCCTGAGTCTCCGGGCGAGGTTGCTCATCACGCTCCACCACGCGCGGTGCTTTTTTCCCTTGCGGAACGCTAACTGGGGTGATTTCTGCGTTAAACCGACCGGCTTCGAGGGCGGCGGCCGCTTTTCGCTGGGAGTGCAGGGCGAAGGCATCCTGTTGCTCGCGACTGATGGCGAATTTATCCGCCAGATTTTCGGCGGTAATACCCATATGGTAGTCGTTGAACGCATCCCACAGCCCGTCATGCACCACGCTGTCTTTCAGGCTGGTATGACCCAGACGTAATCCTGCGCGGGCACCGTCGAGAAAATAGGGTGCATTGCTCATGCTTTCCTGACCGCCGGCAATCACGATGTCCGCATCGCCGCAGCGAATGGCCTGCACCGCCAGATGAACCGCTTTTAGTCCTGAACCGCACAGTAAATTGAGGGTCATCGCTGGGGTGGTTACCGGCAAACCGGCACGAATTGCCGTCTGTCTGGCCGGATTCTGCCCACAGCCGGTCGTTAAAACCTGACCTAAAATCACGTCGTCTATCTGTTCTGGTGCAACCCCGGTCTTTTCCAGCAGAGCGCGGATGACCGTTGTCCCTAACTCAACGGCAGAAAGCGGGGCAAGGGCACCATGAAAACTGCCAATTGGCGTGCGCGTTGCTGCGACAATAACAACATCCATCATGGTCAGATCCTTAGTTGAAGTGCATTTCTGGGACATGATCGGGAACGATCAGCTTGCCGGCGGTTCTGGCAACAATGTCGTCCACGCTGACGCCCGGCGCCCGTTCGCGCAGAATGAACGCGCCGTCGGCAATTTCCAGCAGCGCCAGGTCGGTCAGCACGCGCTTGATACAGGCCACGCCGGTCAAGGGCAGAGTGCAACTGGGAAGCAGCTTGGACTCACCGCTTTTCGAGGCGTGCGTCATCACAACGATGATGTTTTCAGCGCCAGCGACCAGATCCATCGCGCCGCCCATACCTTTCACCATTTTTCCGGGGATCATCCACGAGGCGATATTGCCATTGGTATCCACTTCAAATGCGCCAAGAACCGTCAGGTCGACGTGGCCGCCGCGGATCATGGCGAAGGATTGTGCGGAGTCGAAAATTGCCGCGCCTTTACGCGCCGTCACTGTTTGCTTACCGGCGTTGATCATGTCGGCATCAATGTCGTCCTCGGTAGGGAACGGCCCCATACCAAGCAAGCCGTTCTCTGATTGCAGCATCACGTCCATGCCGTCGGGGATATAATTGGCCACCAGGGTCGGGATACCGATACCGAGGTTGACGTAATAACCGTCGCGCAGCTCGCGAGCGACACGCATCGCCATTTGTTCACGCGTTAACATGGTCAGGCTCCTTGATGGCGTAGGGTGCGTTGTTCAATACGTTTTTCGAACTGCCCCTGAATAATGCGATTGACGAAAATTCCGGGGGTGTGAATAGCGGCGGGATCCAGCTCGCCGGGAGGGACAATTTCTTCCACTTCGACTACCGTGATGCGTCCGGCTGCTGCCATCAGTGGGTTAAAGTTTTGTGCGGTATGGCGGTAGATGACGTTGCCGTACCAGTCGGCTTTCCAGCCTTTGACCAGCGCGAAATCACCGGTAATCGCCTGCTCCATGATGTAAGGCCGGCCGGCAAACTCGCGCACCTCTTTGCCTTCGGCGACGGGGGTACCGTACCCGGTGGCGGTGAAGAAGGCGGGAATGCCTGCACCACCGGCTCGTAGCTGCTCCGCCAGCGTGCCCTGTGGCGTCAGAATGGCTTCCAGCTCTCCGCTCAGCACCTGCTTTTCGAACAGGGCATTTTCACCGACATAGGACGCCACCACTTTGCGTACCTGGCGTGCTTCCAGCAGCACGCCGAGGCCAAACCCGTCCACGCCGCAGTTGTTCGACACCACGGTCAGTCCCTGAACGTTCCGACGGCGCACTTCTGCAATCAAATTCTCAGGAATACCGCATAAGCCAAAACCGCCTGCCAGCAGCGTCATGTTGTCAGTCAGCCCTTCCAACGCCTGTTGATACGTGGCGACCCGTTTATCCAGTCCAGCCATACACTTGCCCCTCCAGTTGTTCCTGGCGACATCATTAGGGGTGAAAAATGATTTGTTAATTTTAAATTTGTGACTCACTCATTGGGTTTTTTTATCAATTTAATGTTAATTAAAGGTATTCAACAAGTTAAAGGAATGAGTAATGAGAATGAGCATCAAACAGTTACGCGCGTTTTTAGCGGTAGCTCACACTCTGAATTTTGCTCATGCCAGTGAACGGCTGAATATGTCGCAACCCGCGTTAAGCCTGGCGATCAAAGGACTGGAAGAGTCGTTAGGGGGCGCTTTACTGTTAAGAACCACCCGCAAGGTGACCCTGACGCAGGAGGGCGAAACGCTGCTGACCATGGGGCGACAGCTGCTTGCCGACTGGGAAAATACCGAAGAAGCCATGCGCCAGCGCTTTACACTGCAACGTGGCAAAATTTCGATTGCTGCGATGCCGTCATTTGCCGCGAATGTGCTGCCGCCGGTGCTCAAGACCTTTCGCGACAGCTATGCCGGTGTCAATGTCACGGTGCACGACGTAATTAACGAGCAGGTGATTGAAATGGTCAGCGAAGGGCGGGTCGAGATGGGGATTGCCTTTGAACCGGACTACTCCGGACACCTGCATTTTACCCCGCTCGGGATGGATCGTTTTATCGCCATCGTCCCTCCGACCAGTCGTCTGGCTGGCCGGGAACGCATCGCATGGAAGGACTTGCTGACGCTGGATTTTATTACCTTGCAACGTCCCTCTGCCGTACGTCTGATGCTGGAAGAGCAACTGGTACAAAGCGGCCATGCGCTGGAAGTGGCGTTGGAGAGCCACCAGTTGGTGACCATTGGACGCCTGGTGGCGAATGGTTTAGGCGGCAGTGCCGTGCCTGCATTGTGCCGCACACAGATGACCGAACTTGGCGCAACCTGTATTGAGCTGGACGGCCCGGTTATCCAGCGTCGTATTGGGATCCTGCGTTCCTCGCATCATAAGTTGTCGACTGCATCCGAAATGCTGGTGGATGCGCTGAAAAAGGCATATTGCGCCTGATACACCAGGCACACTACGCCCGTGAGGTCAGATTTCGCTAACTGCCCGCCAGCAGCGGACTTCACTCCCGGTCTCGTTTTTCAATAATGCCTGTTTCTTCTCACATCCCTGAGTCGCCAGTGGGCAGCGATCGCGGAAATAACATCCCTGCGGTAGGGTTCGATTCCCCGGCAACTCGGTTTTACGTAACACCAGATCTTCCGCCAGCGGTGCACCGGTTTTAGGGACCGAGTCCAGCAACAGACGTGTATAGGGGTGCGCGGGAGAGGTTAATACCTGCTGCGTGTCACCCAGCTCGACGATTTGCCCGAGGTACATTACCGCCACGCGGTCGCTCATATGCCGCACGACCGACACATTATGCGAGATCAGCACATAGGTCAGGTTTCTGCGTGCCTGTAGCGCCACCAGCAGGTTGAGGATTTGCGCCTGTACGGAAATATCCAGCGCCGAGGTGGGTTCATCAAGCACAATCACATCCGGCTCAGAGGACAACGCGCGGGCAATGGCAATGCGCTGGCGCTGCCCGCCGGAAAACGCGTGCGGCAGGCGGTCAAGGTATTCCGGACGAATCCCCACGTGTAACGCCAGCTCTTCCGCAAGGGCGCGGCGGTGACGTTCGGCGCTGCGCTTTTGGATCCACACCGGTTCGGTAATGATCCGCCATACCGGCAAGCGCGGATCCAACGACGAGAGTGGGTCCTGAAAGACCATTTGCATACCGCTGTGTTTTTCTGTGCCGCGAGCGTATTGCCCCTGACTCGGCCTGAGCATCCCCATGAGCAGTTGAGCCAGCGTACTTTTGCCACAGCCAGACTCACCAACGATACCCAATGTTTCCCCCTGGCGAATCTGTAAATCTAACCCGTTGAGCGCGTGCACGCGCTCGGTGACCTTGCCAAGCCAGTTTTTTCGGGCCGGGAAGTTGACATGTATATCCTGAAGCGACAGCAAAATGTCAGTCATGACGAGTCTCCAGTTGGGGATACCAGCAGGCGGACTGCTGATCCGCATGCCCCTGACTGCGTAATGCCGGAACCGCGTCACACTGTGTCCCGGCCGCATAACAGCGTTCGCGGAATGCACATCCGGCAGGCAATTGGGTTAAGTTCGGCACGGTTCCCGGGATCGCGGGCAGCGGCGCGCGGGGCTCTCCGTGTTCTGGCGCGCATTTCAGCAAACCAATGGAGTAGGGATGCGTCGGGTGCTGAATCACCGTCTGCGTCGGGCCGCTTTCGATCACGCTTCCGGCATACATGACATACACCCGGTCGCACAGTTGCGAAACCACCGCCATATCATGGCTGATAAACAGCACCGCCGTGCCGCTGGCCCGTGCTTTATGCTTCAGCAAGCGCAGTACCTGCAGTTGCACCGTCACATCCAGCGCGGTCGTCGGTTCATCAGCAATAATCAGCTCCGGCTCGCAGGAAAAAGCCAGCGCGATCATCACCCGCTGGCGCATACCGCCGGAAAGCTCAAACGGGAAGCGCGACATGACTTCGGCGGCATCCGGGATTTGCATCTCCTCCAGTAAGGCGATGGCTTTTTGTCGCGCATCCGTGCGGCTGAGTAATTGATGATGGCGGATCACCTCTACCATTTGCTGGCCAATGCGCCGGGTCGGGTTTAGGGCTGTCATCGGCTCCTGAAAAATCATTGCCACGCGCGCCCCGCGCCATTTGCGCATTTGCTTCTCGCTGGCGTTCAGCACATCTTCACCGAGCAGCGACACGCGCCCCTGGTGAATGCGATAACTGCCCTCCGGCAACAGGCGCATGGCAAGCATGGCGGTAACGGATTTCCCGGAGCCGGACTCGCCGACCACGCCGACAATCTCACCCCGGTTGATGTGCAACGAGACATGGTTCAACGCATGCACGTCAGCTTTATAGCCGGGGAAGCTCAGGTGCAAATTTTCAATTTCCAGGACGGGTTGGCTCATGACTGTTTTCCTCCGGCTTTCGGGTCCAGCAGGTCACGAATACCGTCTCCAAAGAGATTGAAACCCACGGCGGTGATCAGAATGGCAGCACCGGGAAACGCACAGTACCACCACTGGTCAAGCACGTAGTTGCGGCCAATTGCCACCATGGCTCCCCATTCCGCGCTCGGTTGCTGCGCACCCAGCCCGATAAACCCCAGCGTGGCGGCCATCAGGATCGCACTGCCGATGTCCAGCGAGGCCTGCACGATCAGCGGCGGCAGCGAATTACGTAAGATATGCCAGCTAATCAGATGCCAGCGGGACGCGCCGTACGTACGGGCAGCCTGTACGTAGGTAAACTGGCGGACTACCAGGGTTTGTCCCCGGGCCAGACGTACGTAGAATGGAATGCGCACAATCGCAATGGCCAGCATGGCGTTAAACAGGCTGGGCCCCAGCGCGGCGGCCAGCGCCATAGTCAGCACCAGCGAGGGGATCGACAGCATCACGTCCATCACGCGCATAATAATCGCGTCCGCCCGTCCGCCCATCACGCCGGACAGGCAGCCCAACAGTGAACCAATCCCACCGGCGATACCCACTACCACCAGTCCTGCAACGATCGACTGCTGGCTGCCGACCAGTACACGGCTAAACAGATCGCGTCCCACTTCATCAGTACCAAACCAGTGAGTAGCTGACGGGGGGAGCAGACGTGCGGTGAGGTCGATCGCATTGGGATCGTAAGGCGTTATCCACGGTGACAGCACCATCATCAACAACATCAGCACGGTGATCGCTCCGCCAATCAGCGTCAGCGGGCTGCTTTTCATCATCCAGAACAGTTTGGCCCAGTCGCGGCGACGGTGAGCGCTCGGCGCGGTGGCGGGCGTTTCTTGTGAGAGCATCATTGTGTACCTCCGCGTCCGATGCGCGGGTCAATCCACAGGTAGAGTAAATCCACCACCAGGTTGACCAGCACATAGGCAAATGACACCACCACGGCAAATCCCATGACGGCCGGGAAGTCGAGCGCCTGTATGGAGGTGACGACCCAGGCGCCCATGCCTGGCCACGCGAATACCGTTTCGGTAAGTACCGCGCCGTAGAGCAGATCGCCCAGCGCCAGCCCCAAGACGGTGATGGACGGAATGAGCGCGTTGGGCAGCGCATAACACAAAATGATGTACCAGCCCGGTAAACCGCTGGCGCGGGCAGTGCGGATGTAATCCTCGCTAAGCTGTTCGAGCATAGCGGAGCGGATCTGGCGGGCGACAATGCCAAGATGTACAAAGGCCAGCGTCAGGGACGGTAAGATCAGATGCTGGAGCGCATTGAAAAACACTTCGCCATTGCCTTCCAGCAGCGCATCTATCAGGTAAAACCCGGTAACGTGCGTCGGTGGATCCAGCCAGTCATCCAGGCGTCCACCGCCGGGTAATATTTGCAGATGACCGTAAAACAGTACGATAACCCCGAGACCAAGCCAGAACGCCGGCGTCGAAATACCGGTGATTGCCATCAAACGCACAAGGTGGTCGAGCCAGCGGTTACGCCAGACTGCGGATAAAATCCCCAGCGGGATCCCGATAATCAGCGCCAGCAGCAGGGAGCAAAAGGCCAGCTCAAGCGTGGCGGGGAAGAACACGCGCAGCTCATCCATCACCGGACGTCCGGTACGAATCGAGGTGCCTAAATCGCCCTGAAACACATCGCTGACGTAGCGAAAAAATTGCACGTACAGCGGCTGATTAAGACCCAGCTGTTGGCGAATATTCTCAACAATTTCATCACTGGCGCGATCGCCCGCCAGCAGCCGCGCGGGGTCGCCCGGGATCAGGTGCGAAATAATAAAGGTGATGACGCAAACACCGGCCACCACCAGGATAAGTCCCCAGCAGCGCTGGCGTAAAATGCTCCAGAAAGTCATTGGCTTCCCCTTGCGGAGCCAATGCGGCTCCGCATAAACGTGGTGAGATTATTTACTCATGGTGGAGATGTTGAAGACCTGTTCCAGCATTGGGTTAAATACAAATCCTTTGACGTCTTTGTTCATCGCCAGCTGGTAGTTTTTCTGGAATAAATAGACGTAGGCCGCTTCATCAATCACGATAGTTTGCGCCTGCTGGTAATCGTTGGTTCTGGCCACCTGGTCGGTCGTTGACAACGCGCTGCGCAGCAGCTTATCGACCTCACTGTTTTCATAGAATGAACGGTTGCCTGGTAAGCCTTTTTTATCCGACTCAAACCAGTAGTTCATAAACATGTACGGGTCGGCGAAGTCCGGGCTCCAGTTGCCGATGGCGATGTCGTAATCACCTTTACCAACGCGGTCACGCATGGTGGCGTTGGCCAGTTTTTCCAGCTTGACCTTGATCCCCAGCTTGCCAAGACTGGCCTGGGTGGCGAGGGCAATCGGCTCCCAGTTCGGGTCGTTATCCGAGTACAGGAAGCTCAGGCTGTCTGGTTTGTTTGCGACTTTGTCCCACTCGGCTTTGGCTTTCGCTTCATCAAAGCTGTATTGCATGGCTTTTTCATCAAAGCCCCACATGCCTTCGGGGATCGGGCCGCGCATCTGCTTACCGTTGCCGCTGAGGATCCCGTTCACCATGCCCTTATAATCCGTTGACCACGAAATAGCGCGGCGTAAATCCACCTGATTGAGCGGTGCTTTACTGTTGTTCAAGTACAGGTAGGTCACGCGCAGTGACGGGTAATCCGCTACTTTGACTTTGCCTTCCTGCTTTAAGGCGGCAAGCTGATCGACGGGCAGCGCATCAGCAATATCGATATCGCCGCGCGACAACTGCAGGCGGCGGGAGGCGCTTTCACCGATGATTTTCACCGATACGCGCTTAAATACTGGCTTGGTGCCCGCCCAATGCGGGTTCGGCACCAGAACCAGCTGCTGTCCTTTTTGCCAGCTCTTTAACATAAAAGGACCCGAGCCCGCCGTATTCTGGGCAAGGAAACCGCGCGCATCGTCGGCGGCATGTTCTTTTAACACCGCCGGGTTGATTATTGACGCGCCGTCATTCGCCAGCGTGTACAGGAAAGGCGCGAACGGCTGGCTGAGGGTAAATTTCACCGTACTGGCATCAATGGCCTCTACCTTCAAATCTTTCGGGAACGCTTCGGCAGGTCCCTGACCAATTTTGATCAGGCGTTCAAAAGATTGCTTCACCGCCTCAGCCGTTACCGGCGTGCCATCGGCAAATTTGGCCTCGCTTTTCAGGGTGAAGGTCCACTCTTTTTGATCGTCAGACGCCTTCCAGCCGCTGGCTAAATCGCCTTCTACTTCCGTGGAGCCTTTATCACCTTCAGTTTTGTACTGCACCAGACGCTGATAAGACGGATAGGTTACCGTCCAGTCGTTGTTATCAATCGTGACGGCAGGATCGAGCGTTTGTGGATCGGCGGCTTTACCGATCACCAGCATATCCTTAGGTACCGCGGCTTGTGCAGCGGGCAGGGCTGCCGCTAATGCTAAAGCAATCAGCGCGGGGCGAAACAGCGATGTTAAGGCGTGTGTTGTCTTCATAACCAGGCTCCAGAAATTAAAGGGGGTGTGGTGTTGTTATTTGGGGGGCAGGGAAACACGCAATACAGTCATCAAGCAGGGGGTAACGAGCTGCGTTTGGTAATTCAAAATGCCACCATTCGCTGCTGATCCCGACAAAACCGCCACCGGACATAATGGCATTCAGCATCAGTCGATTACGCTGTGCGGGTGGCGCAACGGAAGGATGCCAGGCGTGGGAACGATCGTGCATTTCATCAAAATCGGCCCCCATATCGAGGATATTGCCACGTTCGTCCATCAGCGTGACGTCAATGGCCGTGCCGCGGCTGTGATTGGAGCCAATCGCGACATCGACAACGTACTGCGGATCCGGGCAGGCATTCCATAGCATCGCCTGCGCCTGCTGCGGACGATAAGCGTCGTACACCACCAGATTCAGGCCCGCCAGTTTCGCAATGCTGATGCTTTTGGCCAGTCCCGTGACCGCATCGGTGTGTAACAGGCAGCGCGCTTCCCGGTAGACGGGTGCGCCGGTAATGTTATCGCGGGTAGCGTATTTGAGATCGATATGCAGTGACGGAAAGATCACCGACAGATCGACCAGAACAGAGGTTTCTGGCATAGCACGATTCCTGTTTATTGTTCGAATTGACCAAACTGCTGTTGGAGTTGGCGATTGGTTTGCAGGCGCCCGGCGAGAGCGTCGCCCAGTTGCGCCACCACCGCGGAGAGTAATAAGTTGAACAGACAGCTGACGGGGGCAAGGGAGTCCCAGAAATGCCCGGTGTCGGTTTTCACCTGGAGTAAATCAATACCGTAGTCTCTGGCCCACGGACACCAGACATCGGTTATCAGCGCCAGCGGAATGTGGCGGTCGCGGGCGACCCGGCAATATTGTCGTGATGTTGCCGAGTAGGCGCGCATATCGGTTATCACCACATACGGCTGGTCAAACCCTGAATTCAGTGACTCAACCCAGCTTCCGGACAAGCCCTCGGAGTAACTGACTTTGGGTCGCAGGTATTCCAGATGGCTGAAAAAGGCGTTGGCAATCCCGCGGGTCGACTGAATGCCGAGGATATACACGGCCTCGGCGTGTGCCAGCTGTTGCGCAATGCGTAAAAATGTGTCGCTTTGCGCCAGTTGATAAACATGGGTAATGGCATCAATTTCCAGCAGCAGCGACTGCTGCGCCCGGTCCGGCAGACGTTGCTGCTGGTGCCAGGAATCAAGCCGTTCATTCATTCCCCACGGCTGATAGGGGATAACAGGCAGTTCGCGCAGGCTGGCTTTAGCATCTTCCAGATTGCGAAAACCCAGTTTGCGCAGATAGCGTCCAACGGTAATGCCACTGGTTCCCGTGGCCTTAGCAATGCCGTCTGCAGTTTCAAACGGGATCTGCGCAGCGTGTGCTAACAGCCAACCGGCAACACGCTTTTCACTCGGCGTAAGCTGGCTGAAGGTATGTTCTACGCGGGCGAATAATTCAGGTTTTGATGTCATTACCGTCTCGCTGTTAGTTGCCTGTCAGATGCCGTGTCGTTGTTACTGGATTAACAATGCAGGACGCGTGCCATGTCTGCGCCCCCGGTTTACTGGCGCCATTTGTTAAATAATGCGTAACTTCATTAACTAATGATCAACATTTGTGCAGCGTAGTTCAGTTTTGGTGCAACGGTAGGGAAAGCGGGGTATGAATCGGTGGATTTCGTCGGGACGATCACATTGTGAGCGATATTTTCCCCACTGACATCAGAATTGGTAACCCGAAATATAAATTTCAGCCATATCAACGACCATCATCTTTATTCTTTTAATAGTAGGGGTATTATTTTTCCCGAGCTACATTAACGGTTTAAAGCGCAAGTGTAGATATTATCTATATTATAAATGGAGTACTACAATGAATAAATTCTCCCTTTCTACCGCAGGTATTCTGGTTGCCGCGTTGTTAACCAGTGTCAGCGTCAATGCAGCAACTGAGACCACAAAAACTGAAGTGACGCCTAAAGGAATGAGCTGCCAGGAGTTTATTGATTTGAACCCACAAACCATGGCGCCGGTTGCCTTCTGGGTGCTGAACGAAGATGAAGACTTCAAAGGGGGAGACTACGTAGACTATAACGAAACGATCACTACTGCGGTTCCCCTGACCATTGAAATGTGCAAAAAGAATCCACAGAGTGAATTAAGTAAAATAAAAGCCGAGATCAAAAAAGAATTATCTAAATAAGATTAATCACTTATTAAAACCCAGCCACAGTGCTGGGTTTTGCTATACGTGACAGTGTCACATATATATTTTCACATCCTCTGATAAATCATCATAAAGATATAAACACCCGTGCCGATACTGCTTAAAAGTTAGCCTTTTGCAGAAGGAGTTTGTATGGCCTGGTATCCTACTCGTATTTCCACGCGTTTAACCATTGGCGGCATTCTGCTGCTTGCCGTCACCACCCTGGTGATTGTCGCGATTATGCTCTGGCGCGGTCAGCCCAGGGTTGTTGAGATCAATACCGCCCTGATCGAAGAGACGGGGCAAGGGTTAACCCGCCAACTGAGTACCGTGTTATCGCGTATTGAGGGCGAGACCGTTAGTCTGTCACGTCTGGCTGAAGTATTACCTAACGATGAATCCCTGTACCAAAGCGTGGTGCCGCACCTGATTGGCGAGGATAAGAATTCGATTATTACCGGCGGCGGGATCTGGCCGGAGCCAAATGCTTTCACTCCGGGCGTGGAGAAGCGCAGCTTTTTCTGGGCGCGTAACGCGGAGGGGAAACTGGATTTTTCCAACGACTATAACGCCGAAGGTTCAAATGGCTATCACAACGAAAGCTGGTATCAGCATGCCAAAGGGCATTCTCAGAACAGTTGTTTGTGGTCTGATGTTTATCAGGATGCCAGTTCTGGCGTCAATATGGTGACCTGCAGTATCCCATACCTGCACTCGGGCACGTTTGCCGGAGTAGCGACCACCGATATTCGTCTGGATAACGTCGCGACCTTTATGCAGCAGCAGGGCAACAGCACCGGTGGCTATGCGTTTGTGGTCGATAAACAGGGACAAATCCTGTACTTCCCGCAGGCCGATAACGCAAAACAGAAAACATTTAGCGATCTGTCCCGCAGTGCGCAATGGCTGGCTCCGGTCGAAAATGGCCTGAAGTCGCTTCGCGTTGCCGACGGGGTGAAAACCATTACGCTGGAAAACGATGGCGTGCTGAATACACCGTCGCGAGTGATGCTGTTCCCGATGGCGGACACCGGCTGGGTGGTGGGCCTGGTCACGCCAGAATCACGCATTGTTGGCCTTGCAAAAGTGATGATGCAGGACGTCCTGGAAGTGTTGATCCCGATTATGACTGTTCTGCTGGTGGGCTCCTGGCTGGTGGTGCGCAGACTGATCTCGCGTCTGGACGATACACGTCGCGCTCTGGATGATATTGCGCAGGGCGAAGGTGATTTGACCCGCCGTCTCGATGTCCGCGGCAAAGATGAGATTTCAGCCATCGCGGAGGCGTTTAATCTGTTTGTCGATAAAATCGCGGCCATCCTGATTACCGTCAGAAGCAGCAGCGTGGTGGTCGCCAATAACGCGGTCAGCCTGGCAGACAGCAATATGGAGCTCTCTTCACGGGTGACGCAGCAGGCAGCGGCGCTGGAAGAAAGTTCAGCGGCAATGGAACAGTTAAATGCGACCGTTCATCAAAATGCGAGCAATACGCAGTTGGCAGATGAGTTATCCGACAATACCGCGCAAACGGCCAACCGCTGCGGCGATGTGATGCAGGGGGTGATCTCCACCATGGATAACGTCAGCGGCTCATCCGGCAGAATGGTAGAAATTGTCGCGGTGATCGACAGCATTGCTTTCCAGACCAACATTCTGGCCCTGAACGCTGCCGTTGAGGCCGCTCGCGCGGGCGATGCGGGGAGAGGATTTGCCGTTGTCGCCTCTGAAGTTCGTACGCTGGCACAGCGCAGCGCTACAGCCGCTCAGGAAATCAAAGCGTTGATTGATGAGTCGGTGTCTCATGTGGGCAGCAGCAGTCAGCAAATTCACACTGCCGGCGAACGGCTGGAAGAACTGGTCAGCAATGTGCGGCAGGTACGCCAGTTGATGGGTGAAATTCGCGTAGCGGGAGAAGAACAACGCAAAGGTGTTTCAGAAGTCACGCTGGCGGTAACTGAAATGGACAGCACCGTGCAGCAGAATGCGTCGTTAATCGATGACGCTGCCGCACGTACCCAGGTGCTTAAAGAAGAGGCCGAGCAGTTAGCGCTGCTGGTTTCGACATTCAAATTGCCTGAACCAGCCGCGGCCTGATTCCGCAAAACTGGTATTCGGGCGCAACGCCTGCGCCCGAATACGCCATTAGTGATCCAGATACAGGTAGTGCATCCAACTGGTCATACGCAACAGTATTTTTCGCAGCAACGACAAGGCTTCAAAATGATGTGCGGAATAGACCGCAACCTGCGCGGCCACGCCATCTGGCAACTGCTGTTCCGCCTGATTCTCACCGACATCAATGCTCACTAGCACTTTGTTGCTTCCTGGCGCCATATTCAGCGATTGTAACGTGCCTTGGGCGTAATAGGCTCCGGTAGGGATTACCGGGGCCACGTTCACCACTTTTCCTTCGATCACCTGTCCCGGCAACCCGTTAAAAACAATCTCTGCATCGTCGCCTACATTAAGACGTAAAATAGCGTTCTGACGGAAAGCCGCCACAATTTGATTCTTATGGGCAGGAATAAATACCATCACCGGTTTAAAAGGGAGCCTCGAGGCATAGGTTCCGGGCCGCACCAGGAGTTGGCTGATATAACCGTCACTTGGAGCACGAACAATCGTTTGTTCATAATTGAATCGCGCCTCATCAATTTGTGCCTGTAAACTGGTAATCTGTGAATTTTGACCATTAATACTGCTGTCGAGTTCTTTTTGAATGCTGTTCAATTCAGCATGGGCGGCATCCATCGCCGCATCCTGCGCCAGATAATCCTGACGCGCGGTATCAATATCATTGGCGGTAAAGGGATTAACCTTAGCCCGACTTCCTTGCTGGTAGCGCTGATAATTTTTGTAATACTTATCGCGCTCTGCTTTCGCCTGCTCAAACTGAAGACGTGCGCTGTTGCGTTTTTCTTCCAGCGCCATAACGTCATGCTTTTCCGTGACAATGTCCGCTTCCAGTTTTTCCAGTTTGGCTTTGTAGCGGGTAGGGTCAATTTTAAACAGAATCTCACCTTTTTTGATCGGTGTATTAATTTTGTCCGTGACTTCAGACACCACGCCCGTAACCTGTGGGACAACAGGAATACCCACTACCAGTTTTTGCGCATCCTCGGTATAGGGGTGGTTGTAATTCATGGTGAGAATTAACGCGCCCAGCATAACTATCCCACCAAGAACCGCTGTAGGGACTGTCCATTTATTTAACGGTACTTTAAATATCTTGAAAATGGCATAAACAATAGCGGCGTAACTTAATACTAATAATGTTTCCACGATCAATTCACCTTCGATTCCTGCACATTACCGGGTGCTATTTTTTCGAGTGTTTTCTCCAGCGAGGCGATCCGCGCGGTAAGTTCCTGCGTATCATTACGCGAGACATGACCATGCCAACCCTGTTTATCACTGTATAACGTTGCCCATATCCACAGAAATGGCCAGAGCGCATGTAGCGTAAACAGGCTTACCCAACCAGCTACATGGATCGCATCCAGATGTGGGTGATTTCTCTTTTTGGCAATTTCATAGGGAATGTCATGCAAAATCAGTACGCCATAAAAAATAACTAAGAACACGAAAATGAGCATCGCTAATGCAATATAATTGAGTACCATAAAAACTCCCGTTGTTAGCGATACATTATCGCCATATTTTTAATGGCAAAGAGTGTTAATATGTTAAAAGTATAAAATAAGACTTTCTCGAAAATTATCCGATATAAGCCAATCCAAAATTGGATTTTCCTCATTTGCTTTTTCCGTTCAGAAGGATAATTATTGAAGAGAGGCAATATAAATAATCTTGAGAACGCTATGACAAATCCCCCCGAACAATCAGGTCGCAGTGACGAACTTCTGTCGGTAAATATTTCCCGACTTTTCAATGCGTTATTACCACTTTCCGAACCACAATCCTTATATCGCAGTGGGTCTTTTATTATGGACTCGCAGGGAGAGAACGGAATTTGGCTGCTGACAGAGGGGAGAATCGTGATAAGACGTCGCATTGATGGTCTTATTCTGGCAAGCCAGCAGGCGCCGATAATGCTGGGAATGGCAGAGTTTTTTCTTCCTACCGGGCAAAATTTTTATGATATTGAGGCCGTCAGTCCTTGTACGACACACGTTATCAAGAAAACAGATTTTATGACGGTCGTGAATCGCGATCAGTTATGGGAGTCGGTAGCGGTCGTTGAAGCCTACATTATCCAGGTAATGAGCCAACGCGATCGCCTTATCACCAGCCGGAGTGCCACAGATATGGTCTGGGGACACCTCGAACTGCTGCAACAAGAACCTGAGGAGATCAGACAAAGGATCTCTGCAGCACAATACATTCGGGATCGTACTGGACTTTCGCGTAGCACGGTTATGGATACCCTTGCCAGACTCAAACGGCAGGGGGCAATCCAGCTTCAGCGCGGTCATCTGGTGTGCATCTGTATCGACTAACATCCGCCGCTTGATGCCATAGCGGCGGACAGTGGCAACATTACTGCCCCCAGCGGGTGCGGATATAGGTTACCGCATCCTGGGTTTGGGGTTGATTAAGGTAATCCTCTCTGAACAGGATCGTACCGTTGATGTGCGGTTCAGTCTCGTTCATATCGAGCTGTTTTTTCAGTTCCGGAACACCACCGTTAACCGCCCAGTCGGGCTCTTTTCTTGACGGCTCACCAACCTTATACAGCGCAACCCCGATATACAGGCGCGTGTTGGTTGACTTGACCACGTTCGCCCACCATTTTGCCAACACATCGTAACGCGCGGCATCCCGGGCAAAAGGCCAGTAAAGCTGTGGGGCGATGTAATCCAGCAGGCCCAGTTGAACCCAGCGGCGTGTATCTGCATAGGATTCATCATAGGCCGCCGCACCGCGCGTGTCGGAACCCGCCGGGTCGTGCGAACGGTTACGCCATACGCCTGCCGGGCTGACGCCGAACTCCACTTCAGGATTCAGTTTCTTGATAGTCTGCGAGACCTGCGCAATGAGCTTTTCTGTGTTATGGCGTCGCCAGTCCGCTTTCGAGGCAAATCCTTGACCATATTTTCTGAAGGTCTGACTGTCGTTGAGCGCAGAACCGGGTGATTCGGTATAGAAGTAGTCATCAAACTGCACGCCGTCGACGGGATAATTCTCAACCACTTCCGCCACGATGCTGGTTACCCAGTCCCTGACTTCAGGAATGCCCGGGTCGAGGACGAAACGCTCACCCGCCGTGCGGATCCAGTCTCGATGCAGAACAAAGACGCTGGATGGATTCTGGGACAAGGTATTATTTAATTCCGTTACCGTTCCAGGTTTGGTGTTGACAGAAACGCGATACGGATTAAACCAGGCATGGACTTTCATCCCACGCTTATGGGCTTCGTCGAGCATAAACTGCAGCGGATCGTAACCCGGATCTTCACCAATTTTGCCCGTCAGGGTATCTGACCACGGCAAAATTTTGGATTGCCATAGCGCGGTGGCATCTGGCTTGACCTGGAAAAACACGGTGTTGATCCCAAGACGCTTAAGATTATCCAGCTTATCCGTCAGCGCTTTTTTCTGCTGGCTAATGCGGATGGCGGACGAACTGCCGTTAACCGAGGAGATCGGCGGCCAGTCCAGGCGCGAAACCGTTGCCAGCCAGACACCACGCATCGGCTCCTGACTACGCTGCGGTTTGGTTAACGGCGGCTGTGGCGAGGTTTTCGGCACCGGCGGCTCGGAAGAGCAACTGCCGAGTAAGAGCATGCTGCCGACGAGCACGGCGAACCATTTCACGTTGGTTATCGGCAGTATGTTGCGAGAACGGGCGACGAGATTCGCCAGCTTTTTCTGGTAATGACCTGAAATAAAACCGGGTGCAGACATCTGAAAGGGCTCTTATTTCTTATTAGCGCGACTATTAGCCCAGGGATCGAAGTCCGGTGACTCGGTGTTTTCCGGGGCGTCATCATTCAGGGAATCAAGATACAACGCTTCTACTTCAGCGCGCGCCCAGGGCGTGCGGCGCAGAAATTTTAAACTGGATTTAACGCTGGGATCGTTTTTAAAACAGTTGATGTTGATGAGTTGGCTCAGCTCAGCCCAACCAAAGCGGTCAACCAGCGCAGTGACCTGCATTTCAAGCGTTACGCCGTGTAAAGGGTCTTTCGAAGTATGAGCATTCATATGAAGTCCAGTTCAGGGGTGCAAATTAATCATTCACGCACGCAGTAGGCTTGCGAAGGGGAAGGTTACAAGAAAGCAGGGCGACCAGCAATGGCATAAACAGGCCTGATGCTCGCGAATGAGCACCAGGGTTCCTGTCAGGGTAATGAATTGACGATCAGTATTCTTTAAACGCCAGTTCCAGACGGGCGAGTAAGGGTTTAAACAGGTAGCTTAAAAATGTCCGCTCGCCGGTTTTTATCGTTACGCTGGCGGGCATCCCGGCTTTAATCTTGTAATCACCCAGCAAGCGCGCACCTTCAGAGGAAACCTGCACTTCGGCGAGGTAATAAGGCTGTTGAGTGGCTTCATCAATTAACCGGTCAGCGGAGACGGTTAACACATGCGCAGGTACTGACGGCAGCAACGCGTGGTTAAGTGCCGGGAACAGGACGTCCACGGTTAACCCTGGCGCCAGTTTATCAATGGCATGTACCGGTATTTTGGCATCGATTTGCATCGGTTGTCCGGCGGCAACAATATCCATCAGATGTTCGCCCGGCTGAATTACACCGCCAACGGTACTGACCTTAACGTCCAGTACCACACCGTTAATGGGGGAGCGAATTTCTGTGTTATCCAGCTCATGACGGGTAGATACCAGTTCATCTTCCAGCATGGCGACTTCTTTTTGGTTTTCGGTCAGTTCAGACTCTACCTCACGCAGGTATTGATGACGCGCCTGATATGCTTTGATTTTCAACTCATTTTGCTGAGATTTGAGTTTGGCAATGTTCAGAATATCTTCGGATACACTGCTGGAGATTTCAGCGGCCTCACGTTCAAGCACCAGTAATTGCGCTTTCGGGTAGTAGTTTTTTTCACTCAATGCACGAATTGCGCCGAGCTCGCGGTTAATCAGCGTGAACTGATGATCGCGATAACCTTTTATTTTGTTGAGATTTTCTGTCTGCCCGATCAGGCCATCAAGCGTTTCCTGAATCATCGACAATTCATCCTGAATCGTTTTACGCCGGGTATCAAAGAGTTTGGCCTGCAAATTTCTGACTTCTGTCAGACGTTTATTCCCGGAAAATTGCTGAGTCAGCGCGCTATTGAAGGCAATCTCCTCCAGGCCGTCTCGCTCTGCCATCAGCCGGTCTTCAATACTTTTTGCCGAAATATACTGCGCGTTTAAGGCACTGAAACGCATATCGAGCTGCATTTTATCCAGACGGACGAGGACCTGATTTTTTTTGACCTGGTCACCTTCTTTAACGAAGATATCCGTTACACGTCCGCCGCTCAGATGTTGAATTGTTTTCCGGTTGCTTGATACCGTCACCGTGCCATCCGCGACCACCCCGGCATCCAACGGCGCCTGTACCGCCCAGAGCAGAAAGCCGCCAACGCCGAGCACGATGACGACGATTCCCCGAACAATCGGCGCCCAGATATTGGTATCCACACCTGAAGACCCCGGATTTCCAGAACCTTTTGTATTCTTTTTCATCTTCATGCCTCGCGTTTTTGTTCATTGTTGGATGAAGACGCTGTCGCCACTGGTTTTAATACATTGGCCTGGCGTAACGTGGTAAAGACCTGATCACGGGTACCAAACTCCTGGATAGCCCCTTCATTGAGCAGTAAAACCTTGTTCACCACACCGAGCAGCGTGGGGCGATGGGAAATGATTACGGTGGTTTGCCCCTGGGTTCTGAGGGTATTAATCGCCTTGATGAGGGCAAATTCACCGGCATCATCCAGGTTAGCATTTGGCTCATCAAGGACCAGAAAAGCAGGGTTGTTATACACCGCGCGCGCCAGCCCGATACGCTGACGCTGACCACCTGATAATTGATATCCACCTGAACCCAGTAAAGTGTCATACCCCTGCGGCAGGCGCAGGATCATCTCGTGCACACCCGCAAGCAGCGCGGCCGCCACGATAAGTTCACTGTCATTTTTCGTAAAACGGGCAATGTTTTGCGCGATTGTGCCGTCAAACAGTTCGACATCCTGCGGAAGGTAGCCGATGGACGGACCCAGCAGTTCTTTATCCCACTGACAAATGTCCGCGCCGTCGAGCCTGACTTTACCCGATAACGGTTTCCACACGCCGACCAGCACTTTAGCCAGCGACGTTTTGCCTGAGGCTGACGGGCCGATAATCCCCAGTACTTCGCCTTGTTCAAGCTGAAATGAAATATTGCGTAGCAGCGGAGTATGCTGACCGGGAGCGGCCGCAAAGACGGCTTCGACGCTGATATTGCCTTTGGGTTTTGGCAGAGTCAGGACATCTTTCGGAGCCGGGTACTCCTTCAGCAGGTTTGATAACTGGTGCCACGCGCTGCGAAATTGCACAAACTGCTTCCAGCTGCCGATCACCTGTTCAACCGGGTTCAGAACGCGCCCCAGAATAATCGAGGCGGCAATCATCAGGCCGGGGGTAATTTGTCCCCCGATCACCAGTAGCGCACCGGCGCCCAGCGCGATGGACTGCAATAACACTCGCACGAAGCGGCTCAGACTGCTTAATCCTGCCGTTTTGTCGGCGATCTGCGTTTGTAATACCAGCACCTTGTCATGCTGGGTTTGCCAGTTGGACTTGAGGGTAGAGAGCATCCCCATCGCTTCAATGGCATCGGAGTTTTGCAACTGCTTATTGAGTTTGGTGGCATTGTTGATGGTCAACGCATGGGCTTGCTGAATAGGTCGCTTCGTCGATAATTCAGACACTATGGTGAGAATAAACAGTATGGATATCCCGCCGAGGGAGAGATATCCCAATAAAGGGTGGACAAGAAAGGCGATGAATAAATAAATGGGGGTCCACGGAATATCCAGCAGAGCAAACAGGCTATTGCCAGAAAGAAACTGACGAACCTGGTCAAGTTCTGCTATTGACTGCGCGGGATTGTTCTCTCCGGTGGCAATCTTTCTTTTAAACGCCGAGTTAAAAATCAGCTGGCTTAACTTCACATCCAGCCGATTTCCCAGACGAACCATGACCTTAGCACGGGCTGATTCAATCATGGCAATGACAGTATATAAACCGACAATAAGTAAGGTTAACATTAACAGCGTGGTGGTGTTTTTACTCACCAGAACGCGGTCATAAACCTGTAGCATATAAATTGCCGGCGCCAGCATAAGCATATTAATCACACAACTAAAAAATAACAGGATAAGAAAAGTAGGTTTCGTTCCTTTTAATGCATCATTCAGTTCTGTTGGCGTATGCTGGCGCGACATAGTCTTCTCCTTATACGATCAATGAACCGTTGCCGTTATTACTGGCAAGGGTGTTCGGCGTTTCCAGATAAAAATCACCTATCGTGACGGTGCTTGAATTGACGCCGACCAACGTGATGTTGTCAGCCCCGATAGTCACGATGGTATTGCCGTTGCTGCCGGTGATGGACACGCTGCTGGCAAAATTCCCCGCATTAATGCCCAACTGAACCAGGTCAAGATAGTCCTGACCACCATTAGGATTACTGTCAAAACCGGTGATGCGGTCTCGCCCAAAGTTGGCGGCAAAGGCGAAGATGTCATTCCCGGTACCGCCATCCAGATTGTCATTGCCTTCCTGACCATTGAGGATGTCGTCACCGTTACCGCCGGTGAGGGTATCGACGCCCGCGCCGCCAATCATGACGTCGTTGCCGTTTCCACCTTGCAGGTTATCATTGCCGTCTCCGCCATCCAGGAAGTCATTCCCGATCCCACCGAACAGCTGATCGTTGCCTCCCATACCAAACAGCTGATCGTTGCCCGCACCACCGGTAATGATGTTGGCGAGTCCATTACCGGTACCGATAAAGCTGCCGCTGCCGGTGAACACCAGTTCTTCAACGTTACCGGTCATGTCGTAGCTGCTGAGGCTGGTGCGAACCACGTCCGTCCCGCCGTTCAGACCTTCGATCACCAGATCACCAACGTCATTCACGATGTAGGTGTCATTACCGGCACCCCCGGTCATGCTATCTGCCCCCAAACCACCATCGAGGAGGTCATCTCCGGCATCGCCTTGCAGCGTGTCTTGTCCCGCGTCACCAGACAGGCTGTCGTTTCCGGCCCCTCCGACCAGCAGGTCATCACCCGCACCACCAAACAAATTGTCATTGCCGTTTTCACCGCGCAGAATGTCACTCCATGCGGTACCGTTCAGCGTGTTGTTTCCGTTATTACCAACAATCAGATCCCCCACCGGTTGAGTGGTGGTTGATGTCAGAACAACAGGGGGGTTGCCTTCGTCATCAACGACGGTGACCACTACCTGCAACGTGCGTCCCACAGCGGCCTGACCTGGGGTATAGGTTGCCGATGTTGCACCAACAATGTTGATGAACCCTGTCGGGGAACTCATTCGCCATTGGTAGCTGAAGTTGCCGCCACTCAGACCGTCAGCATCAGCAATGCCGGAGACCACTGCGGTCAACGTCAGGCTTTCAGTCGGCGTCAGGTCGTTAATCACCGGTGCGCCGGTGGTCGCCTGATTGCGTGGCATAATGGCCTGGGTTTGTGCTGAGACTAAGGTTTCCGCATCGCCCATTTGGTCGTTAAAACTGGCGACCACACGCAGCGGAGCGCCCTGAATAGAGCCCGGTACTCTGAACTCTACGCCGGTTGCCTGATCGCGCCATTGTCCGTTGACCAGAGCCTGCCAGGTCATGGTGATCACCGTATTTGCCGCGAGTCCGTTACCATCCAGCAAGTTGGCCACGTTAACGCGCAGCAAGTCACCGACCGAAGGTGTCGCGCTGCTAATGTTGACGTTACCTGTCGCTTTTTGTGCGGTGACCCACAGCTGTTGACCGTCGCCAAACTCCAGTTTTTCGATATTCAGCAGGCGGTCAGTGCCGTCATCCAGGTTGAGGGCGGCATTCGGCGTTGCGTGGTCGACCCGAAGGCTACCGTCCGCCATACGGGTAAAAGCATAGTTCGTGCTGATATCGCGATACACCGCAACGTCAGTTTCGGTGCCGTTACCTTCACGCAAGATCTCACGCACGATCGACAACTGGTTCGGTTTCAGGGTGCCGGCCAGCATGTACGACTTCAGCTCAGCCATGCTTTCTGCACTGGTGAGTCCTGCCATGCCGGTGACGGCAATACGCACGTTCAGCCAGGCATCGCCATCAATGATGTCGTTACCCGCTTTACCCATAATACGGTCGCTGCCGCCACCGCCGAGGATGATGTCGCTGCCGTCATCCGGATTCAGCAACACCGCATTCGGGTTAGAGGAACGCTCGACGCCGAGAATGGACTGTAGGCCGTTGATCCTGTCCGCACCTTCCTGCGTCAGGTTATTGGAGAGCGGGGTGCCCTGAACCGGCGCGGTGCCGATCGGCTGTTCCGTGCCGGTCAAAATGTCGTTGTGCTTCCATCCTGAAAGCCCTTCGACCAGGTCAAAGCGGTCACGCAGAATGAATTCCTGCTGATTAACGAAAATCGGGATCCCGAGATCGGAGTTCGCACCGTTCGGGTCGCCTTTATGGATTGCCCAGTCGAAACCGGCCATACCATTGTTGCGTTGAATACCCGCGCCCTGAACCATAATATCGTCGCCAGCTTCACCATCGTAGTCGGTATCGTTGCCCTGACCGTTCAGCACATCATGACCAATAATGGTACTGTTGAAGAACAGCTCAGAGTTATCACCGGCTAGCGTGTCGAAGCCGTCGCCGCCTTCCAGCCAGTCGTCACCTTCGTTACCCATCAGGGTATCAGCACCCGAACCGCCCAACGCAAAGTCGTTATCCAGACCGCCGAAGACCTCCTGTGCATCTTCGCCAACCACTACGAAGTCGCTGCCGCTGCCGCCAAAGACCAGATCGTTACCGTTACCGGAGAAGATGACATCGTGCCCGGCATCGCCGTGCAGGAAATCAGCATCGCCAACCGGTGTTCCGGTGTCGGTAATAATGTCATTGCCGTCACCGCCGTGGACTACATCTGCTTCGTCGCCCCCGTCCAGACGGTCATCGCCACCGTCACCCCACAGGCTATCGATACCTTTACCGCCAATTAACGTGTCGTTTCCGGCAGTGCCGCCGAGTACCACATGTCCGTCGCCGATGTATTTCAGGTAGCCGCCGTCGGCATGGGTATCACCATCCACATCATTCCCCGGAGCCCGTCGCACCAGTAAAGGTGTCAGCAGGTCTTTCAGCGGATTCCCCCATGTTGGATCACTTTCCATTTGCAACACGGTGTTGACTTCGAAGATATGATCCGGCGTCTGGAACAGGTTAGCGGGCAGGTGAGAGGAATTCGCTTCGCCAAGGTCGCTGTTACGCATCACCAGTGCGGAGAACGAGTTTGCCTCCAGTTCATTGAGCAGGTTCAGGCCCTGAACACGGCTCAGGTAGTAGAACCGGTCGCCGTCCTGCAGCATTTCCATCTGCGTTTCAAACACAAAGTTGAAGGTCGAACCCAGCATGCCGCCGAATTCGTTTTTGCGCTCGGCCAGGCCGCCGATCCAGAAATCGACCATATTCAGGCCGGTTTCTTTGGTAGCCCATGAGTTGGTGCTGTTGAAGAAATCGAGCGCATCTGCTGGTGGGGCATTATTTCTATCGCCAAACAACAGGAAGTTAACCGCTGCGCGTTTACCTTCAAGCGTGGTGGCGTTAAGGATCAGCTCATGCTGACCGTAGGCGGCCATAAAGTTAATAATGGACGCCGGGTTTTTCAGGTAGGTGGTGAAATCGGCCCAACTGGTATAGGGGCGCAACTGCGAGTCACCGCTGAGTTCAAAGAACTGCTCGCGAGCCTGGTTCAGCGTCGGCATTGCGGTATCGCGACCGCGCGCAATGTTGAGTGCACCTAAGTCCAGCGGTAACCCGATGAGGTTATTGCGCAAGGCATCGGTAATAAACTCATCAATCTCGTTGCCCACCTGACGCGTCATGCCGCGAACAATTGCGCCGATGGCCGCATCATCAGAAACACCCACACCGTTGATTTGATTAAATGCCACCGGGTTGAGGAACGCAGTAATTAAATCGAGATCGCCGTTTTGCATATCGATGTCAGTACGCGCCACGGTTTCTGTAAGCATCGAGTGGCCAAAGCGGTACACCACATGTGCAAACTCGGCAAAGATCAGCGGGTTAATATCCGCCGTGTTAGAGAAGACAAACGGGTCGACGGCAGGTTGCACTGTACGAGCAAATTCCTCGAACACCAGGTGCTGGTACTGCATTTCCGTAGAGAAACGTCCAGCCTGGAATAAGTACTCCCCATTCCAGACCAGAGTACTGGTATCTGCGGGTAGTTCAGTTATCTGATGGTTCGGCATCAGCCACTGGTTGATGAGGTCAATATCGCCGGTTTCCAGCAGGGTGGTTTTATATTGTTCCACCAGGCGGTTATGTTCGCTGTGGAACACCGCATGGACGGCAGTCAGGCCAATGTTTTCATTACCACGCCCGTCGCCGGTGATAAAGTGGCGATCGAGAAGCTCATCATCATACGTTCCGGGAGCTTGTTCGCCGCCAATGACATCATCATCATCTGCGACCAGACCCGCTTTTGGTGCAGCCGTGTGGGCAATATCATCGAGGAACGCATGCCCCGTCCGGAATGTATCTGCGGGTAACACGCCACCGTTAGCCTCAACCAGGCCACCTTTAGTGACAATTTGTACTTTACCGCTGTCACTTAAAATCAAATTACCGTAACGGTCGGTCGCCAGCAGTGGAACACTAAAGACATCCTGATCGGTGAGTGTAATACCGAGTAAGGTCTCAGCCTGCTGTTTGACGTCAGCCCAGGTCGCCAGACCACCGTTAGCACCGCCCAACAAATTACCGGTAGGCTCAGGTTTACCGTCAATTAATACGTATTCACGGATGAAAATCTGATGCGAAGGGTGAGAGGTGTAGGTTTGGTTTTGATCAATAAATGGCGTCGTCGTGTTGACCGTTTCACGGTTTTCATCAACCGTGGCCCGGGTTAGGATCATAAAGTTAGTTTGTGAACCTTCCACGTACAACGGGTCATCGGGTTGCAACGGAATGAAAACAATCCCGTTGCCACCTTTGGGGATCAGATCCAGTCCGTGGTCAAAAAACTGACCAAAGAACGTCATCCAGCCGTTAAAAGCGGGGGAGAGCCCAACATCCGGAGACTGGTTAGGGATGGTTAAGGTGTTGCCTTCCCCGGTGATGGTCCCACCACCAGGCACACCCTTTAATGCGTCAAACACCTCCTGAGCGGCAGGGTTAGAGGCTGTTTGATCAGATATTAAATTACTGATAGTACGAGGGTCTGCATCAACTACCGTACCGCCGATTTGGAAGTAGCTGGTGCCTAGATCGGCATCCTGCCAATTCAATGCGGTTAACCTTGGCATTGTCTGGTCGGCGGAGCCGTATAACTCCTGGCCGGGCAAAAGGCTATTCCACGAACCGTCTACCGTGCGCAGTCCATAGGGTAATAGCGGACTGGATACTGACTCTCGAAGGGCATCGCCATTGATCGAACCATCCGGATTAGTTGCTGCTTCAGATATTTTGATCTGCTTAAGAATAAAAGCGAGATCGTGGAGTGTGACAGTAAAGTCATATTGTGAGGCCATAAATAATTACCCCTATCTTTACTTTGGATTAGCTATCATCTGTCATCTCTGTTACTAACTAAAACAGATATGAGAATGAGTCTTATTTGATTCTCGTGTGCTATTACGTGTACAGATTCCATTCTTCAAATAGTTAAAATACTGGCGTCATTATTAAAGTTATTCTCCTGGTTTGCGTGCTAATATATTCACCTCACTTATTGATTAGGTTTGAAAAAATGGAAGTATTTTTAACCCATTGAATCTAATCACATACTCAGGGCACACAGTTTTGCGAAGACGACGTCTTCGCAAGGGTTAAAAGTGGCGTTTTTATCTCACATGACATTTTTGTTATGATCATAACTATGGATTTTCCTGTGGCGACTTCACTCATACTTTATAATGAAAATATTAAATTTTCATTTCTTTACACTTGAGTTAATTATCACCGCGCGGTGCTGGCGCCCACCATTAAATAATGCTTCAGAGACCAATATGTATTGAGGAGTGGTAAGGCATGAAGACCTATGATTCTTTAAGCATTTTGGTCATTATTTAACAAACTAAGCCACTGAGGGTAAGCAAACCCTGTGACGATCGTCAATGTAGTCTTATTCTTAATACTCTACGTAAAACAGATGATTTAAATGTGTTTTGTAATAGTGAAGTCGTAGTACTGAATTTGAAAATTTAATATTGGATCGATTTTGTCACGACACCACGCCAGTCCCCTGATTATGATGTTACCGAAAACAATAAGACAATCTTTGCGAAACAGAGGGGTAACTCTATAGTTTTTAGAGAGACGGGAACGTTGTTGGCCATACTCCTTACACAAAAAGATTATCCATCAATGCAGGTAACCAAATGAAGAAAAAAATCATTCTCATCTCCGGGATGCTATTTTCAACGCTCAGTCATGCAAGTGCGCTCTATTTTTACGAAATAGGTACGGAAGATACCGCGCTAGCGGGAGCCGGGCAGGCTGCCCGGGCCCAGGATGCGTCAACGCTATTCACTAACCCCGCAGGCATGACTCGCTTACCTGACCACATGGTTACCACAGGATTGCAGGCAATGGGGGGAGATATTCCCTATTCGTTGAATAACGAATCGGCGGATCGACAAAGCCCCGGCAACGTCATGACAATTTTTCCTAATGCCAGTCTGTTTTATACACAGCAACTCAGTGATTCCGTTTCGGCGGGGATTGGATTATATGGCAACTATGGACTGGGTATCGATTTTGGCAACTGGGCAGGGGATCGGCTAATTAAAAAAAGTACGATGGTAGCAATGACCCTCAGCCCTGGGATGGCCTGGAAGTTGAATGATAAAGTCTCAGTGGGTGCGGCTGTGGGGCTAAACTATGGCTTTCTGTCGCTAACCCGAAATGTCGGGGGTAATGATGAGAAACAAAACGATCATGACTGGGCGACGAATTACCGTCTTGGCTTGCTAATGGATTTAACCGATCGCACCCGAGCAGGTATTACCTGGACCAGTAAGACCGATTATCATTTCAATATCGATGGAAAAGCGCGTTTCCCAAACCTGCCAAATGTTGAGTATGACCTGCCGATCTCCGCACAAGTTCGTGCACCGCAGCAGGTGATGTTGAGTCTGGTTCACGATATCAACACGCAGTGGTCGGTGATGGGCGATCTTGGCTGGCAGGACTGGAGTCAGTTTGGTAGCCCACAAATAACCGTTAATGGTCAATCGAACGAACACGCCAATCGTATGAGAGATACATGGCATACCGCGTTAGGCGTACAGTATCGCCCTGATGAGCAGTGGCGAATTAATGCGGGAGTTGCGTTTGACAGCTCGCCGTACAAAACACAAAGTGATGTTGCTCTGTCATTACCTACCGGCGACGAATGGCGATTTGGCACCGGGGCACAATACCAGATTACACCTGCCAGTAATATTGGGTTTGCCGTGGAGTACTTGCATATGCAGTCTTCTCAGGTTAAATCAGATGCTTTTGCGGGCGAATATAAAAAACCGTGGCTTTGGTTTGCCAGCGTTAATTACAGCTATCAATTTTAGCGCATCATTTTAATAAACCCGGCTTTAGAGTGATGCTAATAGTAACGGTTGTGGACTATTGAATTCACAACATCTGTTCCCGTGTCATACAGGGAGCGTACAGCGGCATAATTAATCGTCTGTCGCTACCGGCTGGTGGCCTTTTCCATATGACATAGCCTAATAAAAATAAAATTGTTCTTTTATTAATAGGAACCCTATGGCTGGAATATGGTCTATCTTCATTGAAGTTATCTTGGTTTACATCGTTAGCTCAATTGAAAGAGTACGGGTTTTATCATGCAAATTTTACCACCGGTACGTCCTGAACAAAGTATCCAACGCTTGACGCAAGCGCTTGAACCCATAGCCGAAAAGCTCAAGGTTGTGCCACGTCGGCGTATCCTTTGGATGCACAAAAATCAGCCTCAGTTGTATCTTTTTCTGCAAGGAGAGCTTTCTATTTTGCGTTCGTCGGATGGCCTACTGATCGTCACGGTCTATGAACCTCATCTGTTCGGTCTCGCGGAGATGCTCCAACCGATTCACGGTCATTTATTACGTGCAGAAACAGAGTCAACAATACTACGCGTCGATGCGCATAAAGCGCGAGAGCTGTTTCATAAAAATGGTTTATGGGAAGACGTTGCCTCCATAGTTTCCTACCATACCGGTTATCTCTTCTATCGTGATGATTTAGTGGTACAGCAGCGTACCTATTCAGTAATACGCAATCATCTGGAGGAGATGATGCTTTTACCCGAGGAGACACGCCAGCGAGTCGCTATTTTAGATTATATTCAAGAGCGTACGCACTTATCGCGTAGCAGCATTTTGAATGTTGTCTCCGCGTTAAAAAAAGGTGGTTATATTGATTTCGAACGTGGGGGGTATCTGACATCAATCAGCAGATTACCTGAGAGGTTCTGAGTAAATCCAAAAATAAATTAAATATCAGTTATCAGCAGGGCTTGAATATTCTATTGTGGTGGTACGTTATATCCATCAACCATGGCTGTATTTCCACAATAGGTAAGATATGAAAAAGACAATCATCACACTCATTTAAGAGTAAATGAAAATTTATAATTAAACATCTTTTTAATTAACCCCATTGGTTTTTGGTGTTAGTCTTTTATTATCGAATAATACAGACTTACATTTTCACCCTTATACAATGTTTCAACATTCAAAAGAGTAGGGAAGCCCTGCTCATAAAGTATATTAGCCGAGGATTTATGCAACTTAATAAAATAGTGGGTTATATGGTCATCGCTGGTGTGTGTTCCACATCATTAATGTCGCTGCCAGTTATGGCGCAAGAGGGAGCGAAAGATGCCACGGCACAAACGAAAAGTGCAAACGATTCATTGTACGGGCAGTTACCTTTCAATGATAAAACTGATTTTTCTAATGCTCACAAAGGATTTATTGCTCCGCTTCCGGCTGACCTGATTAAAGGAAAACAAGGCAATATAGTCTGGAATCCGCAGCAGTATGCATTTATTAAAGAAGGTGAAAAAGCGCCCGATACAGTGAACCCAAGCCTGTGGCGTCAGTCACAACTGATCAATATCGGTGGACTTTTTGAAGTAACCGAAGGGGTTTATCAGATCCGAAATCTGGACCTTTCAAATATGACCATAATGGAAGGTAAAGAGGGTATTACGGTGGTTGATCCGCTGGTATCCGCTGAGACCGCAAAAGTGGGGATGGATCTCTATTATCAACATCGTGGAAAGAGACCCGTCGTGGCGGTCATTTATACTCACAGCCATGTTGACCATTATGGTGGCGTTCGCGGCGTCGTTGATGAATCCGATGTAAAATCCGGGAAAGTGAAGGTGTATGCACCGGCTGGTTTTATGAAAGAAGCGGTGTCAGAAAATATTATGGCAGGTAATGCCATGAGTCGCCGCGCCAGTTATATGTATGGCAACTTATTACAGCCCGATGCGAAAGGACAGGTTGGGGCGGGGCTTGGGACGACAACCTCCGCCGGGACGGTGACGCTGATTGAACCTACCAACTACATCACCCACACCGGGCAGAAAGAAGTTATCGACGGGCTGACCTACGATTTTATGATGGCTCCAGCTTCGGAAGCTCCATCAGAAATGCTGTGGTATGTAGAAGAGAAGGGCATGATTGAAGCGGCAGAAGATGTGACTCACACGCTGCATAATACCTATTCGCTACGCGGTGCAAAAATTCGCGATCCGTTGGCATGGTCAAAATATATCAACGACGTGATTGGTCGCTGGGGCGGTAAAGCAAACATTATTATTGCTCAACACCACTGGCCAACATGGGGCAATGAAAATGTCGTGACGCTAATGAAGAGCCAGCGCGATATGTATCGCTACATTAATGATCAGACTTTACGCATGGCTAACCAGGGACTGACCCGTGATGAAATCGCGGCGAACTTCACGTTGCCGCCCGGTCTGGCAAAATCATGGGCCAGCCGCGGTTATTACGGTTCTGTCAGCCATGACGTGAAAGCAACCTATGTTTTTTACCTCGGCTGGTTCAACGGCAACCCGGCAACCCTCGATGAATTGCCACCCGTCGAAGCGGCAAAGAAATATGTTGATTACATGGGCGGCCCTGATGTCATTATGCAAAAAGCAAAAGCAGATTATGCCCAGGGCAATTATCGCTGGGTGGCGCAAGTTACGAACAATATCGTCTTTGCCGATCCTAACAACAAAGAGGCACGCAACCTCGAGGCCGATGCCCTGGAGCAAATGGGATATCAGGCTGAATCAGGTCCGTGGCGGAATTTTTATCTGACCGGTGCCCAGGAGTTACGCAACGGCGTGGTGAAAGGTGCGACACCAAATACGGCCAGCCCAGATACGGTTAAAGCTATGTCACCGGAGATGTTCTTTGATTATTTGGCGGTGCACATCAACGGCGAAAAGGCAGCAAATGCAAAAGCGGTCTTTAATGTTGATTTAGGCAATGACGGTGGCAACTATAAGCTGGAGCTGGAAAATGGCGTGCTTAATCATAGTGCTAACGTGCAGGCCAGTAACGCTGATGCTTCAATTGTATTGAACCGCGCGACCCTGAACAAAATCATCCTCAAAGAGGAGTCACTAAAACAAGCAGAAGAAAAGGGCGAGTTACACGTCAGCGGTAATCACGCAAAACTTGACGAATTCCTCGGCTATTTAGACAGCTTCGATTTCTGGTTTAATATTGTAACACCTTGATTATGTAGAAGGTGAAGTTAAAACCCGCCGAATCAGGCGGGTGCAACTCAAGTTTCGTATAGCAATCTGCTACCAATTGGGCTAAGGTTTGTGTATAGCAATTTGTTACCATATGGAGAAACTTATGCAAACCAGCGCTCGTAAGCCAACTCGCGATAAGCAAATTAATATCCGCGCTACTGATGAGGAACGCGCAGTGATTGATTATGCCGCAAGTTTGGTTAATAAAAACCGCACTGACTTTATCATTGAGAAGGCCGTGCATGAGGCCCAGAATATCATTCTGGATCAGCGTGTGTTCGTCCTGGACGATGCCCGATATCAGTCTTTCATTGAGCAGCTTGAAGCGCCTGTACAAAATGTTGAGGGGCGTCAACGCCTGATGGATGTGAAGCCAGAATGGAAATAAACGTCACGGCGCCGGCGCTGCTGACCGAAGGGCATGATCTACAGCCATTCAATTGCGGTAATGAGGTGTTAAATGATTGGCTACGTCGCCGGGCGATTAAAAATCAGTACCTCAACGCATCGCGCACATTCGTCATTTGTCTGGAGTCTACTCAGCGCGTAGTGGGTTACTATTCCATTGCAACTGGATCTGTAAGCCACGCTGACTTAGGCCGTAGTTTACGTCAGAATATGCCCGATCCTGTTCCGGTTGTTCTGTTGGGCCGTCTTGCTGTTGATGCCAGTACGCAAGGTCATAGTTTTGGAAAATGGTTGCTTAATGATGCTGTACTGCGCATTTCCAACTTAGCCGATCAAGTGGGTATCAAAGCCATCATGGTACATGCTATTGATGGCAAGGCCAGAGCGTTCTATGAATATTTTGGTTTCGTTCAGTCCCCAATAGCGACAAATACGTTGTTCTACAAAATTTAAGCAACCGTATTGTTCCCGCATCGCCAGAATGCGTATTACTTGACCACTACAAATGAAAGTCCTGACTGTCAAAACGGCAGGGTATAACCTCCTCTAAAATCTATATTTGAAACTGGACTCATATCAGGGGAACTATCCCCCTCTGTACATTCAAATATACAGGCCTAAGCTGTCATGAGACTGACCGCTATTTGACAAAATTGTCAGGGTTGTAGATTGGTTGATTTTTTTGAATACAGGTTCAGCTCGTTAATAATGCACTCCGGTTCTTCCCTGAGAGGCATATTGTCTATGTCTAAAACCTCATCATTTTTTTGTGGATCATCAGCCTTCAGCTTTGCAAACAGTGGCGTAAGATCCTGCTGTGCTTCGCCTCGTTCAGCCACCAACTCGAATGTTTTATTTTTTGCCTCGTCGTTGGTCAGGGCACTGACCAGGACCTGGGCGATTTGCTCTCGAGATATCACACCGTCTTCCGGCGTTCCCGCATGGCGACGATCTCCCTGGAGCATCACGATTCTGTGCTCATCATCATTGTTGTAATCAAACCAGCCGGGCCTGACGATGGTATAGGGATGACCGCTGGCCCTGACCAGACGCTCGGCTCGTCTTTTCCAGTCATGAACCTCAGTGCGCTGATTCCAGGTGCTGAGCCGTTCAGTCACGCCAATCGTGGTCATCAGGCTGATACGAACAGGTACACCCTTGAATATTCGTAAAATATTGCGTACTCCGCCGTAATCGATAGCGCGGGCACCAATTCGACCCTGACCATCAGAACCGAGTGTGAAGATGATGGCATCAATATCTTTCGGTAATTCGGTGAGTGTTTCAGGCATTGAAACATCGCCGTAAAAAATATCCGTTCCCCGAGGAAGCAATTTTACTTTGCGTTTATTTCTGACCAGCGCCACGGGCTGATGACCCATTTCAATAGCGGTATTGACGACATGAAGACCAATACTTCCTGTCGCCCCGGCAACGAGTATTTTCATGATAAACCTTCTGATAATGCAGACTTATTTTCGATACAGCCAGAATATCAATTATCATTATTGTCAGTAATAGGGCTAAAATGATTGTGTCTATGAACACCCTTCATGAGTGTGCGATGAAGGGAATGCCTCCATAAGGAAATCGCCTATGCTCAAAGAAAACTTCAACGAACTGCAAATCTTTCTTGTGGTGGCAAGGGAGCGAAGTTTTACCAAAGCAGCGGGTAAACTGGGGGTTTCTCAGTCTGCACTCAGCCACGCGATGAAGGCCCTGGAGGAAAGGCTGAATATCCGCCTTCTGACCCGCACGACCCGAAGCGTTGCCCCTACAGAGGCTGGTGAGAGAATTATTGCCTGCCTTGAACCGCGTATTGCCGATCTTGAACAGGAGCTGGAATCGCTGGTTCAACTGAACGGTACTGCCTCCGGTAATATCCGTTTATCTGCCGGGGAGCATGCCGCGCGAAGTCTGGTCTGGCCGAAGCTAAAACCCTTCCTCAGGGAATATCCGGAAATTAATCTCGAGCTGGTGGTGGATAACGGCTTTGTCGATATTGTTGAGGGGCGTTTTGATGCCGGGATCCGACTGGGTGAAAGCGTGGATAAGGACATGGTTGCGGTAAGAATTGGGCCGGACATGAGAATGGCCGTAGTGGGAGCCCCATCTTATTTCGCTACAAACCCTGCACCTGAAACGCCGCACGAGCTACAAAATCATCGGTGTATCAATATGCGCCTGCCGACAGCCGGTGGGCTTTACCACTGGGAGTTTGAGAAGGAAGGGAAACCGTTACGGGTCAGAGTGGAAGGGCAGGTCACATTTAATCTGCAGGCAGAAAGGATTGATGCGGCGTTATCCGGTTTTGGCATCGCCTGTATACCTGAAGACAGGGTGCAGGATTATATCAAGTCAGGAGAGCTTATTCAGGTTTTGCAGGACTGGTGCCCATCTTTCCCCGGATATTACCTCTACTACCCGAGCCGTAAGCAGCATCCGCCGGCTTTTGCGCTGTTGATCGATGCACTTCGCTATTCAGAGTAACGGGCCCGCATTTTGCTGTGGACCCGTTTGGGCATTAACGGCCTACGCGTACCTGGTGTTCAGGAGAATAACGTTCACCGACGATTTTAATCGTTTCAAGCGCCTGGGTTATCTGCCGTGAGTCATCCTGTGAAAGAACAATGTCGGCAGCCGCCAGGTTTTCTTCCAGCCGGTGTAGCTTGGTGGTACCAGGGATAGGAACAATCCACGGCTTTTGTGCCAGCAGCCATGCCAGCGCGATTTGTGCAGACGTCACACTTTTCTCTGCTGCCAGTTCACCCAGCAATGAGACCAGCTTTTCATTGGCTTAATCAAGGGGAGACGTTGCGATGAGGATAAAAACGCGGGTAAAACCAAAACAGTGAAAGCGCTGATCGATTTTCTGATAGCCACAACGGTGTGATAAAAACCAGCAATCCACTGTTAAGTACAGAGCGGTGAATCTCGTGGACGTTTATGATGATCTCTGCGATTTATTAATTATGTTCATTATTGATATCACAATTGTGCTGTTGTGCGGAGAAAGTCGTTGTTGTTACCTTTATGAACGTTTTGACGAATAATCTTCGCATCGAAATGGCACCAATTCATTAATTGGCGCGTCTCTTGCCAGATAACTGCACGCGCTAACCAGAGGCTTTACTGATTCTGAAATTGAAAAGGGGCGTTGTTATTAACAATCGTTAACAGGCGATACGGCTTCATCTGTCATAATTATCTGATTGCATATTAAAACACCGCCATTTTTCCGTCACGATATGAGGTAGTTATGAAAACGGTTAGTTATGCAGCGCACACTGATGACGCGAAACTGGTTCCTTATCATTTTGAGCGTCGCGATTTACGTGAAAACGATGTCGCCATTGAAATACTTTACTGCGGCGTCTGTCACTCAGACTTGCATACGGTCAATGGGGACTGGGGCCCGCAGCCTTATCCTTTGATCCCGGGCCACGAAATTGTGGGTGTCGTCACGTCCGTGGGACCGCGCGTCAAAAAATATCATGTAGGCGACCATGTCGCCGTTGGCTGCATGGTGGATAGCTGTATGCACTGCGATCAGTGTGAGCATGGCGAAGAGCAATTCTGTCGTAACGGGATGACGCCTACCTATGGCGCACCGGACCGCTTGAGCGGTGAAATCACTCAGGGTGGATACGCCAAACATATTGTCGTCCGCGAAGAGTTTGTACTGCGCGTACCGGAAAATATGGACTTGGCAAAGACCGCACCGATCCTTTGCGCTGGTATCACCACCTTCTCTCCGCTGCGTACCTGGAACGTGGGTTTGGGAAGTCGCGTTGGCGTGATCGGATTAGGTGGCCTGGGTCATATGGCGGTTAAGCTGGCCGTGGCGATGGGAGCCGAGGTGACCGTCATCAGCCGCAATAAGAACAAAGAGGAAGAGGCAAAAGCACTGGGTGCGAAAGGAATTCTGCCTTCTTCTGATCCACAGTCATTGCAGGATTCAGCCTGCGCATTCGATTTAATTATTGATACTGCGCCCGTTAAGCATGACCTGAATATCTATACCCCATTATTAGATATTGATGGCTCGTTAGTCATTGTCGGCCAGGTTGGTCTGATGGATGAACCGCTCACGATACCTCTGATCATGGGACGCCGTCGCGTTGCGGGTTCGCTGATCGGCGGCATTGCGGAAACTCAGGAAGTCCTGGATTTCTGCGCGAAGCATGATATCTATCCTGAGTGCGAAATGATTAGTATCGATCAGATAAACGATGCTTTCACCTGCCTTGCACAGGGAGACATGGCCCACCGTTTCGTCATTGATATGGCCTCGCTGAGCGCAGAGTAAGCAGATACGGAAGCGGTAGTGCGCATTTGCTACCGCTTTCACAACACCTCTGCGTCTTTTTTAAAAACAGTCGCAATTGACTTCGAACGAGTGGCTCCTCATGTTTATTTATTTAAAAACGCAACGTGTATTATCCCGTTTTTCAGGGTGGAGCATATTGGGTCTGATATTCATGTTTTCGGCTACGGCGAGTGCGCGGAACACAGAGGAGAATGTAATGAAGATAAATATCATACTTAACGATAAGCGCCAGATTTGAACTGATGACGGAATAATCGTCACTCGGCGGGAGAACATGAATGATAAACAGGGCATTCCTGGCGATTGTTTCTCTGTTATTGGTGAGCGGATGCGTTTCCCAAACCACGCAAAACAGGAGTTTGAAAATGACACCAGAAGATACACATGGTGCTGTCGCTGAAGTCGCACCCGCTATGGCTGCGTATGCTGAACGATTTATTGAAAAGGACCTCTGGAATTGTCCGGAGTTGTCGCGTCGCGACCGCAGCCTTGTCACAGTCGCAGCACTCATCAGCCGCAATGATACGGCTGAGCTTCCGCACTACCTTAGCGTGGCGCTGGATAGCGGCGTTAAGCCTGCTGAAATCTCTGAAGTAATTACCCATCTGGCATTTTATGCTGGCTGGCCAAATGCCACCTCTGCGGCGCTGGTTGCCCGCAACGTCTTTGCGCAACGCCATATCGATACGGCGTCATTGTCAGGGGATAAAGTGGATTTCCTGCCTCTTGATAAAGCGTCGGAAAACCAACGTGCCACGATGGTTGAGTCAAACTTTGGCAAGGTATCACCAGGTGTAGTGAAATACACCACGGATGCGCTATTCCTTGACCTGTGGCTGCGGCCGGGTCTGGCACCACGGGACCGAAGCTTGATAACCGTCAGCGCACTGGTTACCGCCGGGCAAGTGGCGCAAGTGCCGTATCATCTTAATCGGGCGATGGATAATGGTTTGACCCAGACTCAGGCCTCAGAGGTCTTGACACAGCTGGCCTTTGTGGCGGGCTGGCCAAACATTTTCTCGGCATTACCCGTATTTAAAGAGGTATTTACAGGCAGAAATCACGCCTGACGGATGATGATGAGCAAAAGCCAGGACCTGAACAGGTGCTGGCTTTTTTCTCCCTGGAGTCATATGTCGTTAATCCTGCCAGGGAATATTCAGGGATGTTTGTAGTGGCGCAGCGCGTCAATAACGAGCTGGAAAGCTTTCGAGTGATTTCTGTTTTCCGGGTAGTAAATGTAATAACCATCCCAGTAAGGACACCAGTCTTCAAGGACGCTAATCAGTTCGCCGTGGGCGAGCTGTTTCTCAGCGATATCACGGGGAACATATGCCAGTCCGTATCCTTCTATGGCAGCCTGTAGATTCTGATAGATTCGGCTAAACACAAGCTGACCGCTAACTTTGACGTTCAGGCTCTTACCCTCTTTTTCGAACTCCCAGACATACAAATTACCGTGAGTTGGAAACCGAAGGTTGATGCAGTTGTGATCAATAAGATCGTTAGGATGCTGCGGGTAAGGGTGACGGGAAAAATAGTCAGGAGAACCCACGACGGCAAAGCGTACATCCGGGCCGATACGCACTGAGATCATGCCATTAGATATTTGCTCTCCGAGCCGCGTTCCTGCATCAAAGCGGCCGGAGACAATATCCGTCAGCGCATAGTCATCAATCAGCTCCAGAGTAATATCCGGGTATTCCTTGAGTAGCGGCTCAAGCTTGGGCCAGATAACAGAGCCGATCGCATAATCTGACGTTGATATACGTACCGTACCGGCGGCTTTACTGTTGAGGTCCTTCAGTGACTGTAATCGCCCCTGGATCCCATCGATATAAGGGCCGAGGTCATCCAACATGGATTGCCCTATATCGGTCAACGAAATACTGCGCGTGGTTCGGGTCAGAAGTTTCATCCCAAGACGGGATTCGAGGGTTCGAATGGTATGGCTGAGGGCTGATTGTGAAACGCCTAAATGCGCCGCTGCTTTGGTAAAGCTCTTTTCACGCGCGACGACTATAAACGCCATTAAATCATTAAGGTTTTCCCGTGCCAACCTGTGCCCCTTACTGCCAAAAGAGAGTGAAGGGGTAGTGTAGCGTAATGCATAGCGAAGGGGCACTTAATGGATGGGCAATTTACTGATTTTAACCGGGTCGGCTTCAGAGGGCGTAATTTATGAAAATCGTGCATAAGTCATATCAGATTTCGCGCCTTACTCATGTCTGTCTTTTTATTCTAGAATGATTGATTAGGTATAACAGAGGAATTCAATAGTGGATTATTCATTATTAAACAACAACCTGAAAATGCCGATGGCTGGCTTTGGTGTTTTTCAGGTAACAGATAAAGAAGAATGTAAACAGTCTGTATTGACTGCTATTCGTGCTGGCTATCGCCTTATCGATACCGCAGCAGTTTACGGTAATGAAGATGCCGTTGGTGACGCAGTGCGCGAGGCCATTGCCGAAGGGTTATGTAGCCGCGCAGAGCTATTTATTACCTCCAAACTGTGGGTACAGGACATGGTCAATTACGATATGGCCAAAGCAGGGATTGAAGCGTCGTTAGAAAAATCTGGGCTGGAATATTTTGACCTTTATTTACTGCATCAGGCCATGCGTGATTATTTCAGCGCGTGGCGTGCACTGGAAGATGCCTATGATGCCGGTAAGCTTAAGGCAATTGGGGTGTCCAATTTCTATGCTCATGTATTAGCAAACTTCTGCGAAACCGTCAGAATCAAGCCAATGGTGAATCAGGTTGAATTGCATCCTTACTTTGCTCAGCCTGCTGCACTTGAAACTATGAAGTATTACAACGTTCAGCCGGAAGCATGGGCGCCCTTAGGTGGCGGAAGACATAAGCCCTATGAGAATGAACTGCTGCAACAAATTGCCGATGCTCACAAAAAAACGGTTGCTCAGGTTGTCCTGCGCTGGAATGTACAGCGTGGTGTCACTGTCATCCCTAAATCCACCCGTCAGGAACGTATTGAAGAGAACTTTGCCATCTGGGATTTCTCATTGACTGAGAGCGAAATGGCGCAAATCAGCTCACTCGATTTAGGCTACGTTGGTGATGCCGTGAAACACTTTAATCCTGAATTTGTGCGTGGCTGTCTTGGTGTAAAAATTCACGATCGTTAATGCTGATATTAGTATTGAGCCTTCAATAATGAAGGCTCAATACGACTTCTTTCTATTGCAGATTTTTCTCTTTCAAAAACTGACTCACCAAATCAGCAATCTGCACATTATTTAAATCAGAGAACGGGAAGTGGGTATTCCCTTTGATTCCCACTTCTGGCAGATGCGTCACCGTCACATCCCCGCCATGTTTGTTCACCACGTCACGCCACTCGCGAGCCATTGCCAGACGTACGCGCCAACTGTCCTGCGCGGGCATGGCGACAGGTTTATCCGGTATGTTATCGCCGTAAATAATCAGAATCGGGATTTTGGTCAGTGCCATAAACTGCGCCATTGGCACAGGCTCACCCTTCAGCGTGTCGAATGCGCTTGGCATAGGGGCAGGGAGTTCTTTTTCCGGGAAGACAAAGCTGCTGCCTGGCTCGAAGGCGACAATGGTTTTGACCTTGTCATTTTTCATCGCCGTGTACCAGCCTGGTCCGCCACCCTGAGAGTGGGTGAAGAGGATGGCGGGGCCGGATTTATCCACGACGGCGGACATCGCATCAGAGATGACATTGATATCAAACGGCCCGGTATTTGGAGTCATCTGACGGAAATACTGATTCAGTGCTTCTTTGTCGTGAGAGAACTGAACGCCTTTAAAATACTCTGGCCACACGCCAACGCGGAACTGGTTGAACCACATCTGTTCATCCGGTTTTGGCGTAACAGTACCTTCTACAGTCGTGCGACCGGCGCTGCCCCGGCGTGGCTGATCGACAAGATAAGTTGAGAACCCGCGACGCAGGAAGATGTTCTGGAACCCTTCGCGACCATCCGGGGTACTTTCCCAGGTACGGGAGAACTGACCTGCGCCGTGCAGCATGACGATAGGGTATTTATGCGGATTTTCCGGAATTTGGTAGAACACAGAGGCATGATCGCCATGATAGGTTTGGCCAGCAGAATCCAGCGGCTTTTTCGCGTCAAATGTTCCAGGCGCGGTGATGATAGTGCCACCTGCAGAAAAGCTTCCCTGTTCCTGAATGACCAGCGGCTCGGCATAGACCGACTGAGCCACCAGGCCACCCGCCATGATGCAGATGGCCAGCGTTTTTAAGATTGTCTTCAATATTACATCCTCTGTTATGTTTGCCGTTCAATCATATCTGAGTTGTCAGCGTTAATTATTTAGCACCCCTGATTGCCCTTATTTGGCAGACTCATGAATGCGGACGATTAACTGCGTATCGTCTCTAGCCAACTTAACTTATCTGCTATCGAGCGCCTGCTGTAACGCCTTTTCAACTCGCGTTGCTGCATCACTTTCGCTATGTTCACGCAGCACCTTTGCCAGTTGGCGCAACTGCGCTGCCGTCAGGCCGACCCGCATGCTGGCTCGCGTATGTGACAGCAGTTGTGATTCCACGCCCGGCGTGGCGGCTAATGCGCCAACCGTTGCCAGCTCGCGGCTTTGCCAGTCGAGGTTATCGCGGGCGAAAATATCGCCAAACAGATGTGTTTGCAGGAACTGGTTAATCACTGGGGTAAAATTAAACAGCGGGCCCTGGACGGGAGCGCCTGAGATTTTTGTCTGGTTTGCGGTACCGACACGGCGAAGTTCATCCCCGACAGGGATTGGGGCAACCGGTTCTTTACCCTCAACGTCTTTCATACCACGTTGTTTGCGTGCTGTAGGTGGCAAGTGTGAATGCAAAACGATTTCAGACGATAAATAATTTGCCTGCATTGCCATTCGGGTGTATCTGATGCAGGACGGCGACGAGATTGTCATTTTACTGTGTGCCGGTTTCAAGGACAGGCAAAATAACGACCTGGACGCCGCCGAAAAATATCGGGCTGATTATCTGAGGAGTAAAAAACATGGCCGCGCATGACATCGAAAAAATGTGGGAAAACCTGCTTAAAGAGGACATCGGGTCACGTGTTCAGATTATCCAGGAGATCCACGAGTTAATCCTGGCCGGTGAAATCGAAGTCGCAAAAGGAATGCTACGCACGCTGATTAAGGTCACGTGCGGTTATCCAGCGATTTCTGACGAGGTCGGCAGGAATTCAAAATCAATTATGCGCATGTTGTCGCCGGATGTGGATCCGGGTGTCAAAGCGTTTATGGCTGTTGTCAGAGCTGCAGAACGCCAGTCAGAGAAAGCAGCGGCCCGGGCAAAAATCCATTAAGTCAGAAACCGTCACGACGAACCGGCCACAATGGCCGGTTTTTTTATGTCTGCGTGGTGTGCTGCGTGAAATCGTGTGCAGGATTACTGGTGAAAATCTGCAGAATTCACGCAGCGTCACGACAGGGAAGGGATCAAACGGACAGGCACGATTCAGACTGCATTAACACGTCTTTTTTACATGCTCTTTTGCAGTTAACTTATGTTGAGTAAAAACTAGGTTCATGGATAATTTTGTGGCTACTGTATTGTTTTTTCAAAGATTCTAAGTTTCCATGAGTAATTCACTTCATGAACTAAAACTATGTATCTAGCATTAGCTGACAGTTAGTTCCGGTTCATAAAGCCATCTTACATCACATTTTCACAACGAACACATCATAGCATTAGATGGTTATCTGATTGATCTATTGAATAAAAAATTGGTTGCGATAGCATAGATTTTATCAAGGCTTATGTCTCTGAGGGCGGTAGCGTTCTTAATTAAATTATTGACAAGGATGTGCAAATCAGCTAGGAATTTTGTAGAGATTCATGCGTAAAACGCTGATGATACCTTACTGTCAGAACGTCATTACAGATGTCAGCGAATCAACGGTTCGTACCGATGACTGCTGTGATGCACTCATGGAGATTTAAAACAGAAAGTTTGTGAGTGAGGTGCTGGTAGATTCCAGAGCGCATGAATAAAGTACATATTGCACTAACGCGGTAAATTTTAAAACCTAATTTAAATCGTATGCAGCCTTAGATCTCATGCCTAACGACACTATAAATTTTTGCTTTTAATTTAACCGAAGCCGGAATTCATGTGGAGGAAGAGAGCAAAGAGTCGTATGGCTGTTTTCATCGTACTAATCAAGACTGACTGGTTTTGCCAGAAGGGAGATAAGCTCAGTCCGTAGTAGCCAGCTAACTGACAAATTAATTTGTCGGCCCCTTGCCCGTGCTTATATAAACACAATTATATAAGTTTCTAATCCAGCAGTTTTTCATTTTAAGAGGAATTTAAATGTACAATGGTACACCTACTGAAGTAGAAGAAAAACTCAGATCATGTCAAGTGGAAAGTATTGGTGTAGCTGCAAAATATTTTAGATCGCGCTCATCTGGATCATGTCTTATAAGCTTGCCGACAGGTGCAGGGAAAAGTGGTGTTATATGTTGTCTAAGTCAATTCAGTAAATATAAAAACATATTAATTGTTACATATCGAAGAGCTGTTTGTGATCAGTTGTATAAACAGATTAGAGGTGATTTTTTTACTAAACTAACCGATTCTGGTAAATCTAAATCACTTACAATTAAAGATGTGCATAATGACATCAATAAAGAAAGTAACAGTGGGATATTTTGCACTACCTTCCAAAAATTGCTAAAAATCAACAGTGATGAGATCAATAAAATCTGTGATGAATTTGAGTTGATAATTATTGATGAAGGTCATTCCGAACCATCGCCAGAATGGGGAGGAATTATTCGTAAGTTTAAAGCAAAAAAAATAATAGTGACTGCCACACCATACCGAAACGACTTATTTAGTTTTGATATTGATACAGATCACTCATATATATATACATACAAAAATGCCATAGAAGAAGGCATAATATCAGCACCTGTTTTTGCAAAAGCAAAAAAGGAAGATTTAGTCAGTGTAGTAAGGGATTACTTAAACAAAAATAGTGATACATTGTGTATTGTCAAGTGTGATAATTTTAAAAACATATGCGAATATTATAATCTTTTTAAAGATGAATTTAAAACGCTTGCGATTCATAGACAATTTGAGACTTCACCACTGGATGAGAATTTATATAATGTACCAAGCAATTTATCTGAAAGCCCTTATAAAATACTAATTCATCAACGTATGTTAGATGAAGGTATCGATCTTCCGAATGCAAAACTACTAATATTAACCTATAGTGTTCGGAGTGGTAAGGAATTAGTACAAACAATGGGGCGTGTTGTAAGGTGGTACAAAGACAAAAGCCCACTGGTTATAGACTACAATGAGTGCACCAACGTTGATTTATGGGAGAACTACCAAGAATTTGATAATTACTTGACGGATAAAACATCTTTAAGGAAATTCATTAATACTTTAAATACAGCATCTTTAGTTGAAAAGTATTTAGACGCATTTCCGGAAATTAGTTATTTTGACGCGACATATAAAAAGAAATTTGACTTCAAAACATTCAACCCTTCCACATCCTTAAAAATACCTCTCGCGTCAGTATGTTTTTATTACAAAGATAAGGGCTTTAATCTAATTGATTGTTTAGATAAAATATATTGGGAATTTACAAGAGAAGGGGCTTTATCAAAAATTGATAGTGACTCTGGCATCATTACATCAGTTTGTTTTGACAGTTCCAGATTTCTTAAGGATACGTTATTCTTTCAACCATCACTTGAGTTTGTAATTATACGTGAAGTAGGTGATATTGTTGCGATTTATGATAGTCGCGGTAGAAAATACAATAAAAGAATTGAATTAGGTATCAGACAACCAGTTGGCCCGGATAAGCTATTTAAGTTAATTTCGCTAAATGAAAAATCTAAAACAACGCAAGCTAGCACAAGGGCTATACAGATTAATTCGCAGCAAGCAGAAAGTATTCTTTATGTGTCTGATAGGTTAGAGTCAACGACTTCAACTCAAGCCAATGGAAGCTATGCAGTATCAACTACAATAGGTTCTAATCTTCATGATGATCTTTCGATTATGTCCTCATATTATTTAGGCGTAGGATCCGGCCGTGTTAGTGATCAAAAAGAAAGACAATTTAGTTTTGAAAGGTTTTGTGAATGGGTTAATGATGTAAAAACCAATTTAGAAGGCGCTAACAAAGTATCTAGTTCATTTCTTAATTCATTTGCTCAAACTGTTGATGGTATACCTACTGAAAAACCAGTTGCTTGTATTATTGATCTAAGCAACTATAACGGTTTGTTGAAAGTGTATTGTAATGGCAAGCACAAAAAAATAACATCAAACTATCTATTTAAAAAATATAATTTTGGCATTTCTTTTTTTGACAAAACACTACTTCCGTTTGTTATAAACACCAATGGAAGTAATCTATCAAAGATGGGGGGGGCCATAAGGTCAGCGATATTCTTACCTCGGGAACTAGATTTTTATGTTGACAAAGGTGAATTAAAAACACGTAATCAAACTCTAACCTTTATGGTTGATAATGAAGTTGTTAATGAAAGTGATATTTTTAACAATAACACCGTGAAATTAATATTTGACAATGGAATCACTTACTTAAATGGTCTGTTTTATAAATTTACTCTCCCCACAGACAATGCAAGAGTTGCAGATGAATTTTTCTCGAGATTTGTAGAATTACAAGATTTGTTGTCAGGTGGATTATCAGAAAAAGATGAGGATGGATTGATCGGAACTAGTTTTAGCCCCTCATCGATATTTTATTTGATAGATCAACTGTCAAACCTGAGAACTAAATCTGTGCAACTATCTCAATTGGGACCATTTTATCAATATATCCCTAATGTTGATTTGATTCTTTGTACGGATATGGATACAGAACCAGCTGATTTTGTTCTTTCTTCCAAAGACAAACTTATCTATGTACACATAAAATGCGGTGCCGCAGGAAAACCTGAATCTTCAGCAGGTTCGATTTGCGAAGTCGGTAGCCAAGCGATAAAAAACATACATTACTTGATTAGTAATGATAAAAATTTACAATTTGCCAATTTAACTAGGCTGAGAAATCCTTGGCCAAAATTAGGAGGTAATAAGCATAATATAGAATTAGACAGTAGAATAAGATTGTTTGAGGGAACTTTCAATATCAATCACGACATAAATGATGTCTTAGAAAAGATAAACAAACGAAGAGCCAGTTCATTAGTAAGAAAAGAAATATGGATCGTTGTTGGTAACGGATTTTCATTGAGTCATTTTAAGTCACAATTTAATCCTTCAGTAGTGAAAAAATCACAAGAATCAATGCAATCATATCAACTTATAGACTCATGGCTATTACAATCCAAAAGTCTTGGTATAGATCTTAAATTTTTTGTTTCTCCATAAGAAATTTCGCGACAGAGATCCTTAACGGTGCGTCGAGCTTCGACGGAATTCAGAATAATGATGGTCTGGTGTTCGGTAAATCGTGCTTTGCGCATGGCAATCTCCTATCAGAACAAAACCAGTATGCCGGATGATCTCTAAAAGTGAATGGACCGATATGCAGGGATGCTTACAGTGGGTCTTCGACCTTTATAAGCATAGTAAAGAATAGAATATGCCAATGTACGATAATCTGTGCACTCTATTACCTGCGCAAAAAAGTACACCAGAATTGTTTGTCTGGTTTGGCAAATCGAGATCATTAGGCGGCATAGCGAATGACTTTAAATGAAAAGCCCGATTCATCAATGAAGATTGAGAAAACAAAAACCTTGCCCCCAGCAGAGGGCGAGCGCCGGGCAATGCGTGGCTATATGGGCCAATATGAAAGAGCCGGTGCAGCCATTTATGCTGAATTAGAGCGTGGGCAATTGGAGTGGATAGGCGTGGCGGACCGCAGTGCGGGTATCGCTGATGATTTAGTACTTGGATTTAATGGCCTTATCGTTGGGCACCAGTTCAAAACGTCCCGTTTCCCAGGTACATTTACAGTACAGACACTCTTAGTAGGGGCTGATGGTCTGCTTAAGCCATTAGTTTGCGCCTGGCAAAATCTTTGTAGTGCTAACCCAACGTCTCACGTAGAAATTCGTTTAGTTGTCAACGACTATCCATCAGTAAACGACGCCCCCGGAATGGAAGCTCCAGCTCACAGTGCTGCCTTCCTTGATGAGTTTGAACATTTTCCCAAACGCACGCTTGAGGAATGGCGCTACAGTAACTGGGGCGGTTTAGTCGAAATATTGTTTCAACATTCTTGCCTAGGTGGCGATGATTTCGAGAGATTTTTTCATGCGTTGCGCATAATTCATGGCTCAGCAGCAGATTTTATACAATTTCATAAACTCAGTGCAGAACAAGCGAGACTGGCGTCTGATATAGCAAAAATATTACCTCAGTTGGTCTCCGATAAACGAGATAGGGACCGATGGTCCTGTGAAGAACTATTAAATGAACTAGGGTGGAAAGATCCGACCAAAACACGCCACGTACATCGCTTTCCCATCGGTGCTCACGTCCAACGCAACCGCGATACGGAACTACAACTTCTCCAGACGATACGCAACACAATCCAGGGCTATGTGGCATTGATTGGGCCTCCAGGTTCGGGGAAATCGACCTTGCTACAGACAACCCTGGCTACCGAATATAACACTCGGGTCGTGCGCTATCTGGCTTTCATACCGGGAGCTGCGCAAGGTGTAGGGCGCGGGGAAGCTGATGATTTCTTCGAAGACATTTCTGCCCAGTTACGCAGCAGCGGGCTGCCTGGGCTTCGCCTTCGAGACAGCAGCCAATTTGAAAGGCGCGAACAATTCGGTGAACTGCTCAAACAAGCTGGCGAGCGTTATCAACGTGATACAGTAAGAACCATCATTATTGTTGATGGGCTGGATCATATCCCCCGCGAAGAACTACCAGCCCATTCGCTGTTAGGCGAATTGCCGCTGCCTGCAGCCATCCCTTTGGGCGTGACATTTATACTTGGTACCCAGCGACTGGAACTCAGGCATCTCAAACCCGCAGTACAGGAACAGGCTGGGCATCCGGATCGTCTCGTAACAATGCATCCACTTGAGAGAGTGGCGGTCGCCAAGATGGCAGACGTTTTGGGTCTTGATTCAACCATTTCGCGTGTAAAACTTTATGAACTTAGCCGCGGTCATCCGCTGGCGGCCAATTATCTCATTAAGGCACTGTTATCGGCAGATGAACAGGACACATCATGCATCCTCGCCGGAGGGATGGAATTTAATGGCGATATTGAATCAGTTTACGCATCCGCCTGGAGAGAAATCGCAAACGACCCTGATGTTATGCATGTTCTGGGTTTCATTGCCCGTATCGAAGCTCCGATGCCGCTGAAATTGCTGGCAACAATCGTAGATGCTCAGGCGATAGAGCGTACCTTAAAGACCGTCCGGCATTTACTCAAGGAAACCTCAAAGGGGTGGACTGTATTCCATAACAGCTTCCGTCTATTTGTGCTCTCCAAACCAAAGATAACACTGGGCAGTATAGATGAAACCTATTCACAACATATTTATCGTGAATTAGCTGAACTATCTCGTCATGCACCAGAGCATTCATTACAGTCCTGGCTAACACTGCGCTATCTCGCCCGGTCAGGAGAGCGTGATGAACTTCTGGTGCTCGCAACGCCAGCATATTTTCGACACCAGTTTGCACATGGACGTTCCTGTTCAGAGATTGATGCGGACATCCACTTGGCTCTGATTGCTGCACGTTCCACGTATGATGGTGTAATTGCCACACGGTTGCTACTTTGCCGTGAAGAGATATCCAGACGAACTCAAGCACTGGAGTATGCTAATGAACTTCCGCGCGCGATGTTAAAAGTTGGCGATATTGATGCGGCGATCTCTTTCGTCCAGGACTTTCCCAATGCGGGCTATGAAGTTGTTGACCTGCTTTTGGAACAGGGTGATTTTGACCGCGCGAAAGAACTGTTTGAGCACCTTGAGCCATTGTCTCACTTGCATACCTCCAGATTCGAGCACTATGGGGACTCGCATAATCTACAAGAATTCAAAAAATGGGCAAAACGAGTTTTTCACTTCCGCGACTCTGAGCAAATTAAGCAGGCAATAGACTATTTGACCGTTGAGGGGTTAAAACACGCCACAAGTGTATCAACAGATGAAAATATTACCTCTATTCGCGAACAGTTAAAGTGGACAGTGGTCGAGGCAATTGTTAACTGGCAAGCAGACGTTAATATTCAGGATACCTGCAATCAGTATGGCATTCATGAGCAAGAGATACCGGTTTTGATGACTCAGGCTGGATTTACTGCTAGAGACAGAGGAAATAATATCTTAGCATTGGAATTATTTAAGACTGCCATGGCATTGTCTGATTTTAATGATGTTTCTAATGGCGGGCGAAGATCGATTGCATTATTTTATGCCACCTCGGGTTGCACCGATCTGGCTTCAATATTATTCGAAAACCTTTTTGCACCTGCAATTTCGATGGGAGACAATGAATTAGAATCTACAAAAGCACTGACGCTTGCAGCCATGGAACATGCGCAACTTTGCGTTTTGCTCGGCAAATCCCTGCCCGACGTAGTCACCTCCACACACGCTATCTTACGACCGCTGCAGACACATGCTTCAGAAACGGGACGCTTGTTGGGGCTGTCCATAATAAATGCATCATGCATTCCTTCTGGAAATATTCAAATGGTCTGTCGCATGGTGATGAGATATGTAATGCAACTCAATAGCCATTCTGGAAACGATACCTATCAGGCTCAATTGGCATTGACAGCTACATCACCACTGATTTGTACATTAATTAAAATTTCTGCGCTGCGTGGTAAGGTCGAATATAATTCAGTACTAAATGAAATTGATAATGTAATGCCTGCTTTAATATTAAAAGGCAATACACTACTCCGGCGTGAAATAGCATTGGCAATGTATCAGGCTGACGGTGACCGTGAAAGGGCGGCCGCCAGACTTGAGCATATGGTAAACGAGTTGGTAGAAAATACACCTAGCGAACAACTCGAGACCCTGTCAGTTCTGGCAAACAGCTTTGCTGCAATTGGTGATGTTGACCGGGCACTAAACTTACTTGCTTCGATACATGACCACTGTTTAGGCTACGCTCTGGCAGCGCGTAAGGACCCTTTATACTCTGTCTGGAAAGACATATTGATTTTGGCCAATGCGGCAGACCCAGAACACCGTGCTCAACGAATAGGTCAGTTGATACGACAGGTTGATGGTATGAAGGAAACCGAGGGAGCATCTGCCGCATATCGTTTGACAGAAGTGTTAATCAATGAAGCAATGCGTATGAATGCGCACAGTGGTTATACCGTGGCACAGAAACTCAGCAACTGGGGGCTGATTCCATGGCCAAATCAGGTAAATGAACTGGTAATTGGTATGCTAGAACGCCGTCCTGAAATGGTGTTTCTCTGTACACCAATTTGGTGCGGGCTATGCCTTCCATTCTACATTGAACCCTATTATCGTGACCCTACACATGTAGGCAATTATATTGACGTTGCTGCAAATGCAGCGGGGCCTTCATCGATTGCCAAACTGGTATCAATTCTATTACCGGCAATCCAGGTTCATAGTCGAGCTCACGAGCGACTCACGCTATTAAATCGCCTGAGCAAGGCGGCATTGAGACACGGTTATACCGATAACCAACTTGATAATGCCATTACTCGATGGACTTCAGAGGCCCCCGAAGCCCGCCGCTCCTACACGCCACAAAAGTACGACGAGGCTTCAACCCTTGACGAACTTCAACAGGCATTTGAATCAAATGATTCAGAACCTGAGTATCATGCGCCTTATCGTTTTTGTGAGCTTGCAAAGTCCGCCGCATTAGACAAGGTGGTGAAAATGTATGAGCGCTGGCATTGCCTGCAGTCGGATGCACGTTGTCGTTTTTTGGTTGCAGAGCGGCTAGTTAATGCGGGGGACACTACGTTAGCCAGAAAATTAGTTGATGATTACGATACCAGTAGTGACCGGGAGATGTCATGGAGCCAATGGTTAGGAGGAAATCGATTCCGTCTCTTCCACGCGCGTAAGCTACTCGATGGCGCAGCAATTCATCATGAAGCATATGAAGATTTCATCAGTTCAATTGTGGCGGGGAAAGAAAGCACCATGTCGTTGCTAACAGATATGGCCGACATTCTTCCTGTGATCTGTGAGTCGCCAGACTGGCCCGCCGTTTGGTCTATCTTAGCAGAGCAGATGTCTTTCACTCGTGAACACCGTATTGGTGAACTTTTCGAATTTGAGAATGAAAATATAACCGACGAAGAGTTACTCGCGGAATTGCTCCATTTTTCATTACGATTGCCTATCACCGAAGCTCGACAACATGCAGAGAAAACTGCACTAATTCTGGCGGAACATTCAACAGGAGGGCAAATCGTATTTGAGAACACCATAACACGACTCCTGACCGGCACCCTTGATGAACCACTCCAGGCATTGCAAGTTTTGCTTTTGCTAAAACAGAACCACTTTGCTGCTGAAATTGGTGATTTAGTCTCTGGCCTTACGAATCATCGTGATATAGCTGTTGCTGAAGCTGCGTGCTTGCTAGCACAATATTGGCAGCTACCTATATCGATTGATTTTCATCCGTTGCCGTTGACATATCGATTGACACTCGACGGAGACCCTGATCATGAACATGCTCTGTTAGATCCTGTGAGTGGGGCGATGCGTATTGAAGTCGACTTAGGATGGACACAAATGCTTCGTCCCGTTGCAAGGAGACTTGCAGAGCTGGCTGATTGTGAGGAAATGAACATACGCCAGCGTGCCGCAACGTTTATCCAGCAATGGGGAGGGCTGGCAGCCTTTGGCCCTGGAGCAACAAAAAAGACCGAATCTCAGTTACGCACACTCTCAATGCAAATCTCCTATCTTAAGCCCCATGCTTACATTGGCATACTGGCACTTCGTCATGTCGCTGGAGAGCTGAGCTTGGCAGGCTTGCTCTCACCAAGGGATAAACCATCGCTACTGGAACAAATGGATGCAGCACTTCCGCCAGCACCTCGCCCTGAAATGCAAATCCGACCAACTGGCATTAGGCGACCGCTGAAAGTCAAGGATGCCCCGTGGAGTGAAGCTGAAGAAATGTGGACAAATTTGGTTGAAGAGGATGTAAAACCCTGGAGAGATCGTGCCGATGAATTCGTAATAGCCGAGGTTTCACAATTCAAAATGCATGATACCCGGCGAGCTGAATACCAGGTCTATCGAATTAGCGCACCTCAAATTCATAGTTCTGATGCCAAATTCATGGCATGGTATCAAAGTTTGCCCGCTGTCGTTTGGCTGGGTAAAATGATCCCACTCGACGAAGACCTCGCACCGACAATAGTCAGACGTGTAGTAAGCTCCATCGGGACAATGTCTTCGCCGGGATATGCCATTACATTATGTCCTAATATCCAGATGCTTCTGGGATGGCATGAATGCAGCGAGATGCCTAATATTTATACCGACCAGGACTCAACAATCGTAGCAAGATTAGTGAACTGGCGAGACGCCGGGCCAGTGGATATTGATGATGATTATATATGGGGGGAAGGTTGCTATCTGACGCTTTCTAAAGCAGGCCTGATACAAATCAAGACTCTATTCGGCGAATTCACCGTGCGTAATTTCGCAAGCAGGGCTGTTCGGCAATTGCGACAAGGCGAAGCGCAAATGATAAAGACAGCTCAGAATCAGTTCCCGATACCGTAGCGAGACGATTTCACAACACGGTTCGATTACCTGACTTCTCCAACCAGCTTGCCATCAGGTTTTAGTTGCGCTCGCGCAATATAGTGCATGATCAACGCGCCGATTTCCGGCGGAATTGCCAAAAACAGACGCACGGGCGTCACGCGCCGCTGCTTGGCATAGGGCAGAAGTACGCTGTATCGAATCAGTCCGGTTTCTGGATTTCGGGTATCAATGCGCAAATCTTTTGTCGCCAGCCTGGCTAGCTGAACAGGGCGGGCACCGGTGACATAAGTCAGTCCCAGAATAGCCGCATTTCGCAAAGTACTGAGACTGTAGTTTTCGCCATGCCGAATCGCCGCAGCCATTTCAAACAGTCCTGCACTGATCATGTTTTTTTCGAGTGGATCAAGGATATTATCGATTTCCTGATAGATGCCCCAGTCGCGGGAATGCGGACGAGGGATGAATTATTTTTAAGAGAAGGTGCACATCCTCTGGGGTCATGATTTTCATCAGTTGTAGTTACAATCAAACTAAACTTATCCTTTTTTATATTTGATTTTATAGAATTGCATTCCAACAGCAATAATTCACCTATTCGCAATCCATAATTCAGTAACAGGCGAATAATCAAAAAGTTGCGAAACTGGGTGTTTCTGGTGGGGAAGGGATTTAATGGGTTATATTTTTGGCTAGAGCAGGGAGCAATAATCGTGTACAGACTGATCACCATTTCACGGTTCATACTCTGAAACCCCTGATGGATATGACGATGGTTAGAATGCTTTCCCGGTGTTAACGCTCGATAACTGTCACGACAAAAGCGCAGGCGAGTATGTAACCGGGAAGCCTGGAGTGATAATGCTTTGGGAGAATCATCCCGATATACCGGCGATACATACGTGTTAATCAAAAAAGCAATAAACTGCGCTACTGCACGAAATCGCGCTGCGTTGGTAAAACTATGGGAAGTGGAGACTGGAGTGAATGCCAATAAATTTGATTGGCTTACGCGACCATTCTCCAGATAGTGAGAAAATGCCGACATTTCCTCAATAGCAATGCACGGGTTGTGGCCAGAAGCATAGAAGCTATAGCAAAACGTGACGCCGTGTTTCTGCAACCAAAATTCGTAAAAGAACTTAACGGCCTGCAGCGAAGCAGACTGCGTGGACAATGAACGAAAAGCCAAATGATCGATGTGATATCTGAGTGGGTACAACAACGGTAAGCAGGTTTCCGTGTCCATCAGAATCCATTGCCGTTTGTGGTTGATGGCAACTAGTTGGTTGAGCGAGTACATAGATAACCTCATTGTTGATGCGGACGTGAAGTAAATGTACTCTACACCTAACGCAAGAAATGGGAGGGATGTTAGAAATCGTTAACCTGTTGATTTCGTGAAAGGCAATGGAGAGATATGAAGTTGTTTACCATCATAGGCTATTTAACATAATATACATTATGCGCACCAATGTGAGATCAGACAGAATCCAGCACTTTATGGTCATCCTTGGTCTGGTTGTTGATAGACTCTGAACGCTATCTTGGCTTCACATACCTTCACTATCTTTGCTCGAATACTGTCTCTCATTTTCATCCTTGGCCTTCAGAATTAACCAATACAGAAATCTTTTGGATTCGATACAGAACATGCAGGGACAGCCGATGATTTGCCGGCAACGCTGGATGCGGAAACTCTTCCACTTTTTTCATACCAAGCCGTTTCATTAAGTGTTCTGAAGGTTTGTTGAGTACCGATGTAAACGATACGACTTCATCCAGCATCAGAACCGTAAAAGCATATTGCAGACAGGCTTCAGCGGCCTCCATGGCTAACCCTTGATGCCAGTACGTTTTGCTGAGACGCCAGCCAATTTCGGTACAGGGAGAAAATGGAAATTTATCAGGCTGCGGGTGCAGACCGACACAGCCAACAAATTCATGCGTTTCTTTGGATTCAACGGCCCAAAAACCCCAGCCGCGTTGTTCTATTCCGTCCCTGAATCTCTCTGCCAGACTGTCGCTCTCCTGTCTCGTCATCGGTGCCGGAAAAAAGCGCATCACATCTGGGTCTGCATTCAGATCGGCAAATGCTGCCATATCTGTTTTTCCCCACTGCCTTAAAATGAGCCTTGATGTTTCAATCATATTGCATTCCTTACCATTATGTTTACATCATCACTCAGCGTTATTCTACGCACTAGACACTTTACTGCGCCCTTCCCGCTTCAGCAAATACAGCCATAATGTCGTACGCTTAACGTGAAGATTGAATACGATCTCATCTTACACAGGAGATAGCTACATGGCCGACTGGAACCCTGCACTTTATCTGCAATATGGCAGCGAACGCTCAAGACCCGCAGCAGAATTATTGAGCAGAGTAGCGTTAGAAAATGTTCGTTCAGTCGCCGATCTGGGGTGCGGTCCGGGAAATAGCACGTCATTACTGTATCAACGATGGCCTTCGGCCAACATAACAGGCGTGGACTCTTCGCCAAATATGCTCAACGAGGCGCGTGCAACCTTACCGAACTGTCATTTTGTTGAAACAGATATCAGCGAGTTCCGGGCGGAGCAACCTCTTGATCTGCTTTATGCGAATGCTTCATTACAGTGGGTACCCGATCACTACGAATTATTCCCATATCTTGTCTCGCAGTTACACCGTAACGGCGTACTTGCTGTGCAAATGCCGGATAACTGGCTGGAGCCGACACATATTTTAATGCGTGAAGTCGCCTATGAGCAGGATTATCCCGATCGCGGTCGATCGCCTCTTCCCGGCGTGCATGCTTATTATGATATTTTGACTGAAGCGGGATGTGACGTTGATATTTGGCGCACGACCTATTACCACATTATGGATTCACATCAGTCGATTATCGACTGGGTCAGTGCGACAGGCTTACGTCCTTGGTTGCAAGATCTGAGCGAAAGTGAGCAACGAAAGTATCTGGCTCGATACCATGAACTTCTACAGGAGCAATATCCGCTGCAGGAAAATGGCAAAATCCTGCTGGCATTCCCACGCTTGTTTATTGTTGCCAGACGCGATTTTTAATCCCCTTATACTTGCATTGGCCTTTCATTGCAGAGGCTAATGTAGGTAAATAGAAATAGTATTTAGTTGGTATTATTTTATTTCGAAAAGTGACTATTCAACAATTACTCTTCGATGAATTTGATATTATCATAAATTGGGCACCCCGCTTTCCATGCTTCCAATTGTGTTGCATTATTACCAGTCGGCCTTGATAACATCCAACGGGCCATAAGCTGGTCCAGTTGATTGTTTGTTTTCACGTCCTTTCTGGTATTGCTGCTTTTTTCTGGTTTTCTTACCGATGTCGGGGACGTTGCTACCTTGAGAATTCGTACGGCAAGTTGACAACAACCGCCCTGTACTGGGATTTTACGCATTTCAAATGTGATATCATCATACCCATGTCGATGACAAATATAGCTAAGTATGCCACTGGAACGTCTCAAATCTATCTGAAACGCCTGGCTAACATCATCCCGAGTAAACTCAGTTTTACGCAGAAAACCCCACCAGGCTACCGCCCTGTAAAGAGACATATCACCAAGATGGCGGATCTCGTCTGGAATATGAAAATGACCATGGTGTTTTTGTTGGGACTGTTCACCTGCCCTATTTGACTGATTTATCATAAAATTAACCTGTTTATTCACTATTCATAAAGAGAGGATAAGCAACGTCAAATGCTTTATTGTAAAAAGCGGGAATGAAATATATCTCATGGGTTAATGCAGTGTTGATTTTAAGATGATCAATAAAGAGATATTAGCGATTCGACGAGCCATTACTTTTTTACATGATAGTACGCAGGAATCAATTGATCTTAACCACTGTCTTTTAGTTAGATGAAATAACCTTGTAACACGCCTGTCGGTATATTTTCACACCGTAAGATTATTATTCGATTTGTGAATTAACACTTTTGGTTAATACATTTTCCGCGTGCGAATGGTAGTGGCGAAATAAACACCCCGCATCCTGATTTAGGATGCGGGGTGTTGTCAGAATAACACCTTCACACCGAACATTGCCTGAGAATCACTGTAACCACTGTCGCCAATTTGTTGACCTACGTTTCCCCAAAGGTGCAGACGCGTATTTACTTTCGCTTCAACACCTGCTCTGAGTTCAGCGATATTTTTTGCGCCATCAACGTCACCCTGTATTTCATTCATTGATATCGAATAATTTCGGGAATTATGAAGCCAGTTAGTTTCAATAAATGGCTGAAAAAGCCGATCTTTTCCTTCATCGCGTTGGTTATAGCCTCGCAAATACGCTTTAACCCCCAACCGGCTTTGCAGATTCCCTTTGCCTTTATCTCGGATCACGGTGCCGTTTGCCTCCTGATGATCGTCAGACGATACGTCCATCCAGGTCAACTGACCTGGGGTTGTAGCCAGTAACTCAGGCGTGCCGTCTCCTTCAACTTAAAGGCATATCCTGCTTCAAGCGAGGCGGTCCCCCCCCGTGAACGATATTTCTCTGTCGCCAGTTGTTCACCGCGAACGGTGTTATCAAACCAGTTATAAAGCATCCAGCTGTCAAGATATCCCCCGCTTTTCTCCACATTGTTGGCATACCAGGTTGCGTACAATCCGGCGCTGTAACCTGATATCGAACCGTCAGCGCGGTAATGGCTGACGTCTGACCGCGTATTACTTTGGCTGTTTGCGTAGCCGAACATGACGCCCAGATACCAGCGCTCAACCTCGTCTGAACTCCATTGTGCGACATCACCACCTATTTGCAGAACATAACGGTTACTTTGCGTCTTCAGTTGCCCGCTACTATCACGAAACCGGGTATGCCCACCGACGTTGCGTAACCACATGCTGGTCACGTCTGACTCACCCGTTATGGGGTCAATATAGTGACTTTCGCCCAGGCGATCGTGCAAACGTGTCGTAAACAGCGTATTTCCCGCCGATTTATTCGCAAGGTAGGCGCCTAATTCAGGGCGTAAAACCGAATCGTGAGATGCGGGTTCTTCTTGTTGGACAGGTAACACCGGTGTGTCGGGATCAATAGCCGGTTCTTCTGGATCACGTATCGGTTCTTCTGGATCGCGTATAGGTTCTTCAGAAGGAGTCCACGTATTGGTCAAATACCAATGATTCGAATCAGGAATGAGTGCGGAGTCATCCGTATTATTTCCCCGCAGTAGTGCGTAATCATAGGCGCCCGCGGTCAAACGGCCAACTGCAACAAACTCACCACCTGACTCGCCGTCCACCCGCACTACCCGTGCACCATTGAGATTACTGACCGTCTGGCTGCCCAGTGCCTGCAAAGCGACACGAGTGGTCCCTGATGTATTCCCCATCACGTGAAGTTGGTTCACCACCGCTTTTTGTTGCACGGCATCTTCTGTTGTATTGAGGATAAGAAGACCGTTGTTGCTGCTGTAATTACCGCTAACGGTCAGGATACTATTGGAACGTTTTAGTGCCTCGTCCGTTCCCGGCTGGCCAAAACTGAGCATACCGTCGAGCGACAGCGAGCGGATAGTCTGACTAAAACCATTCAGATCGACAGTCGCCGTCTCATTCACAGTGAAATCTGAGTTGCGGCTAAAGGCATCCGTGCTGCCAGCCCGCAGCGTACCGTTGCGTAGCGACGTGGTGCCCGTGTAGGCATTATTTCCCGACAATAATGTCGTTCCCGGACCATTATGATTGACCTGACCACGTCCGGTTATATCTGCTGCGAGTGTAAAATCGTCACTGTTATGATTAAAATTCAGTTGAACGGTGCTGGTATTGTCGGCAGTATCGCCAAGATAGATCCACGGAACGTTAATGACGCCAGCGCGCTGCGCGACGTCCCCCTCTTCAGACCCTACGTTGACAATGCCTGTACTTCCCTTACCGACGCCTAACCATAAATATTTCCCGGATTTTACCGTGCCACCATTACTCACGGTTAGCACGCCGCGTGCATCATTGTTGCCGGTTCCGTATCCCCCTAGCAAAATCGGCTTAGCGACGTCCAGTAACGAATCCTCACCATCAACCCTGACGGCACCGTTACCAAACAAGTTATTGCGATCTGTTTTACCAACATAGCCAATATTCATGTGTTCGGTTGCGACCACCTGCCCACCATTAAGAATATCGAGCTTGCCGGTGTCCTGATCGCCCACCACGACCCAGTTCGTTTTAACAGTAGATCCCGTTCCGTCAATCATGACGCTGCCGTAGGCGCCGGCATAAAATTCGCCGATGCGGAGTTCATTAATTCCGCTTATTTGGCTGCCAAGCTCCACCAATAAGCGGCCACTGCCGCTGTTAGTCCCTAAAACGAGATCTCCCCCTCTCAGTATCCAGATTGCCCCATTGGTCAGGGTCACAATGCCGGCACTTCCCCGACCAATTGAGCCTGTAAGCGAAGAAATTTGGCGCCCATCAATGACCAACGCACCTGCAGAATCTTTACCAACAATCAGGCCACGAAAAGTATTCCAGACGTCGTCAGTATTTTCAGTATTTGATAACAGAACACTGGCGTTATTATTAATGATCGCATCACTGGTGGCATTGGCGGGTGTATACGGTTGGGCCGCCAATAATATGCGGCTGGCTTGCACTGTAGTTTTACTTTTATTTTCCGTGCATAACGCGGCGGATTCACGTTCACAGAGCCGTTCCTCTGCGATGGCGTCTACAGGTACCAGCAGACCTGTTGACGCTAACAGCAGTCCGGGAATAATCGCTAATCGGCCGGGGCGTTTTGCAGGCATTAGCTGAAAGTTTTTCATAGATAATCCTCCTGATTATCGTGCGTACATCCTTTTAAAGCGTCAGCAGGTTAATCCCCCTGACGACATGGATTTTTTATACGAACGCCATGATTACACTTTCAACGGTTTTATCGAGACAATGATCTATTCTGTGAATGGCCTTACGCTCCGCGGAGATAAATAAGCCTTCGTATTGACAATCACAGGTTGTCGTTCATTTAATGGTCTGTTTTATCTTTACACCGGGTATCACATATGCGTGCCATCGCTTTTTTAAGATGTGCTTCTAGTGGCGAGGCTTGTCATCTGCTAGTGTCAGATAACGTTTCGCTGAAGAGAGTCGTCGTGTCTAAAATCTATTCTGGCGGTTGCCTGTGTGGTTCGGTACGCTTTACCGCAACGAATCCCAACAACTCACATTCCTGCTCCTGTGATATTTGCCGCAGACATACGGGTGCGCCCACCGTAGTGTGGATTGAATTTAACGCTGAAAACGTAGAATGGACGGGCATTGCGGGTCAACCTGCTACCTGGCGATCATCAGAAATATCCAGCCGAGCCTTTTGCCCACAGTGTGGTAGTTCCGTGGGCGCCATCGATGACGCCCCGATTATTGCCCTGTTAGCCGGGGGATTTGACGATCCCGATGATGAGAATCTGGCGCCACAGTTTCACTCTTTTTCCGATATGATGCCGGTATGGTGGCAAAAAGGACATGGCGAAAATTGATTCGGTTATGTCAGTTGATAGTGCTTATCGGGCATATGTTTAGCAGGTACATTCGTTTCATCGTTCATTTGCAGCAAATCAATTTCAATCGCATTACAAATCGCATCCAGCGGCAAGTCGTTATTTTCCGTGCCGAACGGGTCTTCAAGCTCTTCTGCCAATGTGTCCAGAGAAATGAACGTATATGAAATCAGCACGGAAATGAACGGCGTCATATAGTGCAGATCGACCACCAATGCGAAGGGCAGCATGATACAAAACAGATAGACCGTGCGATGCAGGATCAAGGTATAGGCAAATGGCACCGGTGTATTAGCAATCCGCTCACAACCTGCAAGTACCGCCGACATATCATTTAATCTATTGTTTAAACTGTGAAATAATATGTCAGATAGATCGCCATTACGCCTGCGTACGGCTAACCACTCCCCCATCAACAGCAGAATACGGTTGGCCGGTGATTGGCAGGCAAAGACAGTTTGCAAATCTGAGGCACTGAGATATTTCGCTAACGGTTCCGCCTGCGGGTTACGACGCAAGGTCATGCGTAAACAGTGGGCAAAGGCGATTTGCAGACGTACAAACTGCCCCAGCTCGACGTCGTCCGGTAATGTGTTTTTTACCTCACGCAGTAGCGAACGGGAGGCAATCATTAATTGTCCCCACAGGTGTCGAGCCTCAACGTAGCGCGAGTAACAGGCATTGTTGCGAAAGCCTAAAAAGATAGCAATAGCGACGCCCAGGATGCTGAATGGCGCCAGGGTAAATTTGATACCCAGCATCGTATACCATGGCAGCATGATGATAACGGCAATGGAAAGCAGAAAATTCAGCAGCAGGCGCGAGAAAATCTTCGATAAAACTGAACCATGCCAGACGAATATCAGACGCAGCCAGTGTTGTTGAGGTCGAACAATCATAGTTATCTTCGGAAAATGTGAAAGCCGCGCCATTAAACGTGATCGCGATCAATGTTGCAAGCACCTCACCGCACTAAATCCCGCCTTTTTACCTGTCTGAACAAATGAGGCGCTATAGTTTCAGAGGTAACTGAATTTAAGAAGCACGTTGTATGTTGTAACTAATAATTAAGTATAAAAAACCCGGCCTAAACCGGGTAATTATGTGACTATTTTAGCACAGTGGCTTCACGGCTTCGCGCATACCGTTGGACAGAATGGCGTCCAGATCGGCAGAAACCTGTTCAACCAGACCGGGAACCTGCGTCAGATCCTGCTCCCAATGCTCGTTGACCGCCAGTACCGAGTGGACCAACGCTTGCGTGCTTATTTGACGATCGTGGTGCTGACTCCATAGCAGCTGGAAGCGCTCAATCCAGTGGGCATCATCCTGAACAGGATAAGACTCACCGTTACGCTCGCCGCGATAGAAAGCAATCAACGCCGCCAGCGCAAACGTCAGACGCGCCGGCAATTGACCATTGGCCTGCTGCCCTGCCAGCAACTGCGGCAAAATACGCGTGCGGAATTTAGTCATTCCGTTCAGGGCAATCGACAACAGCTGATGCTTGATGTACGGGTTGCAGAAACGTCCGGTCACCGCGCTGGCGAATGATGCCAGCTCATCACGTGGTAAATCGAGCACCGGAATGATCTCTTCGTAAATGGCTTTTTCGACAAAAGCGCAAATCTCTGCGTCATTCATCGCCTCACCCACCGTGTCTAGCCCTGCCTGGTAGGCTACCGGTACCAGCGCGGTGTGCGCACCGTTAAGGATGGCAACTTTACGCTCTTTGTACGGCTTAATATCATCAACAATCAGTACATTCAGCGGATATTTGTCCAGACGCAGTTCAGTCGCTAATGACTTCGGCCCCTGAATCACAAACAGGTAGAAGTGCTCTGCAGTATCGAGGAAGGCATCGTGATAACCCAGCTCGGCTTCCAGCGTGGCCACTTCGTCACGCGGGTAACCGGTAACGATGCGGTCCACCAGCGTAGAACAAAATGCGTTAGCCGCGTCCAGCCACTGCACGAACGCGTCCGGCAACGCCCACTCCTGCGCATAACGCAGCACCAGTTCACGCAGCGCATCGCCGTTGTAATCAATCAGTTCGCAAGGAATGATTATCCAGCCTTTATCCAGCGCGCCGTCAAAATGGCTGTAACGCTCAAACAGCAGGCGGGTCAACTTGGCCGGATAGCTTACCGCAGGCGCATCGTCGAACTTGTCGCCCGCGTGATAACTGATCCCGGCTTCCGTTGTATTGGAGAAAACAAAACGCATATCAGGGTTATGCGCCAGTTTCAGGAACTCATCGTATTCGCTATAGACGCTGATTTCACGGTTAACCGAGCGAATTAAACGCGCGTCGCTGACGGCTTCGCCCTTTTCATTCAGACCACGAATGATGGTGGTATAGAGACCATCCTGCGTGCTCAGTGATGGCGGAAATGTACTTTCGATAGGACGAACAATGACCACACCAGAATTCAGATCGGTATGTTCATTCAGTAAATCAACTTGCCAGTCAACAAAGGCGCGCAGGAAGTTTCCTTCACCAAACTGAATGATGCGTTCAGGATAGTGAGCACCGGGAAAATCGCGACGATTTAGTGTTTGCACAATGGGTTCCCTTTTTGATTAGTCATACAACCTGATTGAATTGGTCCAATAGGTTAGCAAACTTTAATACCTTGAAACCCTGTTTTGATCAATCCCTGGTAACAAATTACAATGATTTATAGAAAAGTGTGGTGCCCGTCAGCGTTCCATCCGGCATTTGGGCGTAGTTGGGGATCATGCCCGCTTTTTGCCAGCCGCAATTGTGGTAGAACAACTCCGCAGCGCTACCGGTGGCCGTGTCGAGCACCAGCGTAGTTTTATGCTGTTGACGCGCACACGTTTCCAGCGCGTTCATCAATTCCCGGGCGATACCCGTTCGTCGTGCAGACGGATGCACCAGTAATTTGGCGACGTCGGCACGATGCGGTTGGTTTTCAGGTTGATCGACAATAAGCTGGACGGTTCCCACCAGGATACCCTGCGTGTTTTCAGCCGCCAGCACAATTCTCTCGCCACGGGCAACGCTTTGCGCAACGCCCGTCCAGAATGGCAGTGACTTATCGCGATTGAAGGGGTGTATAAAACTCACAGATGCGCCGTCATTCACGCACTGTTCAAGAACGTCACAAAGCTCGTCGATTCTCGACACAATTTGTTGTGCGCTCAGCACGATGCAGGGGGTACCAGTGGCCATTTTTTTCTCCTCAGATAGTCCCCATGATAGTGCGTTTAACTTTTTCGCAACACAAGGGGTCTTATCATAGGATTATGTTATCTATGGCTGGTTCATTTGCCGCACTAACCAGTGATAAATTACCGTGACAACGTAACGCTGCTGTTCTGCACTTAGCGCCTGCCCTTGAGGAATATCATGCCATTTTGCCAGGCAGCCGCGACAGCAGGTTGCCGTCGCATGCTGGGCAATAAATACCGGATGCCCGCGCATCGGCGTCTGCTTACCGTCGTTGGCCGGGAATGCAGGCGCCAGGCGTTTGGCAATAAAATCGGCGGCATGTTGCTCAATCACCGGCGCGCCTTTCTCCATACAATAGCGTCGTTCTTTGTCACCAAGGCGAAACCGTGAACGAAAGGTCGATTTCGCCAGTCGGGAAAACAGCGGTTCGAGCGAGTTCATCAGTAAACCGAACGCCCCATCTGTTGGGTTAACTGTTCCAGCACCGCAATACCTGCCAGTGAATTCCCTGCCGGATCCAGTTCCGGGCTCCAGACCGCTATCGCCATTTCATGCGGCACGATGGCCACGATACCACCCCCCACCCCGGATTTTGCCGGCAGCCCCACTCGCCACGCAAATTCACCGGCGTTCTGGTACATACCACTGGTCGCCATCAGCGCATTAATTTGTCGGGCCTGCATCGGCGTGACCACCGGTTCATTGAGATGAAAGGCATGCCCCTGATTAGCCAGAAAGACAAAGGTACGCGCCAGCTCCACGCAGCTCATTTTCAACGCACAGTAGTGGAAATAGTTTTGCAGAACGGTGGCAACATCATGTTGAAAATTGCCAAAGGATTTCATCAGCCAGGCAATGGCCGCATTACGTGCCGAATGCTCAAACTCAGAGCGGGCAACAGTCGCATCATAGGCGATATCCGGCACACCGCTTAGCGCCCGTACGACTTCGAGCATGCGTTGACGTGGCGCACTCAGACGCCCCTGCAGCATGTCGCAAACCACCAGCGCCCCGGCATTAATAAACGGGTTGCGCGGTATTCCTTGCTCCATTTCCAGCTGTACCAGAGAGTTAAACGGATGTCCTGACGGATCTTTGCCTACTCGCTGCCAGATCTCATCTTCCTGATAATGACGCATAGCCACCACCAGACTGAGCACCTTCGAGATCGACTGAATTGAAAAACGTTCTTGCGCATCGCCCGCTTGAAAGTGCTGACCATCAACGGTACAAATGGCAATACCCAGTTTGGAACCATCAACGGAGGCTAATGCGGGGATGTAGTCAGCGACCTTCCCCTGACCAATCAGCGGGCGAACCTGCTGCACAATGGTTTCTAAGATTGAATTGTCCATGGCCCTGGCCACAACATGCTCCTTGCTCGCAGGTCTGAAAGGCCTGCGAGTATAACAGAGCTGAATGCACCGCGTCAGGATGCAGATGATATGCGTGGACGGGTGTCCCGTGTGGAGACACCCTGAAGATTAGATACGGTTTTTCCAGACGGTCTGCACGTTACAAAACTCATGCAGGCCAAAGTGCGAAAGCTCCCGACCAAAGCCGCTTTTCTTCACCCCGCCAAACGCAACGCGGGCATCACTGGCACTATAACCATTGATAAATACCCCGCCACATTCCAGGCGTGCAGCCATATTCTGCGCCAGCGTCTCATCAGCGGTGAAAATCGTTGCCGACAAGCCAAAATCACTCTCATTCGCCAGTACTAACGCATGCTCTGCGTTCTTCGCAACGGTAATTGCTGCTACCGGGCCGAACAATTCCTGGCGGAAAGCGGTCATCTCAGGTGTCACGTCGCCAAGAACCGTGATGGCATAGTAGTTACCTTTTCCGGCAATTTTTTCGCCACCGAGTAACAACGTCGCCCCTTGAGCCAGCGAAGCCTCAACCTGCTGATGCAGTTCATCACGCAGATCAACGCGTGCCATTGGGCCGAGATCGTTTTCCTCATTCAGAGGATCGCCCATTTTTAGCGCACTGGCCGCCGCCACAAAACGCTGAGTAAATTCTGCCGCAATCCCTTCCTCAACAATAAAACGTTTCGCTGCCGCACAAACCTGCCCGGTATTCTGATAACGACCGGCGACTGCCGCCTTCACGGCCAGATCGAGGTCAGCATCGTTAAGGACAATGAACGGATCGGATCCACCCAGTTCAAGCACGCATTTCTTCAGCGCCGCCCCCGCCTGAGCACCAATTGCCGCCCCGGCTCGCACACTTCCCGTTACCGTAACGGCGGCAATACGCGGATCGTTGATCATCTGGCTAACGCCCGAGTTATCGGCATTCACCCAGCCATATACCCCCTGCGGGATACCGGCATCAGCAAACGCCTGCGCAATAATACCGGCACACCCGGTTACATTCGGTGCATGCTTTAACAGGTAACCATTCCCGGCCAGTAAAATAGGCACGGCACCGCGCATGACCTGCCACAGCGGGAAGTTCCACGGCATAACGGCCAGAATAGTGCCCAGAGGACGATATTCGATCACCGCCTGGTTATTCTCCACCTGTGTTGGTTCAGGATTAAGCATCAAAGGTCCATGCTCTGCATACCAGTCACACAGCGCCGCGGATTTCGCCACTTCTGCACGAGCCTGTTTTATCGGTTTCCCCATTTCCCGTGAGATACACTGCGCCATCTCTTCCGCACGCTGGCGCAGAGCGTGCCCAACCTTGCGCAGCATCTGCGCCCGATGCGCCACGGTGGTGTGTTTCCATTCATTAAATCCACTGGCGGCCAGATCAAGCGCATGGGCAATCTCATCCCGACTAGCCCACGGCATCGCCGTTAACCTTTCGCCGTTCACAGGATTGACGGAAATCGCATGTGTTGCTGATGTGATGGTCATAGCTGTCTCTCTTTTTGCAGGGTATGGTCATATCATGAGCGTATTTACTCTTTCTGAAAAATGAATAATATTAACTACACCATTCACGAATAGAGAAAAATAATGGATCTGACGCAACTGGAAATGTTCAATGCGGTGGCGGAAACCGGCAGCATTACGCAGGCCGCCGCGAAGGTACATCGTGTGCCGTCCAATCTCACCACGCGTATTCGCCAGCTTGAAGCCGACCTTGGCGTCGATCTGTTTATTCGTGAAAACCAGCGCCTGCGACTTTCCCCGTCCGGGCACAATTTTTTGCGCTATAGCCAGCGGATCCTTGCCCTGGTAGAGGAAGCACGCATGGTCGTTGCTGGCGATGAGCCGCAGGGACTGTTCTCTCTCGGTTCGCTGGAAAGCACCGCTGCCGTACGCATTCCCGCGACGCTGGCTGAATATAATCGACGCTACCCTAAAATCCAGTTTGCGTTGGCTACAGGGCCTTCAGGCACCATGCTGGACGGTGTACTGGAGGGGACGCTGAGCGCCGCCTTTGTCGATGGCCCGATCACCCACCCGGGACTGGAAGGCATGCCGGTCTACCTTGAGGAGATGATGATCGTTACCCCTCACGGACACGCCCCCATACAGCGGGCCAGCGACGTTAACGGCTGCAGTATTTATGCCTTTCGCGCGAACTGCTCTTACCGCCGCCATTTTGAAAGCTGGTTTCACGCCGATCGCGCAATGTCGGGCACCATCCATGAAATGGAGTCGTATCACGGAATGCTCGCCTGCGTGATTGCCGGGGCGGGAATTGCGCTGATTCCGCGATCGATGCTGGAAAGTATGCCGGGACACCATCAAGTTAACGCCTGGCCGTTGAGTGAAAACTGGCGTTGGCTCAATACATGGCTGGTCTGGCGTCGGGGAGCGATGACGCGACAGCTGGAAGCATTTATTGAGGTGTTGAACCCCCAACTGGTGCAGAATGCCGATTAGCTGACGCCGGGTGACGCAAGCTCACCTGGCCCTCCTTTCCAGGCATCAGGCATAAAATGTGATTTGAATCACGAAATGATTGTATTTTCACCAGTAACCGTTTTAAGATCGTGACCTCACCTTTTCGCAGCTAATCCAATTTATTTGATATGACAACACACACTGTTTCCCGCAAGGTCGCGTGGCTACGGGTCGTTACGCTGGCTATTGCCGCTTTTATTTTCAATACCACGGAGTTTGTTCCCGTCGGTTTGCTCTCCGACATCGCGCAAAGCTTTAATATGCAAACAGCGCAGGTCGGGATCATGCTGACCATCTATGCTTGGGTCGTTGCCCTGATGTCACTGCCGTTTATGCTGCTTACCAGTCAGGTGGAGCGACGCAAACTTCTGATTTGCCTTTTCGCGCTGTTTATCGCCAGTCATGTGCTCTCTTTCCTGGCATGGAACTTTACCGTGCTGGTCATTAGCCGTATTGGTATTGCCTTCGCACACGCCATTTTCTGGTCGATTACCGCGTCATTAGCGATTCGCATGGCACCCGCCGGCAAACGTGCGCAGGCGTTGAGCCTGATTGCTACCGGGACCGCGCTGGCGATGGTGCTGGGTCTGCCTATTGGCCGTATCGTCGGCCAGTATTTTGGCTGGCGCACAACCTTCTTCGCTATCGGCGTCGCCGCATTAGTCACCTTGCTCTGTCTGATTAAACTGCTGCCAAAACTACCCAGTGAGCATTCAGGCTCGCTAAAAAGCCTGCCGCTGCTGTTTCGCCGCCCGGCGCTGATGAGCATTTATTTACTGACGGTCATTGTGGTCACCGCGCACTACACGGCTTACAGCTATATAGAACCCTTTGTTCAGACCGTTGCCGGACTGAGTGCCAATTTTGCGACCGTGTTATTACTGGTTCTGGGTGCGGCGGGCATTATCGGCAGCCTCATCTTTGGCAAGCTGGGTAATCAGCATGCATCCGGGCTGATAAGTGCGGCTATTGCGTTACTGACGGTGTGCCTGGTGCTGCTATTACCAGCCGCTGACAGCGAGATGCACCTCGCCATACTGAGTATTTTCTGGGGTGTGGCCATTATGGTGATAGGTCTGGGGATGCAGGTGAAAGTGCTTGCGCTGGCACCCGATGCCACCGACGTCGCCATGGCGCTGTTTTCCGGGATCTTTAATCTGGGTATCGGCGCGGGCGCACTGGTGGGAAATCAGGTCAGTTTGCACTGGTCGATGTCCACAATCGGTTACATCGGTGCGATACCCGCACTGGCTGCGCTGATATGGTCCGTGATTATCTTTCGCAAGTGGCCGGTCGCGCTGGAAGAACAGCCTAACTAGCCATAAAAAAGGGTCCGGTAGACTATACCGGACCCTTTTTTTAAGCGTAGGTTTTATGCGTAGGTTTTGATAATTTCCAGTACGCCATTAATAATAAACTGCACGCCCATACACACCAGCAAAAAGCCCATCAGACGGGAAATCGCTTCAATGCCCCCTTTGCCGACCAGACGCATAATTCCGCCTGAACTGCGCAGGCAGCCCCACAGAATGACCCCGATCACCGCAAAAATGATCGGTGGAGCGACCATAATAACCCAGTCCGGAAACTCAGAGCCTTGACGTACGGTCGAGGCCGAACTGATGATCATCGCAATGGTACCCGGACCGGCAGTACTGGGCATTGCCAGCGGCACGAAGGCAATATTGGCCGTCGGTTCGTCTACAAGTTCTTCTGACTTACTTCTCGCTTCCGGAGAGTCGTGCGCCTTCTGCTGCGGGAACAGCATCCGAAAGCCGATAAACGCAACGATTAACCCACCCGCAATACGCAATCCGGGAATCGAAATCCCGAAGGTATTCATCACCACCTGCCCGGCATAGTACGCCACCATCATGATGGCAAACACGTAGACAGACGCCATTAATGACTGACGGTTACGCTCTGCGCTGTTCATATTGCCGGCAAGGCCGAGGAACAACGCCACGGTGGTTAACGGGTTCGCCAACGGTAACAGGACTACCAGTCCCAGACCTATGGCCTTAAACAAATCCATCATAATTCATCTTTCCTGTGCGTTAATCGTCAACGGCAAGTATACGGTGAAAACACCCGTTTAAGCCATTTTCGCGATGTAAGGATTCATTTTTCTCCTCTACGCATAAGCCTGTGAAATCAAAATATTGAAACGAACGTTCGGTTAGCCAGGTGCAGACGTTTTAGCAAAACGTGGCATTTGCCGACCCATTCATTTGACTTATATTTGCCTAAGCAATAATATCAGCCGTGACTAACTACTTGCCAGGGCAACCATTGTGAAAAACACCAGTGATCTGTTCAACGAAATCATCCCACTGGGCCGTTTGATCTATATGGTTAATCAAAAAAAAGATCGTTTGCTAAACGACTACCTGTCACCGCTGGATATCACGGCATCGCAGTTTAAGGTGCTTTGCTCCATCCGCTGCGCGGTGTGCATCACCCCTGTTGAATTGAAAAAAGTGCTGTCTGTCGATCTTGGTGCGCTGACGCGTATGCTCGACAGACTGGCCTGTAAAGGCTGGATTGAAAGACTTCCTAATCCACATGACAAACGCGGCGTGCTGGTGAAACTCACCGAGCATGGCGCGACAATTTGTGAGCAGTGCCATCAATTAGTCGGGCAAGACCTGCACCAGGAACTAACAAAAAACTTAACGGCGGACGAAGTGGCAACACTTGAGCATTTGCTTAAGAAAATCCTGCCGTAAACAGAAAGAGGTATGACGATGTCCAGACGCAATACTGACACAATCACTATTCATAGCATTTTGGACTGGATCGAGAATAACCTTGAATCACCGCTGTCATTGGAAAAGGTGTCAGAGCGTTCAGGTTACTCCAAATGGCACCTGCAACGGATGTTTAAAAAAGAAACCGGCCATTCATTAGGTCAATACATCCGCAGCCGCAAAATGACTGAAATAGCGCAAAAATTAAAAGAAAGTAACGAACCGATCCTCTACCTGGCGGAGCGTTATGGCTTTGAGTCTCAGCAAACGCTGACCCGGACCTTCAAAAACTATTTTGATGTGCCACCCCATAAGTACCGTATGACAAATATGCACGGCGAATCCCGGTATTTGCATCCGCTGAATCAATGTAACTGCTAATCGCCTGATAAAGACGTAACCGAGGAAATCATGAAACTTCTGTCATCTGCAATGCTGGCCCTGCTGCTTGTTGTTTCGGGCCAGAGCATGGCGGAACAAACCGCGCAGCCCATAACACCCAATAATCGCGACGCGATAATTATGCCTCCTACGCAGGAGCAGTCCCCGTTTGATTTTAATCATATGGGCGCCGGTAGCGACAAGTCCGACGAACTGGGTGTGCCTTATTACAACATGCGCAGTTTATAAGTCATGATGCCCCGCAACGGCGGGGCTACTGTTATCCCCTCGCCTGTGCAGTCCTGCGTAAACGAAAACCAAACACGTTGATGTACAGCCCCGCCATAATCAACAGCGCGCCGATAAGTTGCAGCCCACTTAGCGTTTCATCCAGTAACACTGCCGCACTCGCCAGCCCAACCACTGGCACGAGTAAAGACAGCGGGGCCACGCGCCAGGTCTCATAGCGTCCCAGCAACGTACCCCATATGCCGTATCCCACAATCGTCGCCACAAATGCCAGATAGACCAGTGAGAGAATAGTCGTCATATCAATAGCAATAAGGCTATGTACGATGAGACCTGGGCCATCAAGGACGAGCGATGCCAGAAAGAACGGTAAAATAGGGATCAAGGCACTCCACACCACCAGCGACATCACTGGCGGGCGGGATTCATGTTGCATAATTTTCTTGTTGAAGATATTGCCGCAGGCCCAACTCAGCGCTGCCGCCAGCGTCAGCATAAAGCCGAGCATCGTCACGTGCTGTCCATTCAGGCTGGCTTCGATCAACACCAGCACGCCAAACACTGCCAGCGCGATGCCGACCCGTTGCTTGCCCTGTAAACGCTCACCAAAAGCGAATGCGCCCAGCACAATGGTGAAAAATGCCTGCGCCTGCAATACCAGTGACGCCAGTCCAGCGGGCATGCCAAATTTTATGGCGCTGAACAAAAACGCGAACTGGCCAAAGCTGATGGTCAGGCCATAACCGAGCAGCAATGAGAGAGGGATTTTCGGGCGGGCAACAAAGAAAATAGCCGGAAATGCTACCAGTAGGAAACGTAGCCCTGCCAGCATCAGCGGCGGCATATTGTGCAGACCCACTTTGATGACGACAAAATTTAGCCCCCATACCACCACGACCAGTAGTGCTAACACCCCGTCTTTACGTGACATTCACCCGCCCCTGAAATTATTAAATTTTTGTAAACAAGTTAAAGTAGCGGAAATCGTTGCCGGGTAACAGATCATTAATACAGGTAGGTATAACTGGGAATTTTCAGACAACTTTTTGAGTGTACATCACACTTTTGCCGTGCTATTTCTGTCTGAAATTTAATAAAAACATAACAACATGCATTGTCGGGCAAGAAAATGAATACCACGCTGAGAAGATCCACCCTCGCTTTACTCGCCTCCTCACTATTACTGACGATTGGGCGGGGTGCCACGCTCCCGTTTATGACCATCTATCTCAACCGACAGTACGGCCTGAGCGTCGATCTGATTGGTTACGCCATGACGATCGCCCTGACTATTGGCGTTATCTTCAGCCTGGGCTTCGGTATTCTGGCCGATAAGTTCGATAAAAAACGCTATATGCTGCTGGCGATTACCGGTTTTGCGTCTGGCTTTATCGCGATCCCTCTGGTGCATAATGTTATCGTAGTGGTGTTGCTTTTTGCCCTGATCAACTGCGCCTACTCCGTCTTTGCCACCGTGCTGAAAGCCTGGTTTGCCGATAACCTCTCTGCCACCAACAAGACCAAAATTTTCTCACTTAACTATACAGTACTCAACATTGGCTGGACCGTGGGTCCGCCGCTCGGCACGCTGCTGGTGATGCAAAGTATCAACCTGCCGTTCTGGCTGGCAGCGCTTTGCTCAGCCTTCCCGTTGGTATTTATCCAGACGTGGGTGAAACGTTCAGAAGTGCCATCCGAGGGACTGAACGTATCCGTCTGGTCCCCCTCGGTACTGCTGCGCGATAAAGCGTTATGCTGGTTTACCCTGTCAGCGTTTTTGGCCTCGTTTGTGGGCGGCGCATTTGCGTCCTGTATTTCTCAGTACGTGATGGTGGTTGCTGACGGTGATTTCGCAGAAAAAGTGGTGGCCGTGGTCCTGCCCGTCAACGCGGCAATGGTGGTTACATTGCAATATGTCGTCGGGCGCCGTCTTTCCAGCGCCAACATCCGCCCGTTAATGGCCGGCGGAACATTATTCTTTGTGCTGGGATTAGTGGGTTTTATTTTTTCCGGCAACAGTCTGCTAATGTGGGGCATTTCTGCAGCGTTTTTTACCATCGGCGAAATCATTTACGCACCGGGCGAATATATGCTTATCGACAACATTGCCCCCGCGGGGATGAAAGCGAGCTATTTCTCCGCCCAGTCACTGGGCTGGCTTGGCGCGGCATTTAACCCGTTAGTCAGCGGCGTTATTCTGACGACCCTGCCGTCATGGTCGCTGTTTGTGGTGCTGATGATTGCCATCATTCTGGCCTGGGCGCTGATGCTAAAAGGCATGCGAGCTAAACCCTGGGGCCAGCCTGTAGTCTGTTAATTTCTCTGGCGACAGAGCATGTGCTGCCCTGTCGTTTTTTCAGAAAACCCCGATATATTTTCCCTGCTCCGCATATTTTGACATCCTTATTTATTTTTCTCTGCCAATAACGCGATAACTTTACTATTCAGACGAAATAATTCACCTGGTTCAATCTTTGTTTAAGATTAAATTGCTAGTATAGTCCTTAACGAGGTGAAATTAAGGTAAGAGAGGAAACTCACAAATAAAGGAGCATAGACAATGCTGGGTAATATGAATGTTTTTATGGCCGTTCTGGGAATTATTTTATTTTCTGGTTTTCTGGCCGCCTACTTTAGCCACAGATGGGATGATTGATGAACGACGATAGTCCTGCACCGAACCGGCCCCTTGTAGCATCACTGCTCAAGGGGCCATTTTTTTGTCCTGAATGCCGACTACCTGAACGACAGGTAAAAAAAACCGCCGGATAAACCAGCGGTAAATGCTTGCATGGATAGATTTGTGTTTTGCTTTATACGCTATCAGGCAATTCCCTGCACAGATAGCGAATAGTCACCCAACATAGCATCGACAACCCCAATGAACGTTAAACGAAACCAAATCATCTCAACAAGACTCATTGTTCAGACCAGCGTCGTTATCCGCTCTTTGGCACCCACCCGTGTGATCTGCTCATGTTCATCCATAAACATGCAGCGATTCCTGCCAGTCTGCTTCCCTTCATACATGGCTCGGTCAGCACGCCCGAGAGCCGTGTCCAGCGTTTCGCCCTGACGAACTCGTGTGATCCCGGCCGTTACCGTAATATCAATCTCCCCCTGCGGGTAAGGGATCTTTTTTTGTTCAATGAGATGACACAGGCGCAAGCCCGCGAGAGATGCCTGCTCATCCGTTTTTGTTCTGATCAGAATGATGAACTCTTCGCCACCGTAGCGATACGCGATCTCATCATAACGAGTCCATGACAATAAATTTGATGCCAGATTGCGCAGTACGACGTCACCAACCAGATGGCCGTAGGTATCATTGACGTATTTAAAACGGTCGATATCCAGCAATAATAAATATAAATTAAGCGGTTGCGCGTCAAGTAACTGCTGGTCAAAAGACTCATCCAGCATTCTTCGGCCAGGTAAACCGGTTAATACATCGATATTACTGCGGATAGTCAGTAAATGTATTTTATAATCCATCACCGCCGACGTAAAAGCCAGAAGCGCATCCTGAAAACTGTCGAAATGCCATGACTGACTGCGTTCTTCTACTATTACCGATAGCAAGTCCTTACCTAATAAATGCATTTTTTCATGGGCCGCATTTATCTTACTCAAATAACTGTAATCTGCGTCATCTTTGACCAGACGCGGGGTAAGCCACTGTCCGAATTGACAGGCACAGTGCGAATTCTTACCTGAAATATCCGCCTGAGTGACATCAGATGACACCACGCAGTGAAACATTTTGACTAGCCATTTATAGTGCGCATCAATCGAGTGATTCAACTCCATCAAGATTGAATCTATTTCTGCCGTTTCTCTCATCATCACGAATCCTTTCCCTGTGTGAGTATTGCTGATAGACAATAGTTTAGCGGCTATAAAGAAAATTTATGTAAATTTATTAATAGTAATTAATATGCCGCAGTCTCGGCCACCGATAATACGGTCAGATTGTAAGCTGACCGTATTATCCCGGCTACTGTTCTAATCCCCGGTTGCGCAGCATTGCATTAATTCCTGGTTCACGCCCACGCCATGCGGGATACAGACCATGCAAATCTGCACTATTACCGCGAGAGAGGATTGCCTCACGAAAATACTGGCCGTTTTCACGGGTTAATCCACCGTTTTCGACAAACCACTGATAGCCATCGTCGGCCAACATTTGCGTCCATAAATAGGCGTAATATCCCGCGGCATAGCCACCACCAAAAATATGAGCAAAATAAGTGCTGCGATAACGCGGCGGCACAGCAGAAATATTCAGCCCTTCCGCAGTCAGCGCACACTGCTCAAACTCCGCTACTGACAATATCCTCTCGCCGTTTTCCAACGTGTGCCAGTGCATATCCAGTAATGCGGCACTGAGCAACTCGGTCATATCGTAGCCCTTGTTAAACAAGCTGGCCCGCTGCATCTTATCCTGCAGCGATTCTGGCATTCTTTCCCCGGTTTCAACATGGCGCGCGTAGCGGGCAAAGACCAGTGGATGACTCGCCCAGTGTTCATTAATTTGCGAAGGAAATTCAACGAAATCACGCGGGGTATTGGTTCCTGAGAGTGTGGCATAACGTTGACTGGCAAACAGGCCGTGCAGCGTGTGTCCAAACTCATGGAACAGCGTAATGACGTCATCCCACAGCAGCAAGGCGCGCTGACCCTGGGCAGGTTTTTGGTAGTTACAGACGTTGTAAATCACCGGTCTGGTTTCGTTAAGCATCGATTGCTCAACAAAATTCCCCATCCATGCGCCACCGCTTTTTGATTCCCGGGCAAAGAAATCACCGTAGAACAACGCCAGCCCCGTGCCGTCGTGGTCAAAAATTTCCCATACCCGTACATCCGGGTGATATACAGGGATGTCGAAACGCTCGATAAACGTAATGCCATAGAGCTGGTTTGCCGTCCAGAACACACCATCGTTCAGCACCGTATCTAACGCAAAATAGGGTTTCAGCTGTGCCTCATCAAGAGCATATTTTTCACGGCGAACCTGTTCGGCATAATAGGCCCAGTCCCAGGCCTGCACGCTAAAATCGCCCTGCTCTTTATCTATGGCATTTTGGATTTCAGCCAGTTCATCATGGACTCTCCGACGCGCAGCCGGAACGATAGCGCGCATAAAAGTGAGCGCTGCTTCCGACGTTTTTGCCATTTGGTCGGCAATTTTCCACGCTGCATAATGAGCAAAACCAAGTAACTTCGCCTGCTGCATTCGGATTTCCGCCAGCCGCTGAACGATGGCGCGCGTATCGTTGGCATCATTATTTTCAGCCCGCGTCCATGCACGGGTAAACAGCGTCTCACGGGTCTGCCTGTCATGTAACGCGGCAAGCGCAGGCTGTTGTGTCGTGTTCAACAGCGGGATAACCCAATGGTCCTGAAGCCCTTTCTCCCTGGCAATTGCAGCCGCCATGGCTTTCTCTTCCGGGCTTAATCCATCCAGTTGATGGACATTATCCACCACCAGGGCACCTGATTTATTCGCCGCCAGCAGGCGCTGATTGAACTGGCTTGTCAGCGTGGCTGATTCGGTGTTCAGCAATTTGAGACGCGCTTTGTCTTCTTCATTCAATTGGGCACCAGCCAGTACAAAACGCTGATAGACGACCTCCAACAACCGTAAGGACTCTGCATCCAGTCCTAACACGGCACGCTGTCGCCAGACGGCCTCTACGCGCGCAAAAAGTGCCGCGTTAAGATAAATATCATTCGCCAGCGCCGCCAGCTCAGCGGAAAACGCTTCATCAAGACGCTGTAATTCATCGTTGGTATGCGCTGCCGTCATGGCAAAGAACACGCTGGTGACGCGCGTTAACAGTGCCCCGCTCTGCTCAAGTGCCAGCAGCGTATTAGAAAAATTTGCGGGCTGTGAATTTTGCACAATGGCATCGATTTCGGCACGCTTTTGCCGAACACCTTCGTCAAACGCGGGCCGGTAATGATGCACGTCTATGCGATCAAATGGCGGAGCCTGATAAGGCAAAGTGCTTTGACGTAAAAAAGGATTCGTTAACGACATCTTTCACTCCTGAAAACGATTTATTGACGTGGTATGGTAATAGCACATAAAAAGCGTTGAGGAACAGTGAGATGATCGTTTTAGTAACCGGAGCAACCGCAGGTTTTGGTGAGTGCATTACGCGTCGTTTTATTGAGAATGGGCATAAAGTTATTGCCACCGGACGCCGTCATGAGCGTCTGCAAGAGCTGAAAGGCGAGCTGGGCGATAACCTGTATACCGCACAACTTGACGTACGTAACCGTGCCGCAATTGAAGAGATGCTGGCCGCCCTACCAGCCGAATGGCGCAACATAGATATTCTGGTCAACAACGCCGGTCTGGCGCTGGGTCTTGAACCGGCCCATAAGGCTAACGTTGACGACTGGGAAACCATGATCGACACCAACAACAAAGGGTTGATTTATATGACCCGTGCCGTCCTGCCGGGTATGGTCGAACGTAATCGTGGTCATATTATCAATATCGGTTCAACCGCCGGTAGCTGGCCCTATGCCGGAGGTAACGTTTATGGCGCAACAAAAGCGTTTGTTCGCCAGTTTAGCCTGAACTTACGTACCGACCTGCATGGCACTGCCGTGCGCGTGACCGATATTGAACCGGGCCTGGTTGGCGGTACGGAGTTCTCTAACGTGCGTTTCAAAGGCGACGATGATAAAGCCGTCAAAGCCTACGAAAACACCACCGCGCTGACGCCGGAAGATGTCACTGAAGCCGTGTGGTGGGTGGCGTCATTACCTGCGCATGTCAACATTAACACCCTTGAAATGATGCCTGTTGCACAGTCTTTTGCAGGCTTGAGCGTCCACCGGGGTTAATTTTTATACCCGGCCTTGTGCCGGGTATAGATACCACCGAATAAGTGATAAAGTATTCGGGTTAACTCTCTAAAAAGTAAGAATGAATGACCGTAGAAACGCAACTCAACCCTACACAGCCGGTAAATCAGCAGATTTATCGTATTCTTCGTCGCGACATCGTGCAGTGTCTGATTGCGCCCGGTACGCCGCTTTCGGAGAAAGAGGTTTCCGTCCGCTTTAATGTATCACGCCAGCCAGTACGCGAAGCATTCATCAAACTGGCTGAGAACGGCCTGATTCAGATCCGTCCTCAGCGTGGCAGTTACGTGAACAAGATTTCGCTGTCGCAGGTGCAAAATGGGTGTTTTGTTCGCCAGGCAATTGAATGCGCGGTTGCCCGTCGCGCCGCGTCGATGATCACTGACAACCAGTGTTATCAGCTCGAGCAGAATCTGCATCAGCAGCGCATCGCTATTGATCGTAAACAGCTTAACGATTTTTTCCTGCTGGACGATGAGTTTCATCAGAAGCTGGCGTTAATAGCGGATTGTCAGCTCGCCTGGGACACAGTGGAAAACATCAAGGCAACCATCGATCGCGTTCGCTATATGAGCCTCGATCACGTCTCCCCGCCGGAAATGCTCCTGCGTCAGCATCACGACATTTTTGCCGCGCTGGAGAAGCATGACAGCGATGCCGTTGAGCGCGCGATGATGTTGCACCTGCAGGAAATCGGTGAATCTGTTCAGCTGATTCGTCAGGAAAATAGCGACTGGTTTAGCGAAGATTAGTCACTCCCTCACCTCGTTCCGGGGTGAGTTTATGCATCCCTTTATCTCCCCCTCTGAACCGCAAAAAAAAAGCTGTGATTTTGATCGAAAACAAAAAAATTCTTTAACGAGAAGCGTATTTATATTGCGCCCGTTACGTGGGTCTAAAAGCCCACGGGCTTTGACGGTAAGTTGGAGAGGAGAAACCACCATGAAAACATACGATCGTAACCGTAACGCAATCACCACCGGCAGCCGCGTCATGATCAGTGACACTGGCATTACTGGCCGCATCAAGGCTATTGATTCCGATGGCCTGACCGCAGAGCAAATTCGCCGCGGGAAAACAGTGGAAATCGAGGGTTGTGAAGGTAAATACGCCCCTCTGGAATTGATTCGTCTGGGTATGAACTGATTGGTGTGAGTGCCAGCAGATAACGCGCCATCTGGCTGGAGTATAAGCCGGATGGCGACATCAACGTTTTACGTCGTTACTTCAATTTCGCGGCATACTTCGCCACCGTCACCTTCGCCCCTTCCGCCAGTAACGCCAGATACGCTTCGGTAACGCGGGTTCTGAACAACTCAACCTGCGGCAGCTCACGACCAAAGATAGCATCGATTGCCAGCAGCGCCTGAACACGTTCTTCGCCCTCTTTACTGCTCTGCACCGCATTCTGGATAACCGGCAGTAACGGATCGCTAATCTCAATCGCGTCGCCCTTTTCATCCACGCCACCTACGTAGCGCATCCAACCCGCCACACCCAGCGCCAGCAGGTCGAAACGGCTGCCGTGCACAAGATGCCAGCGTACGGAATCGAGCATACGCTGCGGAAGTTTTTGGCTGCCGTCCATTGCTATCTGCCAGGTACGGTGACGCAGTGCCGGGTTGCTGTAACGTTCAATCAAACGATCGGCATACTGCTGTAAATCAACGCCTTTCACTTTCAGCGTCGGGGCCTGCTCCTGCAACATCAGCGCACGGGCGGCAACACGATAATTGTCGTCCCCCATACAGTCGTTAATGTGTTGGTATCCCGCCAGATAGCCGAGATAGGCGAGGAAAGAGTGGCTGCCGTTAAGCATACGCAGCTTCATCTCTTCGAACGGGATAACATCGGCCACCAGCTCAGCTCCTGCTTTTTCCCATTGTGGACGACCGGCAACAAAGTTGTCTTCAATCACCCACTGACGGAACGGTTCACACGCCACGCCCGCCGGATCGCGCACGCCGGTAAGCTGTTCAATTTTATCCAGCGTATCGGGCGTTACGGCAGGAACAATACGGTCAACCATGGTCGACGGGAACGTCACATGCTGTTCGATCCAGTCTGCCAGCCCGGCATCCACCGCACGCGCGTACGCAGTAACCACGTTACGCATGACATGACCGTTTTCAGGCATGTTATCGCAGGACATCACGGTAAATGCGTCCAGACCGGCAGCTTTGCGGCGAGCAAGCGCTTCAACAATGACGCCCGGCGCAGATTTGGGCTGATGCGGATTTTGCAGATCGGCGGCGATCAGCGGGTTTTCCAGCATCAGTTGTCCAGTTGCCGGGGAGTGGCAGTATCCTTTCTCGGTAATAGTGAGAGAAACGATAGCTATCTGCGGTTCGCACAGGGCGGCAAGAACAGCCTCAAGACCATCAACCTGCGCATGCAGCGCGTTTTTGACAACGCCAACCACTCTCGCCGTCCAGGCATCGGCCGACATTTCCGCGACGGTATACAGATTATCCTGCTGTTTCAGGTCGGAAATCTGCTGCTCGCCGCCGATCAGGTTAACTTCGCAATATCCCCAGTCACTGTTGTGCTCGGCCGCCAGGATATCCGCGTAAACGCCCTGATGCGCACGGTGAAACGCACCAAACCCCAGATGAACAATACGTGGGACCAGTTTGCTACGATCGTAGTCAGGAAGTGCAGCCTTAGCTGCCAAGAGTTTGTTTTGCATGGTATGACCTACTTATCAATGAAATCAGGACCGTCTCAGAGTAACGCCTGTATGGTTGTATGTTTTGATTTGCATTAAACTTTTTACTATTGGTATGACATCATTTGAAGTTATGTGACAGCATGGCCGAATTCCCGACCATGCTGATTAGCGCATCAACTGACCTGAGTCGCACCGGCACGGATCTTCTCGGTTTTACTCACCTCAGCCGCATCTTCCAGAACACTCAGGTCACGATCTTTAACTTCAGGCATCAGGAGTGCTGAAACTAAACCGATCAATGAGTAGATAATGACCATCACTAAAATAGGCCACCAGGACTGGGTCATGTTACAGAAAATACCGGCTAACACGGGACCAAAACCAACGGCCACTAATCCGCCAGCCTCTTTTGAAATGGCCATACGCGTAAATCGATTACGAGCACCGAACATTTCAGCCATGGTGATATTTTCGAGGGCAAATAACCCCAATACGGCAAAGTTATGGATAACAATCAGCGCGGTCATGATGACGCCAGGACTATACGAATTATCAACCACAATAGACAGCATTGGATAAGCCAGAATGATGGCTGATATATTCAGGATAATATAAGGCAAACGACGACCATATTTATCAGACAACCACCCCAGAAGCGGTATAGTAATAAATCCAATAACAGAACTTATCATCAACGCATCGGTGGGTATTGATTTATTAAATAACAACGTCTGTACCAGATAACCGGCAAGAAAGGTCTGAATTAAACCTGAGTTACCCGCCTGACCAAAGCGTAATCCGGTTGCCAACCAGAAAGATTTACTGCTGAACATCGCACCCAGCGAACTCTCTGAAGGGTCATTCAATGCAGGTGCATTTTCCCCATCATTTACTTTCTCAAATACCGGGCTTTCTTTGAGATTCATACGTAACCAGATGGCGAAAATCATCACCACCACACTAGCCAGGAACGGAATACGCCAGCCCCAGGCTAACAACTCTTCGCGATCAAGCGCGAAGAACATCACCGCCCAGATGGCCGTGGCGCTGAGCGTCCCGCAGTTTGTTCCCATCGCAACCAGGGAGGAAATAATGCCGCGTTTTCCTTTTGGCGCATACTCTGCAAGCATGGTTCCCGCGCCAGAAATTTCAGCACCGGCACCCAATCCCTGCACAATACGCAGCGTCACCAGCAACACTGGCGCAAAGATACCAATCTGCGCATAGGTCGGCAGCACGCCAATTAGCGTGGTACAAATCCCCATCATGGTAATGGTAATGAACAGCACCTTTTTACGCCCGATGCTGTCACCCATTTTTCCAAATATAAATGCCCCAACGATACGAGCAATATAACCAGCTCCGTACGTGCCCATCGCTAAAATGAGCGCCATGGCGGCTGATTGTTCCGGGAAAAATATCTCATGGAATACCAGTGCGGCACCCAAAGAATATAACTGAAAATCCATAAATTCGAGAGCCGTGCCTAACCATCCTGAAACGGCGGCTCTCACCAGATCTTTCGTTGATCTTTCGTGTTTTTCTTGATTCATATTGGCTATCTCTAAGAGGTAAGATGCGTACCACTTACTCGCAGTAATTAATATTATTCAGCGAATGTGAGTAAAACTTTGCAACAGTGCTGCTGGTCTTTCTCAAACAATTCGATTGCGTCTGTAACGTGGTGATAGTCAAAAGTGTGGGTAATCAATTTATTCGGGTCGATAAGCCCTTTAACCAGCCAATCAATAACCACCGGGAATTTATTCGCGTTTAACCGTGATGAATAAATGGAAAGTTCTTTCCCGGTAATGCCCTGCTGTACAATCTGGCAAGGTTCGTTGGAGAATCCCATCAACACAATCCGTGCCGCCGGCGACGCCAGCGTAATAGCCTCCTGTAAAATAGATGGATGACAAGCTGCATCCACGATGATTGTGGGTTTTAACCCTTTTTCAGCCAGAAAATCCTGTAGCGATTGCTGACCATTATTTATGGTCCAGTCAGCACCACACTGTTTAGCCATTGCCAGACGTTCTTCAATCCTGTCGGCAATCACCACCGTTTTTACGTTATAGACACGTTTAAGTGCCTGAACAGTCGTCAGCCCCATCGGCCCCGCACCGTAAATAAGCGCAATGTCGTTTTCTGTGGGTTTAACTTGTCCGGTCACGTTTGCCGCAATAGTAAAAGGCTCAACCATAACGGCATGCTCATCTTTCACTGAGTCCGGGATCGGCCAGGCATTTTTTGCCGGTACAACAGCAAATTCACTGAAACCGCCATCACGATGGACGCCCAGCACCACCAACGACGTGCAGACGTTCGGTTTACCTATTGAGCAGGGGTAACAGTGTCCACAGCTGATCACGGGATCAACAGATACTCGCTCGCCTAAACGCGAACGATCAACACCCTCGCCTACCGCATCAATAATGCCAAAAAACTCGTGGCCGATGACGCGTGGATATTTTGCGAAGGGATTATGCCCACGATAGATATGACTATCGGAGCCACAAATTCCTGCCAGCTTAATCTTGACCCTGACTTCGCCCGACGCTGGAGTAGGAATTGCTCTTTCTTCAATCACCAGCGTATTCGCTTTTTCAATCACAATACTTTTCATAGCAAACCACTCCTTACCAGTTCCACAAAGTGCCATCTTCCAGGCGCGCGACGGGCAAATAGGCCGGATCGTACGGATATTTCGCCGCGAGTTTTTCGTCGAATTCAATACCCAGACCCGGTTTGTCACCAGGGTGCATATAGCCGTTATCGAACGTCCAGTTATGCGGGAAGACCTCCAGCATCTGCTCGGAATAACCCATATATTCTTGTACGCCGAAATTTGGCACCCACAGGTCAAAGTGCAGCGCAGCAGCCATGCAGACAGGTGACAAATCAGAAGGTCCGTGAGAGCCGGTGCGCACCTGGTACAGCGACGCAAAATCCGCAATGCGACGCATGCCGGTGATGCCACCCGCATGGGTAATGGTGGTGCGGATGTAGTCGATCAGCTGTTCTTCGATCAGCTGTTTGCAATCCCAGATACTGTTGAAGACTTCCCCTACCGCAATCGGCGTCACCGTGTGCTGGCGAATCAGTCGGAAACATTCCTGGTTTTCAGCTGGCGTCGGATCTTCCATCCAGAACAAACGATACTGCTCAATGCTTTTGCCAAACCGCGCGGCTTCAATCGGCGTCAGGCGATGGTGCATGTCGTGCAGCAGGTGTTCGTTGAAGCCGAATTTGTTACGCACGGCGTCAAATAACTGAGGGGTAAAATCAAGGTACTTTTCAGTCGACCACAACTGCTCTTCCGGCCACTGCCCTTTGGTCGCTGGCTCATAGGCCAGGCCTTTGCCTTTTGACATACCGTAGGTGGTTTTCATACCCGGCACGCCGCACTGGACGCGAATCGCTTTAAAGCCCATCTCCTGATGGCGCGCGTAATCTTCCAGCACATCATCAATGGTACGGCCAGTGGTATGGCAGTAAACCATCACGCCTTCGCGGGACGCGCCACCCAGCAGCTGATACAGCGGCATATTCGCGGCTTTCGCTTTGATATCCCACAGCGCCATATCAACGGCAGATATCGCCGACATCGTGACCGGACCACGGCGCCAGTACGCGCCTTTGTAGAAGAACTGCCAGATGTCTTCAATGCGGTGCGCGTCGCGGCCAATAAGTTGCGGACACACATGGTCCTTCAGATAGGACGCAACGGATAACTCACGTCCGTTCAGTGTGGCATCACCTAACCCCGTGATCCCGTCCTCAGTGGTAATTTTCAGCGTGACGAAATTACGCCCTGGACAGGTGACAAAAACTTCAGCCCCTACAATCTTCATTCTCTATTCCTTACATCGCTGTGTCTGATGCAGGAAACTTACTCAACTGAGCTACTACCATACAAGTATAATGATCGTAAAATCGCTAGCTGATCACAAAAAAAGGCGCTATGCGCGCCCCCATCCAGCCACGATGATCAACATTCCGCACAGCGCGATCAGCGCGCCAGAGCAGTCGTACAGGCTCAGTTTTACACCATCGACAATGCGCAGCCACATCAGTGCGGTCACCACATACACGCCACCATACGCCGCGTATACGCGCCCGCTCGCGGCCGGGTGCAGCGTCAACAACCAGACAAACAAGGCCAGTGACACCCCGGCCGGCAGAAGCAACCAAGCCGTTGCGCCTCGCTTTAACCAGAGCCAGGGTAAAAAGCAGCCGATAATTTCGCACAGCGCGGTGATGAAAAAAAGTAATGTCGTTTTAAGCATGGACAGTATTCAGTGACGTTTGGTTTACACATGATACGACAGAATGCGGGCAGTTTATCCATATCCGCCAGGCGGGTATGACCCGGAACAGGAATGGTGTAGAATTTAACCCTGTTTTATCGTTTTTTGCCTTTCTCATTAAAGGAATTCACCATGAACAACACACTGAGCAAACGCCTGTGCCTGACGGCCATGTTGACGCTGGCGGCAGTTGTATACACCTCCTCCGCCTTTGCTGAAACCAGCAAACTGGTCATTGAGTCCGGCGACAGCGCCCAAAGTCGTCAACAGGCGGCGATGGAAAAGGAACAGTGGAACGACACGCGCCAGTTACGCCAGAAAGTGAATACGCGCACCGAGAAAGAGTGGGATAAAGCCGACGTGGCCTTTGACAGCCGCGATAAATGCGAGCAAAGCGCCAACATTAATGCCTACTGGGAACCGAACACCCTGCGCTGCCTTGACCGCCGCACCGGCCGTACCGTCGCGCCATAATTTTTATGCCCAATAAAGGAAATGGAAAGGATACGTTATGACAAGCGCCCTCAGTGTTAAGCTGCGCCCGCTGGAGCGTGAAGATTTACGATTTGTCCATCAGCTTGATAACAATGCCAGCGTGATGCGTTACTGGTTCGAAGAACCGTACGAAGCGTTCGTTGAGCTGTCGGACCTGTATGACAAGCATATTCATGACCAAAGCGAACGCCGCTTTGTGGTGGAGTGCAACGGTGAAAAAGCCGGTCTGGTGGAACTGGTGGAAATTAACCATGTACACCGGCGTGCCGAATTCCAGATCATTATTTCGCCAGATTTCCAGGGCAAAGGTCTCGCCACACGCGCGGCAAAACTGGCGATGGATTACGGTTTCACCGTACTCAATTTATATAAGCTGTATCTGATCGTTGATAAAGAGAATGAAAAAGCCATTCACATCTACCGCAAACTTGGTTTTATGGTGGAAGGCGAGTTAATTCACGAGTTCTTTATTAACGGACAGTACCGTAACACCATCCGCATGTGTATCTTCCAGCATCAGTATCTGGCGGAACATAAAACACCCGGTTCCAACCTGTTGCAGGCTACTGCACAGTAACGCGGTTAGTAGTAATCAATGGTGTTTTTAATCGTGTAATGGTGTTCAACTGCCGGCTTCACGCTATCATCAACGATGACAAGCTGGCAGTTGAGCGGATTCGCATGATCATCGTATTCACACGTTTGCGTGACGTTTCCCAACGAACGATCGTTCAATAGACTCTCTGCCGTATAATCCAGTTTTTTCAGCGGATCGGCTGACGGTTTCGCATTAACACGTAACGTGTTGTCTTTACTGATGGTGGTTTTTCCCAGCGGATAGCCCTCCGCGTCGTACCGGTACTGCACCTGCATTTCTTTCCCCGATCCTGAAACAACGAAGCCGTTATCGTCGGTGTCCCACACCACCCCGGCAGCAGGTAATTCCGCCAACTGGCATTTCCCCTGTAAACGGATCTTTTTTTCCAGCGTCTCGGCGTCCAGGTAATAGTTAGCATCCAGCACTAACGCCATTCCGCTGTTGCTCTCAGTATCGTGTAATTCCAGCGTATCAAAGCAGCCTTCTTGCGAGAGAGTGCCACGCACACGCTTGGCCACTTCACCGTTCTCATTCAGCAGTGTCTGGCTGAAATCTTTTACCGGACCACGCAGCGGATCAAACTCGAATTCATTGGAAAAACTGGCCATTTCCGGCGTGAAGGAAACCAACTCCTTGCCGTTATCACAGCCGATCAACACGACGCACAGGAAACCTAACAAGGTCTGTTTCTTCACATTTTTCACCGGCATAAAGAGATTATTCTCAATCATATTAGCAAATACAGTTATTTACACCAGAAATGCTAATCTTAATAAATGTCTGTCATGAAAGGAGTTGGTGATGAAATTCTCTACAGGAATTGTCGCAAGTTTGCTTATCCTCGCCTCCCCACAGGTTCTGGCGGCACCTGAATCGTGCGAGAGAGTCAGGAGCGATATTGAGCAGCGTATTATTAATAATGGCGTTGCACAAGACAGCTTCACCTTAAGTATCGTGCCAAACGACCAGGCCGATCGACCGGATTCTCTGGTCGTGGGACATTGTGCCAACGACACGCATAAAATCCTTTACGCGCGTACCAGCAGCGGCAACGCCCCCGCCAATAGTACGCCGTCTCAGGACGGTCACCCCGCCGAACCGCAATAAACCTGCCCTCCGTTCGCGGAGGGTTACGCTTAATTTGATATGCATTAATAAGCCCTACCCCAGAATAGGTAAACTCAGCCCATCATTAGCATGCTATTAATTTCGTTGTGACACGTAATATATAGCGATAACTATAATGGAGTGGGTTATGTCTGAAGTTGACCAATATGGAGGTATTAGCCGCAGGACGTTAGTGAAGTCCTCGGCTATCGGTACACTCGCGCTTGCCGCAGGAGGCGTGTCACTGCCTTTCGGGATGCGTACCGCTGCCGCTGCGGTACAGCAATCAATCTCGCCGGTTGAAGAAAAAATCGTCTGGGGCGCATGCTCAGTTAACTGCGGCAGTCGCTGTGCTTTGCAGTTACATGTCAAAGATGACGAAATTTGTTGGGTAGACACCGACAATACCGGCGATGACATCTATGGTAATCACCAGGTCCGCGCCTGCCTGCGCGGTCGTTCTATCCGCCGACGTATTAATCACCCTGACAGGCTTAATTATCCTATGAAGCGTGTTGGTAAACGTGGTGAAGGTAAATTTGAACGTATTAGCTGGCAGGAAGCCCTGGACACCATCAGCGCCGGTCTAAAAAATACCATACAGAAATACGGCAATGAAGCGGTATACATTAACTACACCTCCGGCATTGTCGGTGGCAACATTACCCGTTCTTCCCCTTATGCCTCGCTAGTGGCGCGCCTGATGAACTGCTATGGCGGCTTCCTCAGCCACTATGGGACGTACAGTACGGCCCAAATTGCAGCCGCAATGCCCTACACCTACGGCTCAAACGACGGCAATAGCACTTCAGACATCGAAAACACGAAACTGGTCGTTATGTTCGGCAATAATCCTGCCGAAACGCGTATGAGCGGTGGCGGTATTACTTACTTCCTGGAGCAAGCCCGGGAACGCTCAAATGCCAGAATGATTGTTATCGACCCTCGTTATACCGATACCGCAGCGGGTCGTGAAGATGAGTGGATCCCGATTCGTCCGGGCACTGACGCCGCACTGGTGGCAGGAATTGCCTGGGTACTGATTACTGAGGAGCTTGTCGATCAACCGTTCCTCGACAAGTACTGTATTGGTTATGATGAGAAAACCCTTCCGGTCGACGCTCCCGCAAACGGACATTATAAAGCTTATATAATGGGTGACGGCGACGATGGCATTGCAAAAACACCAGAATGGGCATCGCACATCACCGGGATCCCAGCCGCGCGCATTATTAAATTGGCCAGAGAGATTGGGAGCGCCAAACCAGCGTACATCTGTCAAGGATGGGGGCCACAGCGCCAGGCAAACGGTGAGCTGACTTCCCGCGCCATTGCCATGTTACCCATTCTGACCGGTAATGTGGGCATCAACGGCGGTAACAGTGGCGCACGCGAATCCACCTATACCATTACGATTGAGCGCATGCCGCTGCCCGACAATCCCATCAAGACGCAAATATCCTGTTTTAGCTGGACCGACGCTATCGCACGTGGAACCGAGATGACTGCCACCCGCGACGGCGTGCGCGGAAAAGAGAAGCTGGATGTACCGATTAAATTTATCTGGAACTATGCGGGCAATACCATTATCAATCAGCATTCGGATATCAATAAAACGCATGAGATCCTGCAGGATGATTCGAAATGCGAAATGATTGTGGTCATTGAGAATTTCATGACCTCCTCCGCCAAATATGCCGATATTCTGCTGCCCGACCTGATGACCGTTGAACAAGAAGACATTATTCCGAACGATTACGCCGGGAATATGGGATACCTGATTTTTATTCAACCCGCGACTTCCGCAAAATTCGAGCGTAAACCCATCTACTGGATAATGAGCGAAATCGCGAAACGTCTTGGAGACGACATCTACCAACGGTTTACCGAAGGACGCACGCAAGAACAATGGCTGCAGTACCTGTATGCCAAAATGCTGGCTAAAGACCCTGCACTGCCTTCGTATGATGAGCTAAAAAAAATGGGGATCTATAAGCGTAAAGATCCTAACGGGCACTATGTCGCCTACAAGAAGTTCCGCGAAGACCCTGATGCCAATCCACTGAAGACACCGTCAGGCAAAATTGAGATCTACTCGAGTCGACTGGCAAAAATTGCCCGTACCTGGGAACTAGAGAAAGATGACGTGATTAGTCCGCTGCCTGTTTACGCATCGACCTTTGAAGGCTGGGACGATCCCAAACGCAGTCATTTCCCACTACAGCTATTTGGTTTCCACTACAAATCTCGAACCCACTCAAGCTACGGCAACATCGACGTTCTCAAAGCGTCCTGTCGCCAGGAAGTCTGGATTAACCCACTGGATGCGCAAAAGCGTGGTATTTCCAATGGCGATATGGTGCGTGTTTATAACGATCGTGGCGAAGTGCGTATTCCCGCAAAAGTGACCCCGCGTATTCTCCCCGGCGTTAGCGCAATGGGCCAGGGTGCCTGGCACGATGCCGATATGTCTGGCGACAAAATTGACCATGGTGCCTGTGTTAACACGCTGACCACCCAGCGCCCGTCACCGTTAGCCAAAGGTAACCCGCAGCACACTAACCTGGTTGAGATTGAGAAGGTTTAAGGAATAGCTCATGAATGCGCAGTACGGATTTTTTATCGACTCCGCCCGTTGCACCGGTTGCAAAACCTGCGAACTGGCCTGTAAAGACTATAAAGATTTAACCCCGGATGTTAGTTTCCGGCGTATTTACGAATACGCAGGGGGTGACTGGCAGGAAGATAACGGCGTCTGGCAGCAAAACGTCTTCGCCTATTATTTGTCGATCTCATGTAACCACTGCGAAGATCCGGCCTGCACTAAGGTGTGTCCGAGCGGAGCCATGCATAAACGTGAAGATGGCTTTGTCGTTGTTGATGAGGACGTGTGTATTGGCTGCCGCTATTGTCATATGGCCTGCCCTTACGGCGCACCGCAGTACAACGCGACCAAAGGACATATGACCAAATGTGACGGCTGCCATGACCGCGTTGCCGACGGTAAAAAACCCATCTGCGTTGAGTCCTGCCCGTTACGCGCGCTGGACTTTGGCCCCATTGATGAACTGCGCAAAAAGCACGGGACGTTGGCGGCGGTGGCTCCACTACCGGGTGCACACTTTACCAAACCGAACATTGTGATTAAACCCAACGCCAACAGCCGTCCAACCGGGGATACCACCGGTTATCTGGCAAACCCGAGGGAGGTGTAACATGGGCAATGGATGGCATGAATGGCCGCTGGTACTGTTTACGGTACTAGGACAATGCGTCGTTGGCGCGCTGATTGTGAGCGGGCTATGTTGGCTCTCCGCCAAAGATGATGCGACAAGACAGCGTCTCGTTCGCAGCATGTTCTTTCTGTGGGTGGTGATGGGCATCGGGTTTCTCGCCTCGCTAATGCACCTGGGCTCTCCACTGCGGGCACTTAATTCACTAAACCGGGTCGGTGCCTCGGCGCTGAGTAACGAAATAGCCAGCGGATCGTTATTTTTCGCCATCGGTGGCGTCTGGTGGCTGGTGGCTTTTCTCGGTAAAATGCCCGCAGCGCTGGGTAAAATCTGGCTGCTGGTGAGCATGCTCCTCGGCGTTGTATTTGTCTGGGCGATGACCCAGGTTTACCAGATAGAGACCGTGCCGACCTGGTATAATGGTTACACCACCGTGGCCTTTTTCATGACGGTGTTGCTGAGTGGCCCGCTGTTTGCTGCCCTGCTACTGCGTACCGTTCGCGTCTCATTTAACGCCGCGACATACGCCAGCATTAGCGTTCTGGCCCTGTTGGTTTGCATTGGGGTTATTGCTCTACAGGGCGTGTCGCTCGGTGAAATTCACAGTTCGGTGCAACACGCAACGGCGCTGGTACCCGAGTATGGCCGTTTGCAGGTTTGGCGCATCCTGTTGCTCGCCGCCGGTCTGGGTTGCTGGATTTGCCCCCTGATCCGCCGCAAAGAACCTCATATTACAGGTCTGGCGCTCGGCTTAATTCTCCTGCTTGCCGGTGAAATCATTGGCCGCGGATTGTTTTACGGTCTGCATATGACAGTCGGTATGGCTGTTGCAGGTTAACTCACGAGTGCGGGGAAGCCCGCACTTTTCAGGATTGTTTGCATGACCTCTTTTTCTCAACGTGACAACTTCTCCACCGCAGCGCGCGTGCTGGGTGCACTATTTTACTATGCGCCAGACAGCGCAGAAGCGGCCCCGCTCATTAGTGCGCTAAGAGCCAATGGCTGGCAGACGCAATGGCCACTGTCTGACGATACGCTGTGCGAACTGGTTAGCCAGTTTCAGATTGAAGCCGATGAATCACTCTCACAGGCCTGGCAGCGTTTGTTCGTTGGTCCGTACGCACTGCCTTCTCCGCCATGGGGTTCCGTCTGGCTGGATCGTGAAAACGTCTTATTTGGTGAATCCACGCTGGCATTGCGTCAGTGGATGCGCGACAACGGTATCCAGTTCGACATGCAGCAAAACGAACCCGAAGATCACTTCGGCTCTCTGCTGCTATTAACCGCCTGGCTTGCTGAAAATGGCCATCACAACGCGTGTGAACAACTGCTGGCCTGGCATCTGTTACCCTGGTCAGGTCGTTTCCTCGAAGTCTTTATCGAGAAAGCCGATCATCCGTTTTATCAGGCCTTGGGGGAACTGGCCCGACTCACGCTGGCGCATTGGCAGTCGCAGTTGCTGATCCCCGTCGCTGTGAAGCCATTATTTCGTTAATGCATCATTTGCACGCCTATCCCGACCTGCGCGCAATGCTTCGCCGTCTGGTGTTCGCTGCGCTGATTGGTATCCTGGCAGCACTGGCGGTGGCCGGGTTCCGCCACGCCATGCTGCTCCTGGAGTGGCTTTTCCTGAGTAATGATACCGGCAGTCTGGTTAATGCGGCGTCCAGTCTGTCACCACTGCGACGCATGCTGACCCCGGCTCTGGGCGGCCTTACCGCAGGCTTACTGCTGTGGGGCTGGCAGAAATTTAACCGGCAGCGCCCGCAGGCGCCTACGGATTATATGGAAGCACTGCAAACTGACGGCCAGTTTGACGTTAGCGCCAGCCTGGTGAAGTCGTTGGCGTCATTGCTGGTGGTCGCCAGCGGGAGTGCCATCGGACGTGAAGGCGCCATGATCTTACTGGCGGCGCTGGCAGCATCCTGTTTTGCACAACGCTTTACCCCACGCACGGAATGGAAGTTATGGATTGCCTGCGGTGCTGCCGCCGGCATGGCCGGTGCGTACCATGCGCCACTGGCCGGCAGCCTGTTTATTGCTGAAGTCCTGTTTGGCACGTTAATTTTGGCATCGCTGGGACCGGTTGTCGTCTCCGCCGTTGTCGCCTTGCTCACCACTCATTTACTCAGTGACAGCAACGCGCTGCTTTATACCGTGCATTTGTCGCGAGAGCTGCACGCGCTGGACTATCTGATGATTGTCAGTACCGGCGTGGCGGCAGGGATCTGCGGCCCTCTCTTTATGTGGCTGATGACCACCAGCCACACCGGTTTTTTACGCCTGAAACTTTCACCACCGTGGCAACTGGCGCTGGGGGGATTGATCGTTGGCGTGCTGTCGATATTCACACCAACCGTTTGGGGAAATGGCTACAGCGTGGTGCAGTCGTTTTTACTCTCCCCGCCGCTGCTTTCGGTTATCTCCGGGATTTTTATCTGCAAATTACTGGCTGTACTGGCCAGCAGTGGTTCTGGCGCGCCGGGCGGTGTGTTCACACCGACCCTGTTTGTCGGCCTGGCGGTTGGTATGCTGTTGGGTCGTCTGTGGGGATTCTGGCTTCCCGGTACAGATGAGATTGCGGTGCTGCTGGGATTAACCGGGATGGCGACGTTGTTGGCGGCGACAACGCACGCACCGATTATGTCTACGCTGATGGTCTGTGAAATGACCGGGGAGTATCGTCTACTCCCCGGCTTATTGATTGCTTGCGTCGTGGCTTCCGTGCTGTCGCGAACGTTACGCCATGACTCTATCTACCGACAGCACGCTGCCGAGCATTGACAGTCGGATATACTGAGACAGCTCTCGCTGCTCTGCGCGCGGCAGGTACGGCAACTCGCCGATCAACGGGGCAGGTAATTTCTTGCCGAGCACGTCGATGATTTCAGCGTAATGCGCCAATCCGGGGTTAATGCGGTTCGCTACCCAACCAATCAGCGGCAGTCCGTCACTGGCAATCGCCTGCGCCGTAAGGATGGCATGATTAATGCACCCTTCCTGAATCCCCACTACCATCAGCACGGGTAGCTGTTCCTGAACCACCCACTCCGACAACGGACGCAAATCGTTCATCAGACTGCGCCACCCGCCGGTCCCTTCGACCACCACGTGATCAACCTTTTCGCTCAGGCTGGCGAGTCCATTGGACAACAGGGTGTAGTTGATCGGGCCGCTATGCGCCACACTACTTTCGTCTTCGCTCAGCGCAATAGGATTGACCGCCTCGTACGGCAATTCCAGGGAAGAAACGCTTTGCAGCACCAGCGCATCTTTGTTCCGCAAGCCTTCCGGCGTCTCTTTGCTGCCTTTAGCCACGGGTTTATAACCCGCAACACATTTACCCCCTGACGCTAACGCTTGTAGTAATGCGCGGGAAACCACTGTCTTCCCAACAGAAGTGTCTGTACCTGTAATAAAGAAACGCTTCAGCATCACTAACTCCACCGTTATGCTTTGAAAATATAAGCCAGGAAAATAATACAGTGGAGAAAGTCTAAGGTAAGAGAACCTGAATCAGCTTGAGATAGCGCAATTTTTTGTACAACAGTTAAAAAATGTTAACCCTGTAATAGACGAATCAACAAAGAACCGTTATACATCGCGTCCTTCACGAGTGCGGCCCCTGCCATCGTTCCCTGATTGGTAAACTGTGTGCTCTCAACAACAATGTGCTTACTGTAGGCTGGCAACGCCTGTTGGCGAATACTGTCAGCAATGGTCGGAAACAGAATATCTGCGGCCTTGCTGAGCGGAGAACCGATCAAAATCTTTTGCGGGTTGAATAAATTCACCATGATGGCCAGAATGCGTCCCACATGCGTACCGACGCCGTTAATAATATCTTTCGCCAATAAATCACCCTGCATGGCGGCAAGGCATATTGAATCCACCGTCAACGGTTGGCCATGCAGTGAGGAGCTCATCGACTGCTTCAGACGCACCTGTGCGAGTTCAAGAACGCTGTCTACACTGGCTATCGTTTCCAGACACCCATGATTCCCGCAGTAACAACGCTTGCCATACGGGTCCACCTGCGTATGGCCAATCTCGACCAGACTGCTGCTGCCCGCATGCAGTAAATGGCCGTCGGTGATCACCCCCGCGCCCACGTTGTGGTCAATCACTACCTGAATCACGTCGCGGGCACCGCGCGATGCACCAAAAAGCGCTTCAGCCATGGTCCAGGCGCTGATATCGTGCTGAATGTATACCGGTACCCCGGTATGACTCTCCAGCGCGTCACCCAGTGGCATCTCTTTAACGTCATCGTAAAACGGCATGCGATGAACGATGCCATTCTCGGTATCGATAATGCCCGGCATGGTGATGGCAATGGACGTTAAGCGTTCAAGCTTTTGCTGATGACGAATGAAGAATTGATCGACCTGCGCAATCACACGATCGAGCAGCGGGATCTCGGAGACCAGCGCCATTTCAAGGCAATCTTCAACCACCAGTTTGCTGCTGAGATCGCGCAGTGCGAGAAAAATTTCGCCACGACTGATACGAATAGATAAGTAGTGCCAGGCTTCCGTCTCGACAACCAGGCCAACGGCCGGACGCCCACGACTCCCGGCTTCTTTGATTTCCAGTTCTTGCACCAAATGTGCTTCGAGCATTTCGCGGACAATCTTGGTAATACTGGCAGGCGCTAATTGCGCCAGGCGAGAGAGATCAATACGCGATACCGGTCCGAGCTGATCTATCAGGCGATAAACCGCGCCCGCATTGGTCTGCTTAATTTGATCGATATGCCCAGGCTGACTATCAGCAACCACCACTTACTCCCTTTATTTTCGCGCTCCGAAATAATCTGTAGGCTATGGTGAAGTACTTCAATGGTTTCCGTCAACTTTTTACTTAGTCGTGTGATTTACCGCACATTTTCACCGGTTTTTAAACTAATTTAAGCACGTTGTACCGCCGCTAAAAGCTGCTGGCGAAAGCGTTGCGCAGCATGGCTTTGCTCGCGATGTTTAGGCCACACCAGCCACATTTCAGATACAGCATCCTCTTCTGCTATCGGTACCCAACACATTTCATACAGCTGTACCCGTTTAAAGGAGGCTGGCAGAATAGACACCCCCAACCCCGCCGCCACCAGGCCGATAATGGTCATCGCCTCCCCGACCTCCTGAGTAATAGTCGGCTTCAGGTCGTAGCGACGCATCAGGCCGAGAATATCGTCATACAATCCGGTCCCCACGTGCGGGTCAAAAAAGACAAACGGCTCGCGGGCAAGTTCCGCCAGAGTAACAACCGGCTTTTGTGCCAATGGATGCGCTCGCGGGATCATCGCCATCAGCGGTTCGTGCAGGATAACCTCCCGGTGCAGAGTGTCAGGCAGTTGCGTATTGCGCAGCAGTCCCATATCCAGCGTCCCTTCGCTTAATGGGGCAATTTGCTCACGGGTATTCATTTCACGGGTTTGCATATGCACATCGGGGTAAGCCTGGCGAAAAAAGGACAGCGTATCTGACACCGCCTTAATAAACGGTGCTGAGGAGGTAAATCCGATACGCAACTCACCCGCTTCGCCCAAATGCAGACGTTCAGCTCTTGCTGCGGCTTCATTCACCAGCCCGAGGATCTGCCGACTGTCGGCCAGAAACTGCCTGCCTGCGGCAGTCAGCGCCACGCTGCGGTTGGTTCGCGCCAGCAATCTGGCACCCACCTGCTGCTCGAGGATTTGGATCTGTTGGCTCAATGGAGGTTGGGAAATGTTCAGCCGCGCCGCCGCACGGCCAAAATGGAGTTCTTCCGCAACCGCCACAAAGTAGCGCAGGTGACGCAGTTCAATATTCATATTTTTAAAATATTATTTGAGATTATTAATATATTAGACAGAATATTGTGATTTTAATACTCTAAAGACTAGTCCTGTATACCCAATGGATTTCATGTGAGCCGTACAACTACTGTCGATACTGCCCCGACAAGCGATGTTGATGAACAGATTATCTCCCCGCCAGATGCGTTTATAAAACGCGGCACCGCCTCTTTTATGCGCGTCACGCTGGCACTGTTTTCCGCCGGGCTGGCGACATTTGCCCTGCTGTATTGTGTACAACCGATCCTGCCGGTACTGTCCCATGAGTTTGGCGTATCGCCTGCCAGCAGCAGTATTTCACTGTCTATCTCCACCGCCATGCTGGCAATCGGTCTCCTGTTTACCGGCCCGCTTTCCGACGCCATTGGCCGCAAGCCGGTAATGGTCACCGCGCTCCTGCTGGCTTCCTGCTGCACCCTACTTTCAACGATGATGACCAGCTGGCACGGTATCCTGATCATGCGTGCATTGATTGGCCTGTCATTAAGCGGGGTCGCCGCGGTAGGTATGACCTATCTCAGCGAGGAGATCCACCCTAGCTTTGTCGCCTTTTCGATGGGGCTGTATATCAGCGGTAACTCGATTGGCGGCATGAGTGGCCGGTTGATCAGCGGAGTATTTACCGACTTTTTTAACTGGCGTATTGCGCTGGCGGCTATCGGCTGTTTTGCGCTGGCCTCCGCGCTGATGTTCTGGAAAATCTTACCCGAATCCCGCCACTTCAGACCGACGTCACTGCGGCCTAAGTCATTGTTTATTAATTTCCGCCTGCACTGGCGTGACCCCGGATTGCCGCTACTTTTCATGGTCGGATTCTTATTGATGGGGTCGTTTGTCACGCTGTTTAACTACATCGGCTACCGCCTGATGCTGTCGCCCTGGGAACTCAGTCAGGCGGTGGTCGGCCTGCTGTCCGTGGCTTACCTTACCGGTACCTGGAGTTCCCCCAAAGCAGGGTCAATGACCACCCGCTACGGTCGTGGCCCGGTGATGTTGTTCTCGACTGGCGTGATGCTCGTAGGCTTGTTGATGACGCTGTTCACCTCACTGTGGCTGATTTTTGCCGGAATGCTGCTCTTTTCCGCCGGTTTCTTTGCCGCACATTCGGTGGCCAGCAGCTGGATTGGTCCGCGCGCTAAACGCGCCAAAGGTCAGGCCTCGTCGTTGTATCTGTTCTGTTATTACCTGGGATCGAGCATTGCGGGTACGCTGGGTGGCGTTTTCTGGCATAACTACGGCTGGAACGGCGTCGGCGGGTTTATTGCGTTGATGCTGATCCTTGCGCTACTGGTGGGGTCCCGTTTACATCACCGTTTGCACGCCTGATTGTGATGCCCGGTATCGCCGGGCACACCGCATTACGTGGACGGCACGAATGCCTGGGCCGCGATTTGCATGCCCACCACCGTCCCGTTCATCAAGATATGCAGCATAATTGGCATCAGTATGCCGTTACTTTTAATTCGGGCATAAATCAGAACCAGTGACACGATAAACAACAGCAATAACGTCCTAAAATCCACATACTGCGTATGCATCAGCGCGAAAATGGCGGACACCACCGCTGACGTCAACCAGGTTTTATCCTTGAACCAGTACTGAAAGGCATTGAACAGGCAGCCGCGGAAAATCATTTCCTCATAAACCGGGGCAATAAATATCAGCGACAAACTCGACAGCCACAGCGCATAACTACGTAGTGATACCTGGGTTGTCACCCATTCTTCATTTTGTCTTATTCCCAACAGCCAGGGCCCGGCAAACTGCACCAGCAAAAGTGCGACAAATAAAATACCAAACCACGTCACGTTAAACGTGCCCTTTCCCAGACCTGCTCTTTTACTAAAAAAGAAATAATACAGCGGTACCAGCACAACGAACTCCACAGCAAACAGCAGTGGGAACAGTAATCCCTGCGCCTGTAACAGCGCGCTTTCAGCAAAAAAAATGGGGACAAACGTGAGGCCAAACATCAGAATAAACATCGAAAAACAACCGGATACTGCCCGAGTTCTGGCGATATAGTCACTACTGATTTCCTGTTGCATACCGGCTCCCTGCTAAAAGATTACGCCATAGTTTAAAACATCAAATTTTGTTTATGATAAAAAGTATCATTATCACTTACAAGCTACCAACATTTCGCATTCTCTGCCGAGGAATGGGTAAATGCGGTAAATCACGTTAGACTCACAGGTCTGGTCCAACAGAACGAGAACGAAAATAATGAGTAACAGTACGAATTACCAACAGCTCACCCGCACGTTCCAGCGGCTCTCTCGCTTCTCCCACCTATCGGCTATCGCCAGTTGGGACATGTTCACCATGATGCCTCCTGGTGGCAGCCAGGCCCGTGGCGAAGCGCTGGCGGAACTGAACGTCCTGGAACATCAACTGTTAACCGATCCTAAGGTCGCCACCTGGATTGCCGGCGCGCAACACGAAGAATTGAATGATGTTGAACAGGCCAATTTGCGAGAAATGTCGCGTCTGCATCATCAGGCATCATTGTTGCCGGAATCACTGGTTGAAGCCAAATCCCTTGCGGGTAGCCGCTGCGAACACGCCTGGCGCAGCCAGCGCCCGGCCAATGACTGGGAAGGTTTTGCTGAGAACCTGAAGGATGTGGTGAAGTACAGCCGCGAAGAGGCCAGGCTGCGTGCCGAGGCCAAAGGTTGTTCACCGTATGATGCGCTGCTGGATGTGTTTGAACCCGACATGACCAGCGCCCGCCTGGACGTGTTATTCGCCGACCTCAAAGGCTGGCTCCCGGACCTGTTAAGCAAGGTGGTCGCCAAACAGTCCCGGCAATCGTTAATCGCGCCGGTTGGCCCTTTCCCGACGGCGGTGCAGCGCGAGTTAGGCCTTGAGACCATGGCGCAGTTGGGATTCGACTTTGCGGGCGGACGGCTGGACATTAGCGCCCACCCATTCTGCGGCGGCGTACCGGAAGATGTGCGTATCACCACACGGTATGATGAAAACGAACTGCTGAGCGCACTGTTTGGCGTTATCCATGAAACCGGCCATGCCCGCTATGAGCAGAACCTGCCGCGTAACTGGTCCGGTCAACCTATCGCCCTGGCACGCTCGACCGCCATTCATGAATCCCAAAGCCTGTTCTTTGAAATGCAGCTGGGTCGAAGCAGCGCCTTCCTGACGCGGCTAATCCCGGCGGTGAAGCGGCATTTTGGCGATCAACCCGCCTTTGAAGAAAGCAATTTTATCGCCTGGAACCAGCAGGTGAAGCCGGGCTTTATCCGCGTTGATGCCGATGAAGTGAGCTACCCCGCCCACGTGATCCTGCGCTACGAAATCGAGCGAGCACTGATTAACGGCGACATTGAAGTCGATGATATTCCGGCCTTGTGGAATGAGAAAATGCAGGCGTGGCTGGGGCTGTCAACCATCGGCAATTACCGTAATGGGTGTATGCAGGATATCCACTGGACCGACGGTGGCTTTGGCTACTTCCCTTCCTATACCCTTGGAGCCATGTATGCAGCACAGTTGTTTAGTGCGGCAAATCGCGCGTTGCCGGGGTTAGAAACGGCCATTGCTCAGGGTGATTTCAGCGCACTGTTTGACTGGTTACGCCAGAACATCTGGCAGCACGGTAGCCGCTTTACCACCGAACAGCTGATTACGCAGGCCACCGGTGAACCACTCAGTAGCCGCTATTTCCGCGCACATCTGGAAGCCCGTTATCTGTAATTGCTTACCGTGAGTCATTGTACATATGGTTACACGCCGAAACCAATGACTCACGGAAGCCTTGATATTACAGCGATATAGTTATTTCAACGGCCCCGCAGTGGGGTTGAATGAAAAACCAAATCGAGGGTATGACAATGAAAAAAGTATTAGCTCTGGTTGTTGCCGCTGCTATGGGTCTGTCTTCTGCTGCATTTGCTGCTGAAACAACGGCCACCACGACTCCGGCCGCTGCAGCCACCACCAAAGCAGCCCCGGCTAAAACCACACATCATAAAAAACAGCACAAGGCGGCACCGCAGAAAGCGCAATCTGCCAAGAAACACACCAAAAAAACCACCGCTAAACCTGCTGCAGAACAAAAAGCACCAGAGCAAAAAGCACAGGCAGCTAAAAAGCACAGCAAAAAAGCCGTAAAACACGACGCAGCTAAACCTGCGGCTCAGCCAGCGGCATAATCCGTCAGAAATAACGCTGGCGTCCCCCACGCCAGCGCCTACGGCGCTAGCTCTTGTCGGTTTAGCGCCGCGTTCGGAGGGTAAAAGGGTGTCCCATTACCGCTTTGAGTTCATTCTTATTACACTGATAATTTGCGGCCTTATTGCCACGCACTTTTATCTTTCCTGAGTGTAGTTACCTGATTTTACTCCCACTTTCCCACCGTCCCGTCTATAGTATTCATTGAGGGTTTGCTTTTAATAATCATAATTCCCCACCAGAGTGTGATATGCATAAAACCATTGCGGTATTACTGGGTTCTATTTATCTTTCTCCTGGCGTTGCGCATGCGGATCGGCCAGCAACGCCCGCCACTGAAGCTGAAGACATTAAAACGCTCTTCTTTGGTCATGACGATCGCGTACAGATCCCAGACCCGACGCAATCTCCCTGGGACGCCATCGGACAACTGGAAACCGCCAGCGGTAACCTGTGTACGGCCACGCTCATTTCTCCGCATCTGGCCTTGACCGCCGGGCACTGTCTGTTAACGCCCCCTAAAGGCAAGCCGGATAAAGCCGTTGCGCTGCGCTTTGTGTCAAAAAAAGGCGGCTGGCGCTATGAAATCCACGGCATTGAGGCACGGGTTGATCCTTCACTTGGCAAGCGCTTAAAAGCGGATGGCGACGGCTGGATTGTGCCCCCTTCTGCGGCACCCTGGGATTTTGGTCTGGTGGTGTTGCGTTACCCCCCATCAGGAATTACACCGCTTCCCTTGTATGAAGGCGATAAAACCGCATTAACCGCTGCGCTGAAAGCCGTCGATCGCAAAGTCACTCAGTCAGGCTACCCGGAAGACCATCTGGACGATCTGTATGCGCATCAGGATTGTGTAGTGACCGGCTGGGCGCAAAACACCGTCATGTCTCATCAGTGCGACACGCTCCCGGGTGACAGCGGTTCCCCATTGATGCTGAAGACAGATGCGGGCTGGCAATTGATTGGTGTGCAGAGCTCCGCTCCGGCGGCGAAAGATCGCTGGCGGGCCGATAACCGCGCGATTTCGGTCACCGGTTTTCGCGATAAACTGGACGCGTTAGCGAAGGGATAACAACATGCTGCCCGCAGATACAGGCAGCATTTTTATCAGGCGAGTTTAATCATGATCATACCGGCCAGCAACAATGCCACGCCGATCCAGCCTTTATTATTCAGGCGCTGACCAAAAAGCACCCAGCCTGCGGCCAACGTGGCGGCAATCCCGAATCCCCCCCACAGGGCATAAGCAACGGAAAGGTCGATGCCTTTTACCGCCTGAGACAGCGCACTAAAGGCTGCCAGCACGGCGACCAATGACAGCACGCCATAGGCTTTACGACGAAAACCATCGGAAAATTTCAAAAAGACGTTAGCGACAATTTCCAGCACGATGGCCATCCCCAACCAGGCGCCGTGAACCCATTCAAACTGCTGCATGGGTCACCTCGCCCCTCGCTTTTGCTGGCTTTCGTGTGCCTGATTTAATCAGCACGATACCGAACACTAGCGAGACTAATCCGGCCACCTTCATCGCCGACAGGGTTTCGTCAAATAACAGCACGCTAAACAGCGTAATAAATAAAATACCGATACCTTCCCATAACGCGTAGGCCACGCCGAGGGCGATTTTTTTAACGGCGAAACTGAGAAAAATATACGATAAGGCGATCATTACCAGCATTAAAATAAAGCCCGCATTACCATTACCTACGCTTGCCCATTTCATCGACAGCGTACCTGTAATTTCAGCCGCAATGGCCAGACCTAATAAAATCCAGTAAAACATGATACTTCTCCTGCTAGAGAATAAAGTCCTTTGGGCTTACTGCATGCAGCAAACCAAAAAATAAAATCAGATAGCTCAGCGCATAACGCCAGCTCAGGCAGAAGAAGGGACTAAAGCGCGTTGCGCCAGAGTTGCTCACCTGCAAGCAGGAAAGTAGAAGAGGTACGAAGAAGTGTAGGTAAACGCAAAAACATCCTGAACGTATTGTCCATAATATTACAATTATCCGCAGTGTTGCTTCTCGTCATCGCGGATGATAATTGTCCTCGGTAGTTAAACACACGCAATTTGTATCATAGGTTCAAGACGAACTCAAAATCTTTTCACTTCTTTACCTGGTTCGTTTGATTTTTGTTATAACGACTCGAGGCAGATCACACTATTATCCAGGTTCAGGATAACTCTTCAGGAATAAACATGGCGAAACCCATTATCACGCTTAGCGGTCTAAAATTAGTCATTATGTTGGGCATGCTGGTGATCATTCTGACCGGCGTCCGCTTTGCGGCCGATATCATTGTCCCCTTTATTCTGGCGTTATTTATTGCCGTGGTGCTTAATCCCGTGGTCCAGCGAATGGTCAAACTTCGCATTCCGCGAGTATTAGCAGTGTCATTGCTGGTGGTTATTATTGTGATGCTAATGGTGCTGCTTTTAGCATATTTAGGGACATCCTTAAATGAATTAGCGAGAACGTTACCGCAATACCGTTCTTCACTGGTTATCCCGTTGAAAAATATCGAACCGTGGCTACAGCGCGCGGGAATTGGTGTTTCCGTCGACGAACTCGTGAAGTATATCGACCCTAATGCGGCGATGACGCTGGTGACCAATTTGCTGACGCAATTGTCCAATGCCATGTCATCTATCTTTTTACTGCTGCTGACCGTCGTGTTTATGCTACTGGAAGTGCCACAGTTACCCGGCAAACTCAAACAAATGATGAGCAGACCCGTTGAGGGAATGGCCGCTATTCAACGCGCAATCGACAGCGTGTCACACTACCTGGTCCTCAAAACGGCCATCAGTATTGTCACCGGACTGGTCGCCTGGGGCATGCTGGCCGCACTGGATGTCCGCTTCGCATTTGTCTGGGGACTGCTGGCTTTCGCGCTGAACTACATCCCCAATATCGGATCCGTGCTGGCGGCGATCCCCCCTATTGCTCAGGTACTGGTGTTTAGCGGATTTTACGATGCCCTGGTGGTGCTGGCGGGCTATCTGGCGATTAACCTGATATTCGGTAACATTCTCGAACCGCGCATCATGGGACGCGGACTGGGGCTATCGACGCTGGTGGTTTTTCTGTCGTTGATATTCTGGGGCTGGTTACTGGGACCGGTTGGCATGCTGCTTTCTGTCCCACTCACCATCATCGTTAAAATTGCACTTGAGCAAACTGAAGGCGGCCAAAGCATTGCCGTTTTGCTGGGCGATCTCAATAAAGCGTGAAGCCGCCTCTCTCACTAATAAGCGGAATGTGCCATAAAAAAACGGCCTCCGAGGAGGCCGTATGACATGCTAGTAATAATTACAGCGCTTTCAGAATCGCATCCACGCTGGCTTTGGCATCGCCAAACAGCATATGGGTGTTATCTTTAAAGAACAGTGGGTTCTGCACGCCGGCATAACCGGTATTCATTGAACGTTTAAACACAATGACATTCTGCGCCTTCCACACTTCCAGAACCGGCATACCGGCGATTGGGCTTTTCGGATCGTCCAGCGCCGCCGGGTTAACAGTATCGTTCGCGCCGATGACCAGTACGGTGTCGGTATCGGCGAAATCATCGTTGATTTCATCCATTTCCAGCACGATATCGTAAGGCACCTTCGCTTCCGCCAGCAGCACGTTCATATGCCCCGGCAGACGCCCGGCAACCGGGTGGATACCGAAACGCACCTTGATGCCGCGCGCACGCAGTTTCTCGGTGATTTCGGCCACCGGATACTGTGCCTGCGCCACCGCCATGCCATAGCCTGGAGTGATAATCACCGAGTGCGAATCCTTCAGCATTTCTGCCGTTTCTTCCGCGGAAATCTCGCGATGCTCACCCGCTTCCTGATCGTCACCAGTAGAAGAACCGTCGGTACCAAAACCACCAGCAATGACGCTGATGAAGGAGCGGTTCATCGCCTTACACATAATGTAAGACAGGATCGCACCCGAAGACCCCACCAGCGCACCGGTAACAATCAGCAGATCGTTGCTCAACATAAAGCCCGCCGCCGCTGCCGCCCATCCTGAATAGGAGTTCAGCATCGATACCACAACCGGCATATCTGCCCCGCCGATAGACGCCACCAGATGCCAGCCAAACGCCAGCGCGATAATGGTCATCACCAGCAACGCCAGAACCTGCAGACCCACGCTTTCAGTACGCACGAACAGCACCAGCAGCAGGAACGAAACCACCAGCGCCGCAAGGTTCAGCTTGTGGCGATTCGGCAGCATCAGCGGCTTAGAGGATATCTTCCCGCGCAGTTTACCAAACGCCACGATAGAACCCGTGAAGGTCACCGCACCGATGAAGATGCCAAGGAACACTTCAGTCAGGTGAATATTCACCAGAATCGGTTCCAGACCCGCCTCGTGATACAGGTAGCTGTTAAAACCAACCAGCACCGCCGCCAGGCCAACGAAGCTGTGCAGGATCGCCACCAGCTCCGGCATCTCGGTCATTTCGACTTTCTTCGCCAGACGAATACCAATCGCGCCACCGATGATCATGGCAACCAGAATCCACGCGACGTTGCCGGTATCCGGACCAAAGATCGTGGCAATCAGAGCAATCGCCATCCCGGCGATACCGAAGTTATTACCCTGCTGGGACGTTTCATGCTTAGAAAGCCCCGCCAGACTGAAAATAAACAGGATCGCGGCAACAATGTATGCAGCTGTAACTAATCCTCCAGACATGTGCTACCCCTTAGTTTTTCCGGAACATTTTCAGCATGCGCTGAGTCACGGTGAAGCCACCGAAAATATTAATGCTGGCAATAAGTACCGCGATAAAGCTCAGGAAACTCACCCAGCCACCCTGGCCAATCTGCAATAATGCCCCCACAACGATGATCCCGGAGATGGCGTTCGTCACAGACATCAGCGGCGTATGCAGCGCATGCGACACGTTCCAGACCACGTAGTAACCGACCACGCAGGAAAGCGCGAACACGGTAAAGTGTCCAAGGAACTCTTTTGGCGCCACATCGGCCAGCCAGCCAAACAGAATAACCACCAACGCCATCAAGGCGTATTTACGCCACGGTGAGACGGTTTTTTTCTCTTCAACCGGTGCAGGTGCAGCTTTTGCTGCCGCCTGAGGCTGAGCGGAAACCTGGATCGGCGGCGCAGGCCAGGTGATTTCACCTTCGCGAACCACCGTCACACCGCGCACCACCACATCGTCGAAATCCACGGTGATATTGCCGTCTTTCTCTTTGCACAGCAGCTTCAGCAGGTTAACGAGGTTGGTCCCGTATAGCTGGGAAGACTGCGTCGGCAAACGGCCCGGAAGGTCGGTATAACCAATAACCTTGACGCCGTTCTCGGTCGTGGTCACCTGATTTGCCACGGTGTATTCGCAGTTACCGCCGTTTTGCGCAGCGAGATCGACAATCACGCTGCCCGCTTTCATGGAGTCAACCATTTCACGGGTGATTAGTTTCGGGGCCGGTTTACCCGGAATCAACGCGGTGGTGACGATAATATCGACGTCTTTCGCCTGCGCGGCGAACAGTTCCATTTCCGCTTTGATAAACGCTTCGGACATCACCTTGGCGTAACCATCGCCGCTGCCCGCTTCCTCTTTGAAATCCAGCTCGAGGAATTCAGCGCCCATACTTTGCACTTGTTCTTTCACTTCCGGGCGCGTATCGAAGGCGCGAACAATCGCCCCCAGGCTGTTGGCCGCACCAATGGCCGCAAGACCCGCCACCCCGGCACCGATCACCATCACTTTGGCTGGCGGGACCTTACCCGCGGCGGTAATTTGTCCGGTAAAGAAGCGACCAAACTCATGCGCCGCTTCAACAATGGCGCGATATCCGGCGATGTTGGCCATCGAACTGAGGGCATCCAGCGACTGCGCACGCGAAATACGCGGTACGGAGTCCATTGCCATCACGGTGACATTGCGCTCGGCGAGTTTTTGCAGCAACTCCGGGTTTTGCGCCGGCCAGAGGAAACTGACCAGCGTGGTCCCCGGATTCAACAACGGAATCTCAAATTCTTCTGGTGCGTTGACCTTCAGGATAATCTCTGACTGCCAGACCGCATCCCCGTCAACAATTTCCGCGCCCGCTTGCACAAACGCCTTGTCGTCAAAACTTGCCAGTTGACCCGCGCCGCTTTCAACCGCGACGCTAAAACCCAGCTTCAGCAGCTGCTCAACCGTCTTCGGTGTGGCTGCTACGCGGGTTTCATTGGTTAACCGTTCTCTTGGTATGCCAATTCGCATAATGTTCCCTTCCATCTGTATTTTTGATGATGGTTTATCAATGTTCGCAAGCGGCCTGCGCGCACTTACGTAAGAGGTAAGTGTTACCCCAACAAAATAAAACAGTAACAAACTCTGTATAACCTACTGAAATTAACGCCTGTGATCTAGCGCCAAAAAACAGTATTTATTATGAAATTCGCAAAACCGGGATGAATTAACCCGCAGACAGGGATAATGCCCTTGAAATAGCCCGCAAAGGCCGATAAATCGCTCAAGCCAAGCGGCAAAACATGATTAAGCGCCACCACGGAACAATTGATTAACATTAAATTAACTTATGAAATTCAACCGATTTATCAGTTTTAGCGCTGAAATGCCGAATTTTTAGACATATCACTAAATGTTATCGATGTTGTTACGACGGCTGGCACGATGAGTGAAAAATGACGCAGACACTGACACAATTTAAATGCAATAATCAGCCACGTTTCTAGTCAATAACAATACCAGTACCTGGTTTGCGCAAGGCGAAGGATTATTTTTATGAAGCTTAAGAACACTCTCCTGGCGTCCGCACTTCTTTCTGCGACTGCTTTTTCTGTAAATGCAGCGACAGAATTGACGCCGGAGCAAGCGGCTGCCCTGAAACCCTATGACCGCATTGTGGTGACCGGCCGTTTTAATGCTATCGGTGATGCGGTTGCCGCCGTATCCCGCCGTGCAGATAAAGACGGTGCAGCCTCCTTTTACGTTGTTGATACCTCAGATTTTGGCAGCGGCGGTAACTGGCGTGTTGTTGCCGACGTCTATAAAGCCGACGCAGAAAAAGCGGAAGCTAACAAAAATCGCGTCATCAACGGTGTTGTAGAATTACCCAAAGATCAGGCCGTGTTGCTGGAACCGTACGATACCGTCACGGTGCAGGGTTTCTACCGTAGCCAGCCTGAAGTCAACGACGCCATCACCAAAGCGGCGAGAGAGAAAGGGGCTTACTCTTTCTATATTGTCCGTCAGGTCGATGCTAACCAGGGTGGCAACCAGCGTATTACCGCATTTGTCTATAAAGCCGATGCGAAAAAACGTGTTGTACAAAGCCCTGACGCCATCCCAGCTGATTCTGATGCCGGACGTGCAGCATTAGCAGCCGGTGGCGAAGCCGCGAAGAAAGTTGAGATCCCGGGCGTAGCTACCACCGCATCTCCGAGTGCAGAAGTGGGTCGTTTCTTCGAAACGCAGTCAACCAAAGGTGGACGTTACACTGTCACGCTTCCGGATGGTACGAAAGTAGAAGAACTGAACAAAGCAACCGCCGCCATGATGGTGCCGTTTGACAGCATCAAGTTCACCGGTAACTACGGCAACATGACTGAAGTTTCTTATCAGGTTGCTAAACGTGCCGCGAAAAAAGGCGCCAAGTACTACCACATTACCCGCCAGTGGCAGGAACGTGGTAACAACGTGACCATCAGTGCCGATCTGTATAAATAACGGTCACGAGTAACAATATAAGGCGGCTTTTTGCCGCCTTTCGCATTTTTAGTCACAAATCTCCCCATGCCCATTGCATGCGCTCCCTTCTCTCCGTAAAATTCCGCGCCTTAGTGGCTTCCTCCATTTTTATGCGGTTTGCCAAAATAATTATTCTCTCACTCTCGTTTTTGTCACTGGATACAAATGGAAAAGAAATTGGGTCTGAGCGCACTGACCGCGCTGGTTTTAAGCTCAATGCTCGGCGCGGGCGTTTTCAGCCTGCCACAAAATATGGCAGCGGTTGCCAGCCCGGCCGCATTACTGATTGGTTGGGCGATTACCGGCGCGGGAATTCTCCTGCTGGCCTTTGCCATGCTCATCCTGACGCGCATCCGTCCCGATCTGGACGGCGGTATTTTTACCTACGCCCGTGAAGGTTTTGGCGAACTGATTGGTTTCTGCTCGGCATGGGGTTACTGGCTGTGTGCCGTTATCGCCAACGTTTCTTATCTGGTGATCGTTTTTTCCGCACTCAGCTTCTTCACCGATACGCCTGAATTGCGTTTATTTGGCGATGGAAATACCTGGCAGTCTATCGTCGGGGCCTCAGTGCTGCTGTGGGTGGTCCATTTTCTGGTATTACGCGGTGTACAAACCGCCGCCAGCATTAACCTAGTAGCGACACTGGCGAAATTATTGCCGCTGGGTCTGTTTGTCGTGCTGGCCTTTATGCTGTTTAAGCTTGATACCTTTACCCTGGATTTTACCGGTATTGCGCTGGGTGTTCCGGTCTGGGAACAGGTCAAAAACACCATGCTCATCACGCTGTGGGTGTTCATCGGGGTAGAAGGCGCGGTCGTAGTGTCAGCACGTGCCCGCAATAAACGCGATGTCGGTCGCGCCACGCTGCTGGCGGTATTGGCCGCGCTGGGTGTTTATCTGTTGGTTACCCTACTTTCCCTTGGCGTGGTTGCTCGCCCGGAACTGGCTGAAATCCGTAACCCGTCAATGGCCGGACTAATGGTCAAAATGATGGGGCCATGGGGTGAAATTATTATTGCGGCCGGTCTGATAGTTTCCGTCTGCGGTGCCTATTTAAGCTGGACGATTATGGCAGCCGAAGTGCCGTTTCTGGCATCGACGCACAAAGCGTTCCCGCGCATTTTCGCACGTCAAAATGCGCAAGGTGCACCGTCGTCTTCACTGTGGCTCACCAATATCTGCGTACAGGTGTGTCTGGTGCTGATCTGGCTCACAGGCTCTGACTATAATACGCTGCTGACGATTGCCTCCGAGATGATTCTGGTGCCTTATTTTCTCGTTGGCGCATTTTTGCTGAAAATCGCCACCCGCCCGATTCATCAGGCTGTTGGTGTCGGTGCCTGCATTTATGGCTTATGGTTATTATATGCTTCTGGCCCAATGCACCTGCTGCTGTCTGTGGTGCTGTATGCGCCAGGATTATTGGTCTTTCTTTACGCCAGAAAAACGCACACGCACGATAACGTGCTGAACCGCCAGGAATTGGTTTTGATCGGCCTGCTACTGGTCGCCGCCGTTCCGGCTACCTGGATGTTGATGGGGTAAACGTCATACCCATCGTTTGATGTTAATGGAGATTACGATGGGTAAAAAGCCCCTGCCAATACTTATCACCGGCGCAGGCCGTCGCATCGGCCTCGCAATTGCATGGCATTTTTTGAATCAAAAACAGCCGGTAATTATCAGCTATCGAACGCATTATCCATCGATTGATGGTCTGCAAGAAGCCGGCGCGGTGTGCATTCAGGCCGATTTTTCGACCGATGCCGGCGTGCTGGCCTTCGCTGATGACGTAAAAAACCGAACGGATGGATTACGCGCCATCGTGCACAATGCCAGCGCCTGGGTTGCAGAAAAACCCGGTAAACCGCTGTCTGACGTGTTGTCCAGCATGATGCAGATCCATGTCAACACGCCCTACCTGCTCAACCACGCGCTGGAAGGCCTGCTGCGCGGCCACGGCCACGCCGCCGGCGACATCATCCATTTTACAGATTACGTCGTCGAGCGCGGCAGCGACAAACATATCGCGTATGCCGCCAGCAAGGCTGCACTGGACAACATGACCCGCTCATTCGCGCGTAAACTGGCGCCAGAAGTCAAAGTGAACGCCATCGCCCCATCGCTTATTCTGTTTAACGAAGATGACGACGCCGAATATCGTCAGCAGGCTCTGAACAAGTCACTGATGAAAACCGCGCCCGGCGAGAAAGAGGTCATTGAGTTAATCGATTATCTGTTGACCAGCTGTTTTGTCACCGGGCGTAGTTTTGCCCTGGATGGCGGTCGCCACCTGCGTTAGTGCAGTTTTACCCAACAAATAATCAGCAACCACGCGCTCAGGCCCCAGCAGACTACCGCCCCGCCGAGCGCGACGGGCAGGCGCATAAACCCGGTGAAGTACCACAGTGAAACAAGGTAGACAAAATAGGGAATAATTGACCACATACTGAAGACAATTGTGGTGCGTAACGCTTCAATACCGCGCTCGCTAGCCACAATATAGTGAGCGATCAGCGCAAATGTCGGGAACAGCGGAATTAATCCGGCAATATAGTAATTCTTTGTTTTAGCCAGCACGCCAATCAACACCACCACCAGCGCACCCAGCGCCGCTTTTATAAGTAACCCCATCACTTTGCCTTAACACATCAACAACATCAGCCCCTAGCATAACGGAAGCGTTCTCGTTTAGAAAAGATTAATGGAAGGAAAAACAGGGGCGGTGTATGTTGGCACTTTATAATCAAAATGAATGATATGAACACCATCGTATTTGTTGAAGATGATCCTGAAGTCGGTTCGCTGATTGCCGCCTACCTGGCCCGGCACGATATAGAGGTCATCCTTGAACCGCGCGGCGATGTAGCCGAAGAGAAGGTCCTGCAGGTTCAACCCGACCTGGTGTTGTTAGACATTATGCTGCCTGGTAAAGACGGAATGACCATCTGTCGTGATTTGCGCGGGCGCTGGCAGGGTCCAATTGTTCTGCTGACGTCTCTCGACAGCGATATGAACCATATACTGGCGCTCGAAATGGGAGCCTGTGACTACATTCTGAAAACGACGCCGCCGGCGGTGCTGCTGGCCCGCCTGCGCCTGCATTTACGCCAGAACGAACATTCGACGCAGTCAAAAGGTATTCAGGCGGCCACCCTTACGCCGCATACCATACTGCGCTTTGGTACGCTAACTATCGATCCAACCAATCGTTCCGTGCTACTTGCTGGTGACCCCGTTTCGCTTTCTACCGCCGATTTCGAACTACTGTGGGAGCTGGCAACCCATGCGGGACACATTATGGATCGCGATGCGTTGCTGAAAAATCTGCGCGGTGTGAGTTATGACGGGATGGATCGCAGCGTTGATGTGGCGATTTCCAGACTGCGTAAAAAACTGCTGGATAACGCCACAGAGCCGTACCGCATCAAGACCATCCGTAATAAAGGCTATTTGTTTGCCCCGCACGCCTGGGATGATGAACCACGCAAATAACCCCGCCAGGCTGGTTTTAACCCAGCCAAATTCGCCATTTAACGTTACGCTGTCACGCAAATCGTCTACAGGATAAGCATAAAGACCTCGTCTCGGTCTGAACCACACTTTTTGTGTGGCTGTCAGTGGTCCCCCTCCCTATAATCCGTCCCGGTCCTGAGCCACTATGGCTCAGCGTTTTATTTCAAAAATACACTCTCTTTCCGGCATTTCAGGTGCTGAATGAGGCAAGAGGCTACATTATGTTCGTTACTCTCGCGTATATCGCGTTATTTTTGGTTTGTTCATGGGCTGTATTCAGAATCGACCAAAAAAGTCACTCCCTGTCCAAAAGCGTCTTCATTGCCATTTTTATCGGTGCCGTTATTGGCTTATCCCTGCATTTTATTGCAGCCGACAACAGCAAAACAATTATCGACTGGTATAACGTCATCGGTAACGGTTATGTCAATTTACTCAAACTGGTTGCGGTTCCGCTAATCTTTATCTCTATCCTGTCGGCGATTAATAAGCTCGAAAACAGCGCCGGAATTGGCAAAATGTCGCTCACTATTGTAGGGAGCATGCTCTGCCTGGTGATGATCGCCGGATTTGTTGGCCTGCTCACCGCCCACGTTTTAGGTCTGGATGCGAGCGCGTTTGGCCATATGCAGTCAACGTTTACGGCTGAGGATGTGAGTAAAACAGCCGCCGTTTCACTGTCTAAGCTAGTCACCTCGCTGATCCCCACCAATATCTTCCTCGATCTTACCGGGGCCAGAAGCGTTTCTGTTATTGGTATTGTGATTTTCACTCTGCTTGCCGGGGTAGCATTATTAAAAGTAAAACAAGATGCACCGCAAGAAGGTGAAAAATTAAGCGCGGGCATTAACGCCATCCAGATTTGGGTGATGAAAATGGTGCGCATCGTTATTGCCCTCACCCCCTATGGCGTGATGGCATTAATGGCTGGCGTATTTTCCGCTTATCGGTTTGAACAATTTGCCAGTTTGTTAGGCTTTATTGCCGCCTGCTACATTGCCGTGCTGATGATGTTTATCGTGCATGCGCTAATTTTGCTGCTTAGCGGAAACAATCCTGTGCGCTATTTTAAAACCGTGTGGCCGGTTTTAACCTTTGCGTTTGTTTCGCGCAGCAGCGCTGCCTCTATTCCACTGGCCATTACCGCGCAGGAAAAATTTGGCGTACAAAATACCATTGCCAATATCGCGGCTTCATTTGGCTCCAGCATGGGCCAGAATGGCTGTGCCGGGATTTACCCTGCGATTATGGTAGCAATGATTGCACCGACAATGGGCATCGATCCGCTGTCGGTACATTTTCTGCTCGCGATGCTACCGGCGATTGCGCTGGGATCGATTGGGGTGGCGGGCGTCGGTGGTGGTGGGACGTTTGCCGCACTGATTGTGCTTTCCACGCTGAATTTTCCGGTCGCGCTGGTGGGGATTTTTATTGCTATTGAGCCGATTGTCGATATGGCGAGGACTGCATTAAACGTCAACGGCTCAATGATGTCGGGGGTGCTGGCTAACCGAATTTTGCGTAAAGAAACGTCCGCGCAGCAACCGTCCACATCGCTCAGCAACGCTGAATAACCGTTCAGAGCAGTGCCAGATAATAGCCTTCCCGCTGACAGGAAGGCTTTATTTAGGTTAGCTGAGCATCAACCTGTCATAGTCTTTCCAGCGATAATTCAGCGCGGAGAGGATCCAGCAACCGAGAAATACAGCAATAATCATAAAACCAACATTACCCATGTGGTCACTCATATTGCTTACCGTATCCCACATTCCGCCCTGAAGTGAAAACGCATCGGACAGTAATCCTAACGCTTCCAGCCCGCCAATAAATACCGCCACAATCACCGAGGTTCCGGTGATGGTCATATTGTAATACAGCTTTCGCTGCGGCTTATTAAAGGCCCAGCCATAGGCCTCGACCATCAGAATACTGTCGAGGCAATCAATTAACGCCATGCCACAGGTAAACAATGCCGGAAACACCAGAATGGACCAGATGGACATCCCACTGGAAGCACCTGAAGCAGAAATGCCTAACAGCGAAATTTCTGTGGCAGTATCAAAACCCAGCCCAAACAAAAAGCCGACAAAATACATATGCCAGTCTTTCCCCACCAGCCTAAAGGCCGAGCGGAAGAGCCAACTCAGAGGCCCTGAAATCGTGATTTCTTCCGCGGTTCCGTAATAGGTGCCCGTACGTTTTAAATGGCGGAATGCCTTCCATACCTGGCAGAAGATGATCAGATTGATGGTCGCCAGAATCAGCAAGAACGCAGCAGAAACGGCCGTACCGATCACGCCCCCAACATTCTGCAACCATGCCATATGATGTTTAAACACGCTGGTAGTGAGGGCGATGCCAATACTTGCCAGTACCACAATGGTGGAATGTCCGAGAGAAAACCATGCCCCGGTGGTCAATGCGCGCTTTTTTTGCTGCATCAGTTTGCGGGTTGCGCTGTCGATGGCGGCGATATGATCGGCATCCACGGCGTGGCGTAAACCGTAGCACCAGGCGACCAGGCTCAGCGCCAGAAGCGAGGTATGATGACTAAACACCGTGAAAGCCCACAGCCACGCCACAATGTTTGCCCCGACCAAAATCGCCACCAGCAGCATAATATCCGGGCGTTTTTTGCACACTGAAAACAACGCGTTCATTGTTTTCGGCCTATTAATTTATTCACAAAAGACACAACCTAACCCACCATTTACTGATTGGTAATCTAAATATTTATCAGCCTAATGATAACGGTTTAAAATTGCTGACGCGTGTCATAGATCAAAGTTGCAGAGACCCTGAGTCCAGTTCAGCAAACGCGAGATCCGCCACCCGCAGGGTTATTACCGCAGTGTCCCCGTCTTGCAGAAACCAGGCGGAAGAAAGCCCACACCATGCCGCGATCCACAGAAGAAGACGCTCGCGTTTAAGTCCGGCAGCCTCTGAAACGATGTTGACGCGCTGGGTGAACCGCGATGGACCAATGGCGATGCCAATACCAGGATCGGCAAGATCGGGATTGGTGAAAATATTGGCGTAATCAAACCCACGCTCACCCAACAACCCTTTCGGATCGATAGCCAGCCATCCAGATTCTGCAAAATCAAGCACATTACCGTGGTGTAAATCACCGTGCAGCACCACGACATCTTGCGCAGTGGAGAAAAGCACATTGGCTGCCTGCGCGCAACGAAGCATGATCCCACCAAAACGTTGCGATGTCGGCTCAAGATCGCGAAACCAATGTTCAAGTGGCGTGAGCACCGGTGTTGAGGTATTTGCCGCAACATGGAGTCGACGGGCAGTTTGGCAAATCATGCGGCAGGCTCGCGCATCCTGGTCTTCCCGGGACATATCCGTCAGCGATTGTGTCCCTGTGGCACGTTCTAACAGAATCGCCCCATTTTCATGAGCCAGCACCCTCGCCGCCCCTTTCCCGTTCCACCAGGTCATCAACTGACAACCGGTTCGCTCACTGTCATCATCCGTGAGTTTAAGAATGGCTTTCTTGCCACCGTGAATTGTTGTCACGGGTAGCAGATACGATGTATGAGTCACGATGGGAGCACCATCAGGGATGAGTTTCCAGCGGCTTAACCAGGTACTGAACATATGCTTTCCAAAGTAATGCCACCCTCTTCAGCCTGAGTGAATCGCTGGTGGAACATTAGCGAGATTTTTACCGCATTATAACGATGACGGGTCAGGGCGACACCTACACCTATACAGAATTTTATGCTAGGTTGAAAAATACAGCCCTCGAGAAAGAGCCAAACGCCAGCTTCAAAAACAGATCGTTTATGCTGCCTTACGGTCAAATGCGCCATAGCATTCAGAATAAAATAAAATCACATCATCGATAAAAATAGGGAGCGCTCAATTCTCGCCCCCTGCACTTTTTTTACCCCTCAGGCATCGCCGAAGAATGATGGGTAGAGATTTTCCACTCTTTTCCATCCCATGCGTAAGTGAACGTATATCGTGCTGAAACGGTAGATTTATCGGCGAAGGTAAATGTGTAGGTACCGGTATCTATCGCCTTGTTGCACCCCAGACGAATAGTGCGAGTATCAATTTTTCCGGTAGGTTTCTTCGCCAGAAAATGCTCAAAATAATCAATGCGTTCAGCATCCGTTAAGCGGGCTTTATTGGATACCGTTGGCAGTAACACCGCATCGCTGAGATAGTTCTCTGAAACCGTCTTCGCGTTGCCCGTTTTTAACGATGCGTTCCACTTATCAAATAGCGCTTCGATTTGAGCGTTATCGACCTTCACGCAGTCAGGTGCCGACACCGCAAAAACCGGGCCAGACAGAAGGGTCAGTGAAGCAATAAGACCAAATAATTTCTTCATTTTAATCAATCCATTCGTGGTCGTATGGCAATGCTGAACCATTGATAACCAGGCTATAAAAATCGCATGGCATGTCATTATCAATGGGAATCATCAACATACGCTGTGTGTGAAAATAAGGAATCCGTGAGGGAAAGGGTATTCAATACGAAGGAGTTATAAGAGATTTTTGTGTTATCGCCACGGGTAGAGACTGTTCAACTTCCTGGTTAATTATAGTTCAGTGATTATTGCTGAAGCATGACTTTCAGTATTTTTGCCCGCATCCAGTACGGGCTTTTTAGATGATGCTCCCCTCATATCGCGCACTCACCTTGCACAAAGACAACCGCCAGCAGCAATTACTCTGTTAAGACGAGACTGTTTACCTGGCCCAACTGCCCTCGCCCGTTCCAGACATGCTGTATTTATTACGGGCCTCATGGGCCATGAGAATGCATAAAGGGTTCATACCGTGTACTCTGCCGGGATAAGCGCGATTGACGATGGTCAGACTGAATTTCTGAATCTGCGTCTCGGTGGATACAGCAATCCCCCGCCAGCCCCGAGTGGCAAAAGCGTATTAGCTAACTTATTGAGCGTCCGGTGATTTGTTATGAAGAAGCTGTTTGTACAGTTTTACCTGTTGCTGTTCGTCTGCTTTCTGGTGATGACTCTGCTGGTCGGTTTGGTATATAAATTCACCGCAGAGCGCGCCGGCAGGCAGTCGCTCGATGATTTAATGAAAAGCTCCTTGTATTTGATGCGCAGTGAACTTCGCGAGATCCCGCCCCATGAGTGGGGGAAGACGCTGAAAGAGATGGATTTAAACCTCTCGTTTGATCTGCGCGTGGAGCCGCTGAATAAATACCATCTGGATGCCCCTACCCAGCAGCGTCTGCGCGAGGGCGATATTGTGGCACTCGACGACCAGTACACCTTTATTCAGCGTATTCCTCGCAGCCATTATGTCCTTGCCGTCGGCCCGGTTCCCTATCTCTATTTTTTACATCAAATGCGCTTGCTGGACGTCGCGCTGATGGCGTTCATCGCCATTTCGCTGGCCTTCCCGGTGCTTATCTGGATGCGTCCGCACTGGAAGGAGATGTTGAGGCTGGAAGCGGCGGCGCAACGTTTTGGTGAAGGACACCTGAGTGAACGGCTGCATTTTGACAGCGGTTCCAGTTTTGAGCGGCTCGGCGTGGCGTTCAACCAAATGGCGGACAATATCAATGCGCTCATTGCCAGCAAAAAACAGCTGATTGATGGCATCGCCCATGAGCTGCGCACACCGCTGGTGCGTTTACGCTACCGGCTGGAGATGAGCGATAACCTCAGCGAACAGGAATCCCAGGCGCTGAATCGTGATATTAGCCAGTTGGAAGCGCTCATCGAAGAGTTACTCACCTATGCGCGACTCGACCGGCCACAGAATGAGTTAAACCTCACGGAACCAAACCTACCGGTATGGCTCACCACCCATCTGGACGATGTACAAAGCGTTAATCCTGACCGCACGGTACGCCTGCGCCATCTAACCTCCGGTGATTACGGTGCGCTGGATATGCGCCTGATGGAGCGCGTCCTGGATAATTTACTCAACAACGCCCTGCGCTACTGCCAGTCTACGGTTCACGCCAGTCTGCTGCTTCAGGGTAATCAAGCGATGCTGATCGTCGAAGACGATGGCCCCGGCATTCCACCTGACGCCCGTGAGCAAGTTTTTGAACCGTTTGTTCGTCTCGATCCCAGCCGCGACCGGGCCACCGGCGGCTGCGGACTCGGGCTGGCCATCGTCCACTCGATTGCGCAGGCCATGGGCGGTACGGTGATGTGTGACGAAAGCGAACTCGGCGGCGCGCGTTTCACCTTTAGCTGGCCCCTCTGGCATAACATTCCTGAATTTTCCGCTACTTGACCCCTACGGCTCGGTGGTCAGGTAACGTTGGGTGTGCTATAAAAAAGTATGTTGTAACTAAAATGGTAACTCTATGGCTCGTTACGATCTCGTTGAACGTCTGAACAGCACTTTTCGCCAGATGGAACAAGAACTGGCGCAATTCACTGAAAATCTGCAGCAGCACACGCTACTGATTGCCCGTGTGTTCTCCTTGCCAGAAATCGCAAAAGAGTCGGAGCACGCCCCGCTGGAGGCCATCGACGTTAAACAACATTTAGGTAAAGAAGCTCAAAGTCTGGCGCTGCGCCACTATCGCCACCTGTTTATTCAGCAGCAGTCCGAGAATCGCAGCAGCAAAGCTGCCGTGCGCCTACCCGGCGTGTTGTGCTATCAGGTCGACAGCCCTTCTCAGGCGACGCTGGAAGCGCAAATTCAGCGTATCAACCAGTTGAAAACAACCTTTGAGCATATTGTGACGGTGGATTCAGGTCTGCCACCCGCCGCACGTTTCGAATGGGTGCATCGCCATTTACCAGGACTCATCACCCTCAATGCTTATCGAACGCTGACGGTGGTCAGAGAACCTGCGACCCTGCGATTCGGTTGGGCCAATAAACACATTATTAAAAACCTGAAACGCGATGAGGTACTGGAACAACTGGAAAAGAGCCTGAATTCACCGCGCAGCGTACATCCATGGACGCGCGAAGAGTGGCAGGCCCGTCTGGAGCGCGAGTATCAGGACATTGCCGCCCTGCCGCAACAGGCGAAACTGAAGATAAAAAGACCGGTGAAAGTCCAGCCCATCGCCCGCGTCTGGTACAAAGGGCAGCAAAAGCAAGTGCAATATGCATGTCCGACACCGCTGATTGCACTGATTAATAACGATAATGGTATGAGTGTGCCGGACATCGGCGAGTTGCTGAATTACGATGCCGACAACGTGCAACACCGTTTCAAACCGCAGGCGCAGCCGCTGAGGTTGATTATTCCCCGGCTGCACCTGTATGTGGCAGATTAACGTCCCGGTCGCATACTTCCGACCATCAGTTCCGGGCGCACCCAACTGTCGAACTCGGCTTCGCTAAGGTAGCCCAGCGCCAGCGCCGAGGCTTTTAACGTCAGCCCCTCTTTGTGAGCCTTTTTGGCGATCTCTGCGGCTTTATCGTACCCAATATGGGTATTCAGGGCAGTCACCAGCATCAGGGATTCGTTGAGCAACTGGTCAATGCGCTCGCGATTGGGCTCAATGCCGGTCGCGCAGTGCGCATTGAAGCTTTCCATACCATCTGCCAGCAGACGAACTGATTGCAGGAAATTATGGATAACCATCGGTCGGTAGACGTTAAGCTCAAAATTACCGGAGGCTCCGCCAATGTTGATAGCCACATCGTTGCCCATTACCTGACAGCACAGCATAGTTAAGGCTTCACATTGTGTGGGGTTGACCTTACCAGGCATGATGGAGCTGCCTGGCTCGTTTTCAGGAATCGCTATCTCGCCGATACCACAGCGCGGACCAGATGCCAGCCAGCGCACATCGTTGGCAATTTTCATTAACGATGCGGCCAGACCTTTCAGTGCACCATGGGCATGTACCAGCGCATCACAGGTGGCCAGCGCTTCGAATTTATTCGGCGCGGTGACAAACGGTGCACAGGTGATCACTCTCAGTTCATCCGCGACCCGGCGAGCATATTCAGGATGTGTATTCAGTCCGGTGCCGACGGCCGTTCCTCCCAAAGCCAGTTCAGCCACATGCGGCAGGCTGTTTTCTATGTGCTTCAGGTTATGTTCCAGCATCGCCACCCAGCCAGAAATTTCCTGACCCAGCGTCAACGGTGTAGCGTCCTGCAGATGCGTACGGCCAATTTTGACAATATCTGCAAACGCGTGGGATTTTTTACTCAGTGTTTCAATTAAAACATTCAATTGTGGAATAAGTGACTTACGCAGAGCCAGCAGTGCGGCAACGTGCATAGCCGTGGGGAACACGTCATTTGAACTTTGGCTTTTATTGACGTCATCGTTGGGGTGTATTTTACGTTCCATCCCCCGCACGCCGCCCAGCAGTTCGCTGGCCCGGTTCGCCAGCACCTCGTTCATGTTCATATTGCTTTGCGTACCGGAACCGGTCTGCCAGATAGCCAGCGGAAACTCGTCAGCGTGTTTATCAGCCAGCACTTCATCTGCCGCCTGCATGATGGCGTTCGCTTTTTCTGCCGCCAGCAGCCCGAGGTCCTGATTTACCTTCGCGGCGGCACGTTTAGTGAGCGCCAGCGCGTGGATCAGCGAGACCGGCATTTTCTCCGTAGAGATACGAAAATGCTCCAGCGATCGTTGGGTTTGTGCGCCCCAGAGTTTATCGGCCGGAACCTCAATCGCCCCCATTGAATCATTTTCGCGGCGTACCGTTACCATGACCTGCTCCTTATATTAACAATTGATTAGGTTATGTTTCGACATTGCCCATTTGCCATTGGTCTTATGAGTATTGACGAGGATGGAACCCTCGTTTGGTGGTTCGTGCGGTAAAAAAAACCGCCCCGAGGGGCGGCTGACGTTACTTAACGCAGCGTGCGCACTGCGACGTCTGAATCTGTTGGAAGAAATCGTTACCTTTGTCATCCACCAGGATAAACGCCGGGAAATCTTCCACTTCAATTTTCCAGATGGCTTCCATCCCCAGTTCCGGGTATTCCACACATTCCAGGCTCTTGATACTGCCTTGCGCCAGCACTGCCGCAGGACCGCCGATGCTACCTAAATAGAAGCCACCGTGTTTATGGCAGGCGTCAGTAACCTGCTGGCTGCGGTTGCCTTTTGCCAGCATGATCATGCTGCCACCCGCAGACTGCAGTTGATCAACGTATGAATCCATGCGCCCGGCGGTGGTTGGGCCCAGCGAACCCGAAGCATAACCTTCCGGCGTTTTCGCCGGACCCGCGTAATAGATTGGATGATCTTTAACATACTGCGGCAAACTTTCGCCGTTATCCAGACGCTCTTTCAGTTTTGCATGCGCAATATCACGTCCGACGATGATTGTGCCATTCAGTGACAGGCGCGTGGAAACAGGATACTGCGACAACTGGGCCAGGATCTCTTTCATCGGGCGGTTAAGATCGACGCGCACCGCTTCGCCTTCACCGGCCTGACGCAACGCTTCCGGGATGTACTTGCCGGGATTATTTTCCAGCTTCTCAATCCAGATCCCCTGGCGGTTGATTTTGGCTTTGATATTACGATCCGCTGAACAGGAGACGCCCATGCCAACCGGGCATGACGCACCGTGGCGCGGCAGGCGGATCACGCGAATATCGTGGGCGAAGTATTTCCCGCCGAACTGCGCGCCCAGTCCAAGGTTTTGCGCTTCAATCAACAGCTCTTTTTCCAGCTCGACATCGCGAAACGCCTGACCATGCTCATTACCTTCAGTCGGCAATTCATCATAATATTTTGCCGACGCCAGCTTAACGGTTTTCAGCGTTGCTTCTGCCGAGGTTCCACCAATCACAAAAGCAATGTGATACGGCGGACAGGCTGCGGTTCCCAGAGTACGCATTTTCTCGACCAGATAATTTTTCAATTTACCCGGCGTGAGCAGCGCTTTGGTTTCCTGATACAGATAGGTTTTATTCGCCGATCCCCCGCCTTTGGCGATGCAGAGGAATTTGTACTCGTCACCGTCCACGGTATACAGGTCTATCTGCGCAGGCAGGTTGGTTCCGGTGTTCACCTCGTTATACATATCCAGCGCGGCGTTTTGCGAATAGCGCAGGTTATCTTCGATATAAGTGTTATACACCCCACGGGCCAGAGCGGCTTCATCACCCCCGCCGGTCCAGACACGTTGCCCTTTTTTACCGACAATAATCGCCGTACCGGTGTCCTGGCAGGTCGGTAACACGCCTTTCGCCGCGATGTCGGAGTTACGCAGGAATTGCAGGGCCACATATTTGTCGTTTTCGCTGGCATCCGGGTCGCGAAGAATATCCGCAACCTGCTGCTGATGCGCCGGACGCAGCATAAATGAGGCATCATGAAATGCCTGGCGGGCAAGGAGGGTTAAGGCTTGCGGATCAACTTTAATGATTTCGTGGCCTTCAAATTCGGAAACGGAAACATGGTCGCTGGTCAACAGATAGTATTCGGTATCATCCTTTTTGAGGGGGAAAGGATGCTGATAATGAAAGGGTTTGTTTGACATTGTGCTCTCACTTACTGCTCGGTCTGGTTATTCTCTGGGCAGATGTTCCATTGCCCTGCTTCCCTGTCGCGGGTCCGGTTGTGCCAGCAACGGCCTTTGTGCAACCAGAATTGCTCAGGGTATTAAAAGCGAGTCACCATATCCTACACAATTTTTTAACAAAAACTGAGACAAGTACGACTTTTTACATGCGCAGGTTACTTCCCCGTGGGTTTCTTGGTTTAATAGTCAGAGATAATTCCACATTGAAACAGGGCTTGATAATGCAAAAACTCATCAACTCAGTGCAGAACTATGCCTGGGGAAGCAAAACTGCCTTAACGGAACTTTATGGCATTGAAAATCCGACCCAGCAACCGATGGCAGAGCTGTGGATGGGCGCCCATCCGAAAAGCAGTTCTCGGGTTCAGAACGCCGACGGCCAGACAGTTTCCCTGCGTGACGTGATCGAGCACGATAAGTCAGCACTGTTAGGTGATGCCGTAGCACTACGCTTTGGTGAACTGCCTTTCCTGTTTAAAGTGCTCTGCGCTGCCCAGCCTCTTTCGATTCAGGTCCACCCGAACAAACACAATTCTGAGGTTGGCTTTGCCAAAGAAAACGCCGCAGGGATCCCAATGGACGCCGCCGAGCGTAATTACAAAGATCCTAATCACAAGCCCGAACTGGTGTTTGCCCTGACGCCTTTCCTGGCGATGAATGCGTTTCGCGAGTTCTCCGAGATTGTGGCGCTGCTACAGCCAGTGTCTGGTGCGCATCCGGCCATCGCTCACTTCCTGCAGGAACCCAACGCCGAGCGTCTGAGCCACCTTTTCGCCAGCTTGTTGAATATGCAGGGTGAAGAGAAATCGCGTGCGCTGGCCGTACTGAAATCTGCCCTTAACAGCCAACAGGGTGAGCCGTGGCAAACTATCCGTCTGATAGCGGATGTCTATCCGGATGATAGCGGCCTGTTCTCTCCGCTGCTGCTCAATGTGGTAAAGCTGAATCCAGGCGAGGCGATGTTCTTGTTTGCCGAAACCCCACACGCCTACTTGCAAGGTGTGGCGCTCGAGGTCATGGCCAACTCCGATAACGTACTGCGCGCCGGACTGACGCCGAAATACATCGATATTCCAGAACTGGTCGCCAACGTTCAGTTTGTCGCTAAACCGGCGAATCAACTGCTGACAACCCCAGTCAAAACAGAGAGTGAACTGGATTTCCCAATCCCGGTTGACGATTTCGCGTTCTCCCTACATGAACTGTCTGCCCGTGAAGCCACTATCAGCCAGCACAGCGCCGCCATTTTGTTCTGCGTTGAGGGCGAAGCCGTGCTGAGCAAGGGCGAGCAACGCTTGGTACTGAAAGCAGGTGAATCGGCATTTATCAGCGCCAATGAGTCGCCGGTGAACGTCAGCGGCACCGGTCGTTTAGCGCGGGTTTATAACAAGCTGTAGCAAGATACTGATATTTTTAACAACTCTTGCTAAGCTAGTAGTGAGTTAAAGACATGTCACCCCTCCAGGCGTCTTCAAACGCCTGGATTTATTTTATGGATATCGAAATGAAAAAAACGCTGGTAGCTGCGGGTGTGGTGGTTGCACTGGGAATCGTCTGGACGGGCGGTGCATGGTTCACGGGAAAGAAACTGGAAACCCATCTTGCTGAGATGGTGACGCAGGCAAACGATCAGCTCAAACGCCTCTCGCCCGAGGCAGGCATTGAGCTGAGTTATGAGAACTACCAGCGCGGCGTGTTCAGCAGCCAGCTGCAACTGGTGGTAAAACCTGTTGCCGGTCAGGAAAATGCCTGGCTGAAGCCAGGGCAAAGCATCATTTTGGATGAATCCGTCGATCATGGCCCTTTCCCGCTAGCCCAGCTTAAGTCATTCAACCTGGTACCCGCGATGGCCGCAGTCAAAACCACGCTGGTGAATAATGACGTCACCAAACCGTTATTTGACATTGCCAAGGGTGAGTCACCTTTCATCATCAATTCCCGCGTGGGCTATAGCGGCGATACCCGCTCTGACATATCTCTCAAGCCGCTGAGTTACGAAAAAGGCGATGAGAAAGTGGCCTTTAGCGGAGGCGAATTCCAGCTCAGCGCCGACAAAGACGGTAACGCGGTTTCCCTGACCGGTGAAGCGCAAAGCGGCGTGGTCAATGCGGTTAACGAGTACGATCAAAAAGTACAAGTTACCTTTAATAATCTGAAGACGGATGGCTCAAGCTCGGTTGCCAGCTTTGGTGAGCGTATTGGCGATCAGAAATTGTCCCTTGATAAGCTGTCTATTTCCGTCGAAGGCAAAGAGCTGGCGGTGCTGGAAGGCATGGGCATCGACGGTAAATCAGACCTGGTTAACGAGGGTAAAACCGTCAACAGCCAGCTGGATTACACGATCAACAGCCTGAAATTGCAGGGTCAAGATTTGGGAAGCGGTAAGCTGACGCTGAAAGTAGGCCAGATTGATGGCGAAGCATTACATCAGTTCAGCCAGCAGTATAGTGCCCAAACCAAAGCATTGATGTCACAGATTGACGTAGTGCAAAACCCGGAGCTGTATCAGCAGAAAGTGACCGAAGCGTTCTTCAGCGCTCTGCCTATTCTGATGAAGGGTGAGCCGGTTATTACCGTTGCGCCACTGAGCTGGAAAAATGCCAAGGGTGAGACCAGCTTTAATCTGTCCCTGTTCCTGAAAGACCCGAATGCGAACCAGGAAGAACCAAAAACGCTGGCCCAGGAAGTGGATCGCTCAGTGAAATCACTGGACGCAAAGCTGGCGATCCCGATGGATATGGCAACTGAGTTCATGACCCAGATTGCCAAACTGGAAGGATATCAGCAGGAAGAAGCGGCAGGTATGGCGAAACAGCAGGTCAATGGTCTTGCTGCGATGGGTCAAATGTTCCGCATCACGACGGTACAGGACAACACCATCGGCTCCAGCCTGCAGTACGCAAATGGTCAGGTGACGCTCAACGGCCAAAAAATGCCGCTGGATGAGTTTGTCGGCATGTTTGGTATGCCAACACTTTCCGCACCAGATGCCCCGGCCATTCCGCAGCCGTAATTACCATCTGCGTGATGTCCGCCACAGCCCGATAAAGCGATTTATCGGGCTTTTTTACCTCTGGCGCATTACTTTTGCGTCACCAGTCTGGCGGATAACGTCAGATTGCGCGAATGCCCCTCATCACTGCTGATTCGCTGGAGTACGCGTTCAGCCAGTGTATATCCCATTTCACGCGCGGGCGTGCTGGCCCAAATAATCGGTAAATCATCCAGAGCGTTCTCTGCCACATCGGCAAAGGCGGCTAGCGAGATCTGCTGTTCAAAATAACGGTCAACGCCAATTTCACCACTCTGTCGCCCTGCTTTCATCAGGCCAAACCAAGCCCCAACGGCGATAGTTTCGTTATAGCACACCACCGCACTGATGGTCGGGTTATGCCGTAGTAGCGCCGTCACGGCGTCTGCGGCCTGCTTCTGGCTTGAGGCGCACTCCAGTACCCAATCGCTGTGAAAAGGCAGTCCAAATTTAAGCAGCGTGGCGCAATATCCCCCCACGCGTTCTGCACGGGTCAGAGAGGAGCTCTGTCCACCTAACCAGGCGATTCGTTGATGACCATGCCCGACAAGATGCTCAACTAACAGCTGAGCAGCCTGCATATTGTCGGGTCTGACGGTGTCAGCATCATCCAGATAGCTGGCGCGTGAAGCAAACACTACCGGAATACCCTTTTCACCGGCCAACTGCCGTAACGCGTCGCTGCTGCCCGCGGCTCCGGCGATCACCACCCCGTCAACACCCTGATTGAGTAACATCGAGAAACGCTGGGCCAGCTGTTCGCCGTCCTTACCGCCATGCAGTAAAAATACCATCCGCCCCTGAGCTTCTAAGGCTTCCGTCAGTCCTGCCGTCAGTTCGGCATAAAACGGCGTCGAGAGATCGCGAACGATTAACCCAATAACCCCACTCTGCCCGCCACGCAGCGCCGATGCCTGGCGGTTACGTACGAACCCCAGTTGTTCGATGGCAGCATTGACCCGTTCTCCGGTCGCTGATGAGATACGCCCTTTGCCGCTAAGAACCAATGAGACGGTACTGACTGAGACACCGGCCGCCAGCGCTACATCATGAATGGTTATTTTTTTGGCTATAGCCATAAAACCAGAAAGCTCCCTGATAACGTGATGGATAAAACGTTTTATCAATCATCCGTATTTATACGCCCTATTATCCTTCGATAATGTGATTTGTAACGCACTAAAATTAGGTAAAACGTTTTATCTTCTCGCCATCATTCGTTGGTCGATTTTTTACAAGGAGTCGTTAGATGACGACGAGAACCACACCAAAAGTCACGTTATGGGAATTTTTCCAGCAGTTGGGCAAAACCTTTATGTTGCCCGTAGCACTGCTCTCGTTTTGCGGGATCATGCTGGGGATCGGCAGCTCATTAAGCAGCCATGATGTCATTACGCTGCTCCCCGCGTTGGGGAACCCGATGTTGCAGGCGCTGTTTACCTGGATGAGCAAAGTCGGATCCTTCGCATTTAGTTTTCTGCCGGTGATGTTTTGTATCGCTATCCCGCTTGGCCTGGCGCGCGAAAACAAAGGCGTTGCGGCCTTTGCCGGTTTTGTCGGCTATGCGGTAATGAACCTGGCCGTCAACTTTTGGTTAACGGCCAAGGGAATATTGCCCACCACGGATGCGGCGATCCTCAAAGCTAACAACGTGCAAAACATTCTGGGGATCCAGTCGATCGACACTGGGATCCTCGGTGCGGTAATCGCCGGGATCATTGTCTGGATGCTGCATGAACGTTTCCACAACATTCGCCTGCCGGATGCGCTGGCGTTCTTCGGTGGTACCCGTTTTGTGCCGATTATTTCGTCGGTAGTGATGGGACTGGTCGGGCTGGTCATTCCGCTGATTTGGCCGTTCTTCGCCATGGGTATCACTGGCTTGGGTAACATCATCAATAGCGCCGGTGATTTTGGTCCGATGCTGTTTGGTACCGGTGAACGTCTGCTGTTGCCGTTTGGCCTGCATCACATTCTGGTGGCCTTAATTCGCTTCACTGAAGCTGGCGGTACGCAGGAGGTGTGTGGTCATAGCGTTAGCGGCGCGCTGACTATTTTCCAGGCCCAATTGAGCTGCCCTACCACTCAGGGCTTCTCTGAAAGTGCCACGCGTTTCCTGTCCCAGGGCAAAATGCCGGCGTTCCTCGGCGGTTTACCGGGCGCTGCGTTAGCGATGTACCACTGTGCTCGCCCTGAAAATCGTCATAAAATTAAGGGATTATTAATCTCCGGCCTGATCGCCTGCGTGATTGGCGGTACCACCGAACCTCTGGAATTCTTATTCCTGTTCGTCGCACCAGTGCTGTACGTTATCCACGCACTGTTGACCGGACTGGGCTTCACTATCATGGCTGTGCTTGGCGTCACTATCGGCAATACCGATGGCAACCTGATTGACTTCGTGGTGTTTGGCATCCTGCACGGGTTGTCCACCAAGTGGTATCTGGTACCGGTTGTCGCTGCTATCTGGTTCGCGGTGTACTACGTCATCTTCCGCTTCGCCATCACCCGCTTTAATCTTAAAACACCGGGTCGTGATGTCGAAATTGCCAACAATATTGAGAAAGTCATGGCAGGAACGCCGGGCAAATCAGGCTATAACGTCCCGGCTATTCTGGCGGCGCTGGGTGGCGCTGAGAATATCGTCAGCCTGGATAATTGCATTACCCGCTTGCGTCTTTCCGTGAAAGATATGTCGCTTGTGAACGTGCAGGCACTGAAGGACAATCGCGCGATTGGTGTCGTTCAACTCAATCAGCATAACTTGCAGGTCGTCATCGGTCCGCAGGTCCAGTCGGTGAAGGACGAAATGACGGTTCTGATGAATACCGTACAGGCATAAGGGCAACAATATGTTTGATTTCTCAACTGAAGTGGACAGGCACGGTACCTGGTGCACCCAATGGGATTATGTCGCCGACCGGTTTGGTTCGGCCGACCTGCTACCATTCACCATCTCAGATATGGATTTTGCCACCGCACCATGCATTCTCCAGGCGCTGACGCAGCGCCTGTCACACGGTGTGTTGGGCTACAGTCGCTGGAAAAATGATGATTTTTTGGCGGCAATTAGCCACTGGTTCCTGACCCGCCATAACACCCAAATCGATCCGCAATCTGTAGTTTATGGCCCCTCCGTCATCTATATGGTGTCGGAGCTGATCCGTCAGTGGTCATCAACGGGTGACGCGGTGGTTATCCATACTCCAGCTTACGATGCGTTTTACAACGCCATCAAAGGCAACCAGCGTACAGTGCACCCTGTTGCACTGGAGAAACGTGCGCACGGCTGGTATTGCGATATGGCTAAGCTGGAAGAAACCCTCTCGCGGCCTGAAAGCAAAATTCTTCTGCTCTGTAGTCCGCAGAATCCGACCGGCAAGGTCTGGACCCGAGATGAACTGGAAACCATGGCCAGCATGTGTCAACGGCACGGCGTGAAGGTCATTTCCGACGAGATTCATATGGACATGGTATGGGATCAACAACCTCATATCCCATGGAGTCAGGTTGCTCGAGGCGACTGGGCGCTGCTCACATCCGGTTCCAAGAGTTTTAATATTCCGGCGTTAACCGGGGCTTACGGGATCGTTGAAGACGCCGATAGCCGTAACCACTACCTTGCGGCGCTAAAAGGCCGAGATGGCCTTTCCTCACCTGCCGTACTGGCGCTTACCGCGCATATTGCTGCTTATCAGCACGGCGCCCCGTGGTTGGATGCGTTACGCGATTATCTGGCCGCTAATCTGCACTATGTCGCACATGAGCTTAATGCTGCGTTCCCTGAGTTAAACTGGCAGATCCCACAATCAACTTATCTGGCATGGATTGACCTGCGTCCGCTCAATATTGATGATCATGCGTTGCAGGATGTACTCATCCATCAGCAAAAAGTCGCGATCATGCCGGGATATACCTATGGTGAAGAAGGTCGCGGTTTTGTCCGTCTGAATGCCGGATGTCCGCGTGCAAAACTGGAAAAAGGTGTGAATGGGTTAATAAACGCTATTCGTTCGCTACGCTGACTTTACTTGCGCAATACGTCCTGTATTGCGCAAACCTCATGCTCCTGAAAAAAATGCGTGATATCAGTTTTAAAATTTTGTACTGATGAAGCATTAATTCGATATAAATCTTGTTATCAGCTTGTTTAATAAAATAAATAGCAGTTAAAATCAAAAAAACCTGATACAAACAGGGCAGAATGTTCGCAATATAACGCCACTTTAGACGTATAAAAATGAACACCCCACCAGCGCCCCTTCACAAAAATAATTTAAAACTTCTCTTACTTTTCTCTTTAGCCGTACTTCTATTTTTTTTGTTTATTCCTTTAAGCAACAAACACTATAACCTCTCCGTTTACCCGGTGATTGCCACCTTTGCGGGAGCGCTACATATCCAGATCGGCTGCTTCATGACAATGAATTATATCAGCAACCGTAAAAAAACATTTTTGCTACCATTAGCCTGCGCATTTCACTGCTCCGGTATCTTTTTATTTATTGCTCTGTATCTATTCTTTAACGAGACGACGCCTGCAAGTGTTATTTATAATGACATAGCAGTTCTTTACTCGCTAAGAAACATACTCATTGCGGGCCTTTTTTTTGCCACTTACTATTTATATGCACGTAGAGACAAACCACACCATATCTGTAATGCAACGATACATTTTACTTTGATTTGGAGTGTTATTCATGTGACGGTCGCGGTGCTCTATTCAACCGATCTATTGCCCCATAGTCTGCTACTGGTAAATCCTAACAACAATGCCTGGCTTAAACCATGGAGCGGTCTTTTTAGCTATTTTTTTATCATACTGTGGGCATCCATCTCTTTTATAGGCATTGTATTTACGCGACTCAAAAATCTGTTCTGGTTAAGTATGTCACTCGTCGCACTGAGCAATCTGGTGAGCATTGTTATTATGCTTAAATACGCACATATCGATTCCGCTGGATGGTACATTGCCCGTGGACTGGAGTGTTTTAGTGCCCTGGCGGTGATGATCGCTCTGATGTCAGATATCTTCCAACGATATAAAACTTCACGCCAGGCGTATAAGTTATCGTATGAAAATTCAGTGCGCGATCCGATGACCCGTCTTTATAACCGTGGTTATTTTTATACAATGCTGAGCACTGAAATAAAAGCATCTACGGAACTCAGACCGTTAAGTATTATTTTTTGTGATATTGATTTTTTTAAGTCAGTCAATGATACCTGGGGTCATCTGCAAGGTGACCGGGTGATCATTAAACTGGCAAAACTCATGCAACAGCAGAGTCGTAGCCATGACGTCGTCGCCCGTATCGGCGGAGAGGAGTTCGCTATTTTATTGCCTGAAACCCGTGTAGATGCTGCCTATAACATCGCTGAGCGAATCAGAAAAAACGTTGAGCAACAAACGACTGCCTCAACCAACGGTGACTTTCCACGCACTATAACCATCAGTTTAGGTATTGTATCGTCTGCTGATAATGATGCCGCCGCCGAACAGCTGGCCGATTTAGCCGATCGCGCGCTGTATCAGGCGAAAAAACAAGGGCGGAACTGTGTTGTCATCCATTCCGACACAAGCGCGAATGTGATCACAGCGCCTACAATGACAATCACTGATATATAAATCGACTCAAAACATAATTAGATGAAATACCTCCAATAACCGTGTATTTGAAAGGTCTTCGTGCTTTTATTTAAGTTATTGGAGGATTTTAAATCTGTTGTATAATGCCCTGCACTTTACCTATAACAAAGAGTGCGACCATGATTGATAAATTCCTCCCCTTAACCGACATCCATCGTCACCTTGATGGCAACATTCGTGCGCAAACTATTCTCGATCTTGGCCGTCAGTTCAATTTAACGCTTCCCGCTCAAACGCTGGAAACGCTGATCCCGCACGTGCAGGTCACCTCGACAGAACCGGATTTAGTCAGTTTTTTGTCGAAGCTTGACTGGGGCGTGAAGGTACTGGCCTCACTGGATGCCTGCCGCCGCGTGGCATTTGAAAATATTGAAGATGCCGCCCGTAACGGGCTGCACTATGTGGAACTGCGCTTTTCGCCCGGCTATATGGCGATGGCGCATCAACTCCCCGTCGCGGGCGTGGTTGAAGCAGTAATTGCGGGCGTACGTGAAGGCTGCAAGGCTTTTGGCGTGGAAGCGCGCTTAATTGGCATTATGAGCCGTACTTTTGGCGAAGCCGCTTGCCTGCAGGAACTGGATGCACTGTTAGCACACCGTGACCACATTACCGCACTGGACCTGGCGGGCGATGAACTGGGTTTCCCAGGCAGTCTGTTCCTGTCTCATTTTAATCGGGCGCGCGATGCAGGCTGGCACATTACCGTGCACGCTGGTGAAGCAGCAGGCCCTGAAAGCATCTGGCAGGCAATCAGAGAACTGGGCGCTGAACGTATTGGTCATGGCGTTAAAGCTGTGGAAGATCGTGCATTGATGGATTTTCTTGCCGAGCAGCGAATTGGCATCGAATCCTGCCTGACCTCCAACATCCAGACCAGCACCGTTGCTTCACTGGCTGCACATCCGCTGAAGACGTTCCTCGAACAGGGTGTGTTGGCCAGTCTAAACACCGACGATCCCGCGGTTCAGGGCGTGGATATTATTCACGAATATACCGTTGCTGCTCCAGCTGCAGGGTTGAGCCGCGAGCAGATCCGTCAGGCGCAAATTAATGGTCTGGAAATGGCGTTTTTGAGTACTGAAGAGAAACGTGCGTTGCGTGAGAAAGTCGCAGCGGCATAACGATGATAGTGCCGGATAGCGCTAACGCTTATCCGGCATTTCCGTAATCAGGCAAGACACAACGTAGAACGATGTTTTGCCGATTCAATACCCAGCTCAATCAGTTCCATAATTTGAATGGCCTGTCGTGCTGGAACCGGGTTTTCACCATTGCCGTTCAGTGCATCACGGATACCCGCATAATAAGCCGGATAGTTACCCGGCACGGTTAACCAGGTCTCTTCCACACGTTCTTCGCCTTCGACCCGCGTCAGCACGCCATCGCGCATGTCGTAACCCCAGTCTTCCTGCGGCAAACGTTCACCATTTTTTAAACGTTCTTCCTGCGGATCAAGACCGTATTTCACATAGCTCCCACGCGAACCGTGCACGATGTAGCGTGCCGACTCGGCGGCAGCCAGCATGGTGCCGTGCAGAACCACCCGACGCTGAGGGTAAGTCAAAATAGCGTGGAAATAATCTGTCGATTGTGCGCCAGGACGCAATTGCGCAAGGTCCACCGTCAGGCTGACGGGCAAACCAAACAGGTTAATGGCCTGATCCAACAGATGCGGCGCTAAATCGTACCAGATTCCGCTTCCTGGTCCGCCCTGTTCACGCCAGCGGTCGCGGACCTGCGGACGGAAACGATCGAAGTGGGATTCAAAGTAAGCGACTTCACCCAACACTCCGTCTGCCAGCAGAGCTTTCAGCGTCAGGAAATCACTGTCCCAGCGGCGGTTATGAAAAACAGACAGCACACGACCCAGGCTACGCGCCAACGCATCCAGTTCGCGAGCTTGTGACAGTGTCACGGTAAATGGCTTATCAACAACCACGTGTTTACCCGCTTCCAGCGCTGCTTTAGCGAGCGGGAAATGCGTGTCATTCGGCGTGGGGATCACAATCAGGTCGATGCTGGGATCGTTAAACAGATGCTTAGGCTCACTCACCACCGTAACAGAAGGCCAGTCCGCCTTCACTTTTGCTTCGTCACTACTGGATACCGCGGCCAGCTCCAGCCCCGGGGTGCCCACAATCAGAGGGGCATGGAAAGTTTTGCTGGCATAGCCATAGCCAATCAGCCCAACGCGGATGTTGTCACTCATGTTATTGCCTCTCAATTCAGGACCGACCTATTTCACACCATACATCGCAACGTCACAACAGTTTAATAACCTTTGCAGGGAAAAGGTTGTTTCTTAACTTAAGTCAAACATATGCCACTTAGTGATAACTTGCTGCGAAAAAGTCGTCGAAATCGTTCCCAATGCTCTTGCCGTCTTACTTATTGATAAGTAACATTTGCCTCCTGTGTTTAAGGATAAATCAAAGCAAATGTCGTCAGTAATGAATCGTCTTATTGAGTTAACAGGTTGGATTGTTCTCGCGGTTTCCGTCATCCTTTTAGGTATTGCCACGCATATCGACAACTACCAGCCACCAGAACCAACGGCTTCGGTGCATGCGGTGCAGAAAAAATAACCCACGGCCTCCTTTTTTAACCCAGCAGTCATGCTGGGTTAGGTTGTAACAGCGTCATTTCTATCAAAAATAGCGAATTGTGCAGTCCCCCACCTTGGCACTTATTGCCTGCGATAGCGAAGCGCGTTACCCTTTGACCGGGTGCTCAGCGTGCCTGCGTATCTATCAGTACGAACACTCTTATTTGTATCTTTGCACACCCTGCGTTTTTATCTGTGCAACCTTGTTTATTTTTTAATATTAACTACTCCGTTGGTGTTATTTTCTTAATATGGATCTCCACATATGACTGTTCAGGATTACTTATTAAAATTCCGCAAAATCAATTCCCTCGAAAGCCTGGAAAAACTGTTCGATCATCTTAACTACACGCTCACCGACGATCGCGACATTATCAATATGTATCGCGCGGTGGATCACCGCCGGGCGGAGCTTATCTCTGGGGGACGCCTGTTTGATATCGGCCAGGTGCCAAAATCCGTCTGGCATTATGTGCAATAAATAAGAAAGTAGCGCTCATCGTTAAAAGCTTTATAATAATCGCCCCAAAATGAATGGCATGTTTGTTTGCACGCGTAAATCTGGAGAAGAGATGACGACGACACCGGCACAACGTATCGGAGGCTGGCTACTTGGTCCACTGGCCTGGCTGTTAGTGGCGTTGTTGAGCGCTTCGCTGGCGATCCTGTTGTATGTAACTGCGCTGGCAACTCCGCAGACGTTTCAGACGCTCGGCGAACAAAGCGCCACTAATTTACTGTTATGGGGCGTTTCCTTTATTACCGCTATCGCCATGTGGTACTACACGCTGTGGCTGACTATCGCGTTTTTCAAACGCCGACGCTGTGTACCTAAGCACTATATTTTATGGTTACTGATCTCCGTGTTACTGGCTATTAAAGCCTTTGCGTTTTCACCTGTTCCGGATGCCTTTGCCGTCCGCCAGCTACTGTTCCCGTTGTTGGCTGCTGCATTGCTGGTGCCCTATTTCAAGCGTTCGCAGCGCGTGAAATCGACGTTTGTGAACCCGTAATAACCCTACAGTTAACCTGTTGTCGCCTGTTGTAGATTGTCAGATAATAGGCGGCTTTTTTATTTCAGGCCGAAAAATGACTGATTACCTGCTGCTGTTTGTCGGAACTGTACTGGTCAATAACTTTGTACTGGTCAAGTTTCTGGGTCTCTGCCCGTTTATGGGCGTTTCCAAAAAACTGGAAACGGCGATGGGCATGGGCCTCGCCACGACCTTTGTAATGACGCTGGCATCGATTTGCGCATGGCTGATTGACACCTGGATCCTCATCCCGCTCGATCTCATCTACCTGCGTACGCTGGCGTTTATCTTAGTCATCGCCGTGGTCGTGCAATTTACCGAAATGGTGGTGCGCAAAACGAGTCCTGCGCTGTATCGCCTGCTGGGGATCTTCTTACCGTTGATCACCACTAACTGTGCGGTACTGGGCGTCGCGTTGTTGAATATCAACCTCGGTCATAACTTTTTACAGTCGGCGCTGTACGGTTTTTCCGCTGCCGTCGGCTTCTCGCTGGTGATGGTACTGTTCGCCGCCATTCGCGAGCGCCTCGCCGTGGCTGATGTTCCGGCACCTTTTCGCGGTAATGCGATTGCGCTGATTACCGCCGGTTTAATGTCATTGGCCTTTATGGGCTTTAGTGGTTTGGTGAAGCTGTAATGAATGCTATCTGGATTGCCGTTGCTGCAGTGAGTCTACTGGGTCTGGCATTCGGCGCTGTTTTAGGCTATGCCTCCCGACGTTTTGCCGTTGAGGACGACCCGGTCGTTGAAAAAATCGATGAGATCCTTCCGCAAAGTCAATGTGGCCAGTGCGGTTACCCTGGCTGTCGCCCGTATGCGGAAGCGATTGGCTGTCAGGGCGAAAAAATCAATCGCTGCGCCCCCGGTGGTGAAGCGGTGATGCTAAAAATTGCGACGCTGCTGAACGTCGATCCGCAGCCTATTGATGGCGATGAACAGGACGTTACGCCGGTGAGAATGCTGGCGGTCATTGATGAAAATAACTGTATTGGCTGTACAAAGTGCATTCAGGCCTGCCCGGTTGATGCCATCGTCGGCGCGACGCGTGCGATGCACACAGTCATGAGCGATCTCTGTACCGGATGCAACCTGTGCGTTGATCCCTGCCCGACTCAGTGTATTGAATTACGTCCGGTTGCCGAAACGCCTGATAGCTGGAAGTGGGATTTGAACACTATCCCCGTGCGCATCATTCCCGTGGAACAACATGTTTAAGCTATTCTCTGCATTCAGAAAAAACAAAATTTGGGACTTCGAAGGCGGCATTCATCCGCCCGAAATGAAAGCCCAGTCAAACGGCACGCCGCTGCGACAAGTCCCACTGCCGCCGCGTCTGGTGATTCCGCTCAAACAGCATATTGGTGCTGAGGGTGAGCTGTGCGTAAACGTCGGTGACCACGTCCTGCGCGGCCAGGCGCTGACGCGTGGACGAGGCAAAATGCTGCCAGTGCACGCGCCAACCTCCGGCACCGTTGTGGCCATTGCTCCGCACTCCACTGCGCACCCTTCAGCATTGGCAGAGCTCAGCGTCATAATCGATGCAGATGGCGAAGATCGCTGGATTGAGCGTGAAGGCTGGGCTGACTATCGTTCCCGCAGCCGAGAAGAGCTTATTGCCCGTATTCATCAGTTCGGCGTTGCCGGACTGGGCGGTGCTGGTTTCCCTACTGGCGTAAAACTGCAGGGCGGCGGCGATAAAATTGAAACATTGATCATCAACGCTGCGGAATGTGAGCCCTACATTACCGCTGACGATCGCCTGATGCAGGATTGTGCAGCTCAGGTAGTGGAAGGCATCCGCATTCTGGCCCACATTCTTCAACCGCGCGAAATATTGCTGGGGATTGAAGATAACAAACCGCAAGCGATATCAATGCTGCGCGCGGTGCTGGCGGACTCACATGATATCAGCCTGCGCGTTATCCCAACCAAATATCCTTCCGGCGGCGCGAAGCAGTTGACCCAAATTCTGACCGGAAAACAGGTCCCACACGGTGGACGCTCCTCGGATATCGGCGTCCTGATGCAAAACGTCGGTACGGCCTATGCTATCAAACGCGCCGTGATCGACGGGGAACCGATCACCGAACGCGTCGTAACGCTGACCGGCGAAGCCGTTAGCCGTCCGGGCAACGTCTGGGCACGTTTAGGGACGCCTGTTCGCCACCTGCTTGATGACGCAGGTTTTTGCCCTTCCGCAGAGCAAATGGTCATCATGGGCGGCCCGCTAATGGGCTTCACTCTCCCCTGGCTTGATGTCCCCGTAGTGAAGATCACCAACTGCCTGCTGGCGCCATCTGCCAGTGAAATGGGTGAACAGCAGGAAGAAAAAGGCTGCATTCGCTGTAGCGCCTGCGCCGATGCCTGCCCGGCCGATCTCTTGCCTCAGCAGCTTTACTGGTTCAGTAAAGGACAGCAGCACGACAAAGCAATCGGTCATAATATCGCTGACTGCATTGAATGCGGTGCCTGTGCGTGGGTATGTCCCAGCAATATTCCGCTGGTGCAGTATTTCCGTCAGGAAAAAGCTGAGATTTACGCCATAAGCCAGGAAGAAAAACGCGCCGCAGAGGCAAAAGCACGATTCGAAGCCAGACAGGCACGCCTGGAGCGTGAAAAAGCCGCGCGTCTTGAACGTCATAAAAGCGCCGCCGTTCAGCCTGCCGCGAAGGACAACGATGCCATTGCTGCCGCACTTGCACGGGTGAAAGAGAAACAAGCACAGGCTTTACAACCGATTGTTATTCAGGCCGGAGAGAAACCGGATAATAGTGCAGCCATTGCCGCCAGAGAAGCACGGAAAGCACAGGCCCGGGCCAAACAGGCGGAAAATGTGTCTGCTACCGACAGCACCACCGATACCGATCCGCGTAAAGCCGCGGTAGAAGCCGCCATTGCCCGCGCCAAAGCACGCAAGCTTGAGCAGCAGCAGGCCGTCGCCGAGGCTGCCGAACCGGTTGACCCGCGCAAAGCCGCGGTAGAAGCCGCCATTGCCCGTGCCAAAGCACGCAAGCTAGAGCAGCAGCAGGCCGTCGCCGAGGCTGCCGAGCCGGTTGACCCGCGTAAAGCCGCGGTAGAAGCCGCCATTGCCCGCGCTAAAGCACGCAAACTTGAGCAGCAGGTTGTCGCCGAGACCACCGAACCAGTTGATCCACGCAAAGCCGCCGTTGCGGCCGCTATTGCACGCGCTCAGGCTAAAAAGGCCGCCCAGCAGCAGGTTGTTAACGAGGAATAAATGGTATTCAGAATCGCAAGCTCTCCCTATACCCATAACCAGCGCCAGACATCGCGTATTATGCTGCTGGTGTTAATTGCCGCGTTACCGGGGATTGCCGCTCAGCTTTGGTTTTTTGGTTGGGGCACGTTGGTACAGATTTTTCTCGCCGCCATCAGCGCCATTGCCGCTGAAGCAGGCGTATTGAAACTGCGTAAACAGCCGGTTGTCGCTATTTTAAAAGACAACTCCGCCTTGCTCACCGGGCTACTGCTTGCCGTCAGCCTTCCGCCGCTGGCCCCCTGGTGGATGGTGGTCCTGGGTACCGTATTTGCCGTGATCATTGCCAAGCAACTGTATGGCGGCCTCGGGCAAAACCCGTTTAACCCGGCGATGATCGGCTATGTGGTTCTGCTTATCTCCTTTCCGGTGCAGATGACAAGCTGGCTTCCCCCGCATGAAATTGCGGCCACGGTACCGGGATTTGTTGACGCCATTAACGTCATTTTTACCGGACATACCTCAAGCGGCGGTGATATGAACACCTTACGCATGGGTATCGATGGCATTAGCCAGGCGACGCCGCTTGATACGTTCAAGACATCGTTGCACGCCGGACGCACGGTAGAACAGGTTATGCAGTACCCCATTTACAGCGGGATGCTTGCAGGCGCAGGCTGGCAGTGGGTAAACCTGGCCTGGCTGGCGGGCGGCGTCATGCTATTGTGGAAAAACGCTATTCGCTGGCATATTCCGGTCAGTTTCCTGCTGTCGCTCGCTGTCTGTGCGACGTTAGGCTGGCTTTTCTCTCCCGAGTCGCTGGCGTCACCACAGCTGCACCTGCTCTCTGGCGCAACCATGCTCGGTGCGTTCTTTATTCTTACCGATCCCGTTACGGCATCGACAACCAATCGCGGTCGGCTGATTTTTGGTGCACTTGCCGGTCTGTTGGTATGGCTGATTCGCAGTTTTGGTGGGTATCCGGATGGCGTGGCCTTTGCGGTATTGTTGGCAAATATCACGGTCCCGTTGATTGATTATTACACCCGCCCTCGCGTGTACGGACATCGCTAAGGACACCCTATGTTGAAAACGATTCGTAAACACGGTATCACTCTGGCACTCTTTGCCGCTGGTTCTACGGGCTTAACAGCGGCAATCAATCAGCTGACTAAGTCTACGATTGACGAGCAGGCAACGCTGCAGCAAAAAGCGCTGTTTGATCAGGTTCTGCCAACTGACCGCTACAATAATAATCTGCGCGACAGCTGTTATCTGGTCACGGCTCCGGCGTTGGGTAAAGGGATACACCGTGTTTATATCGCCCGCCAGGACGAGCGACCGGTCGCTGCCATCCTCGAAGCCACCGCGCCAGACGGCTACTCCGGCGCGATACAACTGCTGGTTGGTGTCGATTTTAACGGTACCGTGCTGGGTACGCGGGTCACGGAGCATCATGAAACGCCGGGTCTGGGCGATAAAATCGAGCTTCGACTGTCCGACTGGATAACGCACTTTAGCGGCAAAACGATCTCTGCTGAAAACGATCCTCATTGGGCGGTGAAAAAAGATGGCGGTGACTTCGACCAGTTCACCGGTGCCACCATCACCCCCCGCGCAGTCGTCAATGCGGTGAAACGCGCGGGCCTGTATGCACAGACGTTGCCTGCACAACTTCCTCAACTTCCCGCCTGTGGAGAATAAACCATGAGCGAAATTAAAGACGTTATTGTTCAGGGATTGTGGAAAAACAACTCCGCACTGGTACAGTTACTTGGCATGTGCCCGCTGCTGGCAGTCACCTCTACCGCGACCAATGCCCTTGGGCTGGGACTTGCTACCACACTGGTTTTAACGCTAACCAACCTGACCATCTCTGCCCTGCGCCGCTGGACGCCGTCTGAGATTCGTATTCCTATTTATGTCATGATCATCGCGTCGGTAGTCAGTGCCGTACAGATGCTTATTAACGCCTACGCCTTCGGGTTGTATCAGTCGTTGGGGATCTTCATCCCGTTGATTGTGACCAACTGTATTGTGGTTGGTCGTGCCGAGGCCTTTGCGGCAAAAAAAGGCCCCGCACTCTCCGCGCTGGATGGGTTTTCCATCGGAATGGGGGCAACCGGTGCGATGTTTGTGCTGGGCTCACTGCGCGAGATTATCGGCAACGGCACGTTGTTTGATGGCGCTGATGGTCTGCTGGGTAGCTGGGCAAAAGTGCTGCGCATTGAGATTTTCCATACAGACACACCGTTCCTGTTAGCCATGCTGCCGCCAGGCGCGTTCATCGGGCTGGGGCTGATGCTGGCCATCAAGTATCTTATTGACGAGAAGATGAAGAAACGTCGCGCGCAAGCTGCGTTAACAGACGTTCCGGCGGGTGAAACAGGGAATGTGTCATGAACAAAGCAAAACGGCTGGAAATACTGACGCGCCTGCGCGATAACAATCCGCACCCCACCACCGAACTCAATTTTACGTCGCCGTTTGAGCTACTGATTTCGGTGCTGCTTTCGGCGCAGGCGACCGATGTCAGCGTCAATAAAGCCACCGCAAAACTGTACCCTGTCGCTAACACCCCAGCCGCGATGCTGGAACTTGGGGTCGACGGCGTAAAGTCTTATATTAAGACCATCGGATTGTTCAACAGCAAAGCGGGGAACGTGATTAAAACCTGCCGTATTTTGCTCGAACAGCACAATGGCGAGGTTCCGGAGGACAGAGCAGCACTGGAAGCGTTGCCTGGCGTCGGGCGTAAAACCGCCAACGTGGTGCTCAATACCGCCTTTGGCTGGCCCACTATCGCTGTCGATACTCATATATTTCGGGTGTGTAACCGAACACAATTCGCCCCAGGGAAAAACGTCGAGCATGTCGAAGAAAAACTGCTGAAAGTCGTTCCCAGTGAATTTAAAGTCGACTGCCATCACTGGTTAATTCTTCATGGTCGCTACACCTGCATTGCCAGGAAGCCGCGCTGCGGCTCCTGTATCATTGAGGATCTCTGTGAATTCAAAGAAAAAGTCGACATCTAATGCAATAGGGGTAACGTTCGTTGCCCCTTATTACCATAACGATTAGTTATGCACTCTCCAATCGCTTAATCCCCGACAATGATGCCATGCTATTGCGTATATCTAATGCAATATTCTTGTGCTTTAACACCTGAGCAGGTTAATCGTTTTTTTAGTAGTAGAAATTTCTATTCATACGTGATCAAGATCACATTGATAATTTGATGTTAATTTTTCTTATTTTTATAGTTAAAATGACAATCAGATGACCTATCCCCGTCGATTCGATACAAAACATTACACTGGGTATTTTTCAGATAATGGCCTATATCACTGGATTCAACACTTAATAGCAGAACATATCGCCGCTTTGCCATTTTCGCCCCCATTGAACAGTGAAAAAAACTGCCATTTTTCAATTGAAGAAATTTAACGCTAGATAACATTTACCTGCCCCGATGATTTCACCATCCTGGATATATGTAACAGAGTATTACAAACCTCTTGTCTGAAGGGGCAAGATAGTGAACATTACTTGCCGTTTCCCCTCCCACTATAACAATCGGACGGATGAACTTGACTCATCACGTACCTGAACACCCCCGTAGATATGGGATGTAAAAAAAGAGGTAAAAGTGTCTACTGCAAACAATAAACCAACTGAAAGCGTGAGCTTAAACGCCTTCAAACAACCAAAAGCGTTCTATCTCATTTTCTCAATTGAGCTGTGGGAACGTTTTGGCTACTACGGCCTGCAAGGGATTATGGCCGTCTACCTGGTGAAACAACTGGGTATGTCAGAAGCGGATTCCATCACCCTTTTCTCCTCCTTTAGTGCCCTGGTTTACGGCCTGGTGGCTATTGGCGGCTGGTTAGGTGATAAAGTTCTGGGTACTAAGCGTGTCATTATGCTGGGTGCCATTGTACTGGCTATCGGTTATGCGCTGGTCGCATGGTCCGGTCATGATGCTGGTATCGTTTATATGGGTATGGCGGCCATCGCGGTCGGTAATGGCCTGTTTAAAGCGAACCCATCCTCCCTGCTTTCTACCTGCTATGCCAAAGATGACCCGCGTCTTGATGGTGCATTTACTATGTACTACATGTCCGTCAACATCGGTTCATTCTTCTCAATGCTTGCTACTCCATGGCTGGCGGCACGATACGGCTGGAGCACCGCGTTCGCACTGAGCGTCGTCGGGATGCTGATTACCGTCGTAAACTTCGCATTCTGCCAGCGTTGGGTTAAACAATACGGGTCTAAACCAGACTTTGAGCCGATCAACTTCCGCAACCTGCTGCTGACCATTGTTGGCGTGGTGGTATTGATTGTTATCGCAACATGGTTACTGCACAACCAGGGCATTGCACGTATGGTTCTGGGCGTCGTGGCTATGGGTATCGTGTTTATCTTCGGTAAAGAAGCCTTCGCCATGAAAGGTGCCGCGCGTCGTAAAATGATCGTCGCCTTCATTCTGATGCTGGAAGCGATTATCTTCTTCGTGCTGTACAGCCAGATGCCGACATCACTGAACTTCTTTGCAATTCGTAACGTTGAGCACTCTATTCTGGGCATCGCGTTCGAACCTGAGCAGTATCAGGCACTGAACCCGTTCTGGATCATCATTGGTAGCCCAATCCTTGCCGCTATCTATAACAAGATGGGTGACACACTGCCAATGCCGACCAAGTTTGCTATCGGTATGGTGCTGTGTTCCGGTGCGTTCCTGATCCTGCCGCTGGGTGCGAAATTTGCCACCGATGCGGGTATCGTTTCCGTTAACTGGCTGATCATTTGCTACGGTCTGCAGAGTATCGGTGAACTGATGATCTCTGGTCTGGGTCTGGCAATGGTTGCGCAGTTGGTACCACAGCGTCTGATGGGCTTCATCATGGGTAGCTGGTTCCTGACCACTGCCGGTGCAAACATCATCGGTGGCTATGTTGCTAACATGATGGCTGTACCGGAGAATGTGACCGACCCACTGATGTCTCTGGAAGTCTATGGTCGTGTGTTCCTGCAAATCGGTATTGCAACGGCAGTTATCGCTGTTCTGATGCTGCTGACAGCACCGAAGCTGAACCGTATGACTCAGGACGATGATGTCAGCGAGAAAGCCTCTAAGACCGCAACAGCGTAATTCTCAGGGAAACTTCTTTTCAGGCCGCTAACTGATGTTAGCGGCTTTTTTTTTGGCTGAGGTCGCACTACCATACGATATACCTCAGCCAAAAGGAGTTACCGATGAAACTGTTCTACAAACCGGGCGCGTGTTCTCTCGCTTCGCACATCACGCTTCGCGAAAGCGGTAAAGATTTCACCCTTGATGGTGTTGATCTGATGAAGAAACGCCTGGAAAACGGCGATGATTTTTTCGCGGTAAACCCAAAGGGACAAGTTCCTGCTCTGCTGCTGGACGATGGTACGCTACTAACCGAAGGTGTGGCCATCATGCAGTACCTGGCCGATTCGGTACCCGATCGCCAGCTTCTTGCCCCAACCAGCAGCCTCTCGCGTTACAAAACGCTGGAGTGGCTTAACTATATTGCGACAGAACTGCATAAAGGCTTTACGCCATTGTTCCGTCCCGATACGCCGGAAGAGTACAAGCCGACCGTACGCGCACTGCTGGAGAAAAAAATGCAGTATGTGAACGATTCACTGCAGGACAACCCGTGGATCTGCGGCCAGCGTTTTTCCATTGCAGATGCTTATCTGTTCACCGTACTGCGTTGGGCGTATGCCGTGAAATTGAATATGGCAGGATTAAGCCATATCGAAGCCTATATGGCGCGGATGGCTGAGCGCCCGGCAGTGGCAGCGGCGCTTAAGGCAGAAGGGTTAAATTAATAGTTGTTGCCGGGTGGCGCTTGCTCACCCGGCCTACAGCCAAACAAACGTAAGCCCGATAAGCGTGAGCGCCATCGGGCATTGATTACAGCTGCGTAGCGCTAAAATAGTGTTCTGGTTTTGCAATGCGATCCTGAGCAGCAACGACCTGCAGTTCATACTCATGCATCTCTTTGGTCGCAATCATAATCTCATACACCGCCGCCGTTACATGCTCAAGCGCCTGCTGCACCGTCGCGCCCTGTAACAGTTTCACCAGTAGCAAACCGCTGGTCACATCACCCACACCCACAGGCTGACGCGCACCAAAATCCACCAGCGGACGACTGATATGCCACGCCTGCTCAGCGGTGACCAGCAGCATCTCGAAACGGTCGGGACTCATCCCTGCGCGAGCAAGATGTTTCACCAGCACCACCTCAGGCCCTTGAGCAATCAGCTCACGCGCCGCTAATACCGCTTCATCAACGTTGGTCACCGCGTGCTCGCAAAGGATCTCAAGCTCTACCAAATTAGGCGCGATAATATCGCTGGCCGGTAACGCGTGGCGCACGTGAAACTCGGCGACGCCCGGTGCGACAATACAGCCTTTTTCCGGATGTCCCATCACGGGGTCGCAGAAATACTTCGCCTGTGGATTAGCCGACTTTACCTGACGGACAATTCCCAGAATATGTTCGCCCTGCTCTGCTGAACCGAGGTAGCCGCTCAGCACAGCATCACAAGTTTTAAGTTTATCGATATCGGCAATACCCTGGACAATTTCTGTCAGGTGGCTGGGCGGCATCACGCAGCCGGTCCATTTGCCGTATTGGGTATGGTTAGAGAACTGAACGGTATTAAGAGGCCAGACGTTGGCGCCAAGACGGCGCATCGGAAATTCTGCTGCACTGTTGCCCGCATGACCAAAAACAACGTGGGACTGGATGGCGAGGATATTCTTCATTTTTTTACCTGAACAAAAATAAGGGAGTGATTTCTCACTCCCATTCCTTAACGCATTATTTCCAGCAAATCAGACAATAGTTCTTTTTGCCGCGGCGCAGTAACGTGTAGCGCCCAAACAAAATGTCACTGTCCTGGAAGAAGTATTCCGGATCTGACTGTTTTTCACCGTTGATGGTTACCGCATTCGACGCAATGGTCTTACGCGCCTGGCCGCGAGACGGCTGCAGTTCTGAGTCCACCAGCGCCTGCATCAGATCGGCACCTTTTTCCATTTCGATCATCGGCACGCCATCCTGCGCCAACTGCTCGAAGTCAGCTTCGCTGAGATCGCTTAAGTTCCCGTTGAACAGGCATTCGGTGATGCGTTTTGCCGCCACCAGACCTTCTTCACCGTGAACCAGACGCGTAACCTGCTCCGCCAGAACATACTGGGCACGCGGCGCTTTACCGCTGTTCTTATCTTCTTCTTCCAGGGCATTGATCTCTTCAATGTCCATAAAGGTGAAGAATTTAAGGAAGCGATAGACATCAGCATCGGCTGTGTTAATCCAGAACTGGTAGAACTTGTACGGACTGGTTTTCTTCGGATCCAGCCAGACTGCGCCACCTTCCGTTTTACCGAACTTGGTCCCGTCTGCTTTGGTGATCAGCGGAACCGTCAGGCCGAACACCTGATTCTGGTGTAAACGGCGGGTCAGATCGATACCGGAGGTAATGTTACCCCACTGGTCAGAACCCCCGATTTGCAGCGCCACACCGTGCAGTTTGTTCAGGCAGGCGAAGTCATACCCTTGCAGCAGGTTGTAAGAAAACTCGGTAAAGGAGATGCCCTGATCGTCACGGTTCAGACGCTGCTTCACCGCTTCTTTGTTGATCATCTGGTTCACAGAGAAATGCTTGCCGATATCACGCAGGAAAGTCAGTACATTCATACCGCCAAACCAGTCGTAGTTGTTCGCAGCAATCGCGGAGTTGTCGCCACAGTCGAAATCGAGGAACGGTGCAACCTGTTTGCGGATTTTATCCACCCACTCTTGCACGGTGTCTTCGGTATTCAGTTTACGCTCGGCGGCTTTAAAGCTCGGGTCACCAATCAGACCGGTTGCACCACCTACCAGTGCGACAGGCTTATGGCCTGCCTGCTGGAAGCGTTTCAGGCATAACAATGGAACCAGATGCCCCAAATGCAAGCTGTCAGCGGTAGGGTCGAAGCCGCAATAGAGCGCGATCGGGCCTTGCGCCAGTCGCTCTGCTAACGCTTCTTCGTCCGTCACCTGGGCCACCAGCCCCCGCTCTTGCAATTGTTTAATCAAGTTACTGCTTGCCATCAAAATCTCCATGTATAAAACGACTGCACCTTTGCCGGTACACGACTTTTCGCCTGATGCGAAAGAGACATAGAATAAAGCGCCGGATTCATCAGTGCCAGCGCTTAAAACAAGAATTTTGCATCTTTAGGGGGCCAGGCGATCGATTTTCCACGCGTTGTCTTCACGCTGGTATAAAAAACGATCGTGTAAGCGGTTTTCGCCGCCCTGCCAGAACTCCATTTGCTCAATACTCACGCGAAAACCGCCCCAGAAACTTGGCAGCGGGACTTCCCCCTGCTGAAACTTCTGCTTCAGTTCAAGAAATTTGCTTTCGAGAATACCGCGTGCGGAGATACGACTGGACTGTTTTGATACCCAGGCGCCAATTTGGCTGTCGCGTGGGCGACTGTGGAAGTACTTCACTACCTCAAGCGTAGAAAGACGTTCGGCCTTACCAATCACCATCACCTGCCGTTCCAGCGTATGCCACGGAAACAGCAGGCTAATGCGGGGGTTATGCTCTATCTGGTGCGCCTTACGGCTGCCCATGTTGGTATAAAATACCAAACCTTTGTCATCATAATGTTTGAGCAACACGATGCGCTGGTACGGCTGGCCGTTTTCATCAACGGTGGCCACTACCATGGCAGTCGGATCGGCGAGTTTGGCGTCACAGGCTTGTCCGAGCCAGCGCTCAAAAAGCGCAAGCGGCTCGGCGGGAAGATCGCGGCGGCGAAGACCGCCTTTCGTGTATTCACGGCGCAGATGCGCGATTTGCTGCAATTCGTCGTTATCAGACATGATGTTTGGGCTACGGATTGTCAGTGGGTGACGCTATTGTGCGCCGCCCAGGTGAAAATCTCAACGCTTCGGGTTCTGTAACTGACAGTTATTTAACACAACTCTGTCACGTTTATAGACCGTCGCGCTGTCGCCTTTAGACCAGAAGACATAGATGCCATCGGTGTAACGCGCGCCCGATGCTGATACACCCTGTTTAAGATTCACTAACTGATTATCGTAAACAAAGCTTGCCGTTTGTTGGGTATTGTTCAATTTCACGGTCAGCGGTTTTTCATCACAGCGATATTCGAGGGTATCCGTTTGCATACGCTCGACAAATTGGTTGTAGACACTACAGCCGGTAAGCAGTACCGGCAAACATACCAATAACAGTTTTTTCATAGCCCTATCCTGAAGACATTCCTGGTCCCGGAGGGGAATAACCCCCTCCCTAACATCCCTAGTTTACCGGCATCGTCGCCAGGATAATTTCAGTTAACTCTGAGTTCGTGGGTTTGCGGGAAAAATAGCGCCTAAAACGCTGGATTCCGTCGCACCGGTAACTGAGGGTAAATTGCCCGGTAATCCCGCCAGCGTGCGCCAAGCCAGCCAGGCAAAAGCTAACGCTTCCATATCATCCCCGCTAATACCGGCTTCATCGGTCGAGGTCACTTCCGTGCCGGGCAACAGTGCCGCCAGGCGCATCATCAGCAGCGGATTACGGCTTCCACCGCCGCAGACCATCAAGCGCTCGCAGCCACCGCTCAACAGGACCTGCTCGGATATCGTCACCGCCGTCAGTTCAGCAAGCGTCGTCTGCACATCACGTGCGGCCAGTCCCGGGAACTGCGCCAGATGACGTTCGATCCAACCATAATTAAAGTACTCGCGGCCGGTGCTTTTAGGTGCCGGCGCGGCAAAATAGGGATCGCTCAGCATGCTTTGCAACAACGGAAGAATAACCGTACCTTCGCAGGCCCATTGCGCGTCTTTATCGTAAGGTTTTCCACATTGCCGCCAGATCCAGGCATCCATCAGCATATTACCAGGCCCGGTGTCATAACCGCGTACAGGGCGCTGAGGAATAAGCAGTGACAAATTAGCTATACCGCCGATATTCAACACCATCCGACGCTCAGTTGGGTGCGCCAACAGCGCCTGATGAAAAGCGGGAACCAGCGGTGCACCCTGCCCGCCTAGCGCAATATCACGCCGGCGAAAATCGCCGACTACGGTGATGCCGGTATGCGCCACAATCTGGTTGTTGTCGCCAATTTGCAGGGTATGCGGCGCACTGCCTGTCGGCTCATGCCAGACGGTTTGTCCGTGGCAGCCAATTGCGACAATATCCTGCGGCTTTAATTTTTGCTGCGCCAGCAGCGCATTTACCGCCTCGGCGAATAAACGCCCCAATTGTGTATCCAGTTGCCCATACTGCGAGAGGGTGAGCTGCTGCCCCTGGCAGATATCGAGAATGGCCTGTTTCAAATGGAGAGGGATGGGCCAGGTCAGACTCGCCTGCTGCGCGACCATCGTTTCATCTATTGCTGCCAGCACAACATCAACACCATCAAGGCTGGTTCCAGACATAACACCGATAAAACGGCCCGATTTCATACGTCATCCTTTTAAACACGTTAGCCTTGACACTCAACCATAAAGTGCTGATTAATTCCATGCTTCGTTGATGATTTTTGATGGCTAATCATGACAAGCTGCCATCTATTCAATCAATTTGATGAATGATTCGTTTATACTCAGTTAACCTGATTTCGGTTAAGATTTTCATACTGTTCCAGTAGAACATGTGACCTTAGGCTCACAAATGCCATATAATTTAACCATGAAGGGTGCTTTATTAGCGTTTCGTGGTGTAAAGGAGAGTTATAAATGATTAAACGTGCACTGATTGTTTCATTAATGGGATTATCTTTAGCGAGTTGTGTTAACAGTGATAGTCTTTCAGGTGACGTGTATACCGCATCCGAAGCGAAACAGGTGCAGAACGTAACCTACGGTACGATCGTTCATGTCCGTCCGGTGCAAATTCAGGGTGGCGATGATGCCAACGTCATCGGCGCGATCGGCGGCGCTGTACTCGGTGGATTCCTTGGTAACACCGTCGGCGGCGGTTCTGGTCGTTCATTAGCTACGGCGGCAGGTGCGGTTGCAGGCGGCGTAGCAGGTCAAAGCGTCCAGGGTGCGATCAATAAAACACAGGGTGTGGAACTGGAAATCCGTAAGGATGACGGGAACACCATTATGGTGGTGCAGAAACAAGGCGCGACCAAATTCGCTTCAGGTCAGCGTGTTGTGATGGCCAGCAACGGCAAAGAAGTTACCGTTTCTCCGCGCTAATCGAATTTACGTGTGGTCAGTCAGATACTGGCCACACGTAGATTTTCGCATCAGCCCTGAGACTGTAGCTCAATAATATTGTGTTCCAGTCGGGCAACCAGTTTAATCAGCAGATTAATTTCCTCGGTTGAAATCCCTTCCAGAATCTCTCCGCGCGTTTTGTTGATAACCGCTTCCATATCAGCGATCAGCGGCTCGGCTTTCTCCGTCAGTTTAATTCTCTTTGCTCGACGATCGCTGGCGCAAGTCTGTCGTGAAATGAGTCCCTTTTCTTCCAGTTGGTCGAGCGTACGCACCAGAGAAGGCTGCTCAATCCCTATCGCTTTAGCCAGCTGGATCTGCGACTGATCCGGCGGCAGCTGATGAATGTTGTGCAGCGTCACCCAATGCGTCTGCGTCAACTCCAAAGGCTTCAGGCGATGGTCAATCAGAGCACGCCAAATGCGCACCAACCGTGCCAGATCAGAACCTAGTGGCGATTCCAATTTCATCTCCTTATAATTAGCTTGCTAAGTTGTTATGCTGATTTTAGAATAGTGTGCAGCATTTGTATTCCCAAAACAAATGTATTGCCAAATTTGCTTACCGGATGACATTTTTTCAGACATTATGCGTTAAAGAGACTGATTGTCCCTTTTTTTGCTAAACCTATAGCAATGCTCTCTTCCGTCAAGGATTTTGCCCGTGAAGTTTATGTTTAATGCAACAGGATTGCCCCTACAAGATTTAATGATCGGTGCATCTGTCTACTTCCCTCCACTTTTCAAAGCGTTTATCTGCGGATTTATCTTCTGGTTGGTTGTTCATCGCGTACTGCGCGACTGGATGTACTCCGGCGAAATCTGGCATCCCTTGTTAATGGATCTGTCGCTCTTTGCGCTTTGTGTGTGTCTGGGCTTTGTTATGCTGATTGTGTGGTGATTATGTCGCTCAAAACCGTTAAATACTTCTCCACTATTATAGTCGCAGTTGTTGCCGTTCTCGCGGGTTGGTGGATGTGGAATTATTATATGCAGTCCCCCTGGACGCGCGATGGCAAAGTTCGTGCGGAGCAGGTCAGTATCACCCCACAGGTTTCCGGCAGCATTACCCAACTCAATATTAAAGATAATCAGTTTGTTAATGCAGGCGACGTGCTGTTTGTTATCGATAAGACGCCGTTTCATATTGCTGAACTGAATGCACAGGCGCAGCTGGCGAAAGCACAGTCCGATCTGGCAAAGGCTAATAACGAGGCCAATCGCCGCCGTCATCTGTCGCAAAATTATATCTCTGTCGAGGATCTGGACACGGCCAACCTCAACGTGAAAGCGATGCAGGCAAGCGTGGAGGCAGCCCAGGCCCAATTACGGCAAGCGCAGTGGCAATTGACCCAAACGGAAGTTAAAGCTCCAGTCGCTGGTTGGGTGACGAATCTTTCTACACGCAGTGGCGATTATGCCAGTACCGGTAAACCCCTGTTTGCGCTGGTCGACAGTCGTTCATTTTATGTGATGGGCTATTTTGAAGAAACCAAGCTCCGCCATATTCGCGAGGGCGCACCGGCGCTGATTACATTGTACAGCGGCAATATAAAGTTACAGGGTCACGTTTCCAGTATTGGTCGTGCGATTTACGATCAAAGTGTAGAGAGTGATTCCGGTCTGATTCCTGACATCAAACCCAACGTACCGTGGGTGCGTCTGGCGCAACGGGTGCCCGTGCGTATCGAATTTGACGCACTACCGCACGATGTCACACTGGTTTCAGGTACCACCTGCAGCGTGTCGATTGGTCAGAAAAAATGAAACGGCTTCACCTGACGCCGGGCAATTTACCGTGGTTGAAAGCCACCGCGGCACAGTGGCGTTACGCGCTGCGAAACACCATCGCGATGTGCCTGGCGTTAACATTCGCCTATTACCTGAATCTGGATGAACCCTACTGGGCGATGACCTCCGCTGCGGTGGTTAGCTTTCCCACCGTGGGCGGTGTCATCAGCAAAAGTCTGGGCCGCGTGGCAGGCAGTTTGCTTGGTGCCACGGCGGCATTGATTATTGCTGGCCACACCCTCAATGAACCGTGGTTATTTTTACTCAGCATGTCGGCCTGGATTGGTTTATGCACCTGGGCCTGCGCGCACTTTACCAACAACGTGGCCTACGCGTTTCAACTGGCAGGCTACACCGCGGCTATTATTGCGTTTCCGATGGTCAACACCATTGAGGTTACGCAACTGTGGGATATTGCCCAGGCGCGCGTGTGCGAAGTGATGGTCGGGATACTCTGCGGGGGCATGATGATGATGATCCTGCCCAGCACGTCTGATGGTACAGCGTTGCTGACGGCGCTGAAAAACATGCACGCGCGTTTGCTGGAACATGCTAGCTTACTCTGGCAACCCGAAACCACCGATGCGATCCGCTCAGCCCACGAAGGGGTAATCGGCCAGATTCTGACCATGAATCTGCTGCGTATTCAGGCATTCTGGAGCCACTATCGCTTTCGACGGCAGAATGCCCTGCTCAATTCACTGCTGCATCAGCAACTGCGTCTGACCAGCGTGATCTCCAGCCTGCGCAGAATGCTGCTTAACTGGCCAAATCCTCCTGCTCACACCCGGGAAGTCATCGAACAGCTACTCAGTGCACTGGTGAAATCCGATACCGATAGCTACACGGTAGCCCGCATTATTGCCCCCCTGCGTCCGCAGGACTCCCACGACTACCGGCATGTCGCCTTCTGGCAACGGCTACGTTATTTCTGCCGAATTTACCTGCAAAGCAGCCATTATCTGCATTTGCTGGAAAAAGGCGTGACCGCCGAGCGCATCAGCGTGAACCGCACGCCGGGCCTGGCCCGCCATACCGACAACGCGGAAGCCATCTGGAGTGGGTTACGTACCTTCATCACGTTGATGGTGATTGGCGCGTGGAGCATCGGCGCACAATGGGAATCCGGCGCGGGTGCGCTGACGCTGGCGGCGATTAGCTGCGTACTGTATTCCGCCGTTGCCACCCCGTTCAAATCACTCTCACTGCTGATGCGCACGTTAGTGCTGCTGTCATTGTTCAGCTTTGTGGTGAAGTTCGGTCTGATGGTACAAATTACCGACCTGTGGCAATTCATTCTGTTTCTCTTCCCACTGCTCGCCACCATGCAACTGCTAAAGCTGCAAATGCCTGCTCTGGCGGGGCTTTGGGGGCAGTTGATCGTCTTTATGGGATCGTTTATCGCCGTAACCAATCCGCCGGTGTATGACTTCGCCGATTTCCTGAATGATAATCTGGCAAAAATAACCGGCGTAGCGTTATCCTGGTTGGCCTTTGCTATCCTGCGGCCAGGCTCAGACGCGAGAAAGAGTCGTCGTCATATTCGCGCCCTGCGCCGGGATTTTGTCGATCAGCTCAGTCGGCATCCGGCACACAGCGAACATGAATTTGAGTCGTTAACCTATCATCATGTCAGCCAGCTCAGTAACAGCCAGGATGCGCTGGCGCGGCGGTGGTTATTACGCTGGGGCGTCGTGTTGCTGAACTGCTCGCATGTGGTGTGGCAGCTGCGCGCCTGGGAAGCGCGCTCCGATCCGTTGGCCCGCGTCAGGGATGTGTGTATTTCACTGCTGCGCGATGTGATGAACGAGCGTGGCGTCCAGCAGCGTCCACTGAATGCCACGCTTAACGAGTTACAGCGCATCTGCGATACGCTTGCCCATCATCATCAGCCTGCCGCACAAGAGCTGGCGGCGCTTATCTGGCGTTTACACTGTTCGTTGTCTCAGCTTGAACAGGCTCCGCCGCCAGGCACGCTGAGCCGTTGATTATTTGATAACCCCGCAGGCGTAACGCGCCCCGCCACCGCCTAGAGGTTTTGGCTGATCGGACATGTTATCGCCACCCACATGGACCATCAGCGCCTTACCTTTGACCTCATCCAGTGATTTCAGGCGTGGGGCGGTAACAGTCGTTGTGGCGTAACCTTCGGCATTGACCACCAGCAACGGCAGGTCGCCCATGTGCCCAGCCCCCTCCGGACCTTCATGTTTTCCGGTTTTATGCGGGTCAAGATGTCCCCCTGCCGATTCAGCGGCAGAAGCTTTGCCTTCTTTAATCGCAGGCTGACAGCTGCCGTTGGCATGGACATGGACATGGAAACCATGTTCTCCTGGCGGCAGTGCTTTCAGGTCAGGCGTAAACGCCAGCCCTTGCGCAGTTTCAGAAATAGTTACTGAACCAATCGACTGACCTACCCCTTGCGAAGTCACCAGGTTCATCTCAACTTGCTCACTGGCAGCCTGTGCGCCCGCACAGGCCAGTAAGGTGATTATGGCGATACTCAAACGCTTCATACGACCTCCGTCACTATGTGTCTGACTGATAAGTGTAAACCAGTGACGCAATTTTGAGCGACGGAACGCCGAAAACGCGATTACGGTACGTCGTAACCCAGCGCGGCTTTACGGATACGGAACCATTGCTGGCGGGACATGGTTAACGATTCGGCCTCAATAGCAGCGCGAACACGCTCAATTTTCCCTGAGCCAATAATCGGCAGCGGCTGTGACGGTAGACGGAGGATCCACGCATAGACCACCTGCTCAATGGACTGCGCATTCAATTCTTGCGCAATGACGGCGAGTTCATTGCGCAGCGGTTGGAAAGCATCATCATTGAACAGTCGTCCACCACCCAGACAGGACCAGGCCATTGGCCGGATGCGCAGTTGTTGCAGCTGATCTAAGGTGCCATCCAGCAGCAGTGGCTGATGCACCGGGGAAATCTCAACCTGATTGGTTGCCAGCGTAAACGGCAGACGTGATTGCAGCAGGGAAAACTGCGCAGGCGTAAAGTTAGACACGCCAAAGTGACGCACTTTGCCGCTATGATGCAGTTTCTTAAACGCCTCAGCCACTTCGTCGGCATCCATCAGCGGATCGGGACGATGGATCAAGAGCAGATCAATATGGTCGGTCGCCAGCAGTTTCAGCGACTGCTCCGCGCTGGCAATAATATGGTCGCTGTCGGTGATGTAGTGACCGAGGGTATTTTCCGCCCGTGCCGTGGTGGCAATACCGCATTTGGTCACGATCTGCATTTTTTCACGCAGATGCGGAGCCAGCTTCATCGCCTCGCCAAACGCCGCTTCGCACTGGTATCTACCATAAATATCAGCGTGATCGACGGTGGTTACGCCCAGGTCAAGATGTTCTTCAATAAAGCTGACGAGCTGGCGCGCGGACATATTCCAGTCCATCAGCCGCCAGTACCCCATGACAAAGCGAGAAAATTCCGGGCCTTGCGGCGCAATAGTAATACGCTGAACCATAGCAGCTTCCTTAACAATGAGTGTGCATCGAGTATACGCAATTACGCTTTTAAAAGAGTGAAGGTTGTTGCGGTTCTTCTGGCGGGCTGGGTTTGTTTGCACGTAATTTACGCATCAGACGCTGACGACAAAGACGCAGTACATCCTGCTTTTCGGCATCGCTCATTTTCTGCCAGTTAAAGCGCTCATCCCGGCTACGAAAACATCCACGGCAAAAGCCGCGTTCGTCGGACTGGCAGATCCCGCGGCACGGGCTCTGGACGGGGAAAAACTCCAGCTGTTCGGCCACATCCCCTCCTTACGTAAGATAGTTATACCTATTGAAGACGCTAACTGAATTTCTGGCAAGCGCTATTGCATTAGACCGACTGGTCTATTACACTCCATGCCATGAACAAAGCAACTGAACACGACACACGCGAACATCTTCTGGCAACCGGCGAGCAGCTTTGCATGCAGCGCGGTTTCACCGGTATGGGTTTAAGCGAACTGCTGAAAACCGCCGAGGTGCCCAAAGGGTCGTTTTACCACTATTTTCGCTCTAAAGAAGCGTTTGGTGTTTCCATGCTTGAACGCCATTACGCGGCCTACCACCTTCGGCTGGCCACACATTTAGCATCGGGTGCCGGTAACTACCGCGACAGAATCCTCGCCTACTATCAGGAAACCCTGAATCAGTTTAGTCAACACGGCATTATTAGCGGTTGCTTAACTGTCAAACTGTCGGCTGAAGTATGCGATCTCTCTGAAGATATGCGTACGGCGATGGATAAAGGCGCTCGGCACATTATTACCCTGCTGGCGCAAGCGCTGGAAAAAGGTCGCGACACACACTGCCTGTCGTTTAGCGGCGAACCGCTGCAGCAAGCGCAGGTGCTGTATGCGCTGTGGCTCGGGGCCAACCTGCAGGCCAAGATGTCTCGCAGTGCCACCCCACTGGAAAATGCGCTGGCACACGTTAAAAACATTATTGCAACGCCTGCCGTTTAACAGGCGTTTTTATTTACCCAATCGCTAGACGACCGGTCTATTCATACCTGGAGTTAATATGTCATCTGAAAAATTGTTTTCCCCGCTGAAAGTAGGAGCCATCACGGCGGCCAACCGCGTATTTATGGCCCCACTGACGCGCCTGCGTAGCATCGAACCTGGCGACATCCCAACTCCGCTGATGGCCGAGTATTATCGCCAACGCGCCAGCGCTGGTCTTATCATCAGCGAGGCCACTCAGATATCTGCTCAGGCAAAAGGCTACGCCGGTGCGCCGGGATTACACAGCGCAGCACAAATTGATGCCTGGAAAAAAATCACCGCCGCCGTCCACGCTGAACAAGGTCATATTGCCGTACAGTTGTGGCACACCGGTCGTATCTCTCACGTCAGCCTGCAGCCGAACGGACAACCGCCAGTTGCCCCTTCCGCCATCAGCGCCGGTACCCGTACCTCGCTGCGCGATGAAAACGGTCTGGCAACGCGTGCCGACACCTCAATGCCGCGCGCCCTGGAAACCGACGAAATCCCGGGCATCGTCAATGATTTCCGTCAGGCCATCGCCAACGCACGCGAGGCTGGCTTTGACATGGTTGAGCTGCACTCTGCCCATGGCTATTTGCTACACCAGTTCCTGTCACCCACCTCTAACCAGCGTACCGATCAGTACGGCGGCAGCGTCGAAAATCGTGCACGTCTGGTGCTGGAAGTCGTTGATGCCGGTATCAAAGAATGGGGCGCAGACCGGATTGGCATCCGCGTATCCCCTATCGGCTCTTTCCAGAACGTTGATAACGGCCCGAATGAAGAAGCCGATGCGTTGTACCTGATTGAACAGCTGGGTAAACGTGGTATCGCTTATCTGCACATGTCCGAACCAGACTGGGCCGGCGGAGAGCCGTATAGCGATACGTTCCGCGAGAAAGTTCGCGCGCGTTTCCACGGTCCGATTATTGGTGCTGGTGCCTACACCCCGGAAAAAGCAGAAGCCCTGATTGAGAAAGGGTTAATCGACGCCGTCGCCTTTGGCCGCGCCTATATTGCCAACCCGGATTTGGTCGCACGTTTGCAGCACAAAGCAGAACTGAACCCACAGCGCGCAGAGAGTTTCTACGGCGGCGGTGCAGAGGGTTACACGGATTATCCGACCCTGTAATTGCGCAATCTCCGTTCTGGCATTGATAGCGGCGCAACAACGCCGCTATACTAAAACAACATATTGAATGTACTAGCCATTTTTGAAGGGGAAAAAGATGCGTTTACTTCATACCATGCTGCGCGTAGGTGACCTGCAGCGTTCCATCGAATTTTACACCAACGTGCTGGGCATGAAGCTGCTGCGTACCAGTGAAAACCCTGAATACAAGTATTCTCTGGCCTTTGTCGGTTACGGTCCTGAGACCGATGAAGCCGTCATTGAGCTGACCTACAACTGGGGCGTCGACAAATATGACCTGGGCACTGCCTACGGCCACATTGCTCTGAGCGTAGACAACGCCGCAGAAGCCTGCGAGCGCATTCGTCAGAACGGCGGCAACGTGACGCGCGAAGCGGGTCCGGTCAAAGGCGGGACGACGGTTATCGCATTTGTAGAAGATCCGGACGGTTACAAAATCGAACTGATCGAAGAGAAAGACGCAGGCCGCGGCCTGGGTGACTAACCTCCCCTCGGGCGCAGATCGTCTGTGCCCGTAGTTTTATACTCATCATTTTGTCATAATACGCGCTGCAATTTTCCCGTATTAAGAGACCCAGATGTCCGATAACGCTCAACTTTCCGGTCTGTGTGACCGTTTTCGTGGTTTTTATCCTGTCGTCATTGATGTAGAAACAGCAGGATTTAACGCCAAAACCGATGCGCTGCTCGAGATTGCAGCCATCACGCTGAAAATGGATGAACAAGGCTGGCTGATGCCGGACATGACGTTGCATTTCCACGTCGAACCGTTTGAAGGGGCAAATCTGCAACCAGAAGCACTTGCGTTTAACGGTATTGATCCGAGCAACCCGCTGCGCGGCGCGGTCAGCGAATACGACGCCCTGCACGCCATATTCAAAATGGTGCGTAAAGGCATCAAAGACAGCGGCTGCAATCGGGCGATTATGGTTGCGCATAATGCCACCTTCGATCACAGCTTCATGATGGCAGCCGCCGAACGCGCCTCGCTGAAGCGCAACCCATTTCACCCGTTTGTGACCTTTGACACTGCGGCCTTAAGCGGTCTTTCGCTCGGGCAAACCGTACTGTCTAAAGCGTGTCTGGCTGCAGGAATGGAGTTTGATGGCAACCAGGCGCACTCTGCGCTGTATGACACCGAACGGACGGCAGTGCTGTTTTGCGAAATCGTTAACCGCTGGAAACGCCTTGGTGGGTGGCCCCTTCCAATGCCTGAAGAGGCATAAGCAGACCATAAAAAAAGCGACCAGACTGGTCGCTTTTTCGTTTCTGCTGATTACTCAGCGTCCGGCTCTTCAGTTTTGTACTTCGCCGCAGTCTCTTTGATAAGCTGCTGCAATTCACCGCGCTGGTACATTTCGATTAAAATGTCGCAGCCGCCAACCAGCTCACCATCAACCCACAGCTGCGGGAAGGTTGGCCAGTTTGCGTATTTCGGCAACTCGGCGCGAATATCCGGGTTTTGCAGAATATCAACATAAGCAAAGCGTTCACCACAGGCAGACAGCGCCTGCACAGCCTGAGCGGAAAAACCGCAGCTTGGCAGTTTTGGAGAACCTTTCATGTACAGGAGAATCGGGTTTTCAGCGATCTGGCGCTGGATTTTTTCGATAGTGGTGCTCATTATCTTGCTTCCTTAACTTCTTTTACGGCAGTAGTCTGACATTGTAACGGGTCTGACTGACAACGGAAAATAACATTTTTCTTACGGTTATTATTTTATCGCCAGTCGCCATAAGTTGCATTCAGAATCTTACTTATCCCTTTTATGCACAAGGAATTGATTATCCCTTCGCCAGTATTGGCGTTGATTGCTGTTTTTTTTTGCGGTCGGTAACGAAACACTATTTTAAACAAAAAAAGCTATTAACTTTCCCCGTTTCTATAGATTAGAATCATCAAGTTTTGAAAATCACACGCAGGCATGATAGACCTGCCCTAACAGAGGACTGCTCAGTGGCGCGGATAAACCGGATCTCGATCACGCTCTGTGCTTTGCTTTTTACCACACTCCCTTTTACGTCAGTGGCCCATGCTTCCAAGCAGGCCAGGACGACACCTGCCGTTTCCCATACGCTCAAAACGGTAGATAAAAAGAAAAGCGCGACAGCCAGTAAAAAAGTCACACAAACCAACAAGAAAACGGCAAAAAAAACCACCAGTAAATCTAGCACCAAAACCGCTTCCTCTTCCAAAAAACGCACCGCGACACCTGCAAAAACAACCAAAACGGTCAACCGTCGCAGTAAAGTCGCAACAACACAAACCGCTGCGGTCACCTGGACTGAAAAATGCACCCCGCGCAAAGGTCACAAGCCGCGCTGTGTAAAAGTAAAATCAACTGCCCCGGTAGCCCTCGCTGATGCCCATAAAGTGAAAGTGCAAAAAGCGACCAAAACCGCGATGTCTACTCTGATGAACCAGATCGGTAAACCCTACCGCTGGGGTGGCTCTTCGCCGAGAACCGGTTTTGATTGCAGTGGTCTGGTTTATTACGCGTATAAGGACCTGGTGAAGTTCCGCATTCCGCGTACTGCCAATGAAATGTACCACCTGCGCGACGCAGCACCGATCGACCGCGATGAACTGAAAAACGGCGATTTGGTCTTCTTCCGTACCCAGGGCCGCGGCACCGCCGATCACGTTGGTGTCTACGTTGGCAACGGTAAGTTTATTCAGTCACCACGTAGCGGTCAGGAGATCCAAATCACCTCCCTGAGTGAAGATTACTGGCAGCGCCACTATGTGGGCGCTCGTCGTGTCATGACGCCAAAAACAATTCGCTAAAATCTTACCCTACAGTATGTGCTGTAGGGTAAGTTCTTCTTTTGCATAACCTTTCAATTTGCTACCCTATCCTTACTCACAATGAGGCTATTGTGTGTACTCAATATAAATAATAAGGAGAGAAGCAATGTCGTTCGAATTACCTGCATTACCGTATGCCAAAGATGCTCTGGCGCCGCACATTTCTGCTGAAACGCTGGAATACCACTATGGCAAACACCACCAGACTTACGTTACTAACCTGAATAACCTGATCAAAGGCACGGCGTTTGAAGGCAAATCACTGGAAGAGATCGTACGTAGCTCTGAAGGTGGTGTGTTTAACAACGCGGCTCAGGTCTGGAACCACACCTTCTACTGGAACTGCCTGGCACCCAACGCGGGCGGTGAACCGACCGGTGAACTGGCTGAAGCCATTGTTGCATCTTTTGGTAGCTTCGCTGACTTCAAAGCGCAATTCACCGATGCGGCGATCAAAAACTTCGGCGCTGGCTGGACCTGGCTGGTAAAAGGTACTGATGGCAAACTGGCTATCGTTTCCACGTCAAATGCCGGAACACCGCTGACCACCGATGCAACGCCGCTGATGACCGTTGATGTGTGGGAACACGCCTACTACATCGACTATCGCAACGCGCGTCCTGGCTACCTGGAACATTTCTGGGCGCTGGTGAACTGGGAGTTTGTTGCGAAAAACTTCGCAGCATAAAAATGATAACGCAGAAGGGACTCCCTTCTGCGTTTTAGCGTTAGTTCGTGACGCTGCAGGCCTCGTCAGGCTGTTTTCTCGCGGAGACAAAGACCAGTAGCAACGCCATCCCAGCCACAATTGCCCCCATCACCGGGACAAAACTGTAACCTAAACCACCCGATATCACTGCGCCACCCGCCGCCGCACCTAGCGCATTCCCCAGATTAAACGCACCAATGTTGACCGAGGATGATAAGCCCGGCGCGTCGCTGGCAACGCGCATCACACGCATCTGTAACGGCGGAACTACCGCAAAGGTTGCCGCTCCCCAGACTACCATGCTGATGGCTGCACCCAATTCACTACGCGCCAGTAACGGGATTGCCAGCATAATCACCATCAATAGCAGTAAGAAGCCTTTCAGCGTGCCGTTGACTGAGCGGTCCGCCAGCTTGCCGCCCAGATAGTTACCGATTGAGAACCCGACGCCAATCAGCACCAGCATTCCGGTTACAAAGGCAGGCGTGGCATGGGTGATGCTATGTAGCACCGGTGAAATATAGGTATAGAGCGTGAACATCGCACCGGCGCCCAGCACAGTAGTCAGCAACGCTGACACCACCTGCGGGCGCATGAGCACCGCCAGCTCTCTGCGCACGTTCGGGCGCTCCCCTGCTCCGCCTTTCGGCAACGAGAAGAACAGGCTGACCATCGAGATAACCCCCAGACCCGCCGTTGCCATAAAGGACATGCGCCAGCCGATGGTTTCACCCAGCCAGGTCGCTGCAGGAACGCCACCAATATTGGCGATGGTGAGTCCCATAAACATGGTGGCGACAGCGCTGGCCTGTTTGTGCTTTGGCACCACGCTTGCCGCTACAACCGAGCCGAGACCAAAAAAGGCCCCATGGTTAAGACTGGTCAGAATACGCGACAGCATCAGAGTAGTGTAATCGGGAGATAACGCCGACAGCACGTTGCCGAGCGTAAAAATCGCCATCAGAAAAATCAGCGCATTGCGGCGCCCGCGATGAGAAAGCAATAAGGTCATTAACGGTGCACCGACCATCACCCCTACCGCATAGGCGCTAATTAGCATCCCTGCCGCCGGAATCGAGACATCGACGCCTTTAGCGATGACGGGTAATAACCCCATCGGAGAAAACTCTGTCGTGCCGATACCAAACGCCCCTATCGCCAGCGCCAGTAGTGGATAATTTATTTTCATACAGCGACTCCGTAACGTCGAGCCGTGGCACGACACAGAATAAGAGTCAAAAGCATGACATTGATCGCAAAAATAATAAAGTTAACAAAAATGCAAAAGACTTTTGCTTATTTGCAAACAATAGCAGTGGGAGGACGGGTTGGCGGGATGAGGGAGATAGCTCTCCCTCGGCGATACATCAATGCAGCGCGGCGGTTAAACCACTGGCAACAATCAAACCCAGAACAATAATGGTGGTGACTAACGAAAATTTCAGATCGGTGCTCATCAAGTTTTCTCCTTTTTATTCCCACACAAAAAGTGATATTGCGCATTTTTGCACACTTGAAGGTAAAAATCTCTCACGATTTATATTGATAAATGCTTTTAACTCTTCCCCTTTTCGTAAAGATCAGACAAAATTCCACGCTTACTTGATTAGCGTACCGGCCATTGACCCCTTCCTGACGTTCCGTGTCGTTTTCCTGGCGTACCGCAACCCTGATGTTGCGCGAAGGGTGTGTGAAGGCAAACGTTTACCTGGAGTATTCTCAGGAACTTAGGATATGGTCTGGAGTGAGATGTAATGGCAACAATTAAAGATGTAGCGAAGCGAGCAAACGTTTCCACTACAACCGTATCACACGTAATTAACAAAACACGCTTTGTCGCGGAAGAAACGCGCAATGCCGTCTGGGCAGCAATTAAAGAACTACATTATTCCCCAAGCGCGGTGGCACGCAGTCTGAAGGTGAATCACACTAAATCGATTGGCTTGTTGGCGACCAGCAGCGAAGCCGCCTACTTTGCGGAAATCATCGAAGCCGTTGAGAAGAACTGCTTCCAGAAAGGCTATACGCTGATTCTGGGCAACGCGTGGAACAGCCTCGAGAAACAGCAGGCCTACCTCTCCATGATGGCGCAGAAGCGCGTAGATGGTCTGCTGGTGATGTGTTCTGAATACCCGGAACCTCTGCTTTCCATGCTCGAAGAATATCGCCATATTCCGATGGTGGTGATGGATTGGGGCGAAGCCAAAGCCGATTTTACCGATACGGTCATCGATAACGCCTTTGAAGGCGGTTATATGGCAGGCCGTTATCTGGTTGAACGCGGTCATCGCGAGATTGGTGTGATCCCAGGACCTATGGAGCGTAACACCGGCGCCGGACGCCTGGCGGGCTTTATGAAGGCGATGGAAGAAGCGCTGATTAAAGTGCCTGACAACTGGATTGTCCAGGGCGATTTTGAGCCTGAATCCGGGTATCGCGCCATGCAGCAGATCCTCTCCCAGTCGCACCGCCCGACCGCCGTCTTCTGTGGTGGTGATATCATGGCGATGGGCGCGCTTTGCGCCGCTGACGAGATGGGCCTGCGCGTCCCGCAAGATGTGTCGCTGATTGGTTACGACAACGTGCGTAACGCCCGCTTCTTCACCCCGGCATTAACCACCATTCATCAGCCAAAAGATTCGCTCGGTGAAACGGCCTTTAACATGCTGTTAGACCGTATCGTGAATAAACGCGAAGAGTCACAGTCTATTGAGGTGCACCCGCGCCTGGTAGAACGTCGCTCCGTGGCCGATGGTCCGTTCCGCGATTATCGTCGATAATCTGTTGTGCGGGAGCCTTACTCTGGCTCCCGCAGCCACTCTTTATTCAACGTTTCACTGTCCCCTAAATAGTCCAGCAGCCATCTCAGTGCGGGTGACGTATCGTTTTGCTGCCAGGTCAGGCAACACGCGGCATCAGGAAAGGGATTTTCAAGCTGTAGTGCAACCCATTTTCCGCTGTCGATCCACGGTTTGGAAAAATGCGTCGGCACCATCCCAACACAGAGCCCAGCCGATAAGCAGGTGGCAGATGACTCCCAGTCAGGCACTACCACCCGTTTTTGGTTATCCAGTAGCCAGGTAATACGTTTTGGCAACGTACGGGAGGTATCTTCTCGTACCAGCGACGGCCAATTGCGCAACGTATCGTCACTGAGCGGTCCCGGCATCGACGCCAGCGGATGGTGACTTGCCACCACGCAGTTCCAGCTCAACATTCCCATATCGCGAAACGTATAGCGCCCCCCTACCGGAATAGCCTGCGTCGCGCCAATCGCCAGCTCCACGCGCCCGTCCGATAACGCATCCCAGACGCCGTTAAACACCTCCTGAAAAACGATTAACTCCACATCATCAAAATGACGGTAGAAATCCACAATCATCTGCCGGGTCCGCTCCGGCCTGACAATATTATCGACGGCAATCGCCAGTTGCCCACGCCAGCCGTTGGCAATTTGCTGACATTGTTGGCGAGTGATCTGCATTTTTTTGATAACAGAACGCCCTTCTTTTAAAAACCACGCCCCGGCGGGGGTTAATTCCACATCCCGATGGCGACGTTCGAAAAGAGGCACAGCCAACCACTCCTCCAGTTGACGCACGGTATAGCTCACCGCCGAAGGCACGCGGTGCAACTCCTGGGCGGCAGAACTAAAGCTGCCGTTGCGTGCGACTGCATCCACCACTTCAAGGGAATATTCTGACCACATACTCTGCCTGCAAAAAATTTGAAATCAATAAGCAAATATTAGCGTTTCACAGCAAGAATTTCACTCACTACACTCAGCGGCACTGTTCTATTGCTTATAAAGAGAAATAATGATGCAACCTGGAAAAGGGTTTTTAGTCTGGCTGGCAGGTCTTAGCGTGCTCGGTTTTCTGGCAACGGATATGTATTTGCCAGCATTTGCGGCTATTCAGTCCGATTTGCAAACCCCAGCATCAGCCGTCAGCGCCAGCCTTAGCCTGTTCTTAGCGGGTTTTGCCATCGCGCAACTTCTGTGGGGGCCACTCTCCGACCATTATGGCCGCAAGCCTATTTTGCTACTGGGCCTCTCCATCTTCGCGCTGAGCAGTCTTGGCATGCTTTGGGTCGAAAACGCCACCGGCTTGCTGGTGCTGCGCTTTATCCAGGCTGTGGGTGTCTGTGCGGCGTCGGTTATCTGGCAGGCGTTGGTTGCTGATTATTATCCCTCGCAAAAAGTGAACCGTATCTTTGCCACCATTATGCCGCTGGTCGGGTTATCTCCCGCGCTCGCGCCATTATTAGGCAGTTGGATCCTGATGCATTTTTCCTGGCAGGCTATTTTTGCCACCCTGTTTGCCATCACCCTGATCCTGATGCTGCCGGCCCTGCGCCTGAAGCCCACGGCTAAAGCGCGTGACGATAGCCAGGATAAGCTCACCTTTGCCACCCTGCTGCGCTCCAGAACCTACCGCGGCAACGTGCTGATTTATGCGGCCTGTTCCGCGAGCTTTTTCGCGTGGCTGACCGGCTCGCCGTTTATCCTGAGCGAGATGGGCTATAGCCCGGCCGTCATTGGCCTGAGCTATGTGCCGCAAACCATCGCCTTTTTGATCGGCGGATACGGCTGTCGTGCCGCCCTGCAAAAATGGGAAGGTCGTCAATTACTGCCGTGGCTGCTCATTCTGTATGCGGTGAGCGTTATCGCTACCTGGGCGGTCGGCTTTATTCACCACGTTGCGCTGGCCGAAATCCTGATCCCATTCTGCGTGATGGCAATAGCGAACGGTGCTATCTATCCGATTGTCGTTGCTCAGGCTTTGCGTCCCTTCCCACAGGCAACAGGACGTGCCGCAGCGCTGCAGAATACGCTTCAACTGGGCTTATGCTTCCTGGCAAGTCTGGTTGTGTCGTGGTTGATCAGCACGCCGCTATTCACCACCACCGGCGTCATGCTGTCTACGGTGTTGCTGGCCGCGCTGGGGTACAAAATGCAGTCGCAGAAAGAATGTCGCTCTCACGCTGATGAGGTTTCTACTGCTGCGCCCGGCGAATCACATTCATAGCGCTTGAATAATTAATTAGCGGGCTAATATTTTTTGATTGAACCCACAAAAATTCAGGCCTATACTGATTTCTAGTTGTTACAAAAACGATAATTTTTATGTGTTAACGGGAACACGCATGTTCCCGCTTAACCACGGATGGCCTTTTCGGTAAGGGGTTCTCCCTTCCTCTGTTCTACGTCGGAAAACAGATTCGCGGATTCATTCCGTGAGATTTCTCACAAAGCCCAAAAAAGCGTCTACGCTGTTTTAAGGTTCTGATCACCGACCTGTGATGGAGAAGCTATGAGTTCATCGTGTATAGAAGACGTCAGCGTACCAGATGATGACTGGTATCGAATCACCAGTGAATTATTAAACCGTGCGGGCATTACCATTAATGGTACTGCACCGGCAGATATTCGCGTTAACAACCCCGATTTTTACAAGCGAGTTTTACAGGAAGGTTCGCTGGGTTTAGGTGAAAGTTATATGGATGGCTGGTGGGAATGCGATCGGCTGGACATGTTTTTTACTCAGGTTTTACGTGCCGGCCTTGAAGGCCAACTCCCCCGCCACTTTAAAGACACGCTGCGAATCGCCGCCGCGCGCCTGTTCAATTTACAGAATAAAAAACGCGCGTGGGTTGTCGGAAAAGAACACTACGATTTAGGCAACGATCTCTTCACCCGCATGCTTGATCCCTACATGCAATATTCCTGTGCCTACTGGAAGGACGCCACGACCCTGGAGTCAGCCCAACAGGCGAAGCTCAATATGATCGCCGAAAAATTACAGCTCAAACCGGGGATGCGCGTGCTGGACATTGGCTGCGGCTGGGGAGGCTTGTCCCAGTTTATGGCCGCCCATTACGGCGTCAGCGTCGTGGGGGTGACCATTTCTGCCGAACAGCAGAAACTGGCACAAACACGGTGTGAAGGGCTGGATGTCACTATTTTGCTTGAGGATTACCGCGACCTGCACGATCATTTCGACCGCATTGTCTCCGTTGGCATGTTTGAGCATGTGGGTCCAAAAAACTACAACACCTATTTTGATGTTGTCGATCGCAATTTAAAACCAGAGGGTCTGTTTTTGCTCCACAGCATTGGATCCAGAAAAACCGACAATAACGTCGATCCGTGGATCAATAAGTATATTTTCCCGAATGGTTGCTTGCCGTCCGTGCGCCAGATTGCGAAAGCCAGCGAGCCGCATTTTGTGATGGAAGACTGGCACAACTTTGGCGCCGATTACGATACTACGCTGATGGCCTGGCATACGCGCTTTATGGCAACCTGGCCTGAAATCACCGATCACTACACCGAGCGCTTTAAACGTATGTTCAGCTACTACCTCAACGCCTGTGCCGGCGCATTTCGCGCCCGTGATATTCAGCTCTGGCAGGTGGTGTTCTCACGTGGCGTAGAACACGGTCTGCGCGTTCCACGCTAGTCATTCTCGCCCCCGCCTTCAACGGGGGCCTGGAAACGCGCCGGCTTAGACTTCGCCGGTGACGTGATTTACTGCACTTTCTTTTGCCGCCAGCACGCGCTCAACGGTATCCACGACCGCCTGCGTTTGTGGGTCGATTTCGATGTTGACCCGAGCCCCCAGTTTTTTCTTACCAAGCGTCGTACGCTCCAGCGTTTCCGGGATCAAATGCACGCAAAAACGCGTCGGTGTTACTTCGCCAACCGTCAGGCTGATACCATCAATGCCGATAAATCCTTTGTACAGGATATATTTCATCAACGACGCATCCTGCACCTTAAACCAGATCTGACGATTATTTTCTGAGGTCAGAATTTTTGATATCTCAGCGGTAGTCATAATATGGCCTGACATTAAATGCCCGCCGATCTCATCGCTGAATTTTGCCGCGCGCTCTACGTTGACCCGATCGCCCACTTTAAGCTCGCCCAGATTGGTAATACGCAGCGTTTCTTTCATCAGGTCAAAGCTGATGTGATTGCCGTTAATGTCGGTCACCGTCAGACAACAACCATTGTGTGCAACTGATGCACCCGTCTCCAGGCCATCCAGCATGTATTCAGGTAACTCCACTACATGCGTACGAAAATTTGGTTTCTCATCAATAGACACCAGTTTCGCGGTGCCCTGCACAATACCCGTAAACATACCTCTAACTCCTGAACGTAATTAAGACATATCTGTTGTGCACAATAGCAGGTGAAAATTGCGGTTGCCAGCAATGCACCGCCCCCACCTGTTTTTTCACTGGAGAATTACGTATTCCTCGCTACAATAGACTGCAATTTCCCCTGTATTTTCTTCTTGCTGCCCTCTCAGGCGGCTTTTTTAGTCTCTCAAATAACAACAATATAATGGTGTAAACGTGCAAAAGTATGTAATCGAAGCGCGTCAGTTATTAGCTCTGGCAATTCCGGTGATTCTTGCGCAAATCGCCCAAACCGCAATGGGGTTCGTCGATACCGTCATGGCGGGTGGATACAGCGCGACGGACATGGCTGCCGTCGCTATCGGGACCTCCATTTGGCTCCCGGCCATCTTATTTGGTCACGGACTCCTGCTGGCATTGACGCCAGTCATTGCGCAACTTAACGGATCGGGTCGCCGCGACCGCATTGCTCATCAAATACGCCAGGGTTTCTGGCTGGCGGGCAGCGTATCTGTGCTCATTATGGTGGTGCTCTGGAATGCGGGATACATTATCCGCTCCATGGATAATATCGATCCGGCGCTGGCCGATAAAGCCGTCGGCTACCTGCGCGCGCTGTTGTGGGGCGCGCCTGGCTATTTATTCTTCCAGGTAGCTCGTAACCAATGTGAAGGTCTGGCCAAAACCAAACCGGCGATGGTGATGGGGTTTCTCGGCCTGTTGGTCAACATCCCGGTTAACTACATTTTCATCTATGGGCATTTTGGCATGCCAGAACTCGGCGGCGTAGGCTGCGGCGTTGCCACTGCGGCGGTGTACTGGGTGATGTTTCTCGCCATGTTGTCCTACGTTAAACGTGCGCGCTCAATGCGTGATATTCGCAACGTCCGCGGTTTCCAGAAACCCGATACCGCGGTGATGAAGCGCCTGATCCAGTTGGGCTTACCGATTGCGCTGGCATTATTCTTTGAAGTAACGTTGTTCGCCGTAGTGGCATTGCTGGTTTCCCCGCTGGGGATTGTGGACGTGGCCGGACACCAAATCGCGCTCAACTTTAGCTCGCTCATGTTCGTTCTGCCGATGTCGCTGGCAGCCGCCGTAACGATTCGCGTGGGTTATCGTCTGGGCCAGGGGTCAACGCTTGACGCCCAAACTGCAGCCAGAACCGGGTTGGGCGTCGGTGTTTGCATGGCGGTGTTAACCGCAATGTTCACCGTGACCCTGCGTGAGCACATCGCCCTGCTCTACAACAATAATCCTGAAGTGGTGACGCTAGCTGCCCAGCTCATGTTGCTGGCCGCCGTGTATCAGATATCGGACTCGATTCAGGTCATTGGCAGTGGGATCCTGCGTGGTTATAAAGATACGCGCTCCATTTTCTTTATCACCTTTATCGCTTACTGGGTGTTGGGTTTACCGAGCGGATATATCCTCGCACTGACCGACCTGGTAGTTGAACGCATGGGTCCAGCAGGTTTCTGGATCGGCTTTATTATCGGTCTGACCTCTGCTGCAGTAATGATGATGCTGCGCATGCGTTATCTGCAACGCCAGCCGTCCGCCATTATTTTACAACGCGCGGCGCGATAACACCCCGCAATAGCCGTCCCCCGGCGGCTATTCTCTCCACCCTATTCAGAACGGACTGCCATTGTGGGCGTTGATCGCTTCTCCGCTGACAGGATGCTTAAAATGCAGTTCGCTGGCATGCAGCATCAGTCGTGGCGTCCGTTCTGTACCCGGCAACAGACGCCCCCCGTACAGATCGCAGCCCCAAATGGCGTATCCCAGATGTTGACAGTGAATACGCAACTGATGGGTGCGACCGGTTTCGGGGAAAAGCTGTACCCGCGTTAATGGCAGTACAGTCCCGTCTTTCAGCGGATGATTAAAGCGCTCGACAACCCGATAGCGGGAGCGCGCGGGTTTGCCGCTGATGGCGCATATCGACATCAGCGGAAACAGCGCCGGATCCTTGGCAATAGCAGCGTCTATCACCCCTTCATCCTCGCTCAAATGCCCACAGAGCAAGGCGCTATACACCTTGGTAACAGCGCGCAGGCTGAATTGCTGGCACAGCGCAGCATTGGTAGCCTTATTGCGGGCAATCACCATCAGCCCGGAAGTGCCAAAATCAAGTCGATGCACCAGCGTGCAGCCGGGATAAATCTGAACCAGCCGGTGATGTACCGAGTCGATATTTTGCGGATTTTTTCCCGACAGGCTTAGCAAACCGGTGGGTTTATTGATAAGAAGCAGATGGTCGTCCTGATAGAGGACCTCTATCTCGTCATGGCACGGCGGAGCAATAAAGGTATCAAAGAGAGTAGACATCAGGCAGCCATGATAAAGTACGGGAGCGGATCATAACGAATTTTCAACCGACTGGCGAATCAGCGATCTTTTGCCGTTTATTGTGCAATAAATTAAAAATAAGATACTGACTTACCCGCATCAGCGTTATCCATGGAGGAATTATGTCAAACACACTATTGCAGTTGCACTTTGATTTTCAGGGCCCGTTTGGCGAAGAGATGTCACGCCAGCTTGTCGACCTGGCAGAATCCATTAACCAGGAGCCTGGCTTTATCTGGAAAATCTGGACAGAAAACGAAGCAACCCAGGAAGCCGGCGGCATCTACCTGTTCCAGGACGAAGAAACTGCGCTGGCATATGTTAAAAAGCATACAGCCCGTCTGAAGCCGCTGGGTGTGCAAAACGTGCAATTCAAAATCTTTAATGTCAATGAACCGTTAACGCGCATTAACCACGGCATGGCTGAGTAACATTGTTGCTTTATCACAGGCAAAATAGAGGGCGGCTTTACGTTCAAGCTGCCCTGTAGCGGGAGGTTATGTACTGTTAGCAGACATGACTGCTATCCTTGCTGGTAATAAGAGATCGTCAGGCACATCAAGCATTGCGTTCTTCTGAATGGTGCAATATGTTATCGCTAATCTCTTGTAACTCATTGATCAATCTTGCCACATGAAAACCATCGCACACGGAATGATGTACCTGAATGGCGAGAGGTAACAATACTTTTCCATCCTGGTTGTAGTATTTCCCAATAGTGAACATGGGGGAAAAAAAGTTCTGCATGTTGGCAACGTTGATATTGAAACTGGTAAAACTTACCCAAGGAATGGCCGACACGAAAAATATATTTTCCAGCGACTCTCCCTTAGGCCAGTAAGAAAGGTTATTACCATAACGTGCCATGTCTTCTGCATAAACATGTTGAAAGTGATGAATATTGCCATCGTAGTGACTCCATAATGATGAAAAGGTCTCCGTTTCATTATGGAAAATCGTATAACTTGGATGAACTTCATTCCATATGACAAGCTCATTGTCCTTTATCGCCATACGAAACTCTGTATGTCTGTTTACGACTTTAGAGAGCAGGAAAATAATAGTAGGATAAAATTTCCAGCCAACCTCTTTTATATGTTTTAACAGCGCGGTAATGTCTAAGAGAACTGTTTGGTTAAATGTGCTTTGTGCAAAGGTCTGAAATACCTCAAAATGCTCCTTCCTTGCCCAACAAGATAAGTCAACTGGCGTATATTCTGGGATTGTTTTTTTCATTTTTATTAGCCTTTGATAAGCACGCATACAGACCCGAACCATTTTGGTTGCGAGCGCATTCGTGAGAGTAGCGCATCCTTGTAAATAAGGGAAGGAAATGATAACCCTTTAATATATAAGATGATAAAGGGAGACGTATCGCCTCCCTTGAAGTATTGAACGCGAGCACTATCAATGCGCTAACACGACAACGCTGTCAGTTGCGTATCGTTTATCATTCGAACCAGCAACGGTTGCCATTATCTGCCTGGGAGGCATCGGGGATTTCATCACAAGGCGGCAGAGTGAATCCGTCTCGAGTCACATAATGGCTATGATTTCCTGCTTCTTCATTATAACCCTTATTGTTTTTATGATGATGGTGGCCAGCTCCCTGATAATCATCATTTGCAAGAGGTACCACACAGCCATAGAGGGAACCACAAACCGCAGAAACCATCAGAATTTTAAAAATAGTTTTCATTGATCAACTCGATAAAGATGAAGTGTTATGATGTAACCTACTAAACAGACTACCGCCCACAGTATAAAAATAGGATTATTCATTATTTTAAATTTACGCCCTGTACCTGATCATTAGACTGATTAACGTCTAAAATCATCCGTACACCTTCTTTTGAGACAAATTCTAAAGGTGCGTTATCATCCTGTTCCCAGCCATTAGCAACCAGTAGGGGAACAACCTCACTCAATTTTTTACCGGCTACAGCCTGATCTATAGTGCGTTCAGCGGGGGCTAATTCCGCGTGATGGTGTTTCATGTTTTCGCGTTTACTTTTATGAATATCACATGTGCCGTTACCATCAGTAACTTGTGTGCAACCTGATTTCTCAAGCTGGCTACGGTATGAGGCGCTAATAGCGTTAGCATTACCCACCACAGACAAACAAAGCAACACCATAATTAATTTTGCTTTCATTACATTTACCCTTTGTGTATATCGTCAATGTTTTTATTTACAGCTCACTCAATCATACCGCCACGTATTTTATGCTTTAAAAAGCTTTTCTTTATCCATGGCGATAAACTACATATTTCTGAAGAATATCCCCCCTATATCCAAAATAATTCGAATTTCATAAAGTCAGTAATTGTGTGATAAATTCGTCAGGAACGAATTTGAACAGCCTAAGGCTGGCCCCCGGTGTGGGGTCTTTTATTACTTGATGATCTGGGCATTTGCCACAAATCCTTTTTTATCCTCAATGACGCGCATCAGGTGAGCACCTTTTTTCCAGTCGCCATCTGCCTGCTGACACCAGCCACGCTCTATCAAATATTCTTCTGCGGCGATCCCTTTGAGGTTGATAATATTCTCAGCCTCTTTAACGTACTGCGGCACGTTGGATTCATTTACCGAGTTAGGTGTATGCTTCACGGCGTTTTTTGCATTCTCTGCCTTTGTTTTGTGGATGTCGCACCCCTTGCCAGCATTCATCTCGTTGCAGCCGGAACGCTCCAACTGGGCACGGTACTGTGCGTTGATGGCGTGCGCTGGTGCGGTGGTCATTGCGACTAAGGTCAGGCTAGCGATGAGTACTTTTTTCATTCTTTGGTTTCCAGTTCGTTAAATCCGTTGCACCGCGTCCACGGGCGGTAGTGATATTTCGCGTGTTGAAATATGACCGTCTGGTAAATTCAAGTCAACGGCTGAAAACACCTTGAAATTTGTTCGTTAAATGTTAAAAGCAGCATCTATTTAGCGCATTTACTTCATATGAAAGTTATCATAACAAGTGGGAAATCAGAAGAACGATGAGAAGACACAGTGATATTGAAAGGAAAATATGGTGGCATTGAATACATAAAAGTGAATCTGCATTACACTATGCTCACTTTAATTATAAGCACTGACAATACATTACGATATATAATAAAAATCGGTTTATAATATATTAATGTAGACATTCACACCTGCCCAGCCATTAACTTTTCAATTTCCCCACTCGTCAAGCCTCTCCTCTTAGCAATAACCCTCTATCATCTCTGTCCATATCTGTAACAACCCCTTAAAGAGGGATGCGTATTTATCTCTAAAGGAGTAGTAAAAATAGGACTAAAAATTGATGTAAGTCAATTGGCATCGCGTATTTTTATTTGTGAGCGTCCTTGCGCACAAGTCTAGTATTAAAAAGACAAATTTTAGAATAGAACATTATTCCAGTAAGGTTTATGAGTAACAGGTTATGGTTACGGCTTCCGACAGGGGTTCAGCTCACCGTGGGTATTGCGTACAATGCAGGGTCGATACTCTCTGGAAATGGCTGTGGCGAATACTATGAATCTCAATCGCGGTTGTTATTTGCTGCTGATCCTCGCCGCGATCGGCAGCCTGTTTACATCTCATCCCTTTATTATATGGTTACTGCTCGCCAACGTACTGACGCTGGTGATTTACGGCATGGACAAAATGGCGGCGCGAAAAGCCTGGCGCAGAGTGCCAGAGTTCACATTACTGATGTTTGGCGTTGTCGGCGGATGGCCCGGCGCGATAGCAGGTCAGCAACTCTTTCGCCACAAAACACAAAAACAGCCATTCAAAACCTACTTTATCATCAGCGTATTATTGAGCATCTCCGTGATGGTAGCGGTGTATCAGCTCTATCCTTTTTCGCCTTTCTGAACATTGGCTACGCGCGAACTATACAGCTTTACAACATCTGCCTGATAAAGTCGTGGAGATCGTCGCTGGCCAACTGACATTTTTCAGGTGAAGGATGAATAATCAGGTTCTCTGAGTACCCGTTAAGCATGGCAACGAACTGGCGTGTAACACGTTCGGCATCCAGCGCCCGGAACGCTTTCAACCCCACACCTTCACGAATAATGTCGGCGATCATTTCCATCCAGCAATTCATATTGCGCTCTGCAAGCTCTGCGTAAGCGGCGTCATGGCTCGCCAGACGCCATAAAGAGTCATAAAGCTGCCAGACGGCATCCGGACCTTCAGGAAGGTAGTATTTGATCAATACGCTTAACTTTTCGTGAGGTTCGCGCCCGGCTAACGATTCGGCTAAATCGTCCAGCTCTTGTTGCATAAATCTTTCCAGCGCGGCGAGGCACAGTGACTGCCAGTCCTTAAAGTAGTGATAGATATGGCTGCGAGAAAGGCCGAGATGTTCCGTCAACTCCCGGGTTGTCACCTTCTCTATCCCTTTTTCGATAAACAGCGCCACCGCGCCATCCAGAATTCGTACTCTCAACTCTTCTGTCTTTTTTTTCATCAATTCACCCCGCATTGACTTTGAGCAACCGCTCAAATACACTCGACCTGCAATAATTGAGCAACCGCTCAATTATTAATTTTAACAGAATCACAGATAATGATAAGCCTGAAGAGTCACGATAAATCCACATCTTTATACAGTGCAGTTGGCACGCTTAAGTCTCTGGCCCGCCGCCACCGTAAAAAACTCCTGGTCACATTTCTTCTCGTAGTTGCCGAGAACCTGACGTATCTGCTGTATCCGCTAATGGCCGGCTTTGCCATCAATGCAATTATTGCGGGTAACGCCTTACACGCGGTTTTTTATGCCGTTGTGGTCTTTATTATGTGGGCCATAGGGGCGGCTCGTCGGAGTGTTGATACCCGTACATTTACCCGGATCTATGCTGAGTTGGCTGTTCCCGTCATTCTCGCTCAACGTCGGGACAATCAAAATACCTCGACCATTGCAGCACGGGTCGCGCTTTCCCGCGAGTTCGTCGATTTTTTTGAAAAGCATCTGCCTGCGCTGATCACCTCGATCGCCTCTATTCTGGGGGCTGCCATCATGCTGCTGGTTATAGAGTTGTGGACGGGTGTGGCCTGCCTTGTCATTCTTGGTTTTTTTTCACTGTTCCTGAGCAGCTATACGCGCAAAAACGAAGCGCTTTTCCTGCGATTAAATAATCGACTCGAAAAAGAGATAGCCATGGTCAATAGTGCCGCCGCCTCCCCGCTCGGCAAACATTACCGCCTGTTGTCCAGGCTGCGTATTTGTTTATCCGACCGTGAGGCGCTGGGTTACTTGTCCATTGGCATTGTGGTCGCTCTGTTATTTGGCATGACGATCCTCATCATGACGTTCGGCGACGGGGCTGATGCGGGTCACATTTACTCTGTGATGACCTATATGTGGATGTTTGCCATGAGCCTGGATGATGCTCCGCAGTTGCTGGAAAAGTATTCTCAGCTCAAAGATATTGGTAAACGAGTAAACACCGGACATGAATAAACCCCGGTAGACTCACGTCCATTTCGCTCAGCGTGCCCTGGCACGCCGACAGTTGCAGGTTGGTAAATCCGCTGAACAGTTCTATAGTCGGGACTGCTTCTTATTTACAGGATCCACTAATGCGTTTTAACGGACTGACCAAAGGTTTTTTCATTTTCATTCTCGCCCTGGTGACGTGGGCGTTCTTTGATGTGCTGTCCCCTTACTTTTCCGCCATTCTGTGGGCCGCAATATTAACCACTATTTTTAATCCGGTGAAAAACAAACTGCGCAGCACGCTGGGCGATCGCAACGGGCTGGCGTCGCTTATCACCATTGGCATTATCTGCCTGATTGTCTTTATTCCCCTGATGGTGATCCTGTCATCACTGGCTATCGAACTGAACGTGGTGTACAGCAAGCTGCAACAGAACAACACGCAGTTCCCGGAAGTCGTCACCGCGATCCTGTCGTATCTCCCTGACTGGGCCAGAGGATTCCTTGCGGACCACCATCTGGATAACGTGGCACAAATTCAGCAAAAGCTCTCCGATGTTGCATTACAGGGCGGGCAGTACCTCGCCGGCAGTGCATTCCTGATTGGCAAAGGGACATTCGGCTTTGCCATCAGCTTTGGCATCATGCTGTATCTGCTGTTTTTCCTGCTCAAGGACGGGCCGTACCTGGTGCGTCAGATTCTGGATTCTTTACCGCTGACCGATTTCGCTAAACAGCACCTGTTTGCCAAATTTGTCGGTGTCACCCGCGCCACGGTAAAAGGCACAGCGGTGGTCGCGGTGGTTCAGGGCACACTCGGTGGCATTGCTTTTGCCATTGTGGACATCGACGGCAGCGTTCTGTGGGGCGCATTGATGGCGTTTCTCTCACTGGTGCCTGCGGTGGGTTCAGCCATTGTCTGGGTACCCGCGGCAATTTTCCTCTTTGCCACGCAGCAGTTGTGGCAAGGACTGTTTATCGTCGGATTCTTCGTCATTATCGTCGGGCTGGTAGACAATATTTTGCGCCCATTACTGGTGGGCAAAGACACCAAGATGCCCGATTATCTAATTTTGATTTCCACCCTCGGCGGGATGGAGATTTACGGTATCAACGGGTTTGTCATTGGCCCGTTGATCGCGGCACTGTTCCTTGCCTGCTGGAATCTGTTATCCGGGCGCGATCACGAGGGCAACGTGGAGGAGATCGATAAAGACTTTATGGAAGAAGGAAAAAATCCTCCAGATTTATAACGGTATGACGATAACAAAGGGCGACCACGGGGTCGCCTTTTTATTGTCACGCAAAATCATACGTTTTCTATAATTTCAATCATGCACATTCATTACTCGTCGCAAAAGGAATAAACAGGTGCGAATAGCCACAATCACCAACTGGGCCTACAGTGCGACGGTATGCCTGACCCTCGCCTCCGGCGTGGTCATGCTAATGGCGTCAAGCGCCGATAACACCGAACGACAGGCGGTAGAACAGCGGTATATATTCGATCAGCTGACCGAAGAAGTTGAAATTGACGCCTGGTCACTGTCCGATCTGGCGCGCCTGTATGTGGTCAGTAAAGATCCTGATGCGTTGCAAGCTTACCAACAGAAAGAGACCTCGCTAAAAGCCGTTGAGCACCGATTGACGAAACTGAAGGATACCGGTGCATCAGGGGAAGAATTGGCGCTCCTGCACGAGGGATTGCAAATTGTTGATACGCTACAGAACGAACAACAGACGGCGATCGAAAGCGTCGCGCGCGGAGAGCAGGCGCAGGCTATCGCCCTGCTCTTCGGTAAATCCTATGAGCAGGAGCTCGAACGGACGCAGGATAAAATAGACCATTTCCGCCAGATGCTCGACAGCCGCGCCCGCAACGCCATTGAGGACGCCACGCAGACGTCCCGTACACTGCGCACGCTGTCCGAAGTGATGGTCGGACTGACGGCACTACTGTTTTTGTTTGTCCTCGGCTTTATTTTAAAACGTCGGGTGCTGCGCCCCGTCGTGCGACTGAGCGACGTCGTTCATCGACTGGCCTCGCAGGATTACGCGGTTGAAACACCTAACTTTAACCAGATTGATGAAATCGGCGATATGGCACAGGCCATCCGCATTTTTCGCGAGAACGGCCTGGTACGGCAGCGGCTGGAGAAAGAGCGTGACGCCGACTGGGCGATACGCGAACTGTTGGCACGGATGACTCAGCGCTTACAGGGCTGTGAGAACTTCGCTGACGTTATCAATGTTGCACAACTGTTCGCGCCGAATATTGCTCCCGGCGTCGCCGGACGCCTCTACATTCTTGACCGGGAACCGTGGCAGATGCGCTGCGTCGCTGAGTGGCTTTCTCCGCAGGGAAAAGCAGATGCCTTCCACCCGGACGAATGCTGGGCCGTGCGTCGCGGGCAGAGTCATCCCCCGGTCCACGGCGAGCCGGACATCGCCTGCTACCATCTGCCAGAGTCATGTCAGGATCACACGCTGTGTGTGCCGTTGATTGCTCAAGGTGAGGCTATCGGCCTGCTCTCATTTCAGAATCTCAGCGATGATACCGCGCCTTCCCGCGCGTATCTGGAACTGATGGCAGAAGCGCTCGGTCTGGCATTAGCTAATCAGCGTCTGCGCGATGCGTTACTGGAAAAAGCACTCTACGACCCGCTGACAGGTCTGCGCAATCGCCATCATCTGGAAGACACTTTGCGCACCCAGATGGGCCAGGCGATACATAATCAGACACCCATCAGTTGCCTGATGATTGATATTGATCACTTCAAAGATGTCAACGATCGGTTCGGCCACGAGGCGGGCGATGGCGTTATCAAGGGCGTTGCCGCGATTATTCAGCGCGCCATACGCGACAGTGGGATGGCGTTCCGCTACGGTGGTGAAGAGTTTTTGGTCCTGCTCAGCGGCATGGGTGAAGAAGAGGCTAACCGCATGGCGACGGATATCTACAACGGTGTGCATGCGCTTACGCTGCGCTTTGGGACGTCGGACATCAGCCATATCGACGTGTCTATTGGCGTTGCCAGCTACCCACAGCACGCCCAAAGCGACAACCTGCTGCGCGCCGCTGACGTGGCCCTGTATCGCGCCAAAGAGTTGGGCCGGTCACGAATTGTGAGCTTCGGTATGCTGCAAGCGAGCTAAACGCGGGCATATCACGATATGTTATTGCCTGCAAGAGCATAAACCAATACGAAATTGCACGTTGTCATGGCATGGTAGAGCGTGAGATGACCGGAGAACAACAAGAGGACTATACGATGAAGCACATTGATTTTTACATGATAGATGCCTTTACCGACACCACTTTTGGTGGCAATGCCGCCGCAGTGTGTCCTCTTACAGAATGGTTGCCCGATGAGATATTATTAAAAATGTCTCAGCAACATAACCAGTCAGAAACCGCCTTCTTTGTCACCACCGATAGCGGCTTTGAGCTACGTTGGTTTACCACTCAGGGTGAAATCAATTTATGCGGGCATGCCACACTGGCTGCTGCACACGTCATCTTTGAACATCTTGACTACCCGGACACCACAATTCACTTCGAAACCCGATTTGTTGGCCCGCTGACCGTGACCCGCAGTGGCGAATGGCTGACGCTTGATTTCCCCGCCTGGAATACCGAATCGGTTATACCGCCGCCTTTACTATTGGAAACGCTGGGTATCACGGAATACAAAGAAGTCCGCGTGGCACGTGATTACATGGTCGTTATGGAGAATCAGCAGCAGATTACAGCAGTACGCCCGGATATTCACGCCATGCTTCCGCTGGGAAAAATGGTCTGCATTACGGCGCCAGGCGATGGGGAATACGATTTTGTCAGTCGTTTCTTCTGCCCAGGCGAGGCCGTTGCGGAAGACCCTGTCACAGGTTCGGCACATAGCATGCTCATTCCATACTGGGCTGAGAAACTGAACAAAACACAGATGCTGGCACGCCAGGTGTCCGAGCGCGGCGGGGATTTACGCTGCAAGTTAGTGGGCGATCGTGTCCATATTGGTGGTCAAGCCACAACGTATCTGACAGGTAAAGTACAGTTGCGTGAGAACGCGCGATAACAACGGTTGTCACGCCAATCAGCTCGCAGCGTGCATGGCTTTACCTCTTCATCACACCATGATATGTTCATTAAATGAATACAAAACACGATGTAAACAGCGTTAATAACAACCTGTGGTGGCAGCCTTCTTAAAGGCGGCCAGAATGTGTTTTCCCCATTTTAAATAACCGTCGAAAGGCGGTTATTTGCATTTGAAAGACCCCTTTCGGTTTGATGACTAAGGAGTCTGACATGAACAACAAAACCATTATTCTTACTGGCGATCGCCCAACCGGCCCATTACATCTCGGCCACTTTGTTGGCTCGCTACGCCAGCGTGTTGCCCTGCAACGTGAGTATCAACAGTTTGTGCTGGTCGCTGATCTTCAGGGGCTTACCGATAACGGCAGCAATCCGCAAAAGATCCGCAATAACATCCCCGAAGTGCTCGCCGATTATCTTGCCGCGGGGATTGATCCTTCACTCACGACAATTTGCTTGCAGTCTGCTCTACCGGCGCTTGCTGAACTGACTGCGCTTTATATGAACATTGTTACCGTGGCGCGCGTAGAGCGTAACCCAACGGTAAAAAATGAAATTATGCAAAAAGGGTTCACCCGCTCTTTGCCGGTTGGTTTCCTGGTTTACCCGATCAGCCAGGCGGCAGATATTACGGCCTTCAAAGCCAACGTTGTTCCCGTCGGCGACGATCAATTACCGATGCTCGAGCAGACTAACGAAATTGTACATAAGATGAATAGCCTGTTACCGACTCCCGTTTTACAGCATTGTAAGGCAATGCTCAGCGAAACCAGCCGCCTCCCGGGTATCGACGGCAACGCCAAAATGTCGAAATCACTTGGCAATACGTTGCTCCTTTCTGCCAGCGAAGAGGCCATTCATCGCGCGGTCAGCGCCATGTACACCGACCCTCACCATTTAAAAGTGACCGACCCGGGGCAGATAGACGGCAATATAGTGTTCACATATCTGGACGCATTTCACCCGAACAAAGCAAAAGTTGCGGAGATGAAAGCGAACTATCAACAAGGCAGGCTGGGGGATAAAACCTGTAAAAATGAGCTGGAGGTGTGTTTACAAGAACTCATTGCCCCCATGCGAGAACGCCGTGCGACCTACATCCAGGATAAGGGCATGTTGATGGCGCTATTGCAAAAAGGGAGCGAGCGGGCGCACGACGTCACGCAGAAAACAGTAAGGGAAGTGAAGTGTGGGCTGGGATTACCCGTTTTCTGACACGCGCAATTTCCCGCTTCTCAGCAGCGCCATCTCTTGCTTGCAGAGCAGCACCACAGCCTGACGTCCCTTGACACGGCGGGATGTCAGAGCCCTTTTCACCGTACGGCGACTCGCGCCAGATTCCAGCATCTGAAAACACATCAGGGAGAGCGTCGGATTATTTTTCATCAAAAATTCACTTGGTTGAGTTAGCCAGTAGCGTTGCGGCAGAAAGCGGACATTTTACGCTAATCCGGGCACGGCTTAAACCCGGTCTACGGGTAGGTCCTGTTGCAGAATTCCCCATGGTGAAACCGAACAAAAAACAACCAGGCTGATATAATTGAAGAGCGGCCATGTGCGTAATCAAGCTAAGGAGGTGCGCAATGGACAAAGCAGATGTGAAATCATTCGATATACCAGATGAGGTTCGCGAGTTTGCGAATGGACGACTGGAACTTCTCAATATCAGCGGAGCCATCGTCGGACGTGCGGTGCTGGAGCCCGGCTGGCGATGGGCGACATCGATCCAGTCGATAGCGGGAACAAAGAGTTGTGAAGCCCCGCATTTTCAATACCACGTAGCCGGGGTGCTGCGGGTAAAAATGGACGATGGCAGTGAATTTGATTGCCGCCCCGGCGATCTGTCACGCATCCCTCCAGGGCACGATGCCTGGGTCGTCGGGGATGAGTCGGTGGTCATTGTTGACTTTCAGGGCATGGTCGACTGGGCCAGACATAAAGATACCGGCTGTAACGACTCGCCATAACAGCAAAAAGCCCCGGATGATCGCGACAATCACGACGATAACGGGGCTGATGCCTCTGAAGTTTGCGCAATTTATCAGATGCTGAACATGACGTTCAGGTTCAGTTGGCGGGCAGCAAAGTAACCTCACTGCCGCCAGAAATTTGACAGGCTCCGGCTGACAAAACCTGTATGAAACAATGGCAAGCCTCTTCCTGAGGCCTGCCATGACTTTATGACCTAGAAGCTGTATTTCACCCCTACCATCGCAGATGAGTCGCTGTAGCCTTTGTCACCGACCTGGACGCCCACGTTACCCCACAGATTCAGGTGGTCGTTCAGCTTGCCTTCCACGCCGGTTTTGATTTCTCCGAGATTGCGCGCCCCGTCCTGATACACGCTCACCCCGTCCATCTTCGTACCAAAATCATGCGTGTT